>JACAET010000004.1 GCA_013388685.1 Chloroflexota bacterium | reverse complement strand
TGCTGGCTGAAAACGTGATGGATCCGCAGACCGGCGAAGTGATTGCCGAGAGCGGCGACATCATCAATTACGAAGTAGCGCGCAAGATCGCCGCTTCGGGCGCGGCGGAGGTCAAAGTCCGCTCGCCGCTGACGTGCGAACTTCAGCACGGCATCTGTTCCAAGTGCTACGGCATTGACCTGGGACGCGGCACCATGGTAGAACTCGGCTCCGCGGTCGGCATCGTTGCGGCGCAGTCCATCGGCGAACCCGGCACACAGTTGACGCTCCGCACCTTCCACACCGGCGGCGTTGCCGCCGGAGGCGCAGACATCACCACCGGTCTGCCGCGCGTGGAGGAACTGTTCGAAGCGCGCAAACAGCCGAAGGGCGAAGCCATCATCGCGGAAATCAGCGGCACCCTGCATGTGGACCAGTCCGAAAAATATGCCGACCTGCGGGAAGTGATCATCGAAAACAGCCAGCTGGTCAGCGACGAATACTCCCTTCCCGATGACTGGAAGATCGAAGTCAAGGACGAGGCGGAGGTCAAGGCTGGCGATGTGCTGGCAACCCTGGGCGACGCGAAGATCGCCGCCCAGCATGGCGGGCGCGTCCGTGTGGAGAAAAAAGAGCGGAAGGTCATCGTCTCCTATGATCAGAAAGAATCCGTTTCGTACGAGATTCCAACCACTTCGCGCCTGTTGGTGAAGAACAACGAGCGCGTGGAGGCGGGTCAACCGCTGACGGAGGGTTCGCTCAACCCGCACCGGGTGCTGAAAATTCAGGGACGCGAGGCGTGTCAGATGTACCTGTTGACCGAAGTGCAAAAGGTCTATCGCTCCCAGGGTCAGAACATCCACGACAAACACTTCGAGACCATCATCCGCAAGATGCTGAGCAAGGTGCAAGTGACCCGTCCCGGCGACGCCAAGTACCTGCCCGGAGATGTAGTGGACCGCCTCGAAATCCGCAAGGTCAATGAACAATTGCTGGCGGAGGGCAAGCAACCCGCCAAATTCTCCGAGGTCCTGCTCGGCGTGACGAAAGCCTCGCTCAGCACCGATTCGTTCCTCTCCGCATCCTCCTTCCAGCACACCATCAAAGTGCTGGCGGGCGCAGCCATCGGCTCGACTACCGACCCGCTCATCGGCTTGAAGGAGAATGTGATCATCGGCAAACTGATCCCTGCGGGCACCGGCTTTACGCACGGGCGCTTTACCGCCGAAGCCGAAGGAACGCCGGGAACCGACACCGAACAATTACCGGATGCAGAAGCAGGCGACTGAAACAACCTGGAACAAACATAAGGGCGACCGTGAAAGTCGCCCTTATGTTTGTTGATGGAGAGGCTTATGAAACGATATAAAATCATTCCATCCCTGATGCTGGCTCTCGCGCTGCTCCTGCAGGCATGCAATATGCCAAGAAGCGCGGCAGATCGAACCCCCACCCCAGACGCCCTGCTTGCCGCCCAACTGACCATCACCGCCCTCTCCGGTCCGTACACAGCAACACCCGCGCTTCCCACCTTCACAGCGCCTCCCGCATTTACGCCGACGCCTGTATTCACCCCCACACTCGCCTTCACGCCGACGCCTTCCTTCCCCTACGTCACACTGTCGCAGGCGACCAATTGCCGCGTAGGCCCCGCCGTGGAGTTTGTCCTTGTGGACACGTTTCAGCCGGGACAAACCATCGAGGTCGTCGGCAGGCATCCCTTCGACAATTACTGGTTCGTCCGCAGTCCGAACAACCCCAATGTGACCTGCTGGTTGTGGGGCTTTTACGCCACGGGCGCCAACCTCGGCAATGTCCCCGTCCTTGCCCCGCCACCAACATATACCCCCGCGCCCCAGCCCTCCTTCGATGCCGCTTACGTCAACTCGGGCAAATGTCTCAGTTGGTGGACGCGCATTTTCCTCAAAAACACAGGAGCGCTCGCTTTCAAGTCCATCTCCATCGCCATCACGGATACGGTCACAAGCGAAACCCGCGCCGCATCCCTGGACGGTTTCCAGGATGTGAACGCCTGCATTCTCACCGCCGTCACACCAACGCTGGGACCGGGTGAAACCTACACAGTCGTCGCCCCGTCGCTCAGCGCGGATCCGACCGGGCATAAGGTGTCTGCCACCGTGAAACTCTGCACCGAGATCGGTCAGGGCGGTGCATGTACATCGAAAACCATCGAATTCACGCCGTAGCCGTGCGGCATGGTCTGGCATCTTGAATGCGGCGTCAAGCGGTTCTCCAGGTTGCATGTGATTCCGCGTCGAGTAATCGCCTGAAATAAAGACGGTGACGGGGTTTATCCTTAACCCACACCGCCTGAGGGGAGGGCAGGCGAAAATCAAAAACATGACCCCTCCTTATGATTGGAGTGGGTCATGTTGTGGGCGAGATAGGGCTCGAACCTACGACCTCTGCTATGTCAAAGCAGTGCTCTAACCAACTGAGCTACCCGCCCGGAGGACTGACATTATAACGAGAAGGGTTGGATTTGACAATATCAAGGATGACTCGCGCCAATCGGTACATCAGCCGGGGGATTCATCCAGAAATCCAAATCCAAAGTTGCAGGGTCCAGCCACTCCCAATTTGTAATGCGTATCGTTTCGAACAAGTTACCATCCTTATCCGACACAACTCTTTCGATCAAAATGTTGGGCGGCTCCACTCTGACAAGGGCTGTGATGGTTTGACCGGTTTGTGGGTCTGTTTTTCGAATCGAGACCACCTTTCCCCATGGCGCCTGTTGAAACTGATTGACTTGTTCCGCCTTATTCGTTTCAACATCTTCAACCAGTTTTTTGCCGCTTCGCGAGAATATCTCAAGGAAAGCGTCCAAATTGGGCAGAGCGAATGGAGTCTGACCATCATCGTATACAACCTGGGGGATACCCCGGGCTAAATCCACCTGCCACCATCCATTACTGCCATTTGAACCATCCGCGGCAACAATATGAGGACCATCTTCCAGCCACTCGGTTGTAACACGGCGGACTTGTTGTAAATTGTCAACATTAACCCACCATTCGTACGATGTAGTTAAGGACTGAAATTCGCCGCCTCCCTGAACAATCGAGAGTCCCATTTGAGCCTGATGATATTCGCTTCTAATATAGAGGACACCATGATCTTGCAGGAAAACGGGAGTTGGGGAAACTATCATGGTTGCGTTGATCCTTTCTGTTCCATTTTCATTCGACTGACATGAAATCAATAAGGCAAATGAAAAGGCTAAAAACAGTGCCATTTTTGATCGCATAATGTTCATCCACCTCCATCGCTGCACGAACACGGGTTACAATAAGAACACGCACATCCACAATTTGGCGTAATAGTATCGCAGGCATAGCCGCATGTCTCGCATGTGCATGTACAACAACACCATCCAGTTCTACAAGAGGAACCGCACCCACAATAGCATGACTCACATGTACGTCGCCAGACATGATGGCGTCTGTAGGGGAACGAACAGCCGCTTGTATAACAATAGGGTTCCCAATGGCTATAAGTTTGGTTGCAACAACATCGGGGTGGCGGGGAGCATGATAATGCATATGCAGTCTCTATCCCCAAAGCATTCACTAGAAATGCCCCCAATGCGCCAAGTCCAATCTTCAGGAAGTCTCGTCGAGATATAGTACTAGATTTTGGTGAAAATTGAGCGCGAACAGGGTTATCAACCGTGCGCTTCAAAGAAGTGTGAACTGCAGACAATCTTTGAATTCCCGCCAAAATCAAAATTCCAATTACCAATATTATTGATATCGGCAGGGGATTCCAAGTTTCACCTGGCGTGAACAAGATAAACAAGGATAGGGACAAAAAAATGAGATTCCGGACTATAGTGAACAGATTAACTTTATCGTTTTTCGAATTACCAAAACAACCACACCCTTCAGTTTCACCTTTGATAAGCCGCGCAGATAATAGGGTAGTGAAGATTAGTAACAGCCCGATCCCAAAAGTTGCCCCAATCTTTGGGTAAATATTCAATAGCAATGTAATGCCTATAGTTGCCTCTAGACCTGGAACTCCTCTTGCGATAATGGCAGACCATTCTGGTCGTCCAATATGCCATCGAATAATAACGCGTTGAAAGCTTGACAAATCGAACCATTTTGTTAATGCGGCTAACAAGAAAATAGATCCCAGAATCCAGCGCGCTATGGAAACGAGAATAAACCAAGTGTCCATGCAAAGATACTTGCCTATGTAGGGTTTGAATCAGGGAAGCAACAAAACACAACTTCGAACAAGCTCACTCATAATTGAATTAAGTTTTGAGCTATCAGTTTTTGCACGTCACACTGACTTATTCTCCCACAGAAAATAGCCGTTTGTGAATTATGTGCTTGTTTTGTCTATAACGATTCTAGCACTTGGAAGCAGGTCTGTCAACTATAGCGCGGTATAATTCCTCCGCGATGGCTCGAAGAAAATCCCCGGAAGATTTGTCTGTGGAGGAATTACGCCGTTTATTGATCGAGAAACGGCGCGGCGCCCGGCGTGAACGCCTGGAACACTTCAAACGGACGGGCCGCGTGGTGACTGTGGAGCCGGAGTCCTTCGCTCCGGTGGTGGATACGCCCGAAGGGGCTGGCGACCCGCCTCAAGTCCAAGTTTCGACGCGCCGGCGGGTCTTCGACCGCCTCCTTTTGGCGGTGGAAGTTCTCGCGGTGATGGGGCTTGTCGGCGTTCTCGTCAGCGGTTTTGGCATCCTGCGCGAGTTGAATGAGGAGGTTGCCTCCGCCCTCATTCAGGAGACGTTCACCCCCACACCGCTGGTGATGGCAGTGGTTCTGCCCTCGGGACACACGCCGCCCGACGCCTTTGGCAATACCCGCCCGAACGACGCCGAGATTCCGGAACATTTGCGCCCGATGGTGCAATCGCTGGCAAATCTCCCCATCCCGACGCCCGCGCCCGACCAGGCGATCCGCATTCAGATCCCTGCCATCAACGTGGACGCGCCCATCGTGCAGGGCGACGGCTGGGAACAGTTGAAGAAGGGCGTGGGGCAGAATGTCGGTTCGGCAAACCCGGGGCAGAACGGCAACCTGGTGCTTTCGGCGCACAACGACGTGTACGGCGAGATCTTCCGTCACCTCGACCGGCTCGTACCCGGCGATCAGGTGATCATTTACACACAACAGAGACAATACGTGTACGTGGTTGACCGCACCGCCATCGTCGAGCCGACTGCAGTGGAGGTGATGGCATCCACGGGCAGTCCGACGGCGACTTTGATCTCGTGTTATCCGTATCTTGTGAACAAACAGCGCATTGTTGTCTTTGCGCGGTTGCAAAATTAAGGAGTAAAAATGGCAAAAAACAGCAAACGAACCACAGCAGTCAGTACATCGTACACAACCAGCCGCAGCGAGTTCAACCCCGATTACTCGGATGTCAAAAAAGACCTGACCCGCATCGGCACGCTCGCCGGATTCTTCATCCTCGTCCTGATCGTCATCTCGTTCTTCCTGAAATAAGAGCAGAGTGATCATGGCACGCATGTTCGTCCCCGGTCCCGTGGACGTTGCCGACGAAGTCCTACAGGCGCAAACCGCGCCTATGCTCCCGCATCGCAGCAAGGAATTCGAAGCCGTCTATCGCCGCGCCTCTGAAAAGGCTCGGCAGATTTTCTACACACAATATCGCGTCTTTCTTACCGCCTCCTCCGGCACAGGACTACAGGAAGCCGCCATTCGCAACTTTGTCAATCGGCGCGTATTATCGGTGGTCAACGGCGCGTTCGCCGACCGCTGGTACGAGGTCGCCGTATCGAACGGAAAAGAAGCGGAGAAACTGTCCTTCGAATGGGACACGCCCGCCTCTCCCGAACGGATAGCGGATACCGTCCGAAAAGGCGGATTCGAAGCCCTGACCCTTGTCCACAACGAGACCTCGACCGGGATGCAGAATCCGGTTAGGGAGGTTGCCGAGGCGGTGCGGGCCGTCTCCCCCGACACGCTCATCCTTGTGGATGCCGTCTCCTCGCTGGGCGGCGCCAAAATCGAAATGGACGCCTGGGGGTTGGATATGGTGCTGACCTCCTCACAGAAATGCCTTGCGCTTCCTCCGGGGTTGGGGTTGGGAGCCGTATCCGACCGCGCCCTGGAAAAAGCCAAATCGGTGGAACACCGCGGCTGGTACTTCGACCTCGTCCGCATGGAGAAACACCGCCTGAAGGATTCCTCGCCCGCCACACCCGCCATGTCTCTCATCTACGCACTCGACTTCCAACTCGATCGCATCCTCGCCGAGGGACTGGAAAACCGTTTTGCGCGTCACTCGGCAATGGCGAAGCGCGTGCAGGAATGGGCGGAGGCGCACGACCTTGCCATCTATGCCCCGCCGGGCTACCGCTCGCAGACGGTTACCACCATCCGGAACGAACGCGGCATTAGCGTCTCCGAACTCAACGCCTTCCTCAAACAGCGCGAGATGCGCATTGCGGGCGGTTATGGTCCCATCAAGGAGACAACCTTCCGCATCGCGCATATGGGGGAGATCCAGATGGCGGATATCGAAAAACTGCTCTCCGCAATGGAAGAGTATTTGAAGCAATAGTCGAAAACTGCAAGTCGAAGAATTGAAAGCGAAGAGCCTGATCGCTTGTTCCGTTCAGGCTCTTTGTGCAGGATTCTTGCACAATACGCTCCGCGTAAGAGACGTTCTCGAACGCCGGCGGACTTATGCGAGAGATCGTATTTATAATTCCCCCCATGAGCCTTTCACCCGACCATTCGACCAACGCCAGGCAGACCTTTGACCTGCAGCTTGAAAAACTCGCCTATGGCGGTGACGCGCTGGGACGCCTGCCCGATTCGCGCGCGGTCTTCGTCCCGTTTGGGCTGCCGGGGGAACGGGTCCGCGTGAGACTGGTGGAAGAGAAAAAGAATTTTGTCCGCGGGGAGATTGTTGAACTCCTTGAACCTTCACCGCACCGAATCGCTCCAAAATGCAAACATTTCGGCGAATGCGGCGGATGTCATTATCAACATCTTTCTTACGAACAACAATTGCAGGCAAAGACGAACATCCTGATCGATCAACTCCAACGCATCGGCAAGATCGAGAATCCGCCCGTCCAGCCAATGCTCGCCTGTCCCAATCCGTGGAATTATCGTAATCACGTGCAGTTCCATTTGACCGAGGAGGGGAAATTAGGCTACATTTCCCCTCTCTCCGCGGGAGAGAGGGAAGGGGTGAGGACAATCACCGAATGCCACCTCCCCGAACCTTCCATCAACGACCTCTGGCCTCAACTCGAATTCGAGCCGGGAACAGACATCGAACGCGTCTCCCTGCGCCTCGGCATGGACGATGATTTGATGCTCGTCCTCGAATCGGACTCTCCCGAGCCGCCCGAAGTGAAAATCGAAGCGGGGGTTTTGGTCGTGCATGTGTACGAAGGGGATGCGGTCGTCCTGGCGGGCAGTGACCACATCCTCATGCGAGTGCTGGGACGCGATTTCAAAGTCTCTGCTACGTCGTTCTTTCAGGTCAATACAGTCATGGCGGGAAAGATGGTCAAGTACCTGACGACGAAATTACCCATTTCCCCCTCCATCACCCTGCTGGATGTCTACTGCGGCGTCGGTCTCTTCAGCGCCTTCCTCGCGCCCCAATGCGGACGGGTTATTGGCATCGAGTCTTCCGAGTCTGCGTGCAAGGATTTCGCGTTCAATCTGGATGAATTCGACAACGTGGAACTTTACGAGGGAGAGGCTGAGGCGGTGATTCCGCATCTCGAAGCGCACCCGGATATCGTCCTGATTGACCCGCCGCGCGCGGGGCTGGACAAGGCTGTCGTGGATGGACTCCTGAAGCTGAGCCCGCGCCTCGTTGCGTACGTCTCTTGCGACCCATCCACGCTGGCGCGCGACGCGGCGCGGCTGATCAAAGGGGGATACAGGCTGAAGGATGTCACACCGTTGGACATGTTCCCGCAGACGTATCACATCGAGAGCATTTCCATTTTCGAACGTTAATTCTCGCAACCGAAAACCTCCCGCGTTCCTGCATACCCTATCGCCGCAGGGCTACACCTGCCCGCTCCGGGGACGATGTACCGGGCGGTCCCAAGGCAGGCCTTCGGGCTATAGAGTGAGCGGCTCTTAACCGACTTCCACAAACTGAGGCAGGACTTTACGTGTATTCTTGAGCGTAGTCTCCCAAATCATTTCAACGCATCCGCAAAACTCCTCGCAAATTCTCTCGCCGCTTCAACGGGATTCTCACTTCCCCCAATCGCCTTTACGCACGCCGAACCGACAATGACCCCATCCGCCAGCCTGCCGACCTCTCTGGCTTGTTCGGGTGTGCTGATTCCAAAGCCCACGCACACCGGCGCGGAGGTGTGTTCGCGCACTTGAGCGATCAACCCTCCCAGCCCCTCCGCCAGGGATTTCCGTTCGCCTGTGATCCCCGTCACCGACACGAGATAGATAAATCCCTGCGCGTTGCGGGCGATCATTTCCATGCGCTCGGGGGATGATGTTGGGGCGAGCATTCGAATCAACGGCGCTTCGACTGCGTTCATCTGGTCCCGATAAGACGGCGGTGATTGAGTAGCGTTCGTTGCGTATCGAGATCCATCGCCGTCTACTCGACCAGCGATTAACATGGACTGAAACTCCTCCGCCTCTTCCATCGGCAGATCAGGGATGATGAAGCCGTCCGCGCCTGCCTCTGTCGCATCATGGACAAATTTCTCCAGTCCATACGCCAGCATGGGATTGTAGTAGCCCATCAAGATCAACGGAATCTCCACGCCGCGGCGACGCAATTCCTTCACGGCTTTCAGCGACTTCCTGACCGTGATGCCTTTTTCCAGGGCGATTTGCGTCGCCTGCTGAATCATGGGGCCATCCGCGAGCGGATCGGAGAACGACAGCCCCACCTCGATCAGGTCCGCGCCGTTTTGGGCAAGCGCTTCAATTGCGTCAACGGATGTTTCAAGGTCAGGGTATCCCAAAGGGAAATAAGGCATGAAAATAGGTTTATTGGCAAAAGCAGATTCAAGTCTGTTCATAATTTCCTCTTAATAGACCGCCGACGGCAGACGACCAACCCCGATCTGCGGTCAATGGTCAGCGTTCGGATAGTTCCTTTATCACCGTATTCAAATCCTTATCCCCCCGCCCCGACAAATTGACCAAAATCACCTGATCTTTTCTCATCTTCGGCGCGCGTTTCAGCGCCTCCGCCACCGCATGGGACGACTCCAGCGCGGGGATGATCCCTTCGGTATGGCACAACGTTTGGAAGGCGCTCAACGCTTCCTCATCCGTCGCGGAGGTGTAAAAGGCGCGTTCGGTATCGCGCAGGAACGCGTGTTCGGGTCCGACCGCCGCGTAATCCAGCCCCGCCGAGACGGAATGCGTCTCCGCAATCTGACCGTCTTCATCCTGCAAGACATACGTGCGCGTGCCGTGAATGACCCCCACACGCCCCTTCGACGGGTCACCAAAACGCGCCGCGTGTTTGCCCGATTCGATTCCGCTGCCGCCCGCTTCCACACCGATCAACTCCACGCTTTCATCGTTCACAAATCCGCTGAAAACGCCGATGGCATTCGACCCGCCGCCCACGCAGGCGATGACCGTATCGGGCAGACGTCCCACCTCCATCAGAATCTGTTCGCGCGCCTCCATCCCGATCACCGACTGAAACTCACGCACGATCGTTGGATATGGATGCGGTCCCAGCGCCGAACCGAGCAGGTAATGCGTATCGCGCACATTCGTCACCCAATCGCGGATCGCTTCGTTGATGGCGTCCTTCAACGTTTGCGTGCCCGATGTCACTGGTCGCACCTCTGCGCCGAGCAACTTCATGCGAAACACATTCGGCTCCTGCCGCGCAATATCCACCACGCCCATGTACACCACACAGTCGAGCCCCAACAACGCCGCCGCCGTCGCCGACGCCACGCCATGCTGTCCCGCGCCCGTCTCCGCAACGATGCGCCGCTTCCCCATCCGCTTCACGAGCAGCGCCTGTCCCAGCGCGTTATTGATCTTATGCGCGCCTGTATGCGCCAGGTCTTCGCGCTTCAAATAGATTTGCGCGCCGCCCAGTTTTTCCGAGAGTCGTTTTGCGTAGGTCAACGGTGTCGGTCGCCCCACGAACGACGCCATCAATTTGTTGAACTCTTTTTGAAATTTAACATCTGCCCTCGCGGAGACGAACGCTTCTTCCAGCTCGATCAACGCGGGCATCAACGTTTCGGGGACGAACTGTCCGCCGTAGGGACCGAATTTTGAGGAGAGTAAAGTAGTGGTCATGTGGTTTCCTTCATTTGACCGCGGACAGCCGACCGTTGACCATGAGGAGGTCTGCCGTCGGTGGTCTGCGGTCATTTTTGATTACCTCGTATTGCTTGAACAAAAGCGGACATCTTTCCCGCATCCTTCTCCCCTGGGGCTGATTCCACGCCCGAAGCCACGTCCACACCCCAGGGCTTGACTCTGCCCACCGCCTCGGCGACATTCTCTGGAGCCAACCCACCCGCCAACAACAGAGGATACTTCTTCGCCAACTCTGCCGCGCCGTTCCAATTGGCGGTGACTCCGCTGCCGCCATAAACGCCCTGGACGGCGGCGTCTATCAACATGGCAGGCGCTTCGCCTCTTTCATAGCCAGCAACTGATTTGGGGATTCCGCGAAAGGCACGGAAGGCATACGGAGCGAGTTGGGCGAAGATCTCTGGCGTTTCGTCGCCGTGCAGTTGGGCAAGGTCAAGGCGGCAGGTTTGCAGGATGTCTTCGATTTCGTCCACGAGCGAGTTGACAAACACGCCAACGAGCTTGATGTGCGGATGTTCTCGCTTCAAGACGGAGGTGATTTCGGCGCAGGAGGATTTTTCGATGAAGCGGACGCTCCTGGGGTAGAAGTTGAATCCCAGATAGTCCGCGCCTGCTTCGATGGCGGCGAGGGCGTCGGGGAGGGTCTTGATTCCGCAGATTTTGATGTGAGTCATAAGGTTTGAAAGTTGGAAAGTTGGCAGGTTGAATCCTTCGACAGGCTCAGGACAGGCGTTCAAACATTCAAACCTGTAAACCTGCCAACTCCCTCACTTTTGCAGGGATGTCTTCGGCTGTCATCAGCGCCTCGCCGACCAGGATGGCGTCCACGTTGGCTTGAGCCAGGCGTTCTACATCTTGCGCCGTGAAAATTCCAGACTCGGCGACGACGGTGATTTCGGCGGGAATCATTGGGCGCAGGCGTTCGGTGGTTTCGAGAGTCACGGCGAAGGTGGCGAGGTCCCGATTGTTGATGCCGATGAGTTGGATGTTCGGGATTTTCAAGGCGCGTTCGGTTTCGGCTTCGTCGTGGACTTCGACCAATACGCTCAATCCCAAACTTTGGGCACAGGCGTGGAGGTCGGCGAAGAGGGCGTCGTCGGAGAGGGCGGCGGCAATGAGGAGAACCGCGTCGGCGCCGCTGGCGCGGGATTCGTAGAGTTGGGTTTCGTGGAGGATAAAATCTTTTCTTAAGAGCGGTAATGGGTGATTGAAGATTGGAGATTGGTAATTGGCCATTCGTAACTGGCACAGTGTTTCAAGACTGCCTTGAAAGAATTTTTCATCGGTGAGGACGGATATTGCGGCGGCGCCGTTTTGGGTGTAGATATCCGCAACCTGGAAGAGGTCGAGGTGCGGGGCGAGGAGTCCCTTCGAGGGGGAGGCACGCTTGAGTTCAGCGATCAGGCTTACCCTCCCCCCTTGCCCCTCTCCCTGGGGAAGAAGGGTTGGGGTGAGGAAGGCAAGAAAATCTCTGGGCGGTGGACTCTGTTCGGCGGCGCGACGTAAGGCTCCGGCGTCGAGCGCCGCGATTTCCAACTTTTTGTGTTCGATGATTTGGGCAAGAATGTCCATAATGAAGCGCGTCTTTATGTTGGCGTTAGAGAACGCCAGTTACGCCACAGATTGGGTGAAGGCGATGAGCGCGTTGAGTTTGGCGAGGGCGGCGCCGCTATCGAGCGAGGCTTGGGATTCAACGAGTGCGGATTTGAAATCGCCCGACTCGGCGGCGAGGGCGGCGGCGGCGTTGAGCAGGACGGCATCGCGTCGCGCGCCGTTCAAGTTGCCACTCAATAACTGACGCATCATCTCTGCCGATTCATCGGGCGTGCCGCCGCGCAGATCCGCAACGGTGGATTGCGCGAGACCGAGTTCAACGGGGTCGAGATCGTAGGTTTCGACCGCGCCGTTCTTGAGATGGCTGACGCGGTTGACGCCAGTGGGGTTGAGCTCATCGAGTCCGCTCGCGCCATGAATAACGAGGGCAGCTTTGGAGCCGAGTTCGTTGAGGACATGCGCCAGCGGCTCGGTGAGTTTGGGGTCGAAGACGCCCGTGAGTTGGATGTGCGCGCCCGCAGGGTTGGTGAGCGGACCGAGGATGTTGAAGATGGTGCGCTGACCCATCTCCTTGCGAGGTCCGACGGCGTGTTTCATGGCGGGATGAAATTTGGGGGCGAACATGAAGCCGATGCCAACCTGTTCGATGGCTTGGGCAACCTGTTCGGCGGTGAGGTCGAGATTGACGCCGAGCGCGGAGAGGACATCCGCGCTGCCGCATTGTGAGGAGGCGGCGCGGTTGCCGTGCTTGGCGACTTTACGTCCCGTGCCTGCAAGGACGAACGCGGCGGCGGTGGAAATGTTGAAGGTGTGCGCGCCGTCGCCGCCTGTGCCGACGATATCGTAAATTGCTTCGTCGGTGTTGAGTTTGACTTTCACCGCGTTGGCACGCATGGCGCGGACGGAGCCTGTAATTTCGGGGATGGTCTCGCCTTTCATACGCAGGGCGGTGAGGTACGAACCGATCTGCGCGGGCGTGGCTTGACCCGTCATGATGATGTTCATGGCTTGCTCGGCTTCGTCGGCGGTGAGGTCGGTACGATTAATGGTTTTAGCAATAAAAGGTTTGAGCATGGAAAATTCTCCTTTCGCGGCAGGAGCGGGATTCAAATCAAGAAAATTTTTGAGCAGTTGCTTGCCGTGTTCGGTGAGGATGGATTCGGGATGGAATTGCACACCGTAGGTGTGATGTTCTTTGTGTTTCAATCCCATGATTTCTTCTTCGGGGGTGACGGCGGTGACTTCGAGTTCGGCGGGGACGGGGTCGTAGACGACAAGGGAGTGATAGCGCATCGCCTCGAACGGGGAGGGGATGCCTTTGAAGATGCCCTGTCCGTTGTGGGTCACTTTGGAGGTCTTGCCGTGCATGAGACGCTGGGCGCGGTCTACTTTGCCGCCGAAGACCGCGGCGAGGGCCTGGTGCCCGAGACAAACACCCAGCACAGGGATTTTCCCGTCGAAGTATTTGATGGCGTCTGAGGAAATACCATCATCTTTGATGGGTTCGCCTGGACCGGGTGAGATGACGAGATGCGAGGGATCGAGGGCGATGAGTTGATTCAGCGTGACCTGGTCGTTGCGGAAGACTTTGATATCCGCACCGAGTTCGCCGAAGTATTGAACGAGGTTGTAGGTAAAGGAGTCGTAGTTGTCTATGAGGACGAGCATGGGTTAGTTCCTTTGCTGAATAACCGCCGACCGCCGACGGTAGACCGAGAGTTATCAGTGACCAGTAATCAGTGGTCGGCGGTCGGTCGTCTGCGGTCGTTTGTCGTTAGCCTTCATTCCCGAAAATATCCACCTGATCCACGAACAAATCCAGTGAATAGGACAGCCCCGTTCGTTCGCGGACGAGTTCCATGGTGGCTTTGGCTTCGGCTTGCATGCGGCTGATGCCTTGCGCCAGCACGTCATTCGGAATGAGCGGGTGGGCGAGGAAGTAGGCGCGCTTCTCGCGGATCGGCTCGAGGAAGTTGTTGATGGCGCGGGCAAGTTTTTCTTTAACTTCCACGTCGCCGACTTTGCCAGCGCGATAACGCTCCTTGAGGTCATCCACTTCGGCTTTGGAGGGGTTGAAGGCGTCGTGGTAGATGAAGACGGGGTTGCCCTCCACAGTGCCAGGGTCGGTGGCGCGGAGGCGTTTGGGGTCGGTGTACATGTTCATCACTTTTTGTTTGACCGTCTCGGCTTCGTCGGAAAGATAAATGGCGTTGTTGAGCGACTTGCTCATCTTGTTCTGTCCGTCCGTGCCGACCAAAAGCGGAACGTCGCCGATGATGGGTTCGGGTTCGGGGAAGGTTTCGCCGTAGAGGTTGTTGAAGCGGCGCGCCATCTCGCGGGCGAGTTCCACGTGCGATTGGTTGTCGCGTCCCACGGGGACGACCTGTGCGCGGGGCAACAAAATGTCTACGGCTTGGAGGACAGGATAGCCAAGCAGACCGAAGGGCATCGAGTCGATGTTGGCGTCGCGCGCCATGTCTTTGAGGGTGGGCATCCGTTCGAGGCGCGGCACGGTGACGAGCATCTCGAAGAGCAGGTTCAACTGGTAGGTTTCAGGGATTGCCGATTGAACAAAGATGGTGCTGACGTTCGGGTCAATGCCAACGGCGAGGTAATCTAACACGGTTTCTTTGATGTAGGTGGGAATCTCTTTGATGTGTTGGGGTTCGGGCTTGGTGGTGAGGGTGTGCAGGTCTGCGATGATGAAGAAGGATTCGTATTGATATTGCAGACGCACACGGTTCGAGAGCGAGCCGACGTAGTGACCGAGATGCAGTCGTCCCGTTGGGCGGTCGCCGGTGAGGAGGCGGGGTTTGGAGGTCATGGGTAGTTTCCTTTCAAATGATGAAGGATGAATTATGAAGGATGAAAAAAGGGCAGGGGCAAAAGACGAAAGGCGAATGGGGTTTTATTCATTCCTCATCCTTTATCCTTCATTCTTGCTCTGCTGTATCGATCGCACGCAACATTGCGCCCGCCTTGTTCACCGTCTCTTGAAACTCGGTGTTCGGGTTTGAATCCGCGACGATGCCTGCACCAGATTGAACACTAAAAGTATTCCCGCATCCAACCATGGTGCGGATGGCGAGACAGGTGTCCATGTTGCCGTCGAAGCCGAAGTAACCGACCATGCCCGCGTACGCGCCGCGCGCATCGGGTTCGAGTTCGGAGATGATCTCCAGCGCTCTCACTTTCGGCGCGCCGCTGACGGTCCCTGCGGGGAAGGAGGCGCGGACCAAATCGAAGGCGGTCAGGTCTGGCTTCAACTTCCCCTCCACGTGCGAGACGATGTGCATGACGTGCGAATATTTTTCGATGGTGAAGAAATCCGAAACGCGCACCGTGCCATATTCGCAGACGCGCCCCAGGTCGTTGCGTCCCAGGTCCACGAGCATCACATGCTCGGCGCGTTCCTTGGGATCAGCCAACAACTCTTGCGCGAGCGCGGCGTCGGCGTTGGAGTCGGCGCCGCGAGGGCGCGTCCCTGCTATCGGTCGGAGTGAGGCGGTTCGGTCTTCGAGGCGCACGAACATTTCAGGCGACGATCCCACCAGAAAGAGCGGCTCGCCATCCACCATCCCGAAATCGAAAAAGAACATGTAGGGAGAGGGGTTGAGGCGGCGCACGGCGCGGTAGACGTCGAACGGCTCGACATCCGTTTCGCGCGTGAAGCGCTGTGAAAGCACTACCTGAAAAATGTCGCCCGCGGCGATGAACTCTTTGGCGTCGCGCACCATGTCTTCGAAGCGTCCCTGCGTCATGTTTGAGCGCGTCTTCGATGATTTCGCTTCGCGCGGCGGGGACGGTGGTAACGCTCGATGAATACGCGATTCGATTTCATCGAGTTTGCGGTTTGCTGTGTCAACGTCGCCGTCGAGGACGTTTGCGATGAGCGACAGACTGCGGCGCGCGTGGTCGAAGGCGATGACGGTATCGGCGAGGAGGAAGATGCCGTCGGGGAGCGCCGCCCGCTTCATGCTGGACTTTAGAGTTGGTTCAAAAAACCGAACGGCCTCGAAGCCCAGATATCCCACCAGCCCGCCGATGAAACGCGGCGCGCCAGCCTGCGATTTGAAGTTGAAGCGGCTCATTTCCTCTTGCAGGAAATAGGTGGGGTCGTTGTGGTAATTGGTAATTTGTGATTGGGACTTCTCTTTGATTTCAATTTCATCTCCACGCAGGATGTACTGCGCTTTGGGCTGAACGCCGATAAACGAGTAGCGCGCGATCCGCTCGCCGCCTTCGACGGATTCGAGCAGGAAGGATGCGCCCTCGCCGCGCAGTTTCATGTACACGCTGATGGGCGTTTCGAGGTCCGCGGAGATTTCGCGGATGATGGTTTGAGTTGATGTGGATTCGAGTAACATAAAACTCCTTAGTATTCATGTCACTCTGAGGGAGCGTTCGTTGTGACCGAAGAGTCTTGCTGGTCGTGACGGAGATTCTTCGTTGCCCTTCGGGCTCCTCAGAATGACATAGTAGCGATTAAATTAAAATCCCCTCCTGTCCATTGGGACGAGAGGGGAGTCTCGTGGTGCCACCCAAATTACGCTTGCCTGAAATAAAAAACCCTGTCGGTGATGCAACAGGGTAAGGAAGCCAGCGTCACTCTTGTAGTTAGCTAGTCAGATAGTCTTATAGTCTCATGGACTTATAAGCGCTATCGTCCTAAGTAACTCTGCGGGGTAACGGGTGCAGTTCCCGTCTCTGGTACTCGCCCCAGGGGCTTTCTCTTCACACTCGGAGGTCCATTCTGTTTCTGCGCTTTTGCCTTGCTCGCACCACGTTGGTCTCGATACTTTGGCACTCGACCAACGGCTCGGCTCTCTGAAAACCGCTTTGAAACGTACTCGTCCTCGTCAGCGTCTTGGATATTTTGCTGATGGATACTTGCCGAACGCGAATTGCAGTCGCATGGGCGGGAGATCGCTCGAAGCAACCGGGCGCCCGCCCTAATAGCCGGTATTATAACGAAAAGAGGCGGTTTTTACAATGTCCATGGAGTAGTTGCTATGGCCTTTCGATATTAGTTTTTGCCCTAGATGCACCGTTTCGGGCGCCATGCGTCAACATAACAGGTATGGGATATAATCACCTCCAGAGGCAGGCATGAAGATACTCGTACTCGACAACGACATGATGGAACGCTCCGTCGTTCAACAGGTACTGCAACACAATGGGCACGAGATCGTTACCGCCCAAAACAGCGATGAGGCGATGCTGGCACTTCAAGAGGGCGATATCCGCTTTGTGATCGTTGACCAGGTCACGACGGATGCGAACGAAAAACAATTCATCAAACGTCTGCGGGACGCCCGTCCCCCCTATTACATTTATATCCTATTGATCGCGTCCAAAGCGCAAGATACGGATATCACCCAGCCCCGCAACGGAGCAGACGATTATCTTCACAAACCCATCGTGCCGCTCGAATTGAAGTCCCGCGTTCACATTGGCGAGCGCATTCTCGGACTGGGTGACAACCTCGTCAACGCAAAAGATACACTCGAAAAAACAGCCCTGTTCGATCCCCTGACCAGGACCCTGAACGAAACGGCATTCCTTGCGCTTTCACGCGGGGAGCTCGAACGCGCCCGCCGCGGCCAGTCTCCGCTCAGTTTGATTGCCATCGAGATAGAAAATCTCGGTGAAATCCAAATGAAATACGGTTCGCAAATTGTCGAAGAGATATTCATTTTGATCGCCCAGGCAATCCATGAAAAAAGCCGCCCATACGATGGCGTGGGACGATATGAGAAAAGCACCTTCCTGCTTCCCCTTCCCGGTGTGATCGGTCAGGATGCGGAAAAGATCGCCACACGCATCGCCAGCGGCATTCTGAATGCAAACATCTCCCTGCTCGATGGCACACCGATACAACTCAAACTCGGAATGGGCATCGTCTCGTCTGCCAGAATCACTGCGGCAACCGAAATGAACACCCTGATCGAAAAGGCAAGGGAGGCGGCCACCCGTTCACTTCAGGATAAAACAGGCGGGGTGTATACGATCTTTCTTTAGAGTACAACGCCGGGTCTCGGTCTTGCCCTCAAAGGAATGCGGCTGTCTGCCAGCCACGTCCATCGCCGCGAGCCGTTTGCAGCCATGGGCGCAGATGGATTGACGTTGACAAGCCCCGCGCCGCAATCTAAACCTCTCAACGAAAATATTGCAAAAGAAACAACACGACCCCTCCGGCAACGATCGTGAACAGGGTATTTTTACTGAGCCACGCCGCAAACACAGCCGCCAGCCCCGCCATCAGGCGCGTATTATCCAGCGAAAGATCCGGCACCCCGTTACGGAAAAACAACTCGGGAAAGACGATCGCAGACAACACCGCAGGGGGAACGTAATGCAGCGCCCGGCGCATCGTCTCCGGGACCTGAAAACTGCCGAACAGGTAAATCAAGGAAAACCTCATTCCGAAGGTCATCAGCCCGCCCAGCAACATAATCAGCCAGATATTCACATTTCCTCCCGTTGCGCGTTTCTTCCCTCCAGAGAGGTTCCAAGTCCGATCCCCGTCAACGCGGCAAGGATCAGCCCCAATTTGAATGGCAGCGAATAGGCAGCCAGCGCCACCGCGCCAGCCGACAACGCCGCAGCAACATACGGGCGTCCCTTCAAGACCGGCACAACCATGGCGATGAAAGTCAACGGCAGTGCAAAATCGAGCGACCATGAATCGGGAATTGCCGCGCCAAGGAAAATTCCCAGCGCGGTGCTCGCCTGCCAGGTGGACCAAAGAGCCAGACCCGCGCCCAATAGGAACCAATGACCGGAAGGCTGAACGCCTGTACGTTCATACTTGAGGATGGTGGGCGCATACGCCTCATCCGTCAACAGATAACCCAGCAGGGCTTTCCATCGAAGAGGCAAATGCCCCAGGTACGGCGCCAGCGAAGCGGAATACAACACATGCCGTAGATTCACCACGGCAATCGTCAGGATGATCACAAAGCCCGGCGCCGCCTCATGCACCAGTTGGACGATCACAAATTGCGCCGACCCGGCAAACACAATCGCAGACATCATTTGCGCCGCGAACTGCTCCAGCCCGGCGTTCAACGCCAGGGCGCCATAGATCATGCCAAAGGGAAATACACCGATCAAAATCGGAAGTTCGGCGCGCACCCCCGCCCAGAATTGTCCTGTTTGTACGCTCATGATCACCTCTGTGTTCGTTCGAAAACCTCGTGAAAGCGGCTCAAAAACCGGTCGAGCGCATCGCCTTCGAGGAGAAAGGCATTCTGTCATATCAACCCGTTCCATGGCGAATAGTTGCCGCCCTATAGGCGGAATGTGACGCCTTGGATGCCGGGTTTTTGAAGTACAATCCAGCGCGAAATTCGACCCGCCATAGGATGATCTTCCGACGATGCCGCCGTGCATCTCACGGCGTTTTCCGGCATGGCTTTCAGCATTGAATGTATGTCTTCCGTTTTTCGGAACGACGCGCAACACCACTTCACTTATTCGGCAGGACACAATGACAAAACGAATCGGAATACTCACCAGCGGCGGCGACGCCCAGGGCATGAACGCCGCCGTCCGCTCGGTGGTGCGAACCGCATTGGACAGAGGTCTCGAAGTCTACGCCATCTACGAAGGTTTTCAAGGCATGGTGGACGACGGCAATTTCATCCGCAAAATGGACTGGGATTCGGTGGGGGGCATCATCCAGTTGGGCGGAACCATTATCGGGACCGCACGATGCGAAGCCTTCCGTACCCGCCAGGGCCGCCGCACCGCCGCAAAAAATCTCATCAAAGCGGGCATTGACGGACTGATCGTCATCGGCGGCGACGGCTCGCTCACCGGCGCGAACGTCTTCCGTCAGGAATGGCGGGAACTGATCTCGGAACTGGCGGAAGGCGGCGAAATCACCGCCAAAGAAGCCGCCGCCTGTCCAAGCCTTTCCCTGGTGGGCTTGGTCGGCTCGATTGACAACGACTTCACCGGCACCGACATGACCATCGGCACCGATTCCGCCCTGCACCGCATCACCGAAGCGGTGGACGCCATCACCAGCACAGCGGCAAGCCACCAGCGCACCTTCGTCGTCAAGGTGATGGGACGTAACTGCGGTTACCTTGCCCTGATGGGCGCACTGGCAACCGGCGCAGACTGGGTGCTCATCCCCGAATCCCCGCCGGATGTGGAGAACTGGCAGGATGTGCTCGCTGAACGCCTCAAAGCCGGACGAAAAGCGGGGCGCCGCGACAGCATCGTCATCCTCGCCGAGGGCGCCCGCGACAGAGACGGCAAATACATCGGCTCCAGCGACGTACAGCGCGCCCTCGAAGAACGGCTGGGCGAGGAAGTGCGCGTGACCGTATTGGGACACGTCCAGCGCGGCGGTCGCCCCAGCGCCTACGACCGCATCCTCGGCACCATGATGGGATACGAGGCGGTCAACGCCCTGCTCTCCATCAAGCCGGACGACGAACCGATCGTCATCGGCATCCGCAACAACCGCATGACGCGCCTGCCCCTCATGGAAAGCGTGAAGAACACCCAGGCGGTTGCCGAGGCGGTCGAAGCCAGGGATTTCGAACGCGCCATGTCGCTCAGGAGCGGCTCTTTCAAAGACGCCTTCCTCACCTTCAAGACGATGGTGCGCGCCCTGCCCCACCCCGTGGACCCGACCAAGAAACGTTTCCGCATTGCCGTCATGCACGCGGGCGCCCCGTCGCCGGGCATGAACACCGCCGCCCGCGCCGCCATTCGCCTCGGGCTCGATCAGGGACATGTGATGCTCGGCGTGCATAACGGTTTCGAAGGATTGATCGAAGGCGAAGTGGAGGCAATGGACTGGATGCGGGTAAGCGGCTGGGCAACGCGCGGCGGCTCGACGCTGGGCACCACGCGCCGCATCCCCAAAGGACGCGACTTGTACGCCATCGCCCGCGTCATCGAGGATCACCATATTGATGCGCTGCTCGTCATCGGCGGCTGGACCGCCTATGAAACGGTCTTCAACCTGCTCAAGGAACGACCGAATTTCCCGTCGTTCAACATCCCCATGGTTTGCCTGCCCGCCTCCATCAACAACAATCTGCCCGGCTCCGAATTCAGCATCGGCGCGGATACCGCCCTCAACAGCATCGTGGATGCCGTGGACAAGATCAAACAGTCGGCGGTTGCCACGCGGCGTTGTTTCGTTGTGGAAGTGATGGGGCATTACTGCGGCTATCTTGCCCTCATGGGCGGCATTGCCACCGGCGCGGAACGCGTCTATCTGCACGAGGAAGGGGTGAAACTGCGCGACTTGCAATCGGACGTGGAAAAATTGCTCGATGGGTTCAACTCCGGCAAGCGGCTGGGGTTGATGATCCGCAACGAATACGCCAACCCGGTCTACACCACCGAGTTCATGTGTTCGCTCTTCGAGGAGGAAGGCAGGGACGTGTTCGATGTGCGACCCGCCATCCTGGGGCATCTCCAGCAGGGCGGCGACCCCTCCCCCTTTGACCGCATCCAGGCAACGCGGCTGGCGGGCATGTGTCTCGATTATCTGCTCGATCAGTGTCAAAAAGGCGAACACAACAGCGCCTTCATCGGCATGCAGAACGGACAAATCCGTTTTCACGACATGCGCGATTTTGACCGCATGATTGACGCCGAGTTCCAGCGCCCCAAGGAGCAGTGGTGGCTGGGGCTGAAAGGTATCGCCAGCCTGCTCGCCAAATCGGGCCCCAACGACGAGCAGGGCGGCTGAACGGAAACACTGCGGCATTGCCCGCCGCATCCAACCGGCTCTTTATAATCGGACCATGCCTCGCTCCTTGAAACCGCTGGGACAGCCCACACGCGGAAAAACCGCCTCCAACCGACTCCGCCGGGTTGATAACTTCATCCTGCTGTACGAACCCTCGCTTCTTACGCGGACCGACGGACCGTTCGCCGATTCCCTCTTCGTTGACCTCGGCTACGGCTTCGACCCGCGCACCACCATGGAAGCGGCGCGGCGTTTTCGGCGGCTCAATCCGAACCTGAAAATTCTCGGCGTGGAAATTGATCACGAGAGGGTCGAAGCCGCCTCGCCCTACCGGGACGAAAAAACCTTCTTTCGTTTGGGCGGATTCAATCTACCGTTACAAACCGGCGAACACATCCGCCTGTTACGCGCGTTCAATGTCCTGCGGCAGTATGAAGAGAAGCAATTCGCCCGGGCGTATGAAACCCTTGTTACATACCTCCTGCCGGACGGACTGATGATCGAGGGCACATCGAATCCGTTTGGGAGCGTCTGGTGCGCGAACCTGGTCAGGCGGGAGAAATCCGCGAACTGGCGTTTCGAAGCCCTGGTGTTCAGCACCAACTTTCGGCTGGGATTCGACCCGGCAGAGTTTCAGACCGTCCTGCCCAAGAATCTGATACACCGTGTTGTGCCGGGCGAACCGATCCATGAGTTCTTCGAATCATGGAAACGGTCCGCCGCCGAAACGGCATCCGTAAAAACGTATGGGGTTCGGCAATGGTTTGCCGCCGCCGCAGAACGACTGGCGGAGCGCGGATACGATCTTTCCCTGCAACGTAAATGGCTTTCGCGCGGATACCTGCTCTGGAAACCAACCGGTCTCGGGAAGACCTTCATCCACACCGGGTGAAGAGCGCATAACGACGAACGCCTCCGCGTGCATTCTTCGGCATGCCGCTCGAAAGCCGTTTTTCGGATTATGATTGAGTGGAACGGAAGGAGAGCCATGTCGAAACCCTATCATCTTCTCGTGTCTGTGAGCCTTCTTGTCATCGCCGCACTGGCATGCAGTCAGACAACGCCCGGCGCGTCGCCGGACCCCCATGCCGTCAACACGTCCATCGCGCAAACAATCGCCGTCCGCCAGACGGAAGCCGCGCGGGCAAATCCCGCGACCGCAACATTCACCGCTCCCGCCTCGCTTACGCCATCCATCGAGCCGACACTCTCCACCACGCCGACCTTTACGCCCACGTTCGAGCCTGCCCGTCTCACCGTCTCCGTGGATACGAACTGCCGGTCGGGTCCTGGCGCGATATTCGAAAGGGTAGGAGTATTGTCGGTGGGCGAAACAGCCGAAATCGTCGGGCGGGAACCGAAAGGAGAATATTGGTACATTCGCAATCCGGGAGGAAATCCAGAATTTTGCTGGGTATGGGGACAATACGCCGCCGTCAGCGGTAATCTCCTGACGTTGGTCTACATGACTCCTCCCCAGCCGCCCGAATCGGCGTTTCAGGCGGCTTTCCAAAAGATGGAATCGTGCGACAAGACGTGGTGGGTGGAATTCACCTTCAAGAATTCGAGCGGCGCCGCGTTCGAATCATGGTCGCTCACCCTCAACGATGCGGAAACCAGTTTCGTGGGCAGCCTGAACGCCGACAATTTTACGAACCGCGACGGGTGCGATACGGTCAACACATCCGAGGCGGCGAAACCGGGCGAAACGCTCACCGTCAGCGCGCCGCCTTTTGGGTACAACCCCAAGGGACACAGTTTGACCGCCCAGATGACCATTTGCACGGAAGACAAATTGAAAGGCACGTGCCTCACGCGGGAACTGACGTTCAGCCCCTGAACCCGGAGGGTCGAACTCCTCCAATCGAACCGCCCCTGGCGCGAACTCCCTTTCGACACCGGAGCCGATTCACGCAGAAAGCGGGGGGTGGGGAGACCGCGCCCCGAATGATGACCCGCCTCCTACGGACAAAGACCTTTGCATGCCCTGTCTGTTCGGTAGATGCCGGAACATGCCCGCGGGATTTTCCGTCTTGAAAAGTGATAAGATGAATACAGCGACAAAAAGGAGCGATATGTTCAAGCCAATTTCCGCCTTCGCTTTTGTTGCCGTTCTGGCGGTCCTCGCCTCCGCCTGCGGACCAACCGGCGTTACCGCGCCGGATCCCAATCTTATTCATACGGCAGTCGCGCAGACTCTTTCTGCAATCCACATTCAGACCGCCCGCGCAGGAACGGATACTCCCCTTCCTTCGCCTCTTCCGCCCACCCTTACACCCACCGTCACCCTCTCGCCCACCCCGTTCTTTACCGAAACCCCTTCCGCGCCGATGATCAGCGTCTCCGTCAACACAAACTGCCGGGTCGGCCCGGGAAAAGTCTATGACCGGGTGGGTGCCCTGCTGGTCGGCGAGACCACGGAAATCTTCGGACGCGACCGAACCGGCGCCTATTGGTATGTCGCCAACCCAGATGCCCCCGGCGGCTATTGCTGGTTGTGGGGCGAGTATGCTTCGCTCGTCGGCAACACCGAGACATTGCCGGTCTTCACGCCTCCTCCCACGCCGACGCCTGTTCCCGCCTTCGAAGTGGAATACGACAACCTGGAATCCTGCTCCGGCAAATGGTGGGTCGAGTTCAAACTGAAGAACACCGGCGGCATCACATTCAGATCCATCTCCCTGCAAGTGGCGGATGCGGATACCAACGCCCTGGTCGCCATCAGCGACGACGATTTCATCAACTACAACGGCTGTACCGCATCGGAATCCCGCAAAGCCCTGGGCGCCGGCGAAACGCTCATCCTGAGCGCGCCGTCCTTTGTCTACGATCCAAGCGGTCATAAATTACGCGCGTCGATGACGTTATGCTCCGACGATGGCGTCAAAGGTATCTGCCTGACAAAAGCCCTCGAATTCAAACCCTGAAACGAACGGACAGGGAAGCCTGACCCGCGGAAACGTGCTGGATCCGATATCTTCAATATTCTCTTTGTGCTCGGCTTGACGCCTCGTCTCTTTCCCCGTAAGATTGTCCCCGCTATAGAACATACATTCGCCGCCAAGTCACGGAGACACCGAGAACATAAAAAGCCTCTGTGTTCTCCGTGTCTTTGCGGTTGGCATCTGGAGACTCCATGGATCTTGGAACCGTACGCAAAATAGACATTGACCGCGAAATGCAGCAATCCTACCTCGATTACGCCATGAGCGTGATCGTGGCGCGCGCCCTGCCCGATGCCCGCGACGGACTCAAACCCGTCCAGCGCCGCATCCTCTATGCCATGTACGACATGGGCATCCGCGCCGACTCGGCGTACAAAAAGTCCGCCCGTATCGTCGGCGAAGTGCTCGGTAAATATCACCCGCACGGCGACGCCGCCGTCTACGAAGCCATGGCGCGCATGGCGCAGGACTTTTCCATGCGCAACCTGCTCATAGATGGGCAGGGCAACTTCGGCTCGGTGGACGGCGACCCGCCCGCCGCCATGCGCTACACCGAAGCCCGCCTCACCCCTGCCGCCCTCGACATCCTCTCCGACCTCAACAAAAACACCGTTGACTTTGTCCCCAACTTCGACGACACCCTCACCGAACCGGGCGTGCTCCCCGCCGCACTGCCCAACCTGCTGGTCAACGGCGCGACAGGCATCGCCGTCGGCATGGCAACCTCCATCCCGCCGCACAACCTCGGCGAGGTGATCGACGCCATCGTCTACATGCTCGAAAAATGGGAAAAACTCGACGACATTGACGTGGAAACCCTGATGAAGTTCGTGCAGGGACCCGACTTCCCCACCGGCGGCATCATCCTGCTCGACGACAAAGAAGAGAACCCCATCGAAGCGGCGTACGGCTCGGGGCGCGGACGCATCACCGTGCAGGCAAAGGCGCACGTCGAAGAGATGGAGCGCGGCAAGAATCGCATCATCGTCACCGAACTGCCCTACACCGTCAACAAATCCAGCCTCATCGAGCGCATCGCCGACCTCGCCCGCGAAGGCTACCTCGAAGGTCTCTCCGACCTGCGCGACGAATCGGACCGGCAGGGCATGCGTATCGTCCTCGAACTGACCAAAAATGCCGACCCCGACGCCGTGCTGCGAGAACTCTACAAGCGCACGCCCATGCAAACCACCTTCAGCATCAACCTGCTGGCGCTGGTGGATGGCGAGCCGCGCACACTCACCCTCAAGCAGGCATTGCGCGTCTATGTGGAACACAGGCTGACGGTCATCAAAAGACGCGCCGAATTCGATCTGGAAAAGGCAAAGGCGCGGGCGCACATCCTGGAGGGATACCTCGTCGCCCTGAAGAATCTGGACGAGATCATCGAACTCATCCGCTCCGCCTCAGACGTGGACACCGCCCGTGCCCGCCTGATAAAGCGCTACAAACTGACAGAGTTGCAGGCAACCGCCATCCTCGACATGCAATTGCGCAGACTTGCCGCGCTCGAACGCAAAAAAATCGAAACCGAATACAAGGAAGTCACCGCACTCATCAAAGAGTTGACCACCCTGCTCAAATCGCCCAAACTGATGCGCGGCGTGGTGGCAGACGAACTGCTCAAAGTCAAAGCCCAATACGCCGACCGCCGCCGCACCCAAATTGTGGATGTGACCAAACGCGGCAAAGCCGCCAAAGCCCTCACCGCCTCCGACATCCTGCCCCAACAGCAGGTGTGGATTGGCGTGACCGCCGACGGGCTGGTCTCACGCACTGCGGACGAGAAAGAACCCAAACACTCCGGCAACGACGCGCCGCGCTGGCTCGTCAAAGCCTCCACCACCGACACAATCTATTTCGTCGCCAAATCCGGACGCGCCGCGGCTGTGGCGGTGCATGTCATCCCGCAAGCCGAAAAGTTGACGCAAGGCTCGCTGTTCTACAAGGTCACGCCTCTGCAGGAAACGGATTCGCTGGCGGCAGTGTTCGCTCTGCCCTCGCGTAAAACCGCCCTGCCCGAAGAGACGTGCGTCGTCACTTGCACACGCTTCGGCATGATCAAGAAGAGCCTGATCAGCGAACTGCCCGGTCCCTCGGCGCAGACGTTCATGCTGGTCAAGGTCAACGAAGGCGATAGACTAATCTCCGTTGGCTTGACCGACAACAAAACCAAACACATCCTGCTCGTTACCGCCGGCGGCATGGCAATCCGCTTCAAAGAAGACGATGTGCGTCCGATGGGGCTTGTCGCTGCTGGCGTCAACGGCATGAAACTGGACGACAAGGACGAAGTCGTGGGCATGGAAATTCTCCCCGCCGCCGGCGAACTCTTCCTGCTCACCAATGACGGAAAAGCCAAGCGTGTGGAGGAGAAGGACTTTCCCCTTCAGGGACGCTACGGCAAGGGCGTCATCGCCTGGGAATTGACCGGGAAGATGTGGCTTGCCGGCGTTGTCAGCGACAAACCCAATCACATGGCGACCATTCATCTGAGCAAGGGCGCGCCCAAATCCACGCGGCTGGATGCGGCGGGTCTGCGCAAGCGCGCCGCTTCGAAGGGCGATGCGGTGGTGGACGTGAAACCGGGCGAAGAGGCGGTCTCGGTCAATGTGGCGTGGACGGTGGAGAGGTTTGTGGGAGGCGGGAAGAAGGAAGAAAGAGGAAAGAAGGCGAGTTTGCGCAAGGAAAAAACGCCCTCCGGGAAAAAACCTTCGAAAGCAACAAAGACTTCAAAACCTGTAAAGAAGGCAAAGACGAAACTGTCCGCGAGGAAGAAATGAGCGGCTTTTTTACCTCGATACCTTCCGGATCCCCCGTCGGAATGATGTCCGCCAGGGTTTCGACCGCTTCGCGTGGCGTGAAATCCGGCGTGTCCCTGCAAAATTATTGCCGCTGAATATTCCCTTCCAGTCCCAGTTCCGGCGCGATCCTTCGCATGGCTTGGATGACGTTGCCCACATGCTCCCATAATTCGATGCCGAACTCCTGCGCGGCGTGTTCCATTTCCGTTCGTGAAGTCCCGGCGGCGAAGGCTTTATCCTTCCACTTCTTTTTGACGGAGGCGGGCTCGAGGTCGTAAAGCGAACGCGAGGGACGCACCAACGCGACGGCGGTGATCAACCCCGTGATCTCGTCGCAGGCGGCGATGGCTTTGCGGACCAGCGTATCACGCGGCATTTGCAGGTGATCGGCGTGGCTCAAGATGTCCTGAATAATATCCTCAGGCACGCCGCGTTCGCGCAAGATCGGCGCGCCAGCCTGCGGATGCTGTTCGAGCGTGGGATGTATCTCCCAATCGAAGTCGTGGAGCAGACCGATCAGCCCCCAGCGCTCCACATCCTCGCCGAATTTCTCGGCGTAGAAACGCATGGCGGCTTCCACCGAAAGCATGTGGCGCACGAGTCCTTCGTTCTTCACGTATTCACGAACAAGAGATAAGGCTTCGTTGCGGGTCATTTATTCCTTTCATGTCGTTGCGAAGAGCGTTTTTGCGACGAAGCAGCCCATGTTATCAGGAGATTGCTTCAGGATTTCGGTGCTGCCGCGCCTCGACCTTCGCAATGACATTTATATTGATGTCGAAGTCTCCAAACCGTATTGCGCGGCAAGTTCATCGAGCAGGGCTTCCACTTCATCGAGAAAATGGTCGAGCGCCTCCACGCGCTCTCCCATGCCGGCCGCCGTCAAGCCAAGGTGACCGCAGACGGCGCGCCACGGGCTGGCAGACAGTTCGGGCAACACCTCCACGGCAAGCGTCCACGTATGCAGCAGAGACCATAAAGCGGCAACGGGTTTTTCCCCTTCGAGCATCGCCCGTATCGCCTTCTCGTAATAGTTCAAACGCGCAGGGTGAATGCGCGCATCCACACGGCTGCTTTCGGAAGCCGACTCGAAGGCAACTCTCCATTCGGGAATCCACGAGCGCAGCAGGGACGGCTCCAGCGCGGACGCGCCCATCAGACCGACCAGCGCCGCATCCATGCCCGGACGTTGGGCGGTCTCCGCACGGGAGGCGAATTCCAGCATCAGACGTCTCTCCTGCAACGGCGGACCCGACAACTCCGCCACCGCGTTGATGGCGTGATAAAGCGACTTCATGTACTTCGCCACATCCCTCGGCGTGGTCGTACCGCTAATCTCGAGCAGGTCGCGCCAGATCTGGCGTCCGTGTGAGAGCAGGGAGCGCGAACGCTGAAGGGCGGGCGCGGGCGCGTTGAATTCGAAGCCCGCCCGCAAGCCAGCCTGCACGAATTCGAAGAACTTCTCGCGCTCGTAGAGCAGCATCGGGTCGTACATCTCCCATCCCAGCCACGGATCGAGGCGCAATTCGCGCGGACGTTTGAACTCGGCTTTGGCGCGGTGACTGATGTCCACGTGGAAGTCGGGGGTCAGTTTGACGAACTCGCGGCGGTGTTTCGGCTCTTCCCTGTGGACAAAGATGATGTCAATGTCCGCCGCGCCGCCGAGCATGGGATCAAGGCTATCGTCCACGAGGGAACCCGTCAGATACGCGGCGATGATGCCGGCGTCGTTGTAGGCGCGTTCCTGCGCGGTCTCGCGGGCGATCTTGATCAGTGATTCACGGGTGACTCGCATAACATTTCCTCAAAATACGCACAGGACACGTTCTCTTCCGTGTCTGTCGGCGTTGGAGAACGCCAACTACGCATTCCTCAAATCGTGCGCAGGATACGTTCTCTTCCGTATCTGTCGGCGTTGGAGAACGCCAACTATTCACAAGGTCAGGGCAGAGGCAGACTCTGTTGAAACGGAGTCAGGTTCAGGCTTTGTCGGATGCGGTTCTCGATCAGTTTCAAATGCTCGGGGTTGCGGACGATATCCAGGTTGTTCGTGTCAATCGTCAAGACGGGCGTATGGTCGAAAGGCTTCGAGAAGAATTCCTCGTAGGCAAGGTTGAGTTCGTGAATGTAGGAACGTTCCATCTGGCGTTCATAGGGACGGTCACGCAGAGCGATGCGCTGCATGAGGGTGTCGGTGCTGGCTTGCAGATAGACCAGCAGATCGGGTTTTTGGATCTTTTCGGCGAGCGCCTCGTGCACTTTGTAGTACATGTCGAGTTCGTCGCCCTTGAGATTGATGCGGGCAAAGAGGGCATCCTTGGCGAAGGTGTAGTCGGCGATGAGGGTTTTACCCGTGGCAAGTAGTTCGTTCACAGTGCGGCGCTGCTGATGATAACGGCTCAACAAAAAGAAAATCTGGGTTTGAAAGGCGTATCGCTGACGATCGCTGTAGAAATCGGAAAGGAATGGGTTTTCTTCGAAGACTTCGAGAAGAATCTCGGCGTCGAAGGCGGGCTGCAACAGGCGGGCGAGGGTGGTCTTACCGACTCCGATCACCCCTTCGATGGCTACGTACATGGACTGCGCTCCAGAGGGTAAGTTGGCTCAAGGATACCATAACTTCAGTTTCAAGCGCCACGTTCCAAATGCCAAGCGGCAAGTTGTGGAGAGCAGAAAGAGGAAGGCTTGCCCGACCTTCCTCTTTCGATCCTCGCCAATTTCCAAACCGGCGCCTGGGAACGCAAAGCACGCAGGTTTCTATGTCATTACCACTTCAAGTTCTTCCATCTTCTCGAACTGGCTGTTGTACAACTCGGCGTAGAAGCCGCCTTTCGCCAGCAATTCCTCGTGTGTGCCTTGTTCGACGATGTTGCCGTCGCGCATCACCAGAATCAGGTCGGCGTTTTGGATGGTGGACAGGCGGTGGGCAATGATGAAACTCGTCCGCCCGCGCATGAGTTTGTCCATCGCTTTCTGGATGAGAATTTCCGTGTGGGTGTCCACCGAGCTGGTGGCTTCGTCCAGAATCAGCATGGGCGAATTGGCCAGGAAGGCGCGGGCGATCGTCAGCAGCTGCTTTTGTCCCTGCGAGATGTTGGTCACTTCCTCGTTGAGGACGAAGTGGTAGCCGTCGGGCAGGGTGTGGATGAAGTGATCCACGTGGGCGGCTTGCGCAGCGGCGATGACTTCATCCTCCGTCGCCTCCTCGCGCCCGTAGCGGATGTTATCCAGAATCGTGCCGTTGAACAGCCAGGTATCCTGCAGCACCATGCCAAAGAGGGCGCGCAGGTCGGCGCGGGTGAACTCACGCACGTCGTGACCGTCAATGCGGATGGAGCCGCTGTCCACGTCGTAGAAGCGCATCAGCAGTTTGACGATGGTCGTTTTGCCGGCTCCGGTCGGACCGACAATTGCCACCCGCTGCCCGGGCTGAATCTCCGCTGAAAACCCTTTGATGACGGGCGTACCGGGGGTGTAGCCGAAGTGGACATCGCGGAATTCGACATGTCCGCGCACGCGCTCCAGTTTGACGGGCGAGGCGGTTTCGGGAGTCTCTTCTTCCTTTTCGAGGAACTCAAAGACGCGCTCCGCTGCCGCCACCGTGCTTTGCAGCACGTTGGAGATGTTCGCCAGCTGGGTGATGGGCTGGGTGAACGAGTTGATGTACTGAATGAACGCCTGAATATCGCCGACGGTGATGGCTTTCCGAATGGTCAGCCAGCCGCCGAGGATGACCACCGCCACATAGCCCAGGTTGCCCACCAGGCGCATGACGGGCATCATGATGCTGGAAAAGAACTGCGCTTTCCAGGCGGAGCCGTAGAGGGTGGTGTTGTACTCGTTGAATTTGGCGATGCTCTTGTCTTCGCCGTTGAAGGCTTTGACGATGAGATGCCCGCCGAACATTTCCTCCACATGTCCGTTGACGTGACCGAGGTAGTCCTGCTGTTCTTTGAAGAAGCGCTGTGACTGTTTGATGACCAGCATCACCAAAATCATCGAGAGGGGGACAATCGTCAGCGCGACGAGCGTCATCTGCCAGGAGATGGTCAGCATCATTGCCAGAATACCCACCACCGTCACCAGCGAGGTGATGATCTGCGTCAGGCTCTGGTTGAGGGTCTGGTTGATGGTATCCACGTCGTTGGTCAGCAGGGAAAGCACCTCGCCGTGCGGCGTGCCGTCGAAGGTGCGGAACGGCATACGGTTGATCTTTTCCATCATCTGCCTGCGGAGTTTGTAAGTGACCTCGATGGCGACATCGGTCATCAGCCAGCCCTGACCGTAACTCAACCCCGCCGAGAGCGCGTACAACCCGAGCGCGGTCAGCAGGATGCGCCCGATGACATCGAAAGGCACATCGCCCGTTCCTGCGATCTTTGCCAGAATGCCGTTGAACAGTTCGGTGGTGGCGTTGCCCAAAATTTTCGGTCCAACGATGGCGAACGCCGTCGAGCCGATGGCGAGGAGGAAGACGACGATGATCTTCCAGCGGTAGGGAGCGAGATAGGCGGTCAGTTTGCGCAGTGTGCCGCTGAAGTCGCGCGCCTTCTGGACGGGTCCGCCGATCATGTGTCCGATGGGACCGCCGCCCATCGGTCCGCGCGGCGCGGCGGATTGGGGTTTGGGTTCTTTACCGTTGGAGCCGTTCATGCCAGCGCCTCCTGTTTGAGTTGCGAGAGGGCAATCTCGCGGTAAATTTCGTTGGTTTTCATTAATTCCTCGTGTGTGCCTTGACCGATCAGCCTGCCTTCATCCAGCACTAAAATCTGGTCGGCGTTTTTGATGGTGGCGATGCGCTGTGAGACGATCAGCACGGTGCTGTGACGCAGCTGCTTGAGCAATGCCTGACGCAGACGCGCGTCGGTGCGGTAATCGAGGGCGGAGAAACTGTCGTCGAAGATGAAAATCGGGGCGCGCTTGACCAGGGCGCGGGCGATGCTCAGACGCTGTTTCTGCCCACCCGAATAGTTCACGCCTCCCTGCGAGACCTCAGCCTGTAACCCCTCGCTTCGCTCCTGAACGAAATCTGCCGCCTGGGCAATTTCGAGGGCGAGTTTCAGGGTTTCCTCGTCGGCGTTTTCGTCGGCATAGCGCAGGTTGCTTGCGATGGTGCCTGTGAACAGGTTGCTGCGCTGAGGGATGTAGCCGATTTTGTCGCGCAGTTCCTTGAGGGGCACCTCGCGGATGTCCACGCCGCTGACAAGGACCGCGCCGCCCGTCACGTCGAAGAAGCGCGGAATCAGATTGACGACGGTGGATTTGCCCGAACCCGTCGTCCCCATGAGTCCGACCGTTTGTCCCGCTTCGATGCGGAAGGTCAGGTTGCGGAGCACGTCATCGTCCGCGCCGGGATAGCGGAAGGAGACATCCCGAAATTCGATGGTCGGCTGGAAGTTTTCAGGGAAGCGTTTCGGCTCGGCGGGGTCGAGGACAGTGATGGGTATTTCCAGCACGTCGGCGACGCGGTGCGCGGAGACGTCGGCGCGCGGGAACATGATGAAGAGCATGGAGAGCATCAGGAAGGCGAAGACGATTTGCATGGCGTATTGCATGAACGCCATCATGTCGCCCACTTCCATTTGCGCCTGCGCCACCTGATTGGAGCCGACCCACAAAATGAGCATGGTCGCGCCGTTCATGATGAGCATCATGAAGGGCATCATGATGACGAACAGACGGTTGACGAACAGGTTGGTGTCCGTCAGTTCGCGGTTGGCGCGGTCGAAGCGGGCTTCCTCGTGCTTTTCGCGGTCAAAGGAGCGGACCACCATCATGCCGCTCAGGTTTTCGCGCGCCACCAGGTTGAGTTTATCCACCAGCGACTGGATGACGCGGAACTTGGGCAGGGCAATGGAGAAGACGGTGATGATCATCGCCAGCAGAATGCCCACCGCCAGGGCAATCGTCCACCACATGGAGGGGCTTTTATCCACCGCGCGGACGATGCCGCCGATGCCGATGATGGGCGCGTAGAAGACCATGCGCACCAAAATCCCCATCACCGATTGAACCTGGGTGATGTCGTTGGTGGCGCGGGTGATGAGCGAGGCGGTGGAGAAGTGCTCGAACTCCGCGCCCGAAAAGTGCATCACCTTCTCGAACAGGAAGCGGCGCAGGTCGCGCGCCAGCCCGGCGGCGATGCGCGAGCCGAGCAGACCGACCAGGATGGTGGCAACCGCCGAAAGGAGGGCGATGAGCAGCATTTGCCCGCCGACCTTGAAGAGATAACTGTTCTGCACTTTGGCGATGTCCACGCCGAGCGCTTCGTACTCCGCGACGACGGCGCGCGCCGCGCCCTGCCGCAGGGCTTTTTCGCCGCCCAGGGCGTCGAAGCGCGCCTCCACCGAGTCCAGCAGTTGGACGCGCTGCGCGGCGGGCATAAGTTTCAGCGCGTCGAAGGCGTCCATGCCAGGCGGCAGTTTGGAGAGGTCGAATCCGCCGCTTCCGAACATGACAGCCGCCTGGTCCGGGTTTTGAAGCGCCTGTTCGATGCCGAAGACGACCAGCAGCGGCTTGGCGAGAATCGCTTCCAGTTGGGAGCGCGCCGCCGGGTCGGTCGTCTGCAAGACGTAGATGGGCGCGTCCGCCAGGGCAGGGTACTGCTTGAGGTAGGTTTCATAGTCCGGCGAAGATGAATCAACCAGTTTGTACTGCGCCAGGACAATGTCTTTGTCTTCGGCGGTCAGGAAGATGCCGAGCCGTTCCATCGTGACCTGACGCAGGGCGTCTGGCACGGGGCTTTCGACTCCGCTTTGCTGAAGGCCGACGTTGACGATGCGCGACATGTAGTCGGGCAGCGCCAAGTCGGCGTTGGCTTGGGCAAACAGTAAAGCGATTGCCACGACCAGTAAAAGGGTAAAGGGTTTGAGATATTTGAGAATACGGGACATGGGGACTCCAGCGGGAAGTGTCAGGTGTTGAGTGAAATGACGGAGAGTTTTATGGTTTATGTTTCCACGCTTTGCGCGGCGCGCGTCAAAATCTCCAGCGCCTCGCTCACTTTGGCTTGTTCTTCGGGCGAGAGGGTCTTGATCAGGTCATCCATCCAGCGGTAGCGCTCGGCGATGCCCTGCTCGATGAGGCGCGCGCCGCTGGGGGAGAGACTCAGCAATTTGGCGCGCCGGTCGGAGGGGTCTTCGGTGCGCTCGAGGTAGCCCGCCTGGACGAGTTTTTCCACCAGCTGGCTGGCGGCGGCGGGAGTCACCTCGAAGCGCTCGCTGATCTCGGACATGCCGCACGGACCTTTGTGGTGTAACTGCATCAGCACGCTGAACTGCGGCATGGTCAGCCCGGTGGATTTGGCGAAGCGTCCCCACTCGCGCATGGAACGGTGCATGAAAGCGTCCATCCACGCGCGCAGGGATTGGGAAATTTGGAGCGTTTTGGGCATAGTTAAGCCTACTGTTTGATTAAGCGGGCTTAAATTTATGCAAAAATGAAGTTTTCGTCAAGGTGTGAGAGATAAGAGGTGTGTTAGAAAACAACCAAAGCCCCAGCCTGCAATCATCCCCAAAATCTGCCATGCAATGGTATTATGCAAGGCAGGCACGGAACACAATCATAGAACCAAACGTTGGGAAAATATGGAAAAGGTCTTCATCAGCTATTCGCGCAAAGACATGGACTTCGTCCGCAAACTGGCAGGCGACCTCGAGACCGCCGGCTACGACGTATGGTGGGATATCACCGACCTGCGCGGCGGCGACGACTGGGTGCGCAACATCCCCGAAGCCATCAAATCCAGTCGTTACTTCATCGTCATCCTCACCCCCAACTCCATCGAGTCCGAATGGGTGCGCAAGGAATACACCCAGGCGCTCTCCCTGCGCAAGAAGATCATCCCTATCATGCTCGCCCCGTGCGAAGTCCCGTTCGCGCTCAACACCATCAACTTTGTCAATTTTTCCACAGGCGAATACCCCGACAACTTCAAAAAACTCCTCGTCCCTCTGGGCTACACTGGCGAACCACCCATCGTGACGCCGTACAGGAAAACATTTCCCCCGGCGCTTCTCAAATTCGGGATTCCCGGACTGATTGGGCTGATCCTCCTTCTGATCTTTGCCCTGGCTCCCCGCGACAACCCGCCTCAGGAGACACCGACGGTCACTCCCACGCCGACGATTGCCGCGTCGCCCACCGCCACCGCCACGCCGAAACCGACTGATTCCCCCACCCCCACCGCGTCTCTAACGCCGACTGCAACCGCCACAAAACCGACCGTCACCCCCACCGCCACTCTGCCGGCCGAATTTTCGCTTCCCATCTGCATTTACATTTACGATGGTCCCCCGGTCAACGTCCGCGAAGGTCCGGGGACGGTCTATAACACCCTGGGAAAACTCGAACCGGACGGGAACAACTGTCCCTTCTTCAGCGCGCGCATCGAGAATAACAACCAGGAGATTTGGTTCCGGTTTGCGTCCAACCAAACGGCTGATTTCGATCAATTCGCCGACGGATGGATCTCGGCAGATGTGCTTGCGGTGGTGGAGTTGCGCTGGCTCCCCATGCCCATTTGCATCTACGACCGTCAGGGACGCGAAGCCAGCGTTCATGAACTTCCCAGCGACAACGAAGCGCGTCAGGGAGAACCATTAAAGGCGGACGGAAACAATTGTCCGTTTTTCACCACGCGCAAAGAGAACAGCGAAGGAATCTGGTATCGGTTTGCGATTGACCAAAAGGGAAAGACGGAATTCCAGCCCTACGCCGGGGGATGGATCCGCAGTGAGTTTCTCGTGGTCAATGCGTTCGAACTGCCTACCGCCGCCCTGCCCCCCACCCCCACACGAACTCCGACCATTACGCCTTCCTTTACACCAACCTTCACGCCGACGGCGACCGGCACATACACATTCACTCCCACGGAAACGCCCACACCAACCGCCGGGCCATGAGAAGCGGCAGAGAACGCTTCCGGCATGGAAACGAACTCACTCAGGCGACCACCTACATCCTGAACACGCCAAACCCCTGTTCGTCCACCGGTGAATTCAGCACCACCGACAGCGCCAACCCCAATACCTGACGCGTATCCACAGGATCAATCACGCCGTCATCCCAGAGCCGCGCGGTGGAGTGATAGGGGTTGCCTTCGGTTTCGTATTTTTCGAGGATGGGGCGTTTGAATTCTTCGGCTTCAGCCTGGCTGAGGGGAGTTTTGCCTTCGCGGGCGAGTTGGTCCTGTTTGATGGTGAGCAGGACGTTGGCGGCTTGTTCGCCGCCCATAACGGAGATGCGCGCGTTGGGCCACATCCACAGGAAGCGCGAGCCGTAGGCGCGCCCGGACATGGCGTAGTTACCCGCGCCGAACGAGCCGCCGATGACCACGGTCAGTTTGGGGACTCGGGTAGTGGCAACCGCGTGAACCATCTTTGCGCCGTCTTTGGCGATGCCGCCGGCTTCGTAGTCACGCCCGACCATGAAGCCGGTGATGTTTTGCAGGAAGAGGAGCGGGATGCCGCGCTGGTCGCACAATTCGATGAAGTGAGTGGCTTTGAGAGCGGACTCGCTGAACAGCACTCCGTTGTTGGCGATGACGCCGACGGGATAGCCGTGAATGCGGGCGAACCCGCAGACGATGGTTGTGCCGTAGCGGGCTTTGAACTCTCGGAATTTGCTGCCGTCCACGAGACGGGCGATGATCTCGCGCACGTCGTAGGTCTCGCGGAAGGTCGCGGGGAGGATGCCGTAGATTTCTTCGGCGGGGTAGAGGGGTTCTTCGGGGGGAGACCACAGACTGTTGACCGCCGACCATAACGGTCTGCCGTCTATCGTCTGCGGTCGGGGAAGCGTTTCCATGATGCCGCGCAAAATTTCTATGGCGTGGTCGTCGTCTTCGGCGAAGTGATCGGCAACGCCGCTGAGCCGCGTGTGGACATCCGCTCCGCCGAGGTCTTCTGCTGAAACATCCTCTCCCGTCGCGGCTTTCACGAGCGGAGGTCCGCCGAGGAAGATGGTGCCTGTGCCTTTGACGATGACGGCTTCGTCGCTCATGGCAGGGACGTAGGCGCCGCCCGCCGTGCAACTGCCCATCACCGCCGCGATCTGCGGAATCTTTTTGGCGCTCATGCGCGCCTGATTGTAGAAGATACGCCCGAAGTGATTGACATCGGGGAAGACTTCATCTTGAAGCGGCAAAAACGCCCCGCCCGAATCGACGAGATACAGACAGGGCAGGCGATTCTCTTCGGCGATCTGCTGGGCGCGCAGGTGTTTCTTGACCGTCATCGGGAAGTAGGAGCCGCCTTTGACGGTGGCGTCGTTGGCGATGATCATCACTTCGCGCCCGCTGACGCGCCCGATGCCGGTGACAATGCCCGCGCCGGGCGCTTCGAGATCGTACATGCCAACCGCCGCGAGCGGGGAAAGTTCGAGGAACGGCGAGCCGGGGTCGAGCAGGCGTTCAATGCGGTCGCGCACGAAGAGTTTGCCCTGCGCCTCGTGCCGCTTGCGATACTTCTCGCCGCCGCCCTGGCGCACTTCGGCGAGGCGCTCGCGCAGGGTGTGGGCGAGTCCGCGGTGGTGTTTTTGGTTGGCGAGGAATTGGGGATCGGAGGGAGAAATGGAGGTTTCGAGGATGTCCATGCGCCGAGTCTAGCATAGTTTTTTGCCGCGGATTGCACGGATGGACGCGGATTCATGGATGAGGTTTCTTCGTTCTTAGAGAGCGTTTTAAAAGTCGTTTTTTGTCCTCTCAAGGCGCGCAGGATGCGCTCTCTTGCGCATCCAGCGACGGCAGAGAACATTGCTTACGCGCAAAGCAAGTAGTTTTAAACACTCTCTTATCGTGTCTCGCGATGACAGAAACACGATGAATGTCAGTTGTATTTCGATTCGATTTCTGCAAAGATAATATCATCTTCATCCAAAGGAGGTTTGCAGATGAGACCTGTGTACGCAATCTCGGGCGGGGTATCGAAGTTTGCGAAGGCAAGACCAGACAAGACATTTCAGGCGATTATCAAAGAAGCCTATGACTATGCCATCGCCGACATCGGATTGGATTTCCCCACGTTCACCCGCATCGTGGACGGATCCGTCGCCTCGTATTTCTCGGATCACTTCACCCGACAACTGATGGCTGGCATCATGGCGCAGGACTACCTCGGGCTGTGCCCCAAGCCCGGTCACCGCGTGGAGGGCGGCGGTGCGACCGGCGGACTGTGCTTCCAAGAAGCGTGGAAGTCCGTCGCTTCGGGTCACATGGACGTGTGTGTGGCGTACGGCTTCGAGACCATGTCCCACGTGGAAACGTGGAAGGGAAACGAATTCATCGCGCTTGCCTCCGACGTGTCGTTCGACTATCCCGTCGGAGGTTTTTATTCGGGCTACTACGCCATGATGGTGACGCGCCACATGAAGGAATTCGGCACCACCGTCGAGCAGATGGCTCATGTCAGCGTGAAGAACCACATCAACGCCTTCCACAACCCCTACGCGCAGAAGCGTCACCGCTACACCATTGACGATGTCCGCAGCGCGCCGATGGTCGCCTGGCCGCTCACGCGCCTCGACATCTGCGTCATGTCCGACGGCGCGGCGGCGACGATTCTTTGTTCGGAAGAGGGCTTGAAGAAACTGGAAGCCGCAGGCGCGCAGATTCCCCGTCCGCTGGTCAAAGTGACGGGCATTGGCCGCGGCACCGATATGATGCGCATGGCGGATCGTCCCCATGTGGACTATGACTACTTCATGGAAAACTACGCCACCGAGCAGGAGAAGTCCTCCGACGAGACGCGCGCCTACTACAAGAAACTATGGAAGCACGGCACGCGCTATCCCGGCGTCCATTCGTTCCGTGCAGGGCGGGCAGCGGGTAACATGGCATGGAAACATGCGGACATCAAAGACCCGTTTCGTGAACTGGACTTCATCGAACTACACGACGCCTACACCTCCAGCGAAATCCAGACCTACGAAGACCTCGGTCTGTGCCGCTACGGCGAGGGCGGTCCGTTTGCGGCTTCGGGCAAAGCCTTTTTGCCGAACATGGACTACGGCTTGAAACTGCCCGAAAAGTCCGAGTGCGCGGTCAACCCCTCGGGCGGGCTCATCGCCTGCGGACATCCCGTCGGCGCGACGGGGCTGATGCAAGCCGTGTTCGCCATCTGGCAACTGCAAGGGACGATCAAGAAACATTTCAAGGCCGACCAACTCCAGGTCAAGGAGGCGAAGCGGGGCGCTATCCACAGTCACGCGGGGACGGGCACCTACGTCACGGTGACGGTAATGGAGAGAGAGAACTAATTACCAAGTACGAATTACCAATAACCTGTAATGGGTAAAGGGTAATTGGCAAGGAGACCACCATGAGCAAACTACCTACCCAACGCGAAGAAACCCTGGGCGGCTACATCGTTCACGGGATTCCGTTCCCGACCAGCACGGACGAAGAGGCGCTGGAATTTTTGAAGAAGATGACGCCCATTCAAATCGAACAGGAATATAAGATTACCTACCTGCATTCCTACGGACAGGACAGCCCTTGGTTCGCGGCGCTGACGAACAAACGCCTGCTCGCTTCGCGCGACCCCGAAAGCGGCTACACCTACGCCAACCCGCGCGGCGCCGATGTCTATTCGGGCCGCGAAACGAAGTGGATTGA
>JACAET010000023.1 GCA_013388685.1 Chloroflexota bacterium | reverse complement strand
TGTTCGGGGTCGCTCATGTCGAAGTCTTCCATCTGCGGCTCTTCGCTGTTGGCGATCCGTTCGGCGATCTTGTTGTAGAGGCGCGCCAGCGGCGTGGAGGTGTCCTTCGTTTCGATCCAGCGGATGACATCGTTCTGCTTCTGGTCGAAGGGATTGGCGATCATCATCTGCAAGCCGACGCCCATCAGCATGGCGCAGTAGACGCGGTTGATGAGCGGGCGGTTCTCGTTCGGCACCGCGTTGGAAACGTTGCTCAACCCGACCGAGATCTTGGGCGCGGGGTCCCAGGCATATTGCAGCATCCGCACCGCCTCGATGAGATGCGGACAGTACTGCTGGCATCCCGAAACGGTCAGCACGAGTGGGTCAATGATGAGATCGTCCATGTTGAAGCCGATCTCCATCAGGCGCGGGATGAGCGTCTCGACCGCGATGTTGACGCGCGCGTCCGCCTCCACGGGGATGCCGCTGGTTCCCATCGTCAAGGCGATGATTTTGGCGTTGTATTTCTTCGCCAACAGCGGTACTTTCTCCAACCGTTCAGGTTCGGCGGAGGTCGAATTCAGAATCGGCTGCGCCTTGGTGATCTTTTGCAGGGCGGCCTCCATGCCGTCCACGTTGGTGGTGTCAATCGAGAGCGGCACGTCCACGACCGTCTCGACGGTTTCGACAATCCACGGGAAGACCTCCGCCCAATCTTTCTTGCGCGGACCGAGATTAATGTCAATCGCCTTCGCCCCCGCCTCCACCTGCCGCACCGCCAAATCCATGAAGAACTCGCGGTCACGGTTCGCCAGCGCCTCTTTCACCTTTTCCGAGATGATGTGAATGTTCTCACCGATGATGTACATAACAGCCTCCGTTTCGCCCTCACCCCAACCCCTCTCCCACTGGGAGAGGGGCGGGGGGTGAGGGAAATTATGTTTTCTCCAACGCCTCCGCCACACTCGGAAACTTGCTCAAATCCGTATGCGGCAAAAACAGCGCGGACGTGAACGCCTCATAGAAACGATTGTCCGCTGATAACTCGATGTAAGTCATGCGTTTTGCAATTTCGGTAATGCGCTCGCGTTTGCGCCAGTCGAGCAGCGCGAGGTACGCGCCCTTCACCGACGTGTTGCCAAGAAACTCGAAGCGCGTCCATTCCATATCGGGCAGCAGACCAATCTGCACCGCCTTCTCCACGTTGATATATTTCCCGAACGATCCGCCAATCAGCACCTTGTCCACGCTTTCGAGCGGGATGCCGACGTTCTCCGCCAGCACGGTAAAGCCCGCGTAGATGGCGGCTTTGGCGCGCAGCAGATTGTCAATGTCAACTCTGGTGATGACGATGTCTTCGCCCGACTCGGTCTCCGCGCCCCAAGCAACGACGTACTCTCCGCCGTGCGCTCCTTCACGGACCCTCGGGCTGGGCGCGCCCAAATTGACATTGCCTCCCTTGTCAATGACTCCCGTGATGAACGCCTCCGCCAGCAGGGAAATCAGCCCGCTTCCGCAAATGCCCTTCGGCTTGCCTCCGCCGATGACGCGGTACGTCGGTTCGAGTGATTCGCTGTTGATCCACACCTCCTCGATGGCGCCCGTCGTTGCCCTCATGCCGTTGACCACGCCCGCGCCCTCGAAGGCAGGTCCCGCCGAGCAGGCGCAGGTGACCAGCCAATCGCGGTTGCCCAGCACGGTCTCGCCGTTGGTGCCGACATCCAGAAAGAGCGTCACGTTTTCGGCATCAGCCAGCCCTGAGGACAACACGCCTGCGGTGATGTCTGCGCCGACGTAACTTGCCACGCCAGGCAGGCAGTCCACGCTGGCTTCGGGGTTGACGTTCAAGCCGACTTCACGTCCCGTCAGCGGCGGCGGATGGTTGACGGCGGTGACAAACGGCGAGAGTCGAATCGACGCGGCGGGGATTCCCAACAGCAGGTGAATCATCGTGCTGTTGCCCGCGATGGTCGCTTTGACGATTTGATCGGGCGTCACTTTGCCTTCGGGCAGTTTGACGCGCTTGCAAGCCAGTTCGAGCAGGCTGTTGAGGGTATCCAGCACGCGCTGACGGAGTTCATCGCCGCCGCCGTTCTTGCTGGCATAGATGATTCTCGAAATCACATCCTCGCCGCGCGCGATCTGTCCGTTGTATTCGGCAACCTGCGCCCGCACCTGCCCCGTCACCAAATCCACGAGCCATAACGTCACGGTCGTCGTGCCGATGTCAATTGCCGCGCCCCAGAGCGGAGCGTATTCGTCCACGTGACCAGGGAGTAAGTCTATGAGTCTGATAGTCGGGTGGTCGGGTGGTCGGATGGTTTCGATGATCGCAGTGACTCGCCAATCGCCCTCCCGCAAAACACCCCCGATCCTCCGCAACACGGGCAACGAGCATGTGAGATGTTCGATTCCATGCTGCAGGCGGAAAGCGGTTTGCAATCTCGCCCAGTCGTCGGTCTGGTCGTCCATGCTCGGTGGATTCAGGGTCAAAGGCAGGCGGCGAACCGTTTGCGAGAAGGGATACTCGTAATCTTCTGGAACCGTGACTTCGGCAACAACCCTGTCAGTTGTGAGTCGCCGTTCGATCTTCTCCTGCGGCGGGACATAAATGGAAACATCGCCTTCGACGACGGTCTGACAGGCGAGCGCGTACCCCTGGGCAATATCCGCGTCGGTGAGACGCAGGGCGCTTCGGCGTCGGACCGTTCCGCTTGTCACCTGCACCGCACAGCGGCCGCAGCGTCCCTGCCCGCCGCACGGCTGACCGATGTCAATGCCCGCCAGCCGCGCCGCGTCCGCGAGCAGTGTCCCTGTGGGAACTTCCACAGAGTCCTGCCGATCGTCGTGGGTGAAGGTGAGGGTGTGGTTCATGAAATTTCATTATGTCGTTGCGAGGAGGGCGGTGGTCGAGTAGCGGTCTTTGCGTATCGAGACCACCGCCCGACGAAGCAATCTCCTGTTACGTGGAGGTTTCCGCATAGGAGGAGATTGCTTTGCTTCGGTCTCGATACGGGCTGATAAAAACGCTCAGCCTTGCTCGACCTCCGCTCGCAATGACATTAATTCAAAACCTGTTTCATAAACGCGGGCAGGTCCACCGCTTCGCGCGGACCGACGCGGACTTCCCAGTCGGGCAGTTCCGCTTCGAGTTCGCCCGAAAGAACGGCGACATGCCCAGGCAGGACGACGCGTTTGCGGTTGACTTTGCTCGCCACGTCGAAGCCTTTGATGGCTTTGGCGATTCGTTCCGCGTCGAATTTGCCCGCCGCCCACGCCGTCAGCACGGACATGCCTTCGGCGTCGGTCACGACCAGCCAGGCGGGAAGACCCGAACCTTCCACTTCGTTGGCGACCGCGAAGTAGGTAATGCTGAAGTTGGTGGTGACCAGCACGGGGCTTTCGGGCTTGGGCGCGTTGATCTCGTACACGCCAGGCTGAACCTGAATCGGTTTCTGCGGGTCGGTGTAGATGTTCTCGCGCAGGACGAGCAGCGGATAGAGCAGTTCGGGCTTGAATTCGCTCAGCACCACGAAGCCCGCGTATTTTGCAATGGCTTGCGCGGCGGCAGCGGCTTCGTCTTTCGCGTCGCAGGGGAAGGCGATGACGGGATACCCCAGCGGACGGAAGTTCTTGAGCGCCAGGCGGCGGACTTGCGTGGAACGCTCCAGCCATTCGCTGAGATTACCCTCACCCCATCCCCTCTCCCCTTGGGAGAGGGGGCAGGGGGTGAGGGAAAGAACCATGTCGTCCACGCCTTTTGCCTGAATCTTTTGCGTCAGATCGGCGAGGTCATCGAGCGAATCGGCTTTGACGGCGAGAGCCGCTTTGCCTTTGGCGAGGTCTGCCAGGGCGTCGGCGTTGGAGGCGTCGGCGGCGTAGAGCAGCGGGGTCTCGCCTCCGCAGGCTGAAAGTCCAGATTGAAGCGCCGCCGCGTCGCCGATGAGGATGAGCGGTCGCTTCGTCACGCCGCGAATCGTTTTGACCGCCGCGCCCAGGTCTGCATCCCCAACCACCGCGAAGCCGTCAATCGTGAAGTCCATGCCCACGTAGTTGACCTTGTAGGCGTCGGCTTCGGCGGCTTTCTTCGCCAGGTCGGGGTCGCTGGCTTTGAAGCGGATGAAAATGCCAGGTTTGTTGTAGAAGGTTTTCTCGTGACGGAAGAGGCAGACTTCGTTGCCCGCCTTGACTTCCGTCCCCGCGCCTTTGAGCGTGACGAGTCGAATCGGCGGCGCGGCGGATTCGGCGAGCTGCTTCTTCGACGCTTCGCTGACGTAGGGGCAGGCGGAGAGTTCGACTTGTTTCGCCGCGAGTTTCATCGCGAAGGCGAGGCAGGTGGGAAAACCGCATTCCTTGCAGTTGGTCTGCGGGAGGAGTTTGTAAATTTGAATGCCGCTTAATGCCATGATAATTCTCCTTTGTGTTGGAAAGTTGGCAGGTTC
>JACAET010000011.1 GCA_013388685.1 Chloroflexota bacterium | reverse complement strand
GACGATACGGGCGTGGTCATCGTCGAATGGGATAACGGCGCGGTGTCGTACATCGAATCGGGCTGGTGGCAGCCGCACGCCGACGGCCCCGAAGCGGCGACGCAGTTGTACGGTACGCAAGGTTTCGGGCAGTTGTTCCCGACGAAATTGATTCTGCCAAACGCGAAAGAACAAAAATTGGACGAGATTGATTCGAGATTCAAATTCCCGCGTGATGAGCATTGCCCGCAGAGTTTGTACGACGCTCAGTTGCAATATTTTGTCGAGTGTATCGAGAAAAAACGAACGCCAATCCCCGGCGGGTTGGAAGGTTGGGTCAATATGCAGGTTGTGGATGCGGCGTATGAGAGTGCGAGAACGGGAAAAGTTGTAAAAATAAAGTGACGTCACCCGCCACCCGATCCCCGTCACTCTGAAAGGAAATTATGAACCCAAATCCTTATCTCAAACAATTAGGCTACAGCCATACCGATAGACTCGTCATTCTCCACGCCGACGACATCGGCATGTGTCAGGCGTCGGTGCAGGCGTTCAAGGATTTGTGGGCTGTTGGTGGGGTGACATCGGGCGCGGTGATGGTTCCGTGCGCGTGGTTCCCGGCGGCGGCGAAGATGTGCCGTGAAAACCCCGATATGGACATGGGAGTCCATGCGACGTTGAATGCGGAGTGGGAAGGCTATCGGTGGGGACCCGTTTCGGATGCGGGGGCAGGCTCAGGGTTAAGGGATGAGGCGGGATACTTCCATCAATGGCATCAAGCCGTGTACGACAATGCCTCTGCGGAAGAAGTGGATGTTGAGGTCAATGCCCAGATCGAAAGGGCGTTACATGCAGGCGTTGATGTGACGCATGTCGATTCGCATATGGGCACGATCATGAACCCAAAATATATTCAATCCTATGTGCAGGCGGCAGCCAGGCGTTTGTTGCCGAACTTTTTACCAAGGTTGGACGGTGTGGGAGTCGAGATGATGGGGATGAGTGAAGAGGACAAGGTGGCATATGCACCAATCATGGAAATGCTCGAACGCCTCGGTGTGCCAACCATGGATGGTGTGCTGGCAATGCCGCTCGACCAGCCGAGCGGACAAATGGAAACCGCCAAAAAATTACTTGGCCGTTTGCCTGTCGGCATTACTCACTTCATTTTGCATCCGTCCATTGATACCCCTGAATTGCGCGCCATTGCTCCCGATTGGGAAAGCCGTGTGGCGAATTACAAAACCTTTATGAGCGATGAGTTGAAGAGGTTCATCGAGAGCGAAGGCATCAAGCCGATTGGGTATCGGGCGATACGGGATGCGATGAGGAAAACAGGCTGACCACAGACGACCGACCGCAGACTATAAAATGCCGTCGGCGGTCCAATCCTACTTTTCGGGAGAAGTTTATGACTATAACCGAATTCAAGACCAGCACGAAAACGCGCGTGATGTATTCGCTGATGAGCCTGGGCGTGGCGACGCCCGTCGAGGCGGTGGCGGGCATCATCGCCTTCTATATCGTGGATGTGAAGAACCTGCCGGCAACCTGGTATGCCACTTTTTGGTTTTTCTATACGTTGTACAACGCATTAAATAACCCCGTATTGGGGTATCTGTCTGACCGTACGCGCTCACGCTGGGGCCGCAGGCTCCCGTATATTCTTTTTACGGGTCTGCCCTATGCGGTAACGTTCGCTCTGCTTTTCACGGCGCCATTCGATGGCAAGGACAACCCCGTCGGTCTGCTGGTCTATTTTGGAACGTGCATCGTTCTCTGGGAAGGCATCTACACGGCGCTCGCCACGGGCTATTATGGTCTCCTGCCTGAGATGTTCGGCTCGTACCCCGAACGAACGGACGTGGCCGCCAAAATGAACATTTTCCAAACCGTTGCGCTGGTGATTGGCGCGGCTTTGCCGCCCATGCTGGCAAACCTCTTTGGCTGGTCTGGCATGGCGCTTGCCCTGGCGATTATTTCAGCGGCGGCGATTTACATCGGCTACCCCGCGCTGTTCGAACGGTCAGATTTGAGAACCGACACCGCCTTCCCGCTTTGGGAGGCGTTGAAATATACCTTTGCCAATCGCAGTTACCTCACCGCCGCGGGCGCGCAAATGATGCGTTTTGTTGCCACGGGCACGCTTCAAACAGGCATTTTGTTCTATCTCAAATACAGCCTGAAAGTGGATGAAGGTCTTGCAACCGTCATTCTCGGCATTGCGTTTCTGGTTGCCATGCTTTCGCTGTACCCCTGGCGCAATTGGGTGGCGAACAAACTCGACTCGCGCCGCACGCTGATGCTTGCCAATGCGGTCATGATCCTGGGCGTTGTACCGATGGGTTTCTCACCCAACATCAATTTGACCTATGCCGCTTCGATCATCCTTGGCGTTGGGCTGGGCGGACTCATACTGATAGGTGATGTCATCATGGCGGAAGTGGTGGACGAAGACGAAGTGAAGACGGGACACCAGCGCGCGGGCATGTATTTTGGCATGAGCGGATTTCTCATCACGCTCAGCGGGTTGGTGGTTTCGTCTGTCTTTGGACTCATCATGCCAGCCTTTGGATATGACACCCTGCTCGAAGTCCAGCCGCCCAGTGTGGATCTGGGCTTTCGCATCTTCCTGACCGCGCCTACATCCATCGGCTTCCTGCTGGCAATCTTTTTGCTGTGGCTGTATCCGTTGCACGGAAAGTATTTGCAGGAGATCAAAGAGACGCTTGCGAAGAAGCGAGAAGCCAACATTCAATGACCGCAGACGACCGGCCGCAGACCGTCCAGGATATGCCCGGCGGTCGGCGGTTTGTGGTCGAGGGATGATATGACGCAAACAAAACGATACTTTTTAGGAATCGACGTCGGTTCATCGAAGACGCACGCACTCATTGTGGATGAAAACGGTCGCTGCGTGGGCTTTGGCAAATCGGGCGGCGGCAATCATCAAGGCGTGGGTTATGAGGGGTTCTTCCGTGTCATCGAAGAGTCGTTCGATGGCGCGTTGAACGTTTCAGGCGTGGACAAGGCTCAAATCGCTGGAGCAGGTTTCGGCGTGGCAGGATGCGATTTTCCATCCGACAGGGACGCGCACTTGCAGGAGATCGCAAAGCTGGGATTATCCTGCCCCGTCGAAATCGTCAATGATGGCGTGAACGGTTTGCTGGCAGGCGCAACGCGCGGCGTTGGTGTGAACGTCACGGCGGGGTCGTCCAACAATGCGCGCGGGCGAAACAAGGACGGCAAGGAAGGGCGCATTGTGGGCAATGGCGCGCTGTTCGGCGAGTTTGGCGGCGCCATCGAGATCGTGCAGCACGGGCTGCAAAAGGTCAACCATGCCTGGATCAAACGCATCCCGCCCACCGCGCTGACGCGGATTTATCTCGAAGCCGCGGGCGCAAAAGATGAAATGGACTTGATGGAAGGTCTTTCCAACGGGCAATATCATTTGTCCCCGTTCCTTGCGGTTCGAGTGATCCAAGCCGCGCGCGAAGGCGACGCCGCCGCGCGGGAGGTTGTCCGCTTTGCGGGCGAAGAACTCGGCTGGCTGGCGGTGGCGGTGGCGCGCCAGATCGGCCTGGAGAACGAAGAAGTGGAAGTGATTCAATCGGGCAGTGTCTTCGAGGCGGGCGGGATCATCACCGCGCCGATGAAGGAAATCGTTTTGAAGTATTGTCCCCGCGCCAAACTGATTCGGCTGAATTGTCCGCCTGTGGTGGGGGCGGTCATTCTCGGCATGGAGCAGGCGCGCTTCGATGGGTACGCGGTGCGGGGCGAGATGGTGAAGACGGTGAAGACAGTGATCAGTAAGCAGTAAGCAGTGGAGACAACATGAAAATCGGATATGCACAAAACACCATTACCCCTTCGCTTGATAAACCCGTTTATCTTGCGGGCTTTGGCAACAACCGCCGCGCAACGGCTGTTCATGACGACCTGTATGCGCGCGCACTCGCCATTCAAACGGAACAAATCACGCTTGTCCTGGTCGCGCTCGACCTGATTGGTTTCTTTCGCCCCGATGTGTATGAAGTGATTGAGAAGGTAAATCGTCCCGACGCGCAGATCGTCATCGCTTCCACACACACGCATCACGGACCCGATACGATGGGCTTGTGGGGACCCGACCAAAAGACGCGCGGTGTGGATGAAGAGTACATGCGCGGCGTCAAACAAAAAATTGCGGATGTCATTCTCGCCTCTCTTTCCACGCTCGAACCTACTTCCGTTAAATGGGCTTCCGTCCGCGTCCCAGGCTTGATCAAGAATGCGCGCACCCCAGAGATCATGGATGATGAGTTGACGTTATTGCAATTCACGACCGCCGACGGCAGACCATTGACCACAATGATGAACTATCCCTGCCATCCCGAAGTGTTGTGGGACATGAACCCCAACATCACCTCTGATTATGTCCACTATCTGCGCGAAGAAGCGGAAAAGCGGACGGGCGCGCCGTGCATTTTCTTCGCGGGCGCGTTGGGCGGCATGATGACCCCCGATGTGAAAGATCACTCCTTCGAAGAAGCGGAGTTTATGGGAAAGAAGTTGGCGGGGGAGGGGGTGAAGGCGCTTAGGGCAGTGGACAGTGATCCGTTATCCGTGAACAGTCAGACCGCAGACGGCGAACGGCAGACGATGGATGGTAACGCAGTCGGCGGTCAATGGTCTGCGGTCAGCATCACCAAGAAAGTCATCTCCGCCAAACTCACCAACATCCTTTACAAACTTGCCTTCCGCCGCAAACTCCTGCCCGATGTGCGCGACAAAAACGGCTGTATTGCCACCGAAGTCAATCTCATCAAAATCGGCGGGCTGTGGCTGGCGGCGGTGCCGGGCGAGTTACTGCCCAAGTTGGGCTTGCAGCTCAAGGCGTGGATGAAAGAGGCGGGGGCGCAGGTTGCAGGCGTCATTGGGCTGGCGAACGACGAGTTGGGTTACATCCTGCCCCTGGAAGATTTCAAGTACCCGTGGAATCCGTTCAAGCCAGGCAAACATTACGAAGAGACCAATTCCATCGGCAAGGATATTACGCCAAAGGTGATGGGCGCGTTGAGAGAATTGATACGGTGAATTCGACGGCAGACGGCAGACCGCAGACGACAGACCACCGACTGCGGTCCGCGGTCAATAATTGCAAAGGACACAAACATGCCCAAAATCACCCTCATCGGCGGCGGGTCGTGCACGTGGGGACCCACCTTCATGCGCGATATTTTCGTCACGCCCGAACTGGCTGGCTCGACCCTTGTGCTGCACGATATTGCCCCAGACCGCGTGGATTTGGTATATGCGCTTGGGCAAAAAATGATGCAGGATTTCAACCTGAACTTCCATCTGGAAAAAACGCTCTCGCTTGAAGAAGCGCTTCAAGGCGCAGACTTTGTCATTCTGACCATCACCACAGGCGGGCTGGAATCCATGCGGGCTGATTTGGAGATTCCCGCCAAATATGGAATCAAACAATCGGTGGGCGATACCACAGGTCCAGGCGGACTGGCGCGCGCTCTGCGGAACATCCCCGTCGTTGCCGAAATCGGGCGCCAAGTGATGGACATTTGCCCCAACGCGCTCTTCCTGAATTACACCAATCCCATGACCGTGTTGACGCGCGCGCTCGCCATGCAGGGCGTGAAGGTGGTCGGCTTGTGCCACGAGTGGATCGGCGTGCGCGAGAAACTGGCGCAAATGTTCAACACCCAGCCTGAAAACATCACCGCCAGAATCGCGGGCGTGAATCATCTCATCTGGGTCACAGATCTGTATGCGGGTGGGAGGCGAGTCTTTGATGAGTTGCCAGCAATTGCTGAGAAGATTTTGAGCGGCGAACTCAAAGTGGACGAAGAAGATACATCCGTGTTTGCGGATCGCGCGAAGGTCAAAGCGACACTGTTCAAGTTGTATGGCGCGCTGCCTGCGGCAGGAGACCGTCACATCGCCGAATTCTTCCCGCACTTCATCAACGAATCGACGAACTGGGGCGCGGATTACGGTTTACTATTAACCAGTGTCGAAGACCGCTACAGTATGGAAACGTTTGCGAAGGCATTGATTGAATCGGCATTGAAAGACGAGACGGAATTGAAGCCGTTCATGGAGGAAGTCTCTGGTGAGGCGGCGAATAGAATCATTCGGGCGCGGGTGTGCGGGGAACAGTATCTAGGGATTATGAACCTGCCGAATCAAGGGCAAATTTCCAACTTGCCGCGTGATGTCGTTGTTGAAACCTATGGCGCAATTGACCGAACGGGCGCGCACGCCATCGCGTTTGGGGATGTCCCTGCGGGTGTGCAGAACGTTTTGCAAAAACATGTCGCCAACCAGGAGATGACCGTCCAAGCCGCGCTGACGGGCGATAGAGGTCTCGCTTTGCAGGTTTTGCTCAATGACCCGTTATCCGGCAGGCTGACCGTTCCGCAGGCGCGGCATATGTTGGATGAGTTGTTGGAAGCAAATGAGAGGTATTTGGGGAGGTTCGTTTGAAGGGCGACCGCAGACGGCGGACGGTAAACTGTAGTCAATGGTCTGCGGTCGGCGGTCAAATAATCAGTGTAGTCAACGCTTATCGAGCAGAATCAAATTTCAGTTAAGGATGAATCGGATTTCTATCCAAAAGGAGAAAACACAATGTCTGAATTAGCAATCTTGGGCGGACCCAAAACCCGCACAGAGGCATACCCCGCCTGGCCCGTTTGGGATCAGCGCGAGATTGATGCCGTGACGGAAGTCATCCGGTCGGGGCGCTGGGGCGGGTATCCGTACCCTGGACCGAAGACCGCAGAGCTGGCAAAGAAATTTGCCGAACTGCAGGGCGGCGGGTATGCCGTGCCAATGACAAACGGGACGATTACAATGGAAGTGGCGCTGCGCGCGGCGGGCATCGGCTGGGGTGACGAAGTCATCGTGCCTGCTTACACCTTTCAGGCAACCGCTTCCGCGCCGATGGGGGCGGGCGCGATTCCCGTCATCGTGGATGTTGATCCGAATACCTATTGTCTCGACCCGAAGGCGGCGGAGAAAGCCATTACGCCGAAGACGAAAGCCATCATCCCCGTCCATCTCGGTCATCAAATGGCGGATATGGACGCGATAATGGAACTTGCGGAAAGATATCACCTGATCGTGATCGAAGATTGCGCGCACGCGCACGGCGCAAGGTGGCGCGGCATGGGCGCAGGGACAATCGGTCACTTCGGCTCGTTCTCGTTGCAATCGTCGAAGACGCTCACGTCGGGCGAGGGCGGAATCCTGCTGTGCAAATCTGCCGAACATGCCGCGCTGGCGGCTTCGATCATTGACTGCGGGCGTCCGCATGCGTTGGGCGGCGGTGGGGAAGATTATGAAAATGGATTGGCGGTGCAGGGCGGCAACTTCCGCCTAAGCGAGTTGCAAGCCGCCATCGCATTGGTCGGCATCGAGCGCTTCCCCGAACAGGCGAAACAGCGCGAAGAAATGGCAGCCTACATGGACGAGTCGCTGAGCGAGATTCCCGGCGTGCGCGTGTTGAAGCGCGATCCGCGCCATACCACCCGTTCGTTCTATCGTTACATCTTTGCGGTGGATCCGAAAGAATTCGGCGTGGAGCATGATGCGCTGTGCGCCGCGCTGGACGCCGAAGGGATTGACTGTTGGGTCGGCTATCAAGCCATGCACAACTATGATTTGTTCCAGCCGCAGAACTCCAAACTCGCCGTGCCGAAAGCCTTCCCCGACTATTTCGATTTCTCGAAGATGAATCTGCCCGAAGCGACGCGCGCCTGCGAACACGAAGCCGTCTGGCTGGATGAGGCGGTCTTCCGCGCGGGATCCGAAGGCGTGGACGATGCGGTGGAAGCGGTCAAGAAGATCCAAAGGAACGCGGCTGAATTGAATAAGGCGGCGGAGGCGTGGAGGAAGATGGGAAAGAAGTAACCAGGATGGCAAGCAACGTTATCTGTCGGATGACGAAATCCGCGCGATCATTGCGTATCTCAATGTCAGTTCATCCTCCTCTTTGCCCCGAAAGCCGAACCTGTCGGGAAATCCCCTACGCGCCAGATGACAGGCCGTGTGACCTTCGTCACTTCACTATACGCTGACTTTCTGCTATGCTCAATACATCTCTCCGAAGCCTGACCGCCTAACATACCGCAAAATTTATTTTGCGTTGCCACGGCAGCAGGACTGTACCGCGAAACTCATTTCGCAGTACCAGGTAAAAGTGGAAACGCTTTTGCCCCCCGCCCTCACCTGTCCTTCTCCCAAAGAGAGAGGGAATGCACTTGGAAAGGAGACCCGCCGCGACTTTTCCCTCTTGCGCCGTCTCTTTTCCAGTGACGGCGTTTTTGATTTCCAATTTGGCAATGCTTTCACGCACACTGATAACTGATTACTTTTCACGATCACTGGATGCCGACCATGAAACCACTCGACTCCCTCCTCCAACAATCCGCCTCCCGGCACACCCACCTCTGCCCACGCCAGATTCTCGGCGTGCGACTGGGGCTGTTGGGCATGAAGACCCTCGGCTTCGATGAGCCGCCCGCCAAAAAGCATCTGCTGGTCATCGTCGAAACCGACGGCTGCTTTGCCGATGGCGTCACCGCCGCCACCGACTGCACCGTCGGTCACCGCACCCTGCGCGTGGAAGATTACGGCAAGACCGCCGCCACCTTCGTGGATATCGTTACTGGTCGAGCCGTGCGCGTCGCCCCCGCGCTGGACATCCGCCAGAAAGCCTATACCTACGCCCCTCACGAGCCGCGCCACTACTTTGCTCAAATGCAGGCTTATCGAATCATGCCTGATGACGAGATGTTCACCCTCCATGAAGTGACCCTCAATACTCCCATCGAAACCATCGTCTCGCGCCCCGGTGTGCGCGTCAACTGCAACATCTGTGGCGAAGAAATCATGAACGAGCGCGAAATCAAACAAGGCAGTCTGACACTTTGCCGCTCCTGTGCCGGGAAAGCCTATTACGCGCCTCTTTTGCCTGCCGATTCGCTCCTTTCCACAGCCGCTCCTCACTTGTTGCTTACCGATAACTTTTCACTGGTATCCTCATGACCAACCCTCTCCTTTTCCTGCTTGTCTTCGTCGTTGCCGTTCTCTACTCCAGTGCAGGCTTCGGCGGCGCATCGGGCTACCTGCTGGCGATGAGTTTTTTCGACATTCCCGCCAATGTCATGTCCAGCACCGCGCTGGTGATGAATATCTTTGTTTCCGCCATCTCGTTTGCCAATTACTTTCGTGCAGGACACTTCCGTTCGAAACTGCTCATCCCCTTTCTGGTGACTTCCATCCCGGCGGCGTTTCTCGGCGGGACCTTCAAACTGACCCAGCAAACCTACACTTCCCTGCTCTACGCGGTTCTCACCTATCTCGCTTTGCGCATGACCTTCTTCCCTGTCCTTTCGGATAAAAGCGATTGGTCGTCGCGCCCTGTTCCGCTGTGGGCGGCGCTCGTCAGCGGCGCGGTCATTGGTTTGCTCTCAGGCATGATCGGCATCGGCGGCGGGATTTTCCTTTCACCCCTCATCATCCTGGCAGGCTGGGGCAGCTCCAAACAAGCCGCCGCATCCGCGGGTGCGTTCATCGCCATCAACTCCCTCAGTGGACTCATCGGGCGCATCAGTGGCGGGACCTTTGCCTTCGGTGCGGCACAGATCCCCCTGCTGATTGTGAGTTTGGTGGGCGCGCTCATTGGCAGTCAATTGGGCGCGGTCCAATTTTCGAGCGCCAATGTCCGCCGCACGCTCGGCGTGATTCTCATCCTGGCCGTAGGCACATACTGGCTGAAGATTTAGCCCGAAATTCATTCCACCCTGCCCGAGAATGTATTCAAGATCGAATAGGCTCCATACGGTTAAAAAACTGCAACAGGCAATTGAGACAGGGACGCGTATCTCTGAAATTCAACGAAGAGCCGCTGATCTCGAAAAAAGATTCGATCAGAAAATGGAGTTTGCACTGCAATAAACTTGATTGAAAACTATGGGGACATGGCAATAAAACTTAATAGGACCTACGCAAAAAACATACGAACAGAGGGAGACTTGGGTTGTCAACTTAATCGGGACACGGATGATCCTTTACAGGAAGGTTTTCGTTATTGGCTTTTGTTCTCTATTTGGCGGGAACAAGATTTGCAGCCTGAATGTATACCCACCTGCCCGATATAACCCTGCCGCACAGATCCGATCGCGGTTGTAAATCCTCTAATCTTTTTGTCCCAACCCCGCCTCCCTGGCGCGGACGATGGCTTGAGCGCGGTCTGCCACCTGCAATTTCGTGAGAATGCTCGAAACGTAATTCTGCACGGTTTTGATGCTGAGCGAAAGTTTGCTGGCGATTGCCAGGTTATTGTGCCCCTGCGCGATCAAACCCAAAATTTCAAATTCACGTTCGGTCAGCGCGGCGAATTCTTCGGGTTGATTTTTTTTGTTGGATGCCGCCGACGGCGCGGCGAAGTATTGCATCATGCGTTGGGCAATGGCGGGACTAAAAATCGCTTCGCCTCTTTCCACGGCAACGATTGCCCGCACGACCTCATCTTTATCTGCATCTTTGAGCAGGTACCCGCGCGCGCCTGCGCGCATGGCGGCAAAGACGGAATCATCGTCATCGAACATGGTGATGACCAATACGCCGATGTCGGGTTGCGCTTCGTGGATTCTGCGCGTGGCGTCTATGCCGTTCATGCCGGGCATTTTCAAATCCATGAGGATGACGTTGGGCTGGAGGTCTCTGGCTTGGGCAATGGCTTCTTCGCCATTATTGGCTTCGCCGATAACTTCGATATTTGGGACATTGCTCAACAATGCGCGGACGCCTTCGCGGTAGAAGACGTGGTCGTCGGCGATTAGGACTTTGATGGACATAGGTATGTTCCTTCAATAGACCTGACAGGTTTTGGAAACCTGTCAGGTCTGGTTGTTTAATGGCAGCCTGGCGCGGACGGTAACTCCGCCTGCATTGTTATTTTCGATCGCACATTCCCCGCCAAGTTCCTCCGCCCGTTCGCGCATGGAATGGAACCCAACTCCTGCACGATTGCCTTTGGGCAGACCATTTCCATTGTCGGAAACTTCAAGCAGGAGGTTTCGATTTTCGATTCTGATTCGAATGCGGCAGGCTGTCGCTTGCGAATAGCGTATCAAATTGGTGAAGGCTTCGAGGATAATGCGATAGGCGGCGACTTCCACGGCGGCAGACAGGGCAGGGAGCGGCTCGCTCACGTCGAAGGTGACTTGCAGTCCGTTGGGTCCGCTGTATTGGGCGGTGTGTTCGCGGATGGCAGAGACCAAGCCAAACTCATCCAATACGGGCGGGCGCAGGGCGTAGACGAGACGGCGAATTTCGGCGACGCTTTCCTTCACCTGTCCCTTCAGTTCTTTGAGCAATTGCTTGCTTTTCTCGGGGGCGCTGTCCACCAACTCGGCGGCGGTGTCAATGCGTTGGGAAAGAGAGGCGAGCGTGGGACCCACTCCATCGTGCAGGTCGCGGCGCAGGCGGCGGCGTTCTTCCTCCTGGGCGGTGACGAGTCGTTCGCGGGATTTTTGCAGGTCGTTGTTGAGACGCAGGGTATAGGCGGCGACTCCCGCCTGTTGGGCAATGAGATGAATCAATTTCATGTCGGCGGGGGAGAAGGATTCGCCCGCCGCGCGCAGGGCAAGGGTCAGCTCGCCAACGCGTTCGGTCTGATAGGTCAGAGGGAGATGAAGCAGTTCGGACGGAGGCAGGCTTGGGTGAGTCGCGAAGCGGGGCTTTTCATCCCCAAAAAGAGAAATGGCGGCGTAGGGAAGTTTGAGGGTTTGGGCAAGAGTTTCCACGATGGTCTGCAAAACGGATTCGGGTGCGAGGGCGGAATCGAGCCGTTGACTCAATTGCGTGAGGACGGTGGCTGGGTCGTCGCGCTCGCCGTACATCAGGCGGTTGACGCCGCGCTGTAACCGCTGGCGCAGCGGCTCGAAAATGATGGCGACGATGCCTGTAGCGATGAAGGAGACGATGAGATTGGTTTGCGCGTTGCCGATGAAGTATGCAAAGCCGCCAACGGTTAACACGTAAAAGAGGATGGTGAGAAAACTGAGCGCGCCATAGACCAGCGTGCGGTTGATGATGGGGTCAATCTCCCACAGGCGGAAGCGCAGGACGGCGATGCCGATGGACAGCGGGATGGCCATAAAGAATAACATCATCCCTGTAAAGGCGAATATGCCATACGCAGCGCCTGTTTCCAGCGGCATGAAGCCAAACGCGGCGGGAAGCGCGACCAGGAAATAGCCCAGGAGGGCGATGGATGTGCCATAGACCACCCATTTGGTTTGTTGTTTGACCGTAGAAGATGAGACGTTGCGATAGCGGTAGATTGGCGCATGGAACAGAACCGTCATGGTGACGAGCGACAGGAGCATCACGGGCAGCCTGCCCCAGGAGCGTACGTCGAGCGGACTTCCAGGAAGAAAATATTCGATGAAGATGATGGGGAGGATGAGGAGCGTAAAGTATCTTGTCCAGCGCGGGGTGAATTTTCCGTCAGGGAAGATGAAAAAGAAAATGAGCAGCCCCAAACCGCTCAGGAACTGCCCAATGGAGCGCGGCAATTGCAGGAATGCTGGCAGGTCGGCAGAAATATTGGCAGGCGGGTAAAAGACCGCCCCTAACACCACAAGATAGAAGGCGACGTAGCGCGCCATGCCATCCGATGGACGCAGGAAGATGATGATGCCAGCAACACCCAGATGAACTAGAAGATAGGCGATGCGCAAGCCCAGCAGAAAAGAGGCGTGCGCTCCCGCGCTCCAGCCGATGACAGCGAGATTTTCGCTGATGTCTGGCGAAGGGGCGAGCAGGCGCTGGCGGGTTAGTTGTACCTCGAGGGAAAAGAAAAGCAGCGTGAGCAATGTAAAGCCGAGCCACACCATCTGTATGGCGCGATCGGAAAATAGAAAGCGGGGCATTCCAGATTTCACAGCGTGAAGCATACCGTATTTTATTCCCAAACGCATGGGAAGCCATTCCCAAACTTTTGGGAAAACTTCCTGCATACGAAATGAGTGTAGGCCGATGTCAGCGGGATAAAAGGGGCGTATCCTATGCAGCATCAAAAGGAGATTGACCATGTATACCCTACCCGTTGGCTATTTCAAATTTCACAAAGACGCTTTTATCAACTACCAGTTGAACCGTTGGTATTCGCTCGGTTTCACCCGCAAGGAAGATATCGAAAAGGTCGGCAAGGAGATTAAGACCTTTGAAGATTACGTGCGTGGATTT
>JACAET010000018.1 GCA_013388685.1 Chloroflexota bacterium | reverse complement strand
TGGCGTCTACCCACCGAACTCGAATGGCAAAAAGCGGCGCGCGGCACGGACGAGAGACCCTTCCCCTGGGGCGACGAAATCCAGCGCAGCAACGCCAACTTCTACGCCAGCCGCGACCCGTTTGAAAATATGAGCTCGTTTGGCTCGCGGACAACGCCCGTCGGCTTCTACAACGGAAACACGTACGACGGCTTTCAAACCCTCAACTCCGCCAGCCCCTACGGTCTCTACGACATGGCAGGCAACGTCTGGCAGTGGGTCGGCGACGTGCAGCCGCAGGAAGGCTTCAGCGACCGCTGGCTGAAAGGCGGCTCGAAAGACACCTACGACATGGATTTGCGTATCTGGGTTCGCAACTCCGCCCCGCCGATGTACTTCAGCCCTGGGGTGGGGTTCCGTTGCGTGAGGTAAAATTGGGAGAGCAGAGAGTAGAGAGTAGTAAATAGTAAATGGTAACTGCTCTCTACTCTCTAACATTACAGCGCAAGGTTGGGCAGACGTTACACGTGCCCTGGCAGGCAAGTGCCAGGGGAGAACGTCCGCCTACGTCACAGCGTAAGAGACGCTCTCTAGCGTCGAACTTTGCGCTGTAATACTAATCATCTGCTCTCTGCCTTTAGGAGTTCGTCATGTCCACCGCGTCAATCACCAATCACCAATTACCAATTACCAAAAAAATCGCCCTCTACCTCCCCCTCACCAAACCCTCCCAATCGGGCTTGCTTCTCGCCACAGGTGTGGCGGGTTACATGAGCGCGCACACCCCGCCCAGCCTGCCTCTTTTGCTCGTCATGTGCGCCAGTCTCTTCCTGGCCATCGGCGGCAGCACCATCCTGAACATGTGGTACGACCACGACATTGACGCCAAAATGCGGCGCACGCAAAAACGTCCCAACGCTTCGGGCGAACTGACCCGCGCCGAAATCTTTCGCGGCGGCATGATTGCGTCCGTTCTCGGAATCGGCTGGGCGGTGGCGATTCATCCGCTTTACGGATTCGTGGTCTTCCTCGGCTGGTTCTTCGACGTGGTGGTTTACACCCTCTGGCTCAAACGCCGCACCTGCTGGAGCATCGTCTGGGGCGGCATCTCTGGCGCCATGCCCATTCTCGCGGGTCGCGTCCTTGCAGTTGGCGAAGTGGAAATCATCGGTCTGCTGCTCGCCGCCTCCGTCCTCTTCTGGATTCCCACCCACACCCTCACCTTTTCCATCAAATTCTTCGACGACTACAACGCCGCGAGGGTGCCGACATTCCCCTCCACCTATGGTTTCGAGACCACGCGTGCCATCATTGCCCTTTCGTCCATCATCGCCGCAGCCAGCATCGGCACCGCCAGCGTGATGATTGGCGTGCAGGCGGGCGTCCTGCGTCTGCTCATCGTGCTTTCCTCAGGCTTGCTGTTACTCTCCTTTGCCACCATCTTCCGCCCGTCCGAGCGCGTCAACTTCAGCCTGTTCAAATACGCCTCGCTATACATGTTGGCGGCGATGATTCTTCTTTCGGTTTGACCGTAGACGGTAGACCGTGGACCGTCCACCATCCACCGTCCATCGTCCATTGTCCACCGTCCATCGTCCACCGTCCATTGTCCATCGTCCACCGTCCAAACACGAAAATGACCTCCCTTGACCGCATTCTGCTCCTCCTCACAGGCATCCTCGCCGCGTATCAAGTGGCGGTGGGCGTCAACGGCTTGGATGAAGTTCCCATCATCGCCTACACCATTGGCTTCGGCGTTCTCCTCGTCGCGGGACTGCTGCTCATCATCCTCGGTTTCGAAGCGCTGGATTCGCCCATCGTGGTCGTCGTCTCTACGGTCATTCCGCTGGCGATTGCCCTCGGACTCGTTTGGGAACATCTCGCCTCTTTTCGGACCTCGTACCTGGTCTTCGCCATCGTCGGTTTTCTCGCCGTAACATTGACCCGCTCGATTCCCGTCCCAGGCAAAATTCCTACCCTCGTGCTTGCTGTTGTTCACGGCATCGCAGGTCTCACCATCTTCCTGCTGCCCCCCATCCTTGCCGCAAACGGGACGATGAAGCCCACCTTTGCGCTGGTCGGTTTGGGCGGCGCGCTAATTGGGCTGGCAGGCTTGCTGCTCTCGTTCCTCAAAGCAGGCAAGCCCATCGTCCCGCGTGAGACGATTTTGAAAATCCTCCCCAGCCTGCTCCTGCTGATGACCGTTTGTTTTGTCGCAGGGTTTAAATTTGGGTAGCCCATAGCGCAAGTCTCAGACTTGCGCTACTTTTTTCTATAAAAGGAGTGAGCAAATGTCCACAAACAGTTTCTTCGAAAAGGCTCTTCGCTTCATCGGCATCGTGCTGATGGCATTGACAGGCGGGTTCACCCTGCTCGGCGGCATCGGCACCACCTGCGCCGCGCTCAATCCCACAGGCTTTGGTGAGAGTATGGCTGCCCTGGCTCCCTTTCAGTGGCTGTACATTTTGTTCGTGATCGTCGGCATCGCCCTCGGCGTGATGGGCATCCGCGCGACCCTCATGCTCATCAAAGGCGCGGACAAATCCTACCGCGACGCCTTGATCGTGTTAATGGCGGGCGTGATCGTCGGCTTCATTCACATCTACGCCTCGCGCGCCCTGCGCGGCAAGTCCATGCCTGTGGACGCGGTGGTGTACACCACCCTGCTGACGCTGGTCATCTTCCTGCTCTTCCGCATCCCCTTCCTCTGGCAGGGCGTGGACTTTACCAAAGGCAGCGCCAACTCCAATAAACCTGCAGGCGGGGCGGCGGCGATTCTGCTGGGGGCGATGACCCTCACCATCCAATACACGATGGCATCCACCCACACCTGGGGCGGAGTCAATTATGCCGACGCGTTCGACACGGCAATGATCATCGTTGGGATCGGACTGCTGTTTTTCGGCGCGGGGATGTTCGTCAGTGTGGATCGCGCCCGGATTCGGCGCGACAGGTGCCCGGTTCATGCGGTGAACGTGAGTGCTGCCTTTGGGAGCGAGTCTTAGTCTAATCCCAATTCCCGCATGATCTCTGCCGTATGTTGACCCATTTCAGGTAAACGCGCGTTGAGGTCTTCGTCCCGTTCATGGAGGCGGAACGGCAGGCGGGGCAGTTTTGTCACATCGCCGTTGGGGAGGATGGTTTCGATCAGGCTGTTTCCTTGATTGAGTTGCGGGTCGTCGAAAAGGTCTTCGGGTCTGGCAATGGGTGAAACGGGCAGTTCGGCGGCTTCGCAGCGTTGGAGTATGTCGGCTTTGGTATATTCACCAATCATCTTCTCCACCTGTGGAATAAACCACTCGCGCTGTTCGATGCGACCGTTGTTCGTGGCAAGGCGTTCATCGGCAAGCCAGTCGCGCCGCTCGAAGATTTCGCAGAAGCGTACCCATTGCTTGTCGCTGGTCACGCCGATGAAGACCAATTCGTCATCGGCGGTTTTGAAGGTGCGGTAGATCGCCCACGCGCTGACCCGCGCAGGCATGGGCGGAACGGGTTCTTTGGAGAGGGCGGCATATGCCATGTGATGCCCCATCAGGAAGGCGGCGGTTTCGAACAGGGCGCTCTTCACCAGTTGACCTTTGCCTGTCACATCGCGCTCGCGCAGGGCGGCGAGGATTGCCAGGGCGCCCATCATGCCTGTGGTCACGTCAATGACCGAGGCGCCCGCCCGCAACGGCTGACCGACAGGACCCGTCATGTAGGCGAGTCCGCTCATCATTTGAACAACTTCGTCGAGGGCAAGTCGGGAGGAATAAGGTCCGGGGAGGAAACCTTTCAAGGAGCAGTACACAAGTTTCGGGTAGTGCGAGGCGAGGGCGTCATATCCGAGTTTGAGGCGTTCCATCGTGCCGGGCGCGTAATTTTCGATGAGCACATCGGTGGTTTCCAGCAGTTTGTAAATCACATTCAGCCCGCGCGGGTCTTTGAGATTGACGACAATACTTTTTTTGTTGCGGTTGAAGAAAGGGTAATAGCCCATGCCGAAGCCCTTGAGAGTGCGGGTTGGGTCGCCTTCGGGCGGCTCGATGCGAATCACCTCCGCGCCAAGATCGGCAAGGATGAGTCCGCAGGCAGGACCAAGCACAGCATGACTGAATTCGAGCACTCGAAGAGAAGAAAGTGTTTTCAACATAATCTCTAATTACCAATTACCAAGCACCACTTACACATAATCGCCATGCTCCACCAGATAATTCACCAGCCCGCCCGCGTGGAGGATGTCAATCATCTGCTCGGGCATTTTGGCGGCTTGATAGGTTTCGTTCTTTGTATGATTGGTGACGATACCATGTTCGAGGTCAACCGAAATGGAATCGCCCGATTGAATGTTGTGATGTTCCACTTCGATGACGGGCAGTCCGATGTTGATGGCGTTGCGATAGAAAATTCTTGCGAAGGTTCGCGCCACCACGACCGAAACGCCCGCGGCTTTGAGGGCGAGCGGAGCCTGCTCACGCGATGAGCCGCAGCCAAAGTTGTTGCCCGCCACCAAAATATCGCCCCGCTGAACCTTCTTGGAAAATTCAGGGTCGAGGTCTTCCAACACGTGCGAAGCCAGGGCGGATAACTCCAGGGTCTTGGTGTATTTGCCCGGGATGATGCGGTCGGTGTCGAGGTTGTCGACGAGGTAAACGTGGGCGGTGGGGTGAGTCATGGGTGATTGGTTTCCAATTCTTGACCGCAGACGGCGGACGGCTGGTAATTGGTCAATGGTAATTGCGGTCGGCGGTCTGTGGTCATCATTCTGGCTCCACAATCTCCCCCGCCAGCGCGGATGCCGCCACGACGGCGGGAGAACTCAGGAAAACCTGCGCCTTCGGGTTGCCCATGCGTCCCTGGAAATTGCGGTTGGTGGAGGTGATGACCACTTCGCCGTCCCCTGGCACGCCGAGATGCGACCCCACACAGGGACCACAACCCGAAGTAATGAAGGTCGCGCCTGCTTCGGAAAGGATTTCAATCGTGCCATCCTTGAGCGCATCGTTGAACACTTTTTTGGACGCAGGTGCAATGATGAGACGTGTGTTCGTCAGTTTCTTTCCTTTCAACACTTGCGCGGCGGCGTGTAGATCTTCGAGCCGTGTGTTGGTGCAGGAACCGATAAACGCATAATGGATTTTCGTGCCTTTGAGTTCATCAATCGAAACGACGTTTTCAGGCGAGTACGGTTTGGCAATTTGCGGACGAAGCGCCGAAACGTCGAAGGTCAATTCGCGGGCATAGTCCGCGCCTGCATCGGGGAAGGTCGGCTCGAAGGGATACCACAGGTCAAGCCCCGTCGGGTCAACGAGACCTGCCTTCGCGCCCATTTCGGAACTCATGTTGGCAAGCGCCATGCGGCTGGCAAGCGTCATGGATGTGACCGCTTCGCCTGTAAATTCGACGGCTTGATAATTCGCGCCTTCCGCGCCGAGTTGTTTGATGAGGAATAACGCCACATCTTTTGCGCCGACATTTTTTCGGAACGCGCCGTTCAATGTGACCTTGATGGTCTTCGGCGCTTTGAGCCAAGTTTTACCTGTCAGCATGGTGGCGGCTAGGTCCGTCGAACCGACGCCGATACCAAAGGCGTTCAACGCGCCGTAGGTTGGGGTGTGCGAGTCCGCGCCGAGGAAGAGGTCGCCAGGTTTGACATGGGCGTTCTCCACCATCAGTTGGTGACAAATCCCTTCGCCGATGTCGTACAGCCTGCATCCCATCTCGGCGGCGAAATCGCGCATGAGTTTGTGCAGGTTTGCCACCGTCTCATTCGGCGCGGGGGAGGCGTGATCAATGATCAGGGACACGCGCCCGCTGTCCCAAAGTTTCTTGCCGCTCATCTGACGAAATGCCTTGATGGCGAACGGCGCGGTCGCATCGGTCGCCATCACGCCGTCCACGCGGACGATGACAATATCGCCCGCTTTCACGGGCTTGCCTGCGTGCTGGGAGAGGATTTTTTCGCTAATCGTTTGAGCCATAAAGGGAATTGGTTATTGGTAATTGGAGATTATGCAATTACGAATCTCTATTCTCTATTCAACTAATCTATGCATCTTCGCGGGCAATTCCTTACCTAAAAATTCTTCCATCCTTCGCGACAACTCCGCAACCTTCTTGATATCCACGCCGGTTTGGATGCCCATTTCGTGCAACATGTTAGCGGTGTCTTCGGTGGCGATATTGCCTTTCGCCGTTTGAATGAACGGACAGCCGCCCAGCCCGCCAAAGGAGGTGTCGAACATGGTCACGCCCGATTTCAACGCGGACAGCAAATTTGCCAAGCCTTGTCCGCGCGTGTCGTGCAGGTGCAATACCACAGGCACATTGCCCGCCAGCGGCAGCACTTCCTGCACCACGCGTCGAATCGATTGCGGATTGCCCAAGCCAGCCGAGTCTGCCAGCGAGAGTTCGTCAATGCCCATTGCCAGAAAGCGCCGTGCCATCGAAACGACCTTCGCCTGTTCGATTTTGCCTTCATAGGCGCAGCCAAACGCGACTTGCACACCCGCGCGCACTTTCACGCCATGCTTGCGCGCCATCTTCACCATCTCGGCAGTTTCCGCCATTCCATCTTCGATGGTCGTGTTGGCGTTCTTTCTCGCCAGCGTTTCACTGGCAGGCACGCCCATTTCCAATTGCTTCACGTCCGCCGCAATGGCGCGCTCCACGCCTTTCATGTTCAACACCAACGCGCTGAAGGTCACGTCATCACGCTTGGGGAGCCGCGCAAACACGTCTTCGGCATCCGCCATTTGCGGCACAATCTTCGGATTCACAAAGGAGGATACCTGAATATTCTTGAGTCCGGCGTCGGCGAGGAGAGAGGCGTATTCCACTTTCATCTCGGTGGGGATGAACTTCCCTTCGCGCTGGATGCCATCCCGCAAACCGACTTCCACCAAATTGGCTTCGATTGGCACTGTGGGGACTTCGAGCGCTTCGCTCCGGCGCCACAGCCTGTTGTGATACAAAAGGGGCATGTCCAACTCCGACACAGACAGATCGCGCACTTCGCCGACGAAGATGGTGTGGTCGCCGCCGTCATATGTCGCCCAGACGGTGCAATCCACCCATGCCAGCGAATCGGGCAAAAGCGGACTGCCCGTCACGGCCGTGTGAGTCTTCAAGCCCGCGAAGCGATCTTTGATCTCAGGCTTCATGCCCGCAAAGCGCATTCCAATCTCCAGTTGCCGCGCCGACAAGACATTCACGGCAAAGACTCCGCTTTCGGCGATGACATTATGCGTGAATAATTTTTTATTGAGCGAAACCAGCACCAGCGGCGGCTCAAGGCTCAGGCTGGTGAATGAACTTGCCGTAATGCCAATGGGCATCTCGCCATGCTTGGTGGTGACGACGGTCACGCCTGAGGCGAACTGTCCCATCGCTCGTTTGAAATCGTTGGGGTGGAAGGTCATGTTGTGTTCCTAAATTCGTTGCGCATTCATCGTGTTGGCTTGCATAAATTTCAAACCGCGAACCGTTGACGGAAGATCGCAGACCGCCGACGGAAAACCGCATACTTACGGTCGTCCGCCGTCGTTATTTCTCGCTCCAATTCAACACGCCAAACGTCGTGTACTGCATTCGGTCTGATTTATACAATTGCCAGACCACGCTCATGGTGAAGTGATCGTCAATCAGAAATTCGCGTCCCTTGATCTTGAGCGCTTCGCCATAAAAATGTTGGGACGTGTACAACGCCCGTCCATAGCCCATGGAGTTGCCGAATAGGTCAGGACCTTCGAAGTAGTGTTTGGCATGGTTGCGATAGCGCTTGAAGGTGTATGTCTTGTTGAAGACTCCCGAAATCTCCACCGTCATCTCGGCGCGGAGCAGGTCGAGCGGTTTGTAATCAATGTGGACTTTGTTCACGCCGATTTGCTTTTGGTCTGCGCCGCAGACGATCATCTCACCGTCCCATGCGCCGCTTTTCTTGGAGGGCAAAATATGCGGCTTGCGCCCGTTGACGCGCTCCGCTTCGCAGTGAGCGTCAATGCGGGCTTGGGTTTCAGGGTTGGTGTGATAGTCGAAGGCGACCTTGTAAATGCCGTTGAAAACGGTGAACAAAGTCGGTCCATCGAAGATCAAGGAGGAATACACCTGCGTTTCGCCATCGGGCAAAATGTGAACCATCGTGCGCAAATCGCCCGTCCAGCCTGGGGAATAGTAGTGGGCGTCCACCAGCGTTCCATAGGGATGACCCGCACCGATGAAATCGGGACCGAGATAAATGCGGTCCTGGTCGCTGTCAATCACGCCGAAGGAGAAGATGTCCGAGACTTCGAGGCGCGGAAGCAGTTCGTTTGAACCTTCCTGAATCTTGGTGTTCATCATGTAGGTCGTCTTCCCATCCTTGAACACGGACGAACGATAGACCTTGTTGTAGCCCGAGTGATTTCCCTGCGCGTCGAAAATGGACGGCAAGCCGTGCCATTCGCCTTCGATGTTCTTTTGCCAGTTGGAGGGTTGAGTCATGTGTGATTTTCCTGTTTTTGTTGGTTGCTTGCGGTATTTGACCGCAGACCGCCGACGGAAGACCTTGGTTTGTGGTTAGTAGTCTGTCGTCCGCAGTCATTCTTTCTAAAAAGGAGTTTCTCCATCATCAACAAAAACTTCATACTCTGCCTGCTCCTCTTTTACAAACAAATTAGGTGCAATCGATTTGCGCATGGCTTGAAGTTTTGCGAACAAGCCTTCTGCGTGGCGATACGCCTTGCGAAGTGGCTCAGAGTCTTCAAGATAATTCCTGCGTTTGACATGATGGAGACATGCTACAGTTTCAACCAGTGAACGGATGGCATACCCAAGAAATTTTGCTTGTTCCGCATCACTTTGACCAGTTGAACCTTCCGCAATGTTCAGGGAAATGGATGTTGCCGCTCTTTCCATTTGAGAAACCAAATTGAAGTTTTCCTTCTTGGGTAATCTCTCTGTAATCGCATAGATCAAATCTGAATAATCAAGAGCAGATTGCCAAACTTCCAATTTCTCAAATTTGAAAGACATTTTATGTATTCCTCATCGTCTTGCATCGCGATCAGCGGTCGGTCGTCTGCGGTCTACCGCTCCACTTCCTGATTCCTCAAAATCTCCCGCATCTTCGCGCCCGTCTCTGCGCCGACGAGACGTTCCACCTGCGCCCAGACCTTGTCCACTTCGGGGTCGAAGATGGCGGCGCGGTTGAGTTGGTCGCGTGCGGCAAAATCGCCAGAGGGCATGGCATCTGCAGAGATTCCGTTTTCGACGAGATTGAACCAATGTCCCAAATATCCGTTCACAGGAGTTTGAATCTGCTCGAAGGCGGATTCGTTTGCGCGGTAGGCAAGCATCCAGGGGGACATGAGGGCGTATTGCTTCGGTCCGAGTTGGGCAGGCGTGAGACCTTCGATTTTCTTCGCTTCTTCAAAGATGGGCGTCAAGTGATCGAACACGGCGTTCATGTATTTGAGATTGGCGCCCAAGTCGGCACGCGGAATCAAATCCAAGTGAAATGCAAAATGCGGACCTGCCATCACCGAATCCAACGTAAAGTGCGGGATGTGGCTCTCAGGCTTGGTGAAGGCGAAGATCATATGTGAATCGAGTCCGATGGGCGGGACGACCAAGCCAATGTAGACCATCTTGTGCACTGCCTCTCCGCGAAACAAACGGAGTGAGCCAACGGGAGCGGGACTCATCGGGGAAGAAAGGCTCAGGTAGGGCGACCCAATTTCGGTGAGTCCGAAGCGGGTTTTTATCTTCTCTAACGCGCCGAGCGAAAGTTGTTGGGGCAGGGACATACCAATCTCCAATCTCTAATCATCGCTCTGTTTTGCTTCCACCGTCGGCACTTCCTTCAAGACCCATGCTTTGGCGAGCTCGGGAACTTCCTTGCGGGCGGGCGAAGGGATGACTACCGCGTGCTGGCGTCCAAATTCCTTTTTGATGCGATGGATGTCAATTTGCCAGCCCATGTCAATGTATTTCTTGCGCATCTTGCGGTAGGCAATTTGGATGCCGTCCGATTTGACCGAGAGTTCGGCGCCGATGTCGTAAGGCAACAGTTCAGGGCGCTGCGAAAGCACAATGGGATAATCTTGATTGAAGATTTTCAACACGCGTTTGAGCGCGTCGCCGTCTGCCCAGTTGCCTTTGAAGAAGGTGCGCAGCTGCGTCCATTTGGTGATGGTTTTGTATTCGTCCACAGGCAAATGAAAGTTGAACAACACCATCAAACCCATCGGCAGGGTGACTTCGAGCAGGGTCATGCACGGCATCCAGAATGCGGCGCGGGTGCGCACGCCTTTGGTTTGCGTCTCCTCTTTGTAAAGACGCTTCCACAAACCGGGGATATTCCTCTTTGGCGGCTTGAGCGTCACGACCATTTCCGCACCAAGTTCGTGCGGCATGGTTTCATAATCGGGGATATCGGGTTCTTCTCGGTTGCCAAATGCGCCGCCATGCACAAAGGGCGCGTGGGCGGCATCCAGACTGTTTTCGAGCGCGCGCTCGTAATAGACGGGCCACTCGAATGTGCCGCGCACCACTTTGAAGTCGGGGTTATCGAAGTGCGGTAGATCGGGCAGTGCGGGTCGTTCCGCTTCGGGCAGGTCGCCGAGGAATGCCCAGATGTATCCATACTTTTCAACCGTCGGATACGAATCCACACGCGCCTTCTTCGGCACGGGCATATCGGGGTGCGCGGGAATCTTCACGCAAGAACCATCGGCTTTGTATTCCCAGCCGTGATACGGGCAGACGATGCAATCGCCCTGCATCCAGCCATCCGAAAGCGCGCCGCCGCGATGCACGCACAGGTCGCTCAAGACATGTGCCGCGCCGTCGGGTGTGCGATAGATGACAAACTCCTGCTCCAGCGCGGTCACACGAATCGGCTTGTTTTTTACAACGTGCGAAAATTCCAGGGGCCACCAAAAGTTTTTTAGCATGGGTTCTTCTCCTTGTTAATCGGTGATTGGTAATTAGTTATCCGTCAACAGAAGTTACTTCTTCTTTACCACAACATTCTTTCCTCTTACTTCTTTCTTTTCGATAAACGCAACAATCAGCTCGGCAATTTGATTCCGCATTTCTTCAACGTTGCGGGTCATCTCCATATCCAGGAAGAAGCGGCCAGTCGTCTCGTCCAGCGGATGCGCGATGGCAAAATGATTTGCGCCTTCGATAAGGACATCATACGCCTCATTCCCCACCGAGGGCTGGCACGCTTCGTCGAACGTTTTCTCCACGGGGTCCTGGCTCCGCCCCTCCGCTCCATAGCGGACTCGGCTCGCGGCGATGACTCCATCTCTGTCGCCGCGCATCAACAGCACCGACTTGCCGCCCACATTCAATACCGTGTTTGGCGCAAAGCCCAGCATGGTCGAAGCCATCGTATGCCCCGCATACGCAAAGACCGCTTTCACCTGCTCGAAGAACTGCGCATTTTGCAAAGCGACTGTCCCGCCCGCCGAATGTCCGCCGAGGATGACATTGTTCAAATCCATCGCCCCACATAGCGGACTCTTTTCATCGCTATTCAACTGTGAAAGCGAATCAAGGATTGGCTGAATCGCCGGGCAGGTTGCGCCGCTTCCGTAGGTATCTGGCTTCACCTTCGATAAATCAATCGCGGGCGTCAGCCCGATGACGCCGGGCAAGGTTTCTGCCACATGGGTGTACATCACCGTGACCAGGTTCGCTTCCGCCAGTTTCACCGCCAGCCAGTGATAGCTTTCGATGCCCACGTTTATGCCGTTGAAAAAGATCACCACCCGCATCGGTGCATGAGACTTATCCGCAGGGATGACTCCACTCATCCGCTCTGCGTCGCTGTTGGTCGGCGCGGCGGGATAGTAGATTTTCAAATGCAGAACATCGTAAGGTGATGTTGCACCTGGAATTTTTATTGCCTGAAATAATGCCCGAACCATAAGTTCTCCGACCGCCGACGGATGACCGCTGACTCTCCCTTACCCTGGCCCTCTCCCACAGGGAGAGGGGACAGGCGGTCGGCGGGCTGTCGTCTGCGGTTGCTCTTTCACATAACTCTTTCCGACAACCGATCCCCGCCCCACAACCCTCTCACCAACTTATCCGCCATCTCCTTGCCGAAGAGTTGTTCGCCGACGAGGTTGGCAGGGTCGCGTTCGGCAATGGCGCGGCGGATGTGCAGGTCGCGGGCGGCGAGGGCGGCGCGTTCGGAGGCGGGGGTCGGAGGCGCTTCATTCACATGTCTGAGCCAGTTATCGAACATCCAATGCGCCAGTTCGCGGATTTCCGATACGGCTTTATCCGAAGGCTTCACGAGATAGACGAATCCCACCTGCGAGACAGACTGCCGCATGTACAAACTGCGGCTCACGAACGGACGATATTCGGGGTTATCCTGAAATTCGCGCCATTTGGCGTTGGTGGGCTCGTAGTATTTGTCGAGGTAATCCAAATCCACCATCAGATCCACGCGCGGAACGTAATCGAAGTAGAGGAAAATATCGGGCATGGTGCCCATTGCCATACCAAAATGTGGTGTTTTAATCTGCGGTCCAAGCCACACGGTGAAGTGCATGTTGGTAAAACTGTGCTTGGGGTTGCCAATGTGCGAATGCACCAGCCAGTCAATTTCGGGTCCGTAAAACGTGTTGAGCGAGCCGCGCGCTTCGCCATCTAGCGATTGATAGTGGGCGAATGGCGCAGTGGAACCGTCGGGATGCAGTTCGAAGCGGGCGGTGAGTTTCTCACTCAACTCGCGGGTGATGTTCCACAGTTTGCCGAACCAGCCTGTGGAATCCACGTTGGACTGGGCGGCGAGAAGGTCTACGAGGGATTGGGTGGCAGACATAAAGGCTCCTGTTGATAAGTAGTGGTTGGTAATTGGACCGCTGGCCGCGTACGGCAAACTCTCGCTCGCCCTAGCCTTCTCCCGGCGGGAGAGGTGATCGTCTGCGGTCTATTCTTAACGTCATTTTCTCAAAACATATACATCTACCTGGCTCAACTTCTCATCTCTAAACTTTTTCCAAATACCTGCAATGCTTCCGCTGGCGTGGTCGGTCACTTCGATGGCGGAGAGGGTTTCGCCCGGGGCAGAGACCAGTTCCATTTCGCGGAGCGCGCCGTACTGCTTTTCGTTGCCGCACATTCCGCCGCGGTTGGCGAAGGGAAGGTCGTTATCGGTGATGGATGTCGTCTCCAGTAACTTGCCATCGGGGTAGATGACGTATCTCTCGCCGCGATACCTGCCGGCAGCGGCTCCAGCCTGAAATTCGGGGTAGCCATCCGCTTCTGGCACCGCCACCCCGACAATTGTGGCAACTTCTTCGTTTGCAATGGAAAATTTTCCGCCAGTGACCTGTCTTTCCGGGTGAAGCAGGATGGAAAACGAAGTGAAGTTATAGCCGAAGCGCGTCCACATGCCGCGCGCGGTGAGGACACCGTCGTGCCACGAAAATCCGCCGCCGATTACATCTTCGCCGAGATAATGGCGGGCTTTGCCGATCAGTTTCAAGTCGAAGACAAATTCACCCACGCGTTGGTTCATGATTTCAATCATCGACTTTGCCTGTTCCGAGATTCCTTCGGCAACTTTGACTGGCTCGCAAATCTGAATCACACGGATCACCTCTCCCTGCGGCTGGAGTCTGCGGCGTTGATGAATAATGCCCGCATACTCTCCCGCTGGGGTGTAGACGTATTCGCTGACGAGCCAGGAGCCGAGGAAGGAGGAGGGTCGCGCGCTCATAAGCGTTTTGACGGCAGACAACCGGCTGCTGACCGCGCCAAGTAAGGAGCCACCAGGGTCGGTTGTCGGCGGTCTGCGGTCATGCTCTCTCGAACTCCATCACACCAAACTGCGAGCCGACTCTCTGCCCGCCGCGATACCAATGTTGGACGACGGCTTTGCGTGTGCCATCGAGCGTCACCACATCGCGCCGCCAACAGCGGAGATGCGTTGGGCGGTGGTAGAACTGTCCGCTCAGGGCGCGCCCGCCGCTGAGAGAGTAACTACCGACGATTTCGGAATCTTCCGTTGTCCATGCCTGCCAGTGATTCGTGGAAAGTGGAAAGCGGCGGGCGGATTTGTCGAATGCGCCGCCTTTTACTTCCAGTTCAAAGGCTCGCAGGGTGGAAGGTTTGAGAGTTTCCGTGTATGCGAATTTTCCGAGCGGCTTGCGGTTTTCGTCGAGCGCGGTCAGTTCGCCGTGCCAGCGTCCTTGCCGGTGGAGGAAAATCTCGCCGTGTCCTGCGGTCGGGTCTTCCTGCAGGTCGTAATGCGTACCGCTTGTCAGCGTGGGTTGAGGGTTGGGAGTCGAATCAGGCACACGGTCGTTTTGACCGACGACGACGTACATCAGATGTTCGCCGCGCGACATCTGCGCCAGCGAGAGTTGCAAATTGCCATCCACAATCATCAAAAAGAAGCGTTGACTCAGCCCCAGCGCCGACCAGTAGGCATTTGCATCCACCAGATTTTCGCTGAGGGTTTCGGCATACCCGACGTTGGCGGGACCTTCATACAAGCGGTGGTTTTCTTCTTGCTGAATGAAGTAATGTCCGCTGTGTTTGAAGGGACCGACAAAAGACACGTCAATGCGCACGCGCCCTTCGGGGAGCGATTGCACGTTGCGATAGTCCGAGCCATTGCCGAGGAACGTGCCTTTGCTGTCGAACACTTCGGCGTTGCCTGCCCAGTGTCCGACGCCTTGGGTAAAGTGGAGAGGGGGGGGTGTCATGGTGTTGTTGGTGGTTCGAGATTTTGAGCACTGACCGCCGACGGCAGACTCTCCCTCACCCTAGCCCTCTCCCCATGGGAGAGGGAACAGGCGGTCGGCGGTCTGTGGTCATCTGTCATCCTGCAACAATTTTGTATGTCTGCGTTTCCTTTGACGTGGAGTCAAAAATGGCTTTGAAATCCGTGCCTTGCGGGTGGGGGGTGAGATAGCGTCCCTGGACCGAAACCGTCACTTCGTTTTTGAATGGGAATGGCGCAAGCGCGTAAACGCCGCCGCCAGCGAGTTGGATGGTGAGGGTGTGGTCATTGCCTTTGCCGTCAGGGACGTGCAGGAATTTGGATTCACCGCGTGCTTCGGCGTGAGTCATGTGGAAGTAGAGGGATAGGGTATCGAAGAATTGCAGGAGTTTGTAGTTGTCCATCAGCGCCGCTTCTTCCACCCATGCGGCGGATTCGGCTTGTGAGGAGAGTTCGTCTTTCAAGCGAGCCTGGCGTTCGAGTTCACCATGGAGCATATCTGTGACCATGCCTTTGTGTTCGGGGGCAATTTTGTCAATGAAGATGAAGTCAGAGAGACCATAGCGCCCGTTGAAAAGCCCGTAGGTGTGCATGGAGGAGAGCAATCCGCAAAAGGCGTGACGTTTTTCGTTGAAATCAGGGGAGGCTTTGGAGGTCTTGACCAGGTACGGAAGCGGAGTCTGCGTGAGGTGATGGGGCAAACCGGTGGTTGGCGACTGCTCGCGCAGTGCATCCACTGATTCCCAGCCTTCATCGTGGTGAGCGACAATGTAGGTGAGCAGGTCACGCGGCACAGGCGAACTAAAGTTCGCGTTACCGAAATTCTCTGCAAGTTGACCTGACATGCGGCAGTGGTCAACCTGCTCGATGACGAAGTGGGGCTTGCCTTCGGATGTGGTTTGAATGATCATAAAAACTCCATTTCGTCATTGCAAGGGCGATGCTCTTCCGCCCGAAGCAATCCCCAGCACAATGAGCAAGATTGCTTCGTCGGGCTACCGCCCTCCTCGCAATGACGAGAAATCACGGCTGTTGAATTCTCACAAAATCCTGAATCTGGAAAATATGCGTCTGCCCGTCGCGCAGTTTGTGGGTGATGATGCGGCGGTTGTTGGGATCGAGGAAGTAATGATTATTGTGAACGAGTGTTTTGGAGATTTTGCTGTCAATGGTGAAGACGTAGTTGTAAGGGGTGAGTTCTGTGCCGTGCAGGCTGAGTTGATCACTGATTGCCCAGCAGAACTTCCCGTCCACTGAAATATCGGAATGAAAGACGGTCTTGCCGACTTCGTACAGGTTTTCAAAATCTTCCATCAGATGCCAGGATTTGCCCACTTCGTTCCAGTACACATCCATGTGAACGGCGGCGGATTCGATGAAGTCGCCTTTGGGGCTGAAGGTTTTGCACAAGCCTTCCCACCGCCCCATGAAGCATTGATAGGGCATGGTGGATTTTGGGTCGCCGTAGGTTTTGGTCATGGTGAAAGTTTCTCCTGTTTGGTCGTGGACCGCAGACCGCTGACGATTGGTAAATCGTAATGGGTAATTGCGGTCGGCGGCAGTGTCCTGAGCCTGTCAAAGGATCGGTCGTCTGCGGTCGCTACATATCCAACTGAAACTTGAAACGGTCGCCGCGGTAGTTGGCGCGCAGATGTTCGAGCGGTGTCCCCTCTGCGTCGGTGTAGGTGACTTCGATGGAGAGGATGGGCGTTCCCGCGCGGACTTTGAGCAGTCTTCCTTCTTCAGCGCTGGCAGGCACAGCCTGGATGGTACGGCGGATTTGAATCCCTTCGCGGTTGGGCAAGGCTCGGAAGAAGTCACCCAGTTCGAGGTCCGAGAGAGAGGCGACATTCCCTGCTTCGGCGACTGCCCTGGTGAGGTAAGTCAGGTGCCGCCCAATGGGTTCCTGATCGGCAAGAAGGAGGAAGTCCACAAAATAGACGCGCGAGTTCGAACGGGCTCCGAGTTGTTCCTGAATGTGTGGAAGAGGCAAGACGAAGTCGCGCTGGCGGATTTGCCAGACAGGCTCGATGCCCTGACCGCGCATGAGCTCGGTGATGGAGATGCGCTTCGAAGGGTTGTGGACGAGAGGTTTGTTCGCCACAAATGTGCCTTGCCCACGGTGACGTTCGAATCGCCCCTCATGCGTCAACTCCGAGAGCGCCTGCCGGACGGTGATGCGGCTCAAGCCGTATGTGTCCTGCAGTTCCTGTTCGCTGGGAACGAGGTCGCCTGGTTTCCACTCGCCGCTTTCGAGTTTTTCCAGCAGGATTTGTTTCAACTGGTAGTACAGGGGAAGGGGGGAGGTGCGGTCTACGAGGGTCATATTTGCTCTTTTCCAAACAAATGTTATAATGTTATAACAATAATACTTGTGTTTCAACCTTGTGTCAAGCAGGAGAGCGTATGCCCCTTTACGATCTACTCATCAAAAACACAAAACTCGTGCGACCCAATCGAACCCGCGTGGAAGCGGCAGATATCGCCGTCAGCGGGGGGAAGGTTCAGAGGGTGGCGCCAGGCATCCCTGCGGAAGAGGCGCAGCAAGTCCATGATGCAAAGGGGCTGTTGGCGTTCCCCGGTCTGGTGGATGGTCACATGCATGTTGGCATTTATTCTCCGCTGGCAGAAGATGCCATCACCGAATCGAAAGCGGCGGCAATGGGCGGGGTGACTTCGGCTCTGACGTATTTCAGAACGGGCGAATATTATTTGAACAAGGGCGGCGCGTATCGAGATTTTTACCCTGAAGTGTTGGAAATTTCGAAAGGCAGGTATTGGGTGGATTATGCCTATCATCTTGCGCCGATCAACCGCATACACATTGATGAAATGCCGATGCTGATGAATGACTTCGGTGTGTCGTCGTTCAAGATTTTTATGTTTTACGGCGGGCATGGGCTGCATGGCAAGTCTGATCAGCAGCATAATTTTTTGAAACTCGAAGGCGATGAGAAATATGACTTTGCGCATTTCGAGTTCATCATGCGCAAATTGAGCGGGATGCTCGAAGCCAACCCGAAACAGGCGCCGTATATCAGCCTGAGTCTGCATTGCGAAGTGGCGGATATTTTGAACGCGTACACGTCCATTGTGCAGAAGGATGGCAATCTGAAGGGACTGCACGCTTACAACGCCGCGCGTCCGCCGCACAGTGAAGGGCTGGCGGTGTTCATCGCTTCGTATCTGGCGCACGAAACGAGTTGTGCGAATATCAATCTGTTGCACCTGACCTCGCGCAAGGCGCTCGAAGCCGCGTTGATGATGCGTGACTTGTTCCCGCATATCAACTTCCGCCGCGAAGTGACGATTGGTCATTTGCTGTTGGATGTGGACGAACCCAATGGCGTGCTGGCAAAGGTCAACCCGCCGATTCGTCCGCGCGCGGATGTGGAGTTTTTGTGGGAGAAGGTATTGAGCGGCGATGTGGATTGGGTGGTCAGCGACCATGCCTGCTGTTCGACCGAAATGAAATACAACGCCGATCATCCTGATGATATTTGGATGGCGAAATCTGGCTTTGGCGGCACCGAATATATGCTTTCTGGTTTGCATAGCGAAGGAAGCAAACGTGGTTTATCTTTGAACCGCATGGCGGAACTCGTGTGTTGGAATCCCGCTCAGCGTTTTGGCTTGCTCTCGAAGGGCGATATTGCCGAAGGCTATGACGCCGATATTGTGCTGTTCGACCCCAATGAGTCGTTTGTGGTGCGAGCGGCGGAGTCAGAGTCGGGGCAGGGATATACGCCGTTCGAAGGGCATGAACTGACGGGACGGGTAAAAGCCACCTTCGTGCGCGGCAATAAGGTTTTTGAAAACGGGAAGATTTTGGGCGAAGCGAAGGGACAGTATTTGCGGAGACCGATGGTGCATTGATACGACCGCTGACCGCCGACGGCAGACTCTCCCTCACCCTCGCCCTCTCCCAAAGGGAGAGGAGACAAGCGGTCGGCGGGCGGTCGTCTGCGGTCAAGTCATCAAACAACAACAAACTTATGGAAAAACAACCCAACACACAAAGGACCTCATGAACAAACGTCTCCTCAACGTCGGACTCGTCGTCCTCATAGACATGCTCGGCTTTGCGCTGATCGTGCCGCTGTTAACCTTCTTTGCCGATTCGTTCGGCGCAACGGAATTTCAAACGGGCTTGCTCGTCTCGTCCTATGCGCTCATGCAAATGATTGGCGCGCCGATGCTTGGGCGTCTCTCCGATAAATACGGACGCCGTCCTGTTTTTCTCATCAGCATTGCCGGCACGTTTATCGGCTTTCTGATTCTCGGTTTTGCCAACTCGCTGTGGTGGTTGTTTGCCAGCCGCATTCTTTCGGGTCTCACAGCGGGGAATATCTCTGTGGCGCAAGCCTATATCGCCGATGTGACCGATGAAAAGAATCGCGCGCGCGGCATGGGCATGTTCGGCGCGGCGTTTGGCATCGGCTTTATCCTCGGTCCTGCGCTGGGGGGCATGTTGAGTCAGTTTGGCTTTGCCGTGCCTGCGTTTGTCTCGGCGGGATTGGCGTTCATCAATTTGTTGACCGTTTTTTTCTGGCTGCCCGAATCGCTCACCGATGAGCGCCGCGCCGAATTGGCGGCTCAAAAGAAAGTGGATGTTTCACTTGCGGCTTTGATC
>JACAET010000003.1 GCA_013388685.1 Chloroflexota bacterium | reverse complement strand
TAAAGCGGCACGCGAGCTGGGTTCAGACCGTCGTGAGACAGGTCGGTCTCTATCCTCTGTGGGCGTAGGTGATTTGAGAAGAGCTGCTCCTAGTACGAGAGGACCGGAGTGGACCGACCTCTGGTGTGCCAGTTGTTCCGCCAGGAGCATTGCTGGGTAGCTACGTCGGGCAGAGATAACCGCTGAAAGCATCTAAGTGGGAAACTCGCCTCAAGATGAGATCCCTGTATTCTGGTTAACAGAGTAAGACCGCAGGTAGACCACCTGCTATATAGGCAACAAGTGTAAGCGCGTATATCTAAAGGCGTTCAGCTAAGTTGTACTAATGGTCGAGGGCTGAATCCCGTGGTGCGGAGAACTTATTACTCTTCCGCAGGTTCGTCAGTTGCTGTTCAGAACACCCTTGTGAATAAGTCTCTTGGTGATTGGAGCGGCGGGGTCACACCCGGTAACATCCCGAACCCGGCAGTTAAGCCCGTCAGCGCCGATGGTACTTGGAGGGCGACCTCCTGGGAGAGTAGGTCATTGCCAGGAGACTTTTTCTTTTAATCTCGTTAAGCTTGCGTAAAATACCCTCAAGGCAATCTACGAAAAGCATATCGATAATGCCTGCGAGGACAAAGCATACACGCGAATCGTTCTAGGCAGGCTTTTCTTACGCCAGCGAATCGGGTATAATTTCGACAGTTCGGTCGAGGGATTGCCGGTACTTGCCCCGGTTTTTCAGTGAGGAGTGTGAAGCGCGCGTTTTGATCCACCGATCATTTTGTCGTTTCATCCGGTTTGAATTATGCCCCGGCCGAGTCCTTGCAGCGGCCGTTTTTTTTTTTGAAATTTCCATGCGGAAAGGAGGTGAATTGTTTTGGCATCCGTAAATTTACGCAATGGCGAATCGCAGGACTCGCTGCTCAAACGCTTCCGCAAGAAGGTCGTAAAGAGCGGCGTTCTCAGCACAGTCCGCCGAAAACGCTGGTTTGTCTCCAAGAGCGAACAGCGCCGCATGGAAAGGAAGAAATCCATCCGTCGGATCAAGCGACGCTCGTTCACCAAGGACGGCGAGTGAAACCAGTAGAAAGAGGTCATATGGCAAAAGAGGAAGATAAAATTCGGGCTGAAGGCGTCGTTGTCGAGGCGTTGCCCGGCACCCAATTCCGGGTGCGGCTCGATAACGGGCATGAGGTGCTGGCGTATCTCTCGGGCAAAATGCGCAAACATTACATTCGCATTCTGCTTGGCGATCGCGTGGCGATGGAAATGTCGCCTTACGATTTGACCCGCGCCCGCATCACCTTCCGCCAGCGCAAGACCACCCCTGCCCCGGTCGAATAGTTGCCATAGTCGTTCTACATTCAAAAGGCTCCCGAATGATCGAGAGCCTTTTTGTCGTTTTGTCCATTTTTATGGAAGTTCTCTGAACGAGCCAAGCACCTTCATGTAATTTGCCCGTTCGAAAGCCGCAGGTTCTCTGACCGATTTTTGACTCATGCTTCCCTGCATTTGCCGAATCGACTCATACTCCCGTTCCTGCATCCACAGTTCGAGACCGTTCAAGATCGGACCGACAGCCTGCTCGCCATGCTGAAGCAGGTTCGACGCTGTCATTGCAACCTTCGCCCCCGCCATCATTGCCTTGAGTACGTCCACATGCGTGTGGACGCCGCTGGTCAAGGCAAAATCGGCATGCACCTTTCCGTGCAGGATCGAGATCCAGCGCAGGGGCAGGCGCAGTTCGGCGGGAGTGCTGAGATCCAGGCTGTGGACGATATCGAGTTCGTCCAGATCGAAATCGGGTTGATAGAAGCGGTTGAAGAGCACCAGACCGTCGGCGCCCGCCTCTGCAAGCCGTTTGGCGAAATTCGGCAGGGAGGTCACAAACGGACTGATCTTTACCGCCAAGGGGATGTGAATCGCCGACTTCACCTCCGCCACCAGTTCCACCTGCATATCTTCGATGTCGTTCGATTTCATCTCAAGATCGGTCGGGATGAAGTAAAGGTTCAATTCCAGGGCGTCGGCGCCCGCCTCTTCGATTTTGCGGGCGTAATTCGTCCACCCTCCCTTCGAGACACCGTTCAAACTGCCGATGACCGGAATGGACAATGCCTTTTTCAACCCCGCCACCTGATTTAGGTACTTTTCGGGGCTGATGCCATATAAGCCGCCATCCGGCAGGTACGACAGAGCCTCGGCAAACGACTCACTGCCCCGACTCAGATAATGGTCGAGTTCCAGACTTTCATGAATGATCTGCTCCTCGAAGAGCGAGTACATCACGATGGCCGCAATGCCCGCCTCCTCGAGTTTCTTTGCCCGCTCGATCTTTCTGGCGAGAGGAGAGGCAGAGGCGACGAGTGGGTTCTTTAAGTTCAGACCAAGATACGTTGTGGAAAGATCCGTCATGTCCTACTCCTTTTTATCACCGTTGTAATGCATCGCCGCCATTTGCTGGTAGAGTGTCCAGCGCGAACGGGCGTCTTTCTGCGCCTCCTGCATGAGTTCCTCGGCGCGGGCTTCATCCAGTTGCGTGAGCATCTTATAGCGCGTCTCGTTGTAGGCGTACTGCGAGAGCGGGATGTTCGGTTCCTTCGATTCGATCACGAGCGGGTTCTGTCCCCGCATGGCGAGACGCGGATCATAGCGATACATGGGCCAGTGACCCGATTGCACCGCCAGTTTCTGTTGCTCGAGACCCTTCGCCATGTCGTAGCCGTGTGCGATACAGTGGCTGTAGGCGATGATGAGCGAAGGTCCATCGTAGGATTCCGCTTCCAGGAAGGCGCGCAGGGTTTGCTGGTCGTTTGCACCCATTGCCACGCGCGCCACATAGACGTAGCCGTACGACATGGCGATCAGACCCAGATCCTTCTTTGGCGTGCCTTTGCCGCCCATCGCGAATTTGGCGACCGCCCCCCTCGGCGTGGCTTTGCTCGCTTGACCGCCCGTGTTCGAATACACCTCGGTATCCAGCACCAGAATGTTGACGTTCCGTCCGCTTGCCAGAACGTGGTCGAGACCGCCATAACCAATATCGTATGCCCAGCCGTCACCGCCGATGATCCACACCGATTTCTTGATGAGATTATCGGCAAGGCTGACAAGGTCTTTGGCGCGCGGGTCGCTCGATGAAGCAAGTCGTTCCTTGAGAATGGCGATCCTTTCGCGTTGGGCTTCGATGCCCGCCTCGTCGGATTGGTCGGCATTCAAAATGGAGTTCACCAGTTCCCCGCCGAGTTCCGCCTCGAATGTAGGAAGCAGTTCGCGCGCATACTCATTCTGCTTGTCGATCGTCAAACGCATGCCAAGACCGAACTCCGCATTGTCCTCGAACAACGAGTTCGACCATGCCGGACCGCGTCCCTTCGAATCCACCGTCCACGGTGTGGTGGGCAGATTCCCCCCGTAAATGGAGGAGCACCCTGTGGCGTTGGCGATGACCGCTCGATCTCCAAATAATTGCGAGACCAGTTTCACATAGGGCGTTTCGCCGCATCCCGCACACGCCCCGCTAAACTCGAACAGCGGACGGAGTAACTGCGAATTCTTGATGGTTGCAGGATTGATCAACTTGCGGTCCAGATCGGGGATGGACATGAAAAAATCCCAATTTCTGGTTTCCTGTTCGCGCAGGGGCGGTTGCGGCGCCATATTGATCGCCCGGCGCCCCACCTGTGTCTTGTCCTTCACCGGACAGGCTTCCACACACAACGTACAACCTGTGCAATCTTCCGGCGCAACCTGCACCGTATAGGCGTACCCCTGCGAAAACTCCTTGAACTTCGACGGCATATGTTTGAACGTTTCGGGCGCATTCGCAACCAGTTTCTCGTCGTACACTTTGTGGCGAATGACGGCATGCGGACACACCATCACACACTTGCCGCACTGGATGCACAGATCGGGTTCCCAGACGGGAATTTCCAGGGCAATATTGCGTTTTTCCCATTGCGTTGTACCGGTTGGAAACGTGCCATCCACCGGAAACGCCGAAACCGGGATGTTATCGCCGTTCGCGCCGATGATTTCTCCCAACACCTCCCGGACGAACCTGGGCGCCTCCTGCGGGACCGGCAGCCGCCGCCTCGTCTGCGACGTGATCGCCGCCGGAACCTTGACCTCATGCAGGTTGTCGAGTGTGCTATCCACTGCCTCGAAATTCTTCCTCACCACCGCCTCGCCGCGCTTGCCGTAGGTCTTCGCAATGGCGTGTTTGATCTCGGCGATGGCTGCCTCACGGGGCAGGATGCCGCTGATGGCAAAAAAAGCGGTTTGCATGATGGTATTCATCCGCCCGCCCATGCCGGTCCTTTCGGCAACCTCGTAACCGTTGATGACGTAGAACTTGAGTTTCTTCTCGAGAATATCCCTTTGAACCTCCACAGGCAGGTGATCCCACACCTCCTCGGGTCCGTACAGGCTGTTCAGCAAAAAAGTCGCGCCTTCCTTTGCATATTTGAGCATATCCACACGCTCGAGGAAGGTGAATTGATGACAGGCAACGAAATTCGCCTGATTCAATTCGATCAGATAGGGAGCGCGAATGGGGCGCGGACCAAACCGCAAATGCGACACCGTCACCGTCCCCGATTTCTTCGAGTCGTAATAGAAATAACCTTGCGCAAAATTGTCGGTTTCCTCGCCGATGATTTTGATCGAGTTCTTGTTGGCGCCCACCGTCCCGTCCGAACCGAGACCGAAGAACACACAACTTACAATCCCTTCGCTTTCGATCTGGAAGGAGGTATCCACCGCAAGGCTGGTGTGCGACACATCGTCGTTGATGCCCACGGTGAAATGATTCTTGGGTTCGGGCTGGGTCAATTCGTCCAACACCGCCTTCACCATCGCCGGTGTGAATTCTTTGGAGGACAACCCATACCGTCCGCCAATCACCCGGACGTTCGCCCCTGCGGCATTACTCAAGCCAAGCCTTTGACCTTCGATTAAAGCATTGACCACATCCAAATACAGCGGTTCGCCCGAGGCTCCCGGCTCTTTGGTGCGATCGAGCACCGCAACGGATTTCACGCTGGCGGGCAGAGTCTTGACGAAATGCGCCACCGAAAACGGGCGGTACAACCGGACGCGCACCGCCCCGACTTTTTCACCCCTTGCCGCCAGGAACTTGACGGTCTCCTCCGCCGTCTCGCCGCCGGAGCCCATGATCACCACCACGCGCTCGGCTTCGGGATGGCCAAAGTAATCGAACAGGTTATACTGTCGCCCGGTGACCTGGGCGAACTTATCCATGGCTTCCTGGGTAATGCCTGGTGTGGCGGCATAATATGGATTGACCGCCTCGCGCATCTGGAAATAGACATCCGGATTCTGAGCGGTACCGCGCAGAACGGGATGGTTCGGGCTGAGGGCGCGCGCCCGGTGGGCGCGGATCAACTCATCGTCCACAAGAGAACGCAATTCGTCGTCCGTCAATTGGTGGATTTTATTGACCTCATGCGATGTGCGGAAACCATCAAAAAAATGCAGGAAGGGAACGCGCGACCGCAGCGTCGCCATTTGTGCGATGGCGGCGAAATCGTGCGCCTCCTGCACCGATCCGCTCGAGAGCAGCGCCCAGCCGGTCTGTCGGACAGCCATCACATCTTGATGGTCGCCATAGATCGAGAGGGCGTGCGAAGCAATGGCGCGCGCCGCCACGTGGAAGACTGTGCTGGTAAGCTCGCCGGCGATCTTGTACATGTTGGGAATCATGAGAAGCAGACCCTGCGAGGCTGTAAATGTGGTGGTGAGTGCTCCCGTTTGCAGCGCCCCATGGACTGTGCCTGCCGCGCCGCCCTCGGATTGCATCTCGATGACCAGGGGAACGGTTCCCCACAAGTTTCTCTTCCCCTTGGCTGACCATTCGTCGGCGAATTCCCCCATGGCAGAGGAGGGCGTGATGGGATAAATGGCAATCACCTCGCTCAATCGGTGGGCAACAGATGCCGTGGCTTCGTTGCCGTCAATCATGACCGCTGGTTTTTTCATATAAACTCCTTTGGAACAGGCTGATGTGCCTGAAAATAGCCGTTCAAATTAGTGTATCCCCCGCAGATAAAACCTGTTAGTTATGAAAGGCTTAAATACCCGTGCCTGTTGTCATATTTCGGACAAGAATGGTGGGATTGTAGGATTGTCATTTCGCCGAGATGAGATGGGGGCGCGCCAGAAACAATGCCGCCAGCGATTTGGCGTCGGAAAGTTCGCCTCTTTCCGCCTTTTGAATCGCCTCTGCAATCGGAATTTGTTCCACCGAAAGAAATTCGTCATCGTCTGCTTCCAGGGGATTGTCGCGCAATTCGGTGGCGAGATACACCACCATAAACTCGGTCGAATACCCCGGCGCAAGATAGAACTCACCGACCTTTTGCAGCCTGCCCGCCTCCATTCCCGTCTCCTCGCGAATCTCACGCGCCGCGCACTCCTCGAACGGTTCGTCGCCGTCGCGCGTCCCGGCTGGCAGTTCCAGCAGATCAGCGCCAGCGGCGTGACGATATTGTCGGACGAACAGCAAATTCCCTGTTGCATCCACAGGGACAAGGATGACCGAACCGCCATGCTCGATGATCTCGAACTTCGTCTCGCGTCCATCGGGAGTCTTGAGATGATCGCGGCGGATCTTGAAGGCGCGTCCCTGCATTAAAGTTTCGGATTTGATCAGTTCGAATGCAGCCATGTGAAGCTCCTTTGGAAAGGGATTATAAGACAAAAAAACCCGGACGAATGTCCGGGTGTGATCTTGCGTCTCAGATGCAACTTCAGGGAATGTTCAAGGTTTGACCGGCGGTCAGGGTGGCGTCCACGGAGATGCCATTGTATTGTGCAATAACCGACGGCTCGATGTCTCCGTAGTAGCAGGCAACGCCATAGACCGTGTTTGTCGCGTACGTGACGCCTACGGTAAACGTGGCGGGATGGTCATGCCACGAACGGTCGCCGGGGAAGGTTCCGCTTTGTGGAATCGTCAACACCGTTCCGGCAGAAAGGCTGTCCGCTTGGGCGGCGGTCAAGCCGCTTAAGGCAAGTAATTGATCGGGGTCCACATTGAACCGCCGGGCAATGCAGTATGGAAATTCGCCATTCTTGAGTACATAAGTCGAGGGCTTCGAACCGGCGGGAACGGACGTGGAAGTCGGCACTACGACCACGGCTTGTGTGGCGGTTGGGTTGAGTTCGATGATGGGTGTGGGAGTTGTGGTTGCCGGATCCAGCGGAGTGGTGGTGGAACCGCCGGAGGGAGTGGGTGAAACCACCGCCGCAATGGCGGTCTGGGTGGTGATATTCTCTACATCCTCTATGTTTGCTGGCTGGCTGGGAATGGGCGTCGAAAAGAAACTGTTCGGGTCTATCGGTGTGTTGGTGACAGCCGGCGGTGTGGAATAGGGCTGTTCGCAGGCTGATAAGATCAGGGCGACCAGCAGCATTGTGGAGGCGATGAATGTGCCTCGAGTCTTACGTATCATGGAATTCTCCTCAATCTCGAACAAAAGTTTCAGTGATGGTAGCATATCCGTGTTAACACGTCAAGTTTTGGAGTGGGATATTGGAGGGATACGAGGCTTTTCTGCATTTCTTTCACATGCACATGCGATGCACATTTTGCCTTGGCGTGGACACTGCCAGGTCACACCCAGGCCAGACTGCATCCACGCCCGCCTCTCTCGCCCCGCGAACTGCCTCAACGACCTGAGCCTCGCCTCCCCGCCACAGAATCTCCACAGGATCGAGATTCCCGAACAACAGCGTCTCCCCCAACGCCTCCCGCGCAGACCTGAGGTCCGTCATCTGATCCACCGACACCGCCTCCGCGCCCGTCTGCGTAAACAGAGTCAGCGCCTTATCCATCCGTCCGCACACGGAAAGCACGCGTGGCTTGGGCAGTTTCCCGATCAAATCCCTCTCCGCCGGGAAAACGAACTGCTCGTAGGCAGACGGTCCCACAAACCCCGCCGACCCGCCCATATCGTGGATCGTGATAAAGTCCGCCCCTGCCTCACGGTAGGCTTTCCCGATTTCCGCAAGGAAGGAGGAAAGATGAAAGAGCGCATCAAGAACCATCTGCGGCTCCTTCTTCATTTCCATGACCATGTTTGGCAAATGGCACAGATACAGCAACAGCGTGTACGGACCTGGTATCAACCCGGACATGACAACATCCCTGCCAATGTCTTCCTTCACGAACCGGATCGCCTCACAAAGAAGAGGGATCCTGCCCTTCCCCCAATTGCCAATTACCGATGTACCAATATCCTTTGTACTTTCGAAAATCACCCTCTTCACCTGCGGAAACTGCAGTCTCCCATCCTCATAAAAGTTCAATTCCGCCCCCAGCGCCTCGGCGGGTGCGCACAAATCCAGCGGCAGGGTAGCAGACGGCATTCCTGTCAGTTTAAACGTGCTTGCCGCCGCACGCGCCATCTTCCGCGCATCCAGATGGACTTCATGCCACTTCAACCCCTCGCGTTCCAACCCCTCTGCCGTGACGTGAATCAGCCCGCTGAATACGGGAATCGTATTAACTTTTTGACCTGACAACAACGATAGAATTTCTTCGCGCATCTTATGCCAAATACGGGTTACGAATTACACACATCGTAACTCATAACCCGTACCCAATCACCAATTACTATTTACCAATTACTTCACTGCTCTCGCAATCGCGGCGATATGCTCCGGCGTATTCCCACAACACCCACCGACCACCCTCGCCCCCAGTTCAATGTACTTCAGCGAATACCTTGCCATGTCTTCAGGAGTCATATCGTACACGCCCTGCTCGGTCTTGATGTCCATGTGAGGGACGCCCGCATTCGGCTTCACCCACAGCGGAAAGTTCGGCGCCGTTGCCGCGTACTCACGAACTACCGCTTCCATATTCTCCAGCGTCGTTCCGCAGTTCGCGCCGACCATTGCCGCGCCCATCTCGGCATACCGCTTGACGACATCCCTCGGCTTAACGCCCATCATCGTGCGCGTGCCACGGTCATAGCTGAAAGAGACCACGATGGGCAGGTCGGTGACGGAACGCGCGCCCTCGAACGTGGCAGTCGCTTCCTCGAAGGAAAACATCGTCTCGATGAGCAGCAAATCCACACCGCCCTCGGCGAGCGCCTTTGCCTGCTCCGCAAACGTTGCCCGCACCTCCTCCGCCTCCAGCGGACCGTACGGCTTGATCAACGCCCCGACCGGTCCCATCGAACCGGCGACCAAAACCCCGTCACGCGCGGAAGCGGCTTTTCGGGCAATCTCTGCCGCGCGCCGGTTCACCTCAGGCGCCCGCTCCTGATACTTCGAATCCTTCATCCTCATGCGCGTTCCGCCGAACGTGCAGGTCAGGATGATGTCCGAACCTGCCTCCACGAAGGACGAGGCGAGTTTGAAGATGGGATCGGGGTTGTCAATGACCAAATCTTCGGGCGGCTTGCCGGGCTTGAGACCCATCTTCTGCAAATTCGAGCCCGTTGCCCCATCCGCAACGAGAATTTCCCCGCTGTTCAATCGTTCGAGAAATTTGTTCATAGTTCCTCTTTTTGAGCCGCCAGGTATGCGAAGGTCGCGAAGGGATTTTTCCTTTGTGTGCTTCGTGTCCTTCGTGGTTTAAAAAATCACTTCATAAAATTCTTTGCCATCGGGTCCGCTTTGCGGTGCGGAATCAAATGCGCGATATGCGGAAACGGTTCGCTCATGTGCGGGAAACTCGTCGCCAGCATAAACTGATTTTGAAACTCCGGGTCGGTTGGCAGTTCGAACCGTTCCACCTTGCGCGTCACACTATCAATCTCATTGCGCTTCTCGATGTTCAACAGCGCAATCCGCGCCCCGTCGCCCGCCGCGTTGCCAACCGCGTACACATGCTCCAGCGGGCAATCGGGGATCAAGCCAATCAGCATCGCCTTTTCTTTGTCAATGTAACTGCCGAACCCGCCCGCCAGGATGATTTTATCAGGGCTTTGCAGATTCATCCGCTTCAACAGTGTGCGCGCCGCCGTGAACAACGCCGCCTTCGCCAACTGGATTTGCCTCACATCCTGTTGTGTGATGGGGATGTCTCTGCCGATGGATGTTTCCTCCGCCCAGGCAATGACATACTCCCAGCCCGCCTCGCCCTGCCGCACCCGCTTCGACCTTAACTCTTTCCTGAATCTGCCCCGAGAATCCACAATCTCCGCCCGGAACAATTCTGCCACCGCATCAATGATAGCCGAGCCGCAGATGCCCTTTGCCTTGCCTCTGTTCCATTCCTCCTCGCCAACGATTTTGTATCTCGGTTCGAGAGTCTTTTCGTCTATCTGCACTCTTTCGATGGCGCCCGGCGCGGCGCGCATGCCGTATTCCACATGCGCCCCTTCCAGCGCGGGTCCCGTCGGTGTGGATGTGCAAACCAGCCGTTTGCGGTTGCCCAGCACCAGTTCGGCGTTTGTGCCCACGTCAATCAATAGCCAGTTCTCATCCTGCTTGTGCGGCTCCTCGGCAAGGAGCATCGCGCTGGTATCCGCACCGACGAACGAGGCAATGGTTGGCAGCATATGGACATTGCCCGAGGGATTGATGTGGATTCCCAACTCGCGCGCCTTAACGTCAATGGATTCATGGATGGCAGGCACGAACGGTGCCAGTCCCAAATCCTTCGGCGGCAGGTTCAATACCAGATGGTGCATGGTCGAATTGCCCACCAACACCACCTCAAGAATATCCTCGACCTTCAACTTCTCCCCTTGTTCATTTGTTCCCTTGCCCATTTGCTCATTTGCCGATTTGACCGCCTGCTTCAACAGTTTGTTCAGCGTGGAGACGATAGCCTTATGCAGTTTCTCCAACCCGTCGGGATGCTCGATGGTGTACTGGATGCGCGACATCACGTCCTCGCCGTACACGATCTGCGGATTCATTTCGGATTCCGCCGCAAGCAATTCACCCGTCCGCAGGTTGCACAGGTACAACGCCACCGTTGTCGAGCCGATATCCACTGCCGCGCCGTAACTATCTTCCACATACCCCGGTTGAACCTGAACGACCTCGCCGTCATTCCACACCGAAACGGTGACATTCCATTTTGCCTCGCGCAGAGTTTTCGAGAGGGTCCGCAGGCACTGATAATCAATCGTCAACTCATACCAGCGCGGAAGCTTTTCTTCCGCCCCGCGCACCAGTGCCATCGAAGTTTCCAATCCCTTTGCCAGCCGCTCCCAATCTGCAATCGGACGTTCCAGCGTGGGCGGGCTCATCGAAACCAGATACTTTCGGATTGCAGGCTTGACCTCGATCTGTCGTTCGCTCGCCGTCTTGCGGACGATCTGCTTGTTGCCGCGGCTCTCCTCCGGCACGTTGATCAGCACGTCGCCGCGAATTTTCGCCTGGCAGGAGAGGCGCACCTGCCCCACCTCCCAGCCTTTGTCTTTCAGTAGTTTGGGTCTGCGTTTAAAATAATTTGCTTCTTCGGTGGAAACGGGGGAGAGGTGGTCGCGTTTCGAGTCAATGTTGTACTTCTCGAAGCGCCCTTCTTCGATGAGCACAAGGCATTTTCCGCAGGTGGCGTTCTCGGCGCAGATGGACTCGATCTCCACGCCCAACTCGCGCGCCGCCGTGCGAACGGAGGTCCCCGACTCGATCTGCCCGCGACGACCGGAGGGTTGCAGGATGATGGTGTGTTTTGTCATATGTCGCTTCCCCTCTCCCGAAGGGAGAGGGGCAGGGGTAATGAGAGCTTACGCGCCATTCCTATTTCGACGCGGCACCTCAATTTTGGCGGCATCAGCCTCCAGTTGGGAAAGAAGCGCCTCCGCAACCTCCTCGGGGGAGCCGTCACATTCGACCCAATCTCCGCGCCTGTATTGCGCGGCATAATCCGAAGTGGAGGTCAATCCCTCTACCATGGCGTACGTGTCGATCTTGTCCTGAATTTTTTGCGAGAGCTGTTTCTTGATCGTCCGTCCCTCACCTTCGACGATAAACGATTGCGGGATGTGTTTCCAATACGTGATGCGATAGCGGGTCATGGTTACCTTCGTAATTATATATAATTTATCGAACGATTTTACGAGGGAATGAAAATGCGGTCAATGAAAAATCACTCCGCAAGTGCATTCCCCGCGATCCATCCCGTCGTCCACGACGATTGAAAGTTGAACCCGCCTGTGATGCCGTCAATGTCCAATACTTCGCCCGCAAAATGCAAGCCGTCCACGAGACGACTTTGCATCGTCTTGAAATCCACCTCCTTCAAACTCACGCCGCCGCACGTGACAAACTCCTCCTTGAATTGTCCCTTGCCCTGAATCTCGAACTCGCCCGCGGTCAGTTCAGAGGCGAGTTTGCGCAACTCCGCCTTCGACACATCGCCCCAATTCTTCTCGCCGATGAAATGCACCAACTGTTTCCACAGCCTCACAGGAATCTGCGAGAAGGCTGGATTCGTTGAAATCTTCTTGCGGGAATTTTCTTTCCAGTCTTTGTTCCGCCCCAAAATTTCCAACACTTTATCGAATGAATAATCATCCAGCCAGTTCACGATCAGCTTTGCGCGGTATTTTTTCTCGAACAACTCGCGCGCGCCCCAGGCCGAAAGTCTCAGCACGGCAGGTCCGCTCAAACCCCAATGCGTGATCAGCAGCGCGCCGCGCGTCGAGATCGCACCCATGTTCAACGTGACATTCTCGACCGACACGCCTGCCAGGTCATGAATCCGTTTATCTTTGACGTTGAACGTGAACAACGAAGGCACAGGCTCGATGATCGTATGCCCAAGCGATTGGATCGTTTCGAGGGTTTTGCGGTCACTGCCGGTTGCGATCAACAACTTCTTTGTGTGGATGATGAAACGCTTCGCTTCATGCTGGACCTCGAGCCTGAATCCGTCTGCCAGACGTTTCTCCACGCCGAGCAGACTGGTCCTCACCTCCACCCGCACCCCCGCCTCCCGCGCGGATTCCCGCAGACATTCCGCGATCGTATTCGCATCGTCCGTCACGGGGAACATGCGCCCGTCGGATTCGGTTTTCAACTTCACCCCGCGTGCATCGAACCACTCCACTGTATCCTTCGGCTGAAAGCGGCTGAACGCCCCGCGCAGTTCCATCCCGCCGCGTGGATAATAGGTGACGAGTTGCGCTGGCTCGAAGCAGGCATGTGTCACATTGCACCGCCTGCCGCCGGAGATGAGCACCTTGCCCAGAGTCTGGCTTGCCTTCTCGATGAGGAGAACACGCAAGTTCGGATTCCGCGCAGCGTCCGCGCAACGGATCGCCGCGAAGACTCCCGCCGGTCCGCCGCCCGCAATGATAACGTCCCAGTCGGATTTCATGTCATTCCGAATCCTGCTTTGAGATCGAATACAACCACCTCAGGATGTTCAACTCGTCGTACCCCACCCAGATTGTCGCTCATCTTGCCGAAGACGGGTTTGCGGCATGCTGGGTTGAGTTCGTCGAACGCGGCGAAGATTGCCGCCGTTGTTCAGGGGTGGGCATAGGCAAAGTATAAAGCAGAATGGGTTTGATCAGCCGCGCTCGGGCGAGCCGCAATCCCGGACATGCCTGGCGGGATATAAAACAGGCTTTGAGTATGCCATCAGTCCGCCGTCTCCGCTTGTCACATCGCAGATTTGAGTCTATACTTCGCACCATTCCGAGACATCCATAAGGAGGCTGGCATGACGACTTTGCGCGATATCATCCGAAAAAAAGGCGGCGAGGTCTTTTCGATAGCGCCCGATGCGACCGTTTTCGAGGCGCTCAAAATGCTGGCGGAGCGTAATACCGGAGCGTTGCTGGTGATGTCCGGCAGGAAAGTGGAGGGGATCCTTTCGGAACGCGATTGCGTGCGGCGGCTGGATTTGCATGGGCGCACCTCCAGGGATACCAAAGTAAGCGAGATCATGACCTCCAAGGTGCTGTATGCACAAGTCAATCAGACCCTGGAGGAATGCGTTGCCATCATGCTCGATAAGAACATCCGCCATTTACCGGTGTTCGACGGCGAGGAACTGGCTGGGTTGATCTCCGCGCGCGATGCCCTTGCCGAGATGGTTGACCAGCAAAAGTTCATGATTTCTCAATTGGAACATTACATCACCGGAGGAGGGCGTTAGGTTGTACGCCCGATCCACTTTTTCGCGGGAACCAGCGGAATGATCCTTCCGGAATGGACGATTGCCGAATTGCAGGACAAGATGGACGCGGGGGAACTAACCGCGCGCCAGATTGCGGAATTGTACATCCAGCGCATCGAAGCCGTGGACAAGGGCGGTCCCTTCCTGAACTCGATCATCGAATTGAATCCGGACGCGCTGGAGATCGCCGAAAAACTGGATGACGAACGGAAGGCGGGCAGGGCGCGCGGACCCCTGCACGGCATTCCCGTATTGTTGAAAGACAACATTGACACCCACGACCGTATGCAAACCACCGCAGGATCGCTGGCGTTGGAAGGCAACTTTGCCGCGAAAGACGCCTTCATCGTAAAGCAATTGCGCAAAGCGGGCGCGTTGATCCTTGGCAAGACAAACCTGAGCGAATGGGCGAACTTCCGCGGGAAGCGGTCGGTCAGCGGATGGTCCTCGCGGGGCGGACTGACGCGCAACCCCTATGTGCTGGACCGTTCGGCATGCGGTTCTTCATCCGGTTCGGGCGCGGCGATCGCCGCCAACCTTGCAACCGTGGCGGTGGGAACCGAAACGGACGGCTCGATCATCTGCCCGTCGCAGACGAACGGCATCGTGGGCATCAAGCCGACCCTCGGCTTGTTGAGCCGCAGCGGCATCATCCCCATCGCCCACAGCCAGGATACCCCCGGTCCCATGGCGCGCACGGTGGCAGACGCGGCGATCCTGCTGGCGGCGATGACCGGAGTCGATTCTGCCGATCCGGCAACCCGGTTAAGCAGGAAGCGGGGTCTGTTCAATTATGCAAAACGCCTCCATTATGAGGCCCTGAAAGGCGCGCGCATCGGCGTCGCAAGGAACATGGCGGGTACAAACCCGCGCGTCACGAAAATTTTCGAACACTGTATCGAGGTGATGAAGCGGCTTGGCGCCGTCATCATAGACCCGGCTGATGTCTCCCACTTCGATAAAATCGGCAGGACCGAATTGGAGGTCCTGTATTACGAATACAAGGCAGATCTGAACAAATATCTTGCCGCGCTCGGTGCAGATGTGCGGGTGCATTCCCTGCACGATGTCATCCGGTTCAATGAAGAGCATGCCGACCGGGTGATGCCGTATTTCGGCCAGGAACATATGATCGCCGCACAGGAAAAGGGACCCTTGAGCGAAAAGAAATACAAGGATGCGTTATCCAAAAACCGCCGCCTGACGCGCAAGGATGGGATCGACTCGGTCATGCAAAAATTCAGGCTGGATGCTTTGGTGGTGCCATCGGGCGCCCCGGCGTGGACGATCGATCTGGTCAACGGCGACGCCAATAACAGCGATATCGAAAGCACTTCGCCCGCGGCGGTGGCGGGGTATCCGCACATCACGGTCCCCGCAGGATATATGTTCGGCTTGCCGGTCGGCATTTCCTTCTTTGGGCGGGCATGGGACGATGCAAAACTGATCGGGTATGCCTACGCCTTCGAACAGGCGACCCAATATCGCAGACAACCGCGTTACCTGGCAGCCGCGCAATCCATTCCGTGACAACCTGCCGAAAATCATCAAGTTCATGATTTTCATCCCGCATCCTTCCGGCTGGCTTGCCAGCCGTTTTGTTTCCGTCTATACTTCGGACGGAGCCAACCATGAAAGTTGCCGAACCTTCCCCCCTTCAAATCGCAATCGAACCGTATAGTCCTTTGGGCCGCTCGGGGCTTCTGCCAGCCCTGCATGCGGCTCAAAAAATCTATGGCTGGGTCTCCGAAGCCTCGGCGGCCGAAATCGCCAAAGCCCTGCGCGTGCCGCTGGCAGATGTGCACGGCGTCATCGAGTTTTATTCCCTGTTCTACGACGAACCGACCAGCCGCCATGTCATCCGCGTGTGTACGGATGTGGCGTGCGCGCTGAAAGATGCGGACGGGATTCTCAACCGGCTGTGTTCGAAGCATGGACTGAACCCCGGTCAGACGACCGAGGACCTGTCTCTGACCCTCGAGCCGAGTCCATGCCTGGGGCTTTGCGAACATGCGCCGGCAGTCTGGACGATGGACGATGGACGATGGACCGTTGGGGATGGAACTGTAGAGGCAGATCGTCCGCGGTCCATGGTCTACGGTCCGATCCGTATTTTGACCGCCAACTGCGGGAATGGCACGACTTCACTTGAGACATACGGCGAATATGCCGGGCTGAAGAAGGCGAAAGGAATGACGCCCGAAGCGGTGATTGCGGAGATCAAAGCGTCAGGTCTGGTGGGACGCGGCGGCGCGGCGTTCCCGGCGGGAATCAAATGGGAGGGCGCGGCAAAAGCCGAGGGCTCCCCGAAATACATCGTCTGCAACGCGGATGAGTCCGAGCCGGGCACGTTCAAGGATCGCGTGCTCCTGCTCGACGATCCGCACCGCGTGATCGAGGGCATGTGCATTGCCGCCTATGCCATCGGCGCGGGCAAAGGCTACATCTACATCCGCGCCGAATACCCGTACATCGTCCCCGTTCTGGAAAACGCCTTGAACGAAGCGAGGGAAGCGGGGTATTTGGGCGAAGACTTTGATATTGAAATCCGCGTCGGCGCCGGCGCCTACATTTGCGGCGAGGAGACCGCGCTGTTCGAGTCGATTGAAGGCAAGCGCGGCTTTCCGCGCATCAAGCCGCCTTTCCCCACGACTCACGGTCTCTTCGGCAAACCGACCGTCATCAACAACGTGGAGACGTTGTGCACCGTGCCGATGATCATTACGCAGGGTTCTGCTGAATACCGCAAACTGGGCACCGAGAAATCGCCTGGCTCGAAGTTGTTCTGCGTCTCCGGTGATGTGGAGCGGACGGGTGTGTACGAAGTCCCGTTTGGCGTGACTTTGCGCGAACTGCTCGAAATGGCAGGCGGCGTAAAGAACGGTACGCCATTAAAGGCAGTCCTCTTCGGCGGCGCGGCGGGTGCGTTTGCCACACAAGAACATCTCGATGTCAAACTTACGTTCGAAGACCTGCGCGTGGCTGGGTTGCCTCTCGGCTCCGGCGTGGTGATGGTCTTCGACGAGACGCGCGACATGCGTCAGGTGCTGAAGAGTCTCGTCCACTTCTTCGCGCACGAGTCGTGCGGCAAGTGCTATCCCTGCCAGATGGGTACGCAACGCCAGAAGGAAATCCTCGACCGCATGGCGGAGGGGAAGATTCTGGCGGATGACTTTGACCGCCTGCAGGACGTCGGCTGGACGATGACGGACGCGAGTCTGTGCGGGTTGGGGCAGACAGCAGCAAGCGCGGTCTTGTCCGCAATGAAGTTGTGGCCCGAGTTGTTTCAAGGATGAAGAATGAGCGATAAAGGATGAATTTCGGAACGGCAGACGATTGACAACAGACCGCATGGATGTGGTCGGTTGTCAGCGGTTGGCGGTCCGGTTGGCAGAGGTCCTATGAGTGTTTCATTTGTTATGGATGGCAAGGAAATCACAGTCGAAGACGGCATGACCCTCCTTGAAGCCGCACGCGAGAACGGGATCGAGATTCCCACGATCTGCTGGCACGAAGCGACCACGGCAAATGGTTTGTGCCGCATCTGTGTTGTCGAAGTGGAGGGGTGGAGGGTGCTCCAGCCTGCATGCGTTGTCCAAGCGGTGAAGGACATCAAGGTCCGGACGCGAAGCGAGAAGGTCATCCGCGCAAGAAAGACCATCCTGGAGATGCTGGCGTCTACAATGGATTTGTCCGATGCGCCGGAGATCCTGACGATGATGGACGAGTACGGCGCGAGCGCGGACCGCTTCCCGGATGCCATCCGCCGCGAGTCGGAGATCAAGGACGACAACCCGATGTACATCCGCGATTACTCGAAGTGCCTGCTGTGCTGGCGTTGCGTGCAGGTCTGTGCGGACGACGCGCAGTACACGTACGCCATCAATTTCGAGGGGCGCGGCTACGAGACGCAGATCGGCACGTTCTTCGACAAAGCCATTCCTGAAACAACATGTGTGTTGTGCGGTCAGTGTGTGGGCGTCTGCCCGACGGGCGCGTTGAAATCGAAACGGCAGTATTTACTGGAGCAGGGTGTCAGTCCTGAGGAAATCAGTGTTTTGAGTACAGGAAGAAAGAAGCGAAAGAAGTAATTGGTAAATGGTAATTATCAGTAGACCACGAAAACCTCGCGTAGTAGTGTGCGCTCTCTAGCGCAAAACTGGCGTTAGAGAACGCCAATTATGCGCTTTCGTGAAGTACTGATTATCATTTACCAATTACCAATATGGAGTGACCATGATCAAACCCGACAGAATAGTAACAACGACTTGTCCATATTGCGGCGTGGGGTGTATGCTGAACCTGCACATCAAGGAGGATATTGTGTATCGCGTCACGTCGCCGTTCGATGCGCCCGCCAATCACGGGAATCTGTGCGTGAAGGGACGCTTCGGCTACGATTTCGTCCACGCGAAGGACCGGTTGACGAAACCGCTGATGCGGAAAAACGGTGAACTTGTTCCTTCGTCGTGGGATGAGGCGATGGGACACGTCGCCTCGCGGCTGCTGGAAATTCGTGATCAATACGGACCCGACTCGATTGGTTTTCTCGTTTCAGCCAAGTGTACGAACGAGGAAAATTATCTTCTGCAGAAGGTGGCGCGCGGACTGATCGGCACGAACAACGTGGATCACTGCGCGCGGCTCTGACACTCCAGTTCTGTCGCCGGTCTGGCGGCAACACTGGGTTCGGGCGCGATGACCAATTCCATCGCGGATATTCACCAGGCGGATGTTCTGCTCGTTACGGGCAGTAACACCACCGAGGCGCATCCGGTCATCAGTTTGGAGATGAAGAAGGCGGTTCGCAGGCACGGCGCAAAGTTGATCCTGGTTGACCCGCGGGAGATCGAACTATCGAATTTTGCGGCGATCCATATCCGCCCGCGTTCGGGCACGGATGTGGCGCTGCTCAACGCGATGGCGCACGTCATCCTTGCGGAAGGGTTGGAGGATAAAGAGTTCATCGCGGCGCGCACGGAAAACTTCGACGCCTTCAAAGAGGCGGTCAAGGACTGTACGCCGCAATGGGGGGAGGACGTGACCGGCGTCCCGGCGGAAATGATCGTCGAAGCCGCGCAGGTCTACGGTCGCGCGGGAAGCGCCGCGATCTTCTGGGCGATGGGCATCACGCAGTCGTCACACGGCGTGGATAACGTCCAGGCACTGGCGAATCTCGCTTTGCTGACCGGCAACTTCGGCAGACCCGGCACGGGCGTCAATCCCCTTCGGGGACAGAATAACGTGCAGGGCGCGTGCGATGTGGGCGGGCTTCCGAACGTCATCACGGGCTATCAGCCGGTTGCCGATGAAAACGTGCGCGCGAAATTCGAAGCGGCGTGGCAGACTTCGGTGAAGATCCCGCCAAAGCCCGGGCTGACCGTCACCGAGTTGATGAATGGCGTGCTGGAGGGGCGCATCAAGGCGTTGTACATCATGGGCGAGAACCCGATGCTCTCCGACCCGAACACCAACCATGTGCGCGAGGCGTTGGAAGAGATCGAATTCCTTGCCGTGCAGGATATTTTCCTCAATGAAACCGCGCAGATGGCGCATGTGGTCCTGCCTGGCGTCAGTTTTGCCGAGAAGGAAGGCACATTCACGAACACCGAGCGACGCGTGCAACGGGTACGCCCGGCGCTGCCCATTCCCGGCGATGCGCGGCGTGACCTCGACATCATCTGCGATCTGGGCAAACGCTTAAGCGGTTCGAACGGGAAGACGTCCTCGGATGTGATTCGTCCCGTCTCGGACTGGAACTACGCCGGAGCCGCGGACGTGTACCGCGAGATTGCGGCTCTGACTCCGTCCATGGCTGGGATCAGTTACGAACGGCTCGATCCACACGGGTTGCAGTGGCCCTGCCCCGCGCCGGATCATCCCGGCACGCCGATCCTGCACAAGGAGAAGTTCACGCGCGGACTCGGCAAATTTACGCCGTTGACCTTCCGCGAACCCGCCGAAAACCCCGACGAGGAATATCCGTTCGTCTTGAACACGGGACGCGTCCTCCAGCACTGGCACGGCGGGACGTTGAGCCGCCGTTCGGAGGGGCTCGATTGGATCGTGCCGGAGGGCGAGATCCAGATCAACGAGGAAGACGGCGTGGAACTCGGCATCGAAACGGGCGACATGATCCGCGTCACCTCCCGCCGCGGCGAAGCGACCGGCAAAGCCTGCCTCACGAATAAACTGCCGCGCGGCATGGTCTTTATGAACTTCCATTTTGTCGAGGTGCCCACCAACGCGCTGACCGGCGCGGCGGTGGACCCGGTGGCGAAGATTCCGGAGTTCAAGGTCAGCGCGGTGAAAATCGAGAGGGTATAATTGCGCCCAGCGCATGAATCCGCCCCGTGCAGGCAATGCGCGGGGCGTTTTTGTTTGACCTATCCCCCGACTCCTTCCCTCGAGGGAAGGGGAGCAGTGATTCCCCCTTTCCTTCAAGGAAAGGGGGGGAGGGGGGGATAGGTCAGGAGGTGTCTTAATGGTTGCGGAAGTAAAGCTTGATTCGAATCGCGTTATCGCTGACAAGGTTGTTACTACAACCTGCCCCTATTGTGGCGTTGGTTGTAATTTGCAACTTCACGTCAAGGACGATTTCATCTTCAAGGTCACCTCGCCGTTCGATTCGCCAGTCAATCACGGAAACCTCTGCGTCAAGGGACGCTTCGGCTACGACTTCATCTATCACCCGAAACGTGTCACTACGCCGCTGGTGCGGAGGTATCTGCTCGAAGGAAAACCAAAGCCCGAAGGACGTGAACAAGTATTTGCAGTCAGCACCGACGGAAAACCAATCTCTAATTCTCTACTCTCTAATCTCTGGGACTGGGTGGAAACGGATTGGGATACTGCGCTCAACATCACTGCCGATAAATTAGTTGAAATCTACAAACGCGACGGTTCGGACGCGATGGCGGTCTATTGCTGCGCCAAAGCCACCAACGAAGATAATTACCTGTTGCAGAAAATGTTCCGTGCGTTGTTCAGAACGAATAACGTGGACCACTGCACGCGATTGTGTCATGCGGGTTCAGTCGTAGCGCTGCAAAAGGCGATTGGTTCCTCGGCGATGAGCAATACGGCGTCACAAGTGATTCAGAATGACGTGTTCATTGTCACAGGCTCGAACACAGGCGAGAATCATCCCATCATTGCGCTGCAGATGAAGGAAGCGGTGCAGAAACACGGCGCGAAGATGATTGTGGTTGACCCGCGCCGCATTGATCTGGTGGACTTCGCCGAGATGTGGCTGCCGCTCAAACCCGGAACGAACGTGCCGATCTTTAGCGCAATGGCGCACGTCATCGTGAAAGAGAATTTGGTAAATTGGGAATTCGTCAACTCGCGCACTGAGGGCTTCAGCGAATACGTCGAATCGCTGGAAAAGTTCACGCCAGAATACGCCGAGGAACTTTCGGGCGTGCCTGCCGAAGATATTCGCAAAGCGGCGCGCATGTATGCCGCGGCGAAGAACGGCGCGATCTATTGGGGCATGGGCATCTCACAACTTTCGCACGGCACTGCCAGCGCGATGGCGCTCATCCATCTGGCGTTTCTCACGGGGCATATCGGGCGCGAAGGCACGGGGTTGAATCCGCTGCGCGGACAGAACAATGTGCAGGGCGCGAGCGACATGGGCGCGATGCCGTTCCATTATCCCGGCTACATGCGTGTGGACAACGAAGAAAACGCCCGCAAATGGGAACAGGCATGGAACATCGAGCCGGGCGGTCTCTCGCGCAAACTCGGTCTCACCACCACCGAAATCCTCAGTCATGCTCACGAAGGCGGCGTGCGGGCGTTGTACATCATGGGCGAGAACCCGATGATGTCTGAGCCGAACCTCAACGAGACGCGTAAGCACATGACGCAACTCGAATTTCTCGTGGCGCAGGATTTGTTCATCAACGAGTCCGGCGCGTTTGCGGATGTCTTCCTGCCTGCGACTCCGTTCGCGGAAAAGGATGGGACGTTCACCAACACGGATCGGCGAGTCCAACGGGTGCGGACGGCTCTCGCGCCCCGCGGGCTGGCGCGTCCAGACTGGAAAATTCTCTGCGATTTGGCGACCCGGCTCGAGGTCCGTTTGGGACGCGAAAAGTCTGCGAGATGGGATTACGAGTCCCCCGAAGAAATCCTGCGTGAGATGGCGTCCGTCAACAAGGATTACGCGGGCGTGACGTATGAACGAATCGAAAAGGTCGGGTTGATTTATCCCGTGCCTGATTTGAATCATTCCGGCACGCCGACGCTGTTTACCGAGACCTTCCCCAGCGGGCGCGGAAAATTCCACGTGCTCGATTATGTGCCCGTGATGGAGGAAGCCGATGACGAGTATCCGTTCATTCTGACGACGGGGCGCCTGCTCGAACACTGGCACGGCGGCACGATGACGCGCAACTCGGCGCTGAATGAGGCGTACCCCGAAGCGCGCGTCGAGATGCACCCCGCGGACGCGGAGATGCACGGCATCATGAATAACATGCCCGTGCGCGTGACGTCACGCCGCGGCGAAATTGTTTTGCGCGCCACCGTCACCGAGAAGACGTCTGTGGGCGTGGTGTTCATCCCGTGGCATTTCGCCGAAGCCGCCGCGAACCTGCTGACGAACGACGCTCTCGACCCGCAGGCGTTAATCCCCGAGTTCAAGGCGTGCGCGGTGCAGGTGTTCCCCGCGAGGGAAAGCGAACTTCCCAACCCAGATATTGTTGTTGCAAGAGGAAGATATTAGCCCCTCCCGTCACTTCATGACACCCTCCCCAAATCCAATGGATTTGGGGAGGGTTGGGGTGGGGCAGTTGGCGAATCCTGAGGTGGAGGTGAGGAGGGGGAGGTATTAGACCCTTCGACAAGTTCAGGGCAGGGTTGCGGGATACGTGTTGCGTGGTGAGCAACATATGAATTGGTTTGTTGAATTCTGAGTTTGCGCTCTATTAGAGGGAGACTCAATGTCGAAAGCAAAATTGTTCTTGACCAGTAGGGAATTTGAAGTTTTGGATCTTGTTGCGAAAGGGAAACGCAACAAGGAAATTGGCGTGGAACTTTGTATCTCTGAAAATACAGTCGAATATCACCTAAGGCGCATATACAAAAAACTCAAGGCGAGGAATCTTATTGAAGCCGTTAATCGGTTAACTTCCCATGAAGCAGAAATCACGGGAATCCGTAGTTGACTCCATCGTGCTGATGAGTATACTGAAATCATGGCAGTTCTTATTTCGGGGAAACATAATGTGGTGACCTGAGAATATTGAGATTTGTGAAAAGCGCCAATGGCATGTGATTTAATTCTTGCGTTGGAACATGGTCAGCCATTTCTATGGTGAAAGGAAGACACCTAGAAGACACCTAATGGAAACCTCGCTGATTTTCGACCTGATAAACCGATTTTTTCTTTTCATAGTTTTGACTGTTGCTGGTGTTGCGAAGGCTTTTGATATCAAATCAATCTCGAAGCCGTTACAGGAATTGGGGATCCCTAATAAAAATATAGCAACAACAGCGGGATTCGTGATCATGGGAATAGAGATTTCCACTGGAATAATGCTATTGATCCCAAAAGTTATTTTGGTCGGGGGGATTGTTGCGATAATGCTGTTTGGTGCTTTTGTAATATTGGGGTTATTGGTTCCTCGGATGGGGAAGCAAATAAATTGCGGTTGTTTTGGAGCAATGTCGAATGAGCAAATTGGCGACCAAACTGTAGTTCGAGGTTTTCTATTCCTGACTGCTTCATTATGTGCCTTAGCCTTCCATATCAACCCAACCCATATTGGGAACAGTGGTTGGTTTATTGGTGAGTTGACCAGAATAATACCCATAATGGGGATGTTACTGACATTGATTGGCGCAGGGCTCACTCTTAGTAAACTGAATTTCAGCGGCTATTTGACTTCGAGTCCTTCAGGTACAGCAAAACTATCTAGGCGGGATTTCTTGAAATTGGCTTTTAGCTTTGCATTGTCACTTGGCGCGTCCTTGCTTAAACCCTCATTAGCGCACGCTTTAACTTGTAAATGCCAAAAACTCGATCATTACGATCCCACATGTTGTAGTGGCCAAACTGCAACTTTGTGATGGAGGCTACAATGGCAGGTACACTATATATTGTCTATGATTATTTTGAACTTGAAGGGATTCCTCCTTATCCTTCTTATTTCACCCCTGTAGACTTTAAGTACACCTGGTGGATAGATTTAGCGGATACTCGAAATTTCAGATTTGAAAAACGATTTGCACTTCGTGACAACCCAGATAAAGCTGGGCTAGTTGCTTGCTCTACGGGAAATGCGTTGGACCCAAAAAATGTTAAAGTGGAATGGTGGGATAGTGCACCTCAAGTCTATGAGGAAAAGTCCTCTCCCAACGCAGTCAAATATGAAGAATGGCTAAACGCTTTCAATGCTCGCGGGAGATTGATTCTCAATAAAGCAACCGATGACACGTTCCAGCGTTTAGAGGATTTAGATGATCCCGTATAGGGAAGAACATATCATTTTCGAGAAACAGGTTATATTATTGGTGGTAGTGATCTATATCTTAATCTGCCTTTTGTCACTACATATCAATTTGGCGTTGATGACTTGCGCTGGATTGAAATGAATAGGGTTGTTATCAATAATAGCGACGAGGTGTTGCATCGCTTATGGCGTCTTGCTGGATGGAAAGAGATTCCCGGTGAAATATCTCTGGATTGGACCATTCCCCAAAATGAGCCTTAGGTTTTATCATGCGAGTGTTGATTATTGCTGTTGTAATACTATTAACAACAACCTCGTGTGGGATAGTGCAGGGCGGAGTACCTGCATCTCCTTTTCTTTCGCCCAGTGCAACATATACCGGAGTTGTTGACATTCCTAGTGTTTCAACGGTTGCACCCTGTGGCGATATATCCCCTCTGGAAAAAATTGCAATCCGTTCCTTCTCAGATGAAAACTACATATCCATCATAAATGTTGATGGCAGTTATTATGCCGAACATGTTGTTACTGGCAGTACTTTTTCTTGGTCTCCTGATGGAACATCATTGGCATTTACATCTGGTAAGAATGGTGACCTTGAAATTTTTCGAATTGATATAGATGGGAATAACCAGAGACAATTGACAAACAGTATTGGCGAAGACTCTGGTCCGGTGTGGTCCCCAGATGGGACATTGATTGCCTTTGCCAGCATGATGGACGGCAATTTTCAAATTTGGACGATGAATAGCGCTAACGGAGCTAATTTGAAACGTCTTACAAATTCCCCAGAGCCGACCCCATATGTCATCGCGTGGTTGCCTCGTTTGCGTCGAATCATCTTTGCAAGGGTTTTCACTAGCGGACCAATTCTTTATTCAATGGATGAAGATGGCAGTAACCAGAGGCAATTAGAGCTTGCTAACCTGCCAAGTGGAGTGATTGATATTAGCTGGTCTCCAGATGAACAAAGAATAGCCTTTTCGTCTCAAGCAGATGGAACATATGAGATTTTTACTATGAATTCAGATGGAAGTGATATGACTCGCTTGACTAATAATACTTCAAATAATTATTCCCCCGCGTGGTCTCCTGACGGGTGTTTTATTGCTTTCCACTCAGATAGGGATGGTCATTCAGAAATCTACTTAATGAATGCGGACGGTGTAAATCAAACGCGGTTGACGCATGGCTCAGATAATAATTTCAGCCCCAAATTTCAACCTTGAACTAATGCAAACGTTCTGTTTGGAAGGGCGATAACTGCTGAAAACGGACTTTTCGATGGGTGGGGTTAGGACCTCACCCTGATTGTGATGATTGATCGGTGTGTCGGTTTGTCCCTCTCCCGCTGGGAGCCCCACAGGGGTGCTTCGCGAAGGGTATGGGGATGCATCCTTTTCTGTGGTGATGAGAAGTTGGGTTGCATGGTTGAGAGGATTATACTGCCATGACCGCATGGACGTAAACGTCCACGCTGCACATACGAAGCCGACTGAAAGTCGGCTAATCGGCTGCGCCGATTTTGTAGGAGTAACCCGACGGTTCACATGTGCCCGTCAGGGTATCGTCGGGTGGGTGATGGACTTCGCGCATCGAGGGGCATACCAGAGTTGCGGCGCAGCCGCTTCTGATTGACCTGTATACCCGCGAGGAATTGCCGGAGGAAATCCAAGTCGAGGCGCTTGGTCCTGTGCGGTTCAAAGGCAAGGAACAGGAAGTGAATATCTTTGCAGTCCGGTACGGGTAGATTGCACGAAACCGTGCCTTTCAAACCGTGGCACGGTTAATGATTCGGTCGGATTCCGAACGACTCGTTTAAGTTCGTGTACAACGTTTCAGCCCTGCAGGGGCGGTCATGGATTGGGCTGAGGCGCGCCGCCGTGTTCCCGCCATGGATTGTACTTTAAATGCCAAAACCGCCTGGAGATATTCCAACCGATGAATAGAGGTAATGATACAATCGCGGCATGGGCACGCTTTATCTCGTCGCCACTCCCATCGGCAACCTCGAAGACATGTCGCCGCGCGCACTGCGCATCCTCAAAGAGGCGGTGCTCGTTGCGGCAGAGGATACGCGTCACACCGGCAAACTGCTCAAGCATTTCGGCATCGAAACACCCCTCACCAGTTACTTTGAACACAACAAACTCGCCAAGCTGGATTTCATCCTCGAAAAGCTTTCTGCAGGAGATGTGGCGCTCGTTTCGGATGCAGGGACGCCGGCGGTCAACGACCCGGGGTACGAACTCGTCCGCGCCGCGCTCGCCTCGGGCTTCGACGTGAAGCCGATTCCCGGTCCCTCCGCCCCTCTCGCCGCCCTGACGGTTTCGGGCTTGCCGACAGACTCATTCCTCTATCTGGGTTATCTGCCGCACAAAGCCAGTGAGCGCCGCAAGTTTGTCGGTCAAGTTTCAAACCTGACCTACACCTTGATCTTCCTCGAATCGCCGTACCGCATCGTCGAAGCGCTCGAAGATCTGCTCGCTGTGTTGGGCGACCGCCGCATCTGCGTGGCACGCGAGATGACCAAGATGTTCGAGGAATACTGGCGCGGGACCCTCGGCGGCGCAGTGACATACTTCAAGTCACAGCCTGCGCGTGGAGAGTTTACACTGGTGGTCGAGGGCAAGCCGAAGGATGACGGCGAAGCATGGACGGAGGAGCAGTTATCGGCAGCGATTGAAGCGGGGGTCAAAGCCGGGAAATCCGCAAAAGAACTATCTACCGAACTGTCACACCAAAGCGGATGGAACAAGAAGGACATCTACGCGCGTATCAGCATAATCAAATGATCGAACTCGTTGTGAAACGTGCGCAACATGTCGGCGCGTAGCGGATGTTCTCTCACCTCTGCGCCGCGATGATCACACGGCAGTGAACAATCGCAGTATTGCGGTCTGATTTGTAAGATTGTATAATTCTCATATTGTCCAGCCGCCAGTCATTTGCACGTCACAACAAGAGGAGCAGGATGGAGCAATCTACCTGGATCGGTCGTTCACTCAATGGAAGATACAAGATTGACGCATTACTCGGTCAGGGGGGCATGTCGGCTGTCTATAAAGCAACAGACCCGAATTTGAAGCGCGTTGTCGCGATCAAACTCATTCACCCCCACCTCTCCACCGACAGTGACTTCGTCTACCGCTTCAAGAAGGAAGCCGCGGCGGTTGCCGCTCTGCGTCACCCGAACATCATCCAGGTCTTCGACTTCAATACCGACAATGATGTGTATTACATGGTACTCGAGTTCGTGCCGGGTGAGACGCTCCAGGACCGCCTGAAACACCTGAAGCAATCGAATGCCAGAATGCCTGTAGACCAGGCGGTCAGGATCCTCCTCAATATCTGCGACGCGCTGAGTTATGCTCACAAACAGGGCATCATCCACCGCGATATCAAGCCCGCCAACATCATGCTCGATGTGCATGGTCAGGCGATTCTTATGGATTTTGGCATCGTCAAAATTCTCGACGACACCTCACACACCGCCACTGGCGCGGTCGTCGGCACGGCGCGTTACATGTCGCCCGAGGTCATCCGCTCCGAAGTTCCCGACGAACGCTCCGACCTGTATTCGCTTGGCGTCACCTTCTACGAAATGCTGAGCGGCGACCCGCCCTTCGACGCGCCCTCGGCAATGTCCCTGCTGATGCGCCACCTCAACGACCCGGTTCCCGATTTGAAGACCAAACGCCCTGACCTCCCGTCCGAGTTGATTCGCATCGTCAACAAGACTTTGGAAAAGGAGCGCGAAAACCGTTACCGTTCCGCCGCAGAACTGGCTGGGGACTTGCGCCGCCTCCTCTCCGCCCTCGAAACTGCTCCTCTTCCCACAGCCACGCCTGCCCCGAAACCCGTCCCTCCCGCCGATGACCCGACCCAACCCTGGGAAGTCCAATCTCAGGGGGACTCGCTTGTCAGCCAACCGACCGCCGTCGAACAGACCCCGCAACCCGCCCAGGCGACCCTCCGCGAAGCGGTGGAAGGTCCCCGCCGGGAATCCCTCAAAATGGAGACGAAGCGGGAGGTTAGACCTGCCGCGCCGATGTCGCCGGTGGCCAAATTTGGAGGACTGGGAGGGTTGGCGCTCCTGTTGTTGGTGGGCGGCTTTTTTGTAATGAGGGGCATGCTCTCCTCTTCTTCCGAACCGACGTCGAACCCCACAGCCGCTTTCACACAGCCCGCCTCCGTCGCAACCTTCACCGCCTCGCCCGAAACCGATACCCCTGAACCCACCCCAACCCTCGAACCCACCGCCACCCTTGCTTTGACCCCCACGCCATCCACGCCGTATGTGGTGATTACCGGCATTCTGCTGGAGAATAATCGGTATGTGGTAAATTACGAGGTTCATAACTTCCCGGAATCTCCCTCCCTGCACGTGCATATGTTCTTCAATACGGTCCCGCCGGAGCAGGCGGGCATGCCGGGTTCCGGTCCATGGAAGTTGACCTGGGGGGCGTACGGTGACCCGCCGTTCACCGGCTATGGACCGGCGGATCGTCCAGCCGCCGCCACACAAATGTGCGCGCTGGTTGCCAACCCCAACCACTCGGTTCAAGCCGGAAGCGGAAATTGCTTCGATTTACCCTGAGAAATATCCCCGAACGGAGGCGGATGTATGCGCGTATCCTTTGGCTATTTGAAACTTAAACTACCCGGCGGCGGGGAGCAGGAGTTCGAAATCTCCAAAGCGCAGATCAGCATTGGGCGCAGGCAGACGAATGACATCGTCATCATGGACGGGAAGATGTCGAGGGTGCATGCGCGGTTCGAGTTCAACGACAAGGGGGAGGCGACGGTCATTGATGCAGGATCAACCAACGGCGTACGCGTGAACGGTGTAAAGGTCGAGAGGTCGGTCATCCAGCCGGGGGATGTCATTCAGATGGGCGAGAGCCAGATCCGCTATGAGCAGGCGTCCAAAGTGGATGACGATCTGACGATCATCAATTCCGAATTCGATCTCGACCGCACCCTTGCGGATTTCGTTCTGCCGACGGTGCTGAACGACACGCGCGCGGATCGCATTGTCATCTACACGCCCGATAAGACCTGGGAGGTCGTGTTGAACGACAAGGTGGATTCGCTGACCATCGGGCGCAGCGCGGGCAACGATGTGGTGATCGAGCATCCGAGCGTGTCGCGGTCGCATGCGCAGATCGTGCGCAATCATCGCACGTTCAAGATGAAGGACTTGAACAGTAGTAACGGGCTGTATGTAAACGGCGAAAAACGGGACGAGGTGATTTTCGACAGCGGCGTGACCGTCAAACTGGGATACGCAACCCTCATTTTCAAGCAGGGTTTTACCGAACAGCATCTCACGATTGCAGGAACCCATTTCAAAATACCGCAGAGACACCCGGTGGTTTTTGTGCCGGGTATCATGGGGTCCGAACTATGGCTGGGCAAGGAGCGTATCTGGCCCAACCTGAAGTTGTTGTTCAAGGAGCCGGAGTTTCTGAAATACCCGGGTATTCCGGGCATCGAGCCGCGCGGCATCTTGCAGGAAGTGGTGGTGGTGCCGAACCTGATCAAACTCGAGCAGTACAGCCAGCTGGGAGATTACCTGGTGGAGGATCTGGGCTATACGCGCGGCAAGGATTTCTTCGAGTTTGCCTACGACTGGCGGCAGGATATCCGCCTGACGGCGAAGCAACTTTCGCAATTTATCGACGCGTTGCCGGTCAAGCCTGTCAAACTGGTGGCGCATAGTTTGGGCACCCTGGTCAGCCGCTATTATGTGGAACGGCTGGGAGGGAAGGAAAAGGTTGACAAGCTGATCCTGATGGGAGGTCCGCATTTGGGAACGCCGGCGGCAGTCTCCAGCCTGCTGTTTGGACCGGACGTCCTGCCGTTTGGCTTGATGGGCGAAACCCTGCGCAAGGTGATTTCCACGTTTTACACTTCTTACCAAATCCTGCCGGTGTATGCCTGCGGTGTGGATCAGTTCGGTCAGCCGTATAATTTCATGAAGGACGACGGCTGGCTGGCGCCGGATCAAAAACCGTTCTGGCAGGCGGCGCGCGAGTTCAAACGGGAACTGGGGTTGTCCACCAGCGTGCCGACCACCTGCATTTTTGGTTACGGTCAAAAGACCGTGGACCGCATCCAACTGCACCGTAACCCGGAGGGCAAAATCACCCAGTCGGTGTATGAATCCAAAACCAACGGCGACGGTTCCGTGCCGGAGAACAGCGCGATCCTGGAAGGCGCCGATTTTCACCCGGTGCATCAACAGCACGGCATCCTGTTCGTGGATAACGACGTCAAGATGCGTCTCAGGCTGGAGTTGATCGGGAAGCCGTTCATGTAAATCTTCAACCTTTGTTCGTACATACGTCCGCCGCGTGTTGGGGGGGCGAATGGGCTTGTTCTGCTGAGAAGCCTGTGCTGTCGGAAGCAAGCGCGCGCTCGTCGGGACGACCGTTCAACTGCTTCCAGCGTTTGCCTCGCTGTTTTTTTACCGGCAACGGTTTACCCGTCTCTGCCGCAAGGTTCCCGTGTGTTCATCGTCAAAGGGGGAGGGGGTAAAGCTTACAAAAATGAAGGGTGGAAACGCCCCCAATACCGTACAATCCCTAATAGTCGCCCGGCGCAGGTTTTGATATGCTGGGAGCATAACCGAAAGTGCAATAGATCTCTTGCATAAGTCAGTTGATGTTAGAGAACGTCTCTTACGCGAAGGCGTACTGTGTGCCCTCTGGCGCACTTTTGCAAGAAATCTACTGAGAGGCTCCCATGAAATCCCCCATCCGTATTCTGCTCGTGGACGAAAATCCCTATTTTCTCGCCGCCGCGCGCGATTTTTTGCGCTTACAGCAAAACCTCAACGTTGTCGGCGTGGCAGGAGAGGCTAGGGGCATGCTGGAGCAAATCCAACAGGTTGACCCCCAGATCATCCTGCTGGATATGAACGTGGGGAATCACAAGGGTCTGGATTTGATCCCCATCATCAAGGAAGCCGCCCCCTGTGCAAAGATTGTCATTCTCACCATTCTGGAAGAGGAACCCTGCCGCACCGCCGCCCTTCAGGCGGGAGCCGATGCCATCGTAGGCAAAACGGACATGAGCAGGCGGCTGCTTTCTGTCATTGCCGAACTTTCAACCGCTTCAAATCGTGCAGGGTAAACGGAGGGAGGTATGGCATAAACGACCGCGGCTCATCGGTAAACGACGGTGTGCGGACGTTGGAAAACGTTGGCTGTGCGCCGCCGCGGAAGCGTAAGAGACGCCCTGCCCTGGTGCCGCCCGCCATATCGTCCCCGCCGCGAAGCGGGAGGGCAGGTGTCGCGTCGGTTGAATGGCGCAAAAGGCAGATTCGAAAACATACCAAATTAACATGTAATTTTGCCCAAAATTTTGCTACACTCTACTTTAAACATCCGCTGAACGAGCATTGAAGATTTTCTTCGCCGGCGCTTGCCCGCTGTATCATCCCCGAAGTGGAGCGTGAGGGCAGGGGTAACGTCGAAATATGCGCCAGAGAGCGCGCTCTGTGCATAAATTGTGAGGAACGAGGAAGTTTCGAGACACTTTTTGAGGAAGTGTTTGAAATCGGTTTTTAGCCACAAATGAACGCAAACAAAGCGGATTTCAACTCGGTTTTTCCCGGCAAATTGATCGAACATCATTGTTCATTCGTGTTGATTGGTGGTGAATCCGTATGGATCAAATACTCTCTGCCGGACAGGCTGGTATTTGCTTTCAATGGATAACGAAGGACGAACGATGAGCGATACGACTGGCGTGCATCAGGCATCTGCAGAGCAGGATCACAGCGGGCAGAATGCGCTGTTTCAAAATATGCCTCTGCCTGCGTGGGTATATGACGCGGAGACGTGTCAATTCCTCGATGTGAACGCCGCCGCTGTGGAGTCGTATGGGTATTCACGGGAGGAATTTCTCTCCATGCGTATCACCGATATTTGCCTGCAGGAGGACATGCCGCGCCTGCTCGAAAACCTGAAACAACATACCGCCCTTCGACATTTGGACGGCTGGCAGTGCCGCCGCAAGGACGGGAGTTTGGTGGATGTCGAATTCTACTCGCGCGCCCTCACCTACAACGGGCGCCGCGCCGCGCTGATGACCGCCCTCGACGTCACCGAACGCAGGTTGGCGGAGGAAGTCATCCGCGAGCGTGAGGAGCAATACCGCGCCATCTTCAACGGCGTGCAGGATGCCATCCTCGTGGAAGCCCTCGATGGCAGAATTCTGGCGGTCAACGACCGCGCCTGCGAAATGTTCGGTTACAACCGCGAAGAATTCCTCACCAAAACAGTGGCAGACCTTGTTCCGCCCCATGAGCCTGTCCTGCTGGCGAGTGGACCAAAAGCCTCCTCCATGCTGGAAACCTACAGCCTGCGCGCCAACGGCGAGCGCTTTCCCGTGGAGATGAGCGGCAGGGTGCAAACCCTGGGCGGCAGGGAGATTCTGCTCATCATCCTGCGGGATGTGACCGAGCGCAAAAACGCGGAAGCGTTTCTGCGCGCCAGCGAGGAAAAACTCCAGAATATCATCCGGCACAGCAGCAGTCTTTTTTACACACATACGCCGGATCACGTTTTGGTGTATGTCAGTCCGCAATCGCGCGAAATTCTGGATTGCGAACCTGAAGATGCCATGATACGCTGGCAGGAGTTTCTCTCCGACCACCCATTGAATGCTCTGGGCATCGAATTCACCCAACGCGCCATCGAAACCGGAGAACGACAACCTCCTTACGAATTGGAACTGGTCACGCGCAAGGGACGCAAGATCTGGGTGCAGGTGGACGAAAGCCCGATCGTTCGGGACGGCAAGACCGTTGCTATCACCGGCTCGCTTACCGATATAACCCAACGCAAACAGGCTGAGGAACAAGTCCGCCGCCGTGTGGCGGAACTGGAGGCGTTGTATCAGAGCGGTATTTCCTTCACCCAAACCTTCAATTCGAAGGAGATCGGCGAGAAAATTATCGAAATCATGGCGGGACGCCTCGACTGGCATCATGCCGCGGTGCGCATTCGGCGCGGCAACAGCGATGAAATCGAACTGCTGGCGTACAGTCAGACGGACGATTTGCAGGACCCCGCGCGGTTGAGAACCACCGTGACGCGTGTCGGGCAGGGCTTGGCGGGCTGGGTGATCGAACATGGACTGCACTTGCGCGTATCGAATCTCGAGGACGACCCTAGATATGTGGAAACCTACACGGGGATGAAATCGGGGTTGTATGTTCCGATTCGCATCTTCGACCAGACCATCGGATGCATCAACGTGGAAAGCGAAAAGGAAAATGCCTTTACCGAGGAAGACGAACGCCTGCTTTCGACGATTGCCGTGCAAGCCGCCGTCGCCCTCGACAACGCGCGCCTGTTCGAGGAATTGCAATCCGAACTGTCCGAACGCATCAAATTCGAAAAAGCCCTGGCAGAAAACGAGGAAAAATACCGCTCTCTCGTGGATCAAATTCCCGTCGTCGTTTATCTGGACGATGCCCGCACGGAACTGCCGGTCACGCGCTTTGTCAGCCCGCGCATTCAGGAACTTCTCGGTTATTCGCCCGAGGAGTGGATGGCGGGCGATTTCGACATCTGGGTTCAAAGCATCCACCCCGAAGACCGTGAAAGGGTCATCAACCATTACCTTGCCTGCATGCAGCAGGGCGCGCTGTTTGCCGAGGAATACCGCATGTTCACCCGTGACGGGCGCATCGTGTGGGTGCGCGACTCCGCCTCCGTCCAAACAGACGAAAGCGGAAAACCGCTCCGCATGCAGGGCATCATTCAGGATGTTACCGAAATCAAAGAGGCGGAAGCCGTCATGCGCCTGCAAAGCGCCGCCCTCGAATCCACCGATAACGCCATCGTCATCACCGATCGCAGCGGCACTATTTTGTGGATCAACAGCGCCTATACCCGCCTGACCGGCTACACCCTTGAGGAAGCGGTGGGCAAAACCCCGCGCCTCCTCTACTCCGGCGTGCAGGATCAGGCGTTCTACAGGCAGCTTTGGGATACCATCCTTTCGGGGCGGGTCTGGCGTGGAGAACTCATCAACAAACGCAAAGACGGCTCGCTCTACCACGAAGAACAAACCATCACCCCCTTGCTCGATTCACAGGGACAGGTTACACACTTCATCGGCGTCAAGCAGGATATCACCAGCCGTAAACAGGCGCAGGCAAAACTCGATCAGCACATCGAACGTCTTGCCGCCCTGCGCGAGATTGACCAGGCGATCACCTCCAACTTCGACATGCGGGTCAGCCTGAACTTCCTGCTCTCCCGCCTGCTCAAACTCTTGTCTGTGGATGCCGCCGATATTTTGCTCCTCGATGCGGCCGCCGGCATTCTGAAGTTCGAGGCTGGGCATGGTTTCATCCTCAAACCCGAAAAGGAAACCGTCCGGTTGACGGAAAGTTATGCCGGACAGGCGGTACGGGAGATGCGGCTCATTGCCATCCCCGATCTCACGCGCCTCCGGTCACACCTCTTCCAGACCGGTTTTTTGAAGGGAGAAAATTTTGTCAGTTATTACGGCATGCCCTTGATCGTAAAAGGCAAGGTGGTGGGTGTGCTGGAAATCTTCAACCGTTCCATCCTGTGGCCGAACGACGAGTGGTTCGGTACCCTCGAAGCGCTGGCGGGGCAGGCAGCCATCGCCGTGGATAATGCCCACTTATTCGCGTCATACCAACGCGAGCTTGCCGAGCGCAAATCGGCGGAGGAAAAACTGCGCGAATCGCACGCCGAACTCGAAAAACGCATCGAGGCGCGCACCGCCGACCTGCGCCGTGCCAACTACAAATTGGAACGCGCCTTGCGCGTCAAGGACGAATTCCTCGCCAACATGAGCCACGAACTGCGCACCCCGCTCAATGCCGTCATCGGTCTCTCCGACAGCCTGGCGGAACAAACCGCCGGACCGTTGAGCGACAAACAGCAAAAATATATCGCCACCATCCGCGAAAGCGGACAGCACCTGCTCGAACTCATCAACGACATCCTCGATCTCGCCAAGATCGAAGCCGGGCAGATTGCCCTCAGCCGCGAAAAGGTGGATGTGACGGCGGTCTGCCAATCGTGCCTGCGCATGGTCAAACAACTGGCACAAAAGAAGAACCATCAGGTCTTTTTCGATATGGACGCCGGCATCGGCGCCATCTGGGCGGATGAACGCCGCCTCAAACAAATGCTGGTCAACCTGCTGGGCAACGCCGTCAAATTTACGCCGGAGAACGGCAAAATCGGCTTGCAAGTGCGCGGCGACCGTGAAAATAACATCCTCACCTTTGCCGTCTGGGATACGGGCATCGGCATTCGCGAAGAAGACCTGCCCCGCCTTTTCAAACCGTTTACACAGCTGGACTCAGATCTGGCGCGCAAGGCGGGCGGCACCGGGCTGGGGCTGGCGCTGGTGGCAAAACTGGCGGCGATGCACGGCGGAAGCGTAGGCGTGGAAAGCCAGCCCGGCACAGGAAGCCGCTTCACCATCAGCCTCCCCTGGGAATCGGCGCTCGTCACCGGTCCGCTCCCGGAATGGAAAACCGGCAAAGTGGCGCCGGGAAAGCCGGATTCCAACAATCAAAATTACACCATCCTGCTGGTGGAGGATACCGACGAAGTCGTGATGCTCATTCGGGATTACCTCGAACATGCCGGTTATCGAGTCAGAGTCGCCCCGAACGGCGTTGAGGCAGTCGCGCAGGCTGCAGCGATCCAACCCAGCCTGATCCTGATGGATGTGCAAATGCCGGTCATGGACGGGTTGGAAGCCACCCGCAGAATTCGAAAAATTTCCTCGCTCCAGCACACCCCGATCATTGCCCTCACCGCGCTTGCCATGAAAGGCGACCGCGAACGCTGTCTCGAAGCCGGCATGAGCGACTACATCAGCAAACCCGTAGAACTTAAGACCCTGAATCAAATCATCCAATCCCACCTGTCCGCAGAGAAGAGGGATCCCGCATGACCACCATTCTGATTGTGGATGACGAACCCAGCGCCCGCGAAACCCTGCTCTCCATGCTGGAGCATGAGTCCTATTCCCTCGAAACGGCAAAAAACGGCGCCGAAGCGCTCGAAAAAGCCGAACGACTTCACCCCGATCTCATCCTGTTGGATGTGATGATGCCCCACATGGACGGTTTCGAGGTCTGCCGCCGCATTCGCTCCACGCCGCAACTTGCGGAGGCGCCCATCGTCATTCTCACCGCCCTGGACGACCGCGCCTCGTTGCTGCGCGGTATCGAAGCCGGAGCAGACGACTTTCTCACCAAGCCGGTGGACCGCGCCGAACTGCGCGCCCGCGTGCGCACCATCACGCGCCTGAACCGTTACAACACCCTCATGGAACAACGCGAAAACCTGCGCCTCATGGCAGACCGTGCCGTCACCGCCCAGGAACAGGAACGCCGCCGCATCTCCCGCGAACTTCATGACGATCTTGGGCAGGCGCTCACCTCGCTCATGCTCGAAATCCGCAACCTGCAGGAAAGCCTCCCCGTCCCGCAGGCGGAACTTCCCGAACGCCTGCAGGCGCTCCATCGCCAGGCGCACGAGATCTCTGTCAAAGTCCGCGAACTGGCGCAGGGCATGAGACCTCCATTGCTGGAGGCTCTCGGTTTGAAGGACGCCATACAGGCGTATTGCGCGGAGTTCTCACGGCGAACCAACATTCAAGTCAGTTTCGAAGCGGATGAAATTCCAGCCTCCATCCCCGATACGCATGCGCTGACCTTGTACCGCGTCCTTCAAGAGGCGTTGACCAACGTCGTCAAACATGCCAAAGCCGACTGTGTCTGGGTGGACCTGACCCTGGAGGGCAGGATCCTCTCGCTCACCGTTCAGGACAACGGCTGCGGTTTCGACAAAGAGAAAATTCAGCCCGGCAGTCTTGGGCTGAGAGGCTTGCAGGAACGATTGGTCATTGCCGGGGGCGTATTCAAGATCAGTTCCAGCCCGGTGCGCGGCACAGTGGTGATGGCGCAACTTTCTCTGCCGGAGGAAGCCCCTGAGGCTCGGGAGGCGGCATGATCAGGGTTGTGATTGCCGAAGACCATGGGTTGGTGCGAGCCGGGATTCGCGCCCTGCTGGAACGAAGCGGCGACATCCACGTTCTGGGAGAAGCCTCGAACGGGCAGGAAGCCGTTGACATGACTCGGGATCTAAGACCCGATGTCCTGATCATGGACATCATGATGCCGCGCCTGAACGGCATACAGGCGGCTGGGCAGATTCGAGACCTCAAGCTCCCCGCAAAGGTGCTTTTGCTTTCCATGTATGCGGATGCGGGCTTTGTCCACCAGGCGCTGCAACAGGGCGTTCGCGGGTACATTCTCAAATCCTCCCTCAGTGACGAACTGCTTTGGGCGGTTCGTGCGGTGGCGGCGGGAAAGACGTACCTGAGCAGTCCCATTTCGGAAATTGTCGTCGAAAGCGCCATCCGTCCGGGTTTGCATACCGGCGCGCCGGTGGACAGGCTTTCCCCGCGCGAAAAGGAGGTGCTCCAACTCATTGCCGAGGAATATACCAGCGCTGAAATCGCGCGCATGTTGTTCGTTTCAGAGAAAACAATCGAAAAACACCGCGCCAGCCTGATGGAAAAACTGAAGGTTCGAAACATTGCCGGGTTGGTGCGGGCGGCGGTCAAATACCGCCTGGTGGACGCCGGCGGCGAGGAAACAACTCCGGAATAGTAGGACTTTCCCCAATGGGCAGGCAGGCGGAATATTTTATGATGCTTCCGAGGCTCGACTGCGAGGTTGTATATGAAGCCCATCATTCTCATTGTGGATGACGAACCCGCCGGACGGAATGTCATGGAATCCGTCCTTTTCAATCAGGGATATGTTCTGGAATATGCCGTCAATGGCAGGGAGGCGTTGAAAAAAGCCGCCGCTCTCAAACCCGATCTGATTCTCCTCGACTTGATGATGCCCGAAATGGACGGCATGCAGGTTTGTCAGCAACTGCGCAAGGACCGGGAACTGGCCGAAGTGCCGGTGGTGATGATTACCGCTCTCGACGACCGAAACATGCGTATCGCCTGTCTGGATGCCGGAGCCGACGATTTCATCACCAAACCGTTCGATCGGGCTGAACTGCGCGCCCGCGTGCGCACCATTACACGCCTCAATCGCTACCGCCTCCTGCACGAACGGGATATGATCACCTCCTGGATTGCCGAAAAAGCCAGCGACGGGTATCTGCAAGTCCGGACGGACGACCATATCCTCTTTGCCAACCAGCGCGCCCGGTTCTATCTTGGACTGGAGGCGGATTCGAACCAGTCCATCCCCGAAACCTTTCTGGACATCGTATCCCGCCAGTACAGGCTGCATCCCGAACCGGCATGGGCAGGCTGGCCCTCCTCCTTCGCCGACAATACGCAAAACCGATTTCTGGTTCGTCCCGAATCCGAGACCGCCCATGAATTCTGGCTGGAGGCGGCAATTTTCGAGCCTCCCGCCATGGTTGAGGGGTCGCCCCGCACCCGAATCATCCGCCTGCGGGACGTGACGGCGGAAATTTTGAATCGGCGAAACACGCGCAGTTTCGGCGAGGCGATTACCCACAAAATACGCACACCGGTCACTCATATCGTTTCGAGCCTCGACCTGCTTGCCCGCATGGCTCCCAAAATGTCGGCGGACGATATTTCGCAGTTTGCGCTTACCGCCTTGCGCGGAGCAAAACGACTGCAGGAAACCCTCGACCGCATTTTGAAATACTCGAACATTTCTCCCGTTTCCGCACAAGGCGGGTTTGCCTTATCGGAATTGTCTTCACTGCTGGAAAGGATTGCGGCGGAGGTCGGGATGACCGCCCCGGCAGTGACAATCGCGGGCGGCGCCCGGCAGGCGAAACTGGCGTTATCCCTCCAATCACTGGAGGTCGTGCTTTGGGAAATCCTGGGGAATTCCAAAAAATTCCATCCGAAGGGAACGCCGTCTGTGACGGTGGATGTCCTGCAACCCGAAGGGGGACAGTTCCTCCTGCGCATCAGCGATGACGGAGTCTCGTTATCTCCCCGGCAATTGTCCATTGCCATGTTGCCTTATTATCAGGGCGAAAAGGATTTTACCGGAGAGGCGCCCGGCATGGGATTGGGGCTTTCCACCGTCAATGCCATTGTCTGGGGGGCGGGCGGTTCCTGCCGGATCATGAACCGTGAAACCGGCGCGGGGGTGACGGTGGAATTGAACATCCCTGAAGCGCAGGCGGAGGAACGCGAAGCGCTATCTGCAAAGAGGCTGGCATGAACGGAATGACCAACACCATTCTGATCGTGGACGATGAACCGTCCAATCGCGAAACTTTGATTTCCATCCTGGAACCGGAAGGTTACCTGCTCGCAGTGGCGGAAAACGGTTATCAGGCGATCGAACAGGCAAAAGCCATGCAGCCGGATGTGATCCTTCTCGACATCATGATGCCTGGCATGGACGGCTTCGAGGTATGTCGGACGATCCGAAAGGAAGAACAGCTGGCTGAGGTTCCCATCCTGTTTCTGACCGCCCTCGACGATCGGCACTCCCTGCTGAAGGGGTTGGCATCCGGCGCGGACGATTTCATCACGAAACCCTTCGATCGTCACGAACTGCGTGCCCGCCTGAAGAACATCACGCGCCTGAACCGTTATCACAAACTGCTGGAAGAACGCAGACAATTACAGCAGGCGCATCAGAATTTGCTGGATGCGTATGACGCCACCATCGTCGGCTGGTCGCGCGCCATGGATTTGAGGGATAAGGAAACCGAGGGGCACACACAACGCGTCACACAACTGGCTCTGGAACTTGCCGAAGCGTACGGTCTTCGGGGCGAACCATTGACGCATATCCGGCGCGGAGCGCTCCTTCACGATATCGGCAAATTGGGCATCCCCGATCACATCCTGCTCAAACCGTCCTCTCTGGACGAGAGCGAATGGGAATTCATGCGCCAGCATCCCCAACTGGCATACGATATGTTGTTCCCCATCGCGTACCTGCATCCTGCGTTGGATATTCCCTACTGCCACCACGAAAAATGGGACGGCACCGGCTATCCGCGCGGATTGAAAGGGGAGGAAATACCGCTCCCGGCGCGGCTGTTTGCCGTTGTGGATGTTTGGGACGCGCTGACTTCGGATCGTCCCTACCGCCCGGCTTGGTCCGCCGAAAAAGCCTTAGCCTACATTCGGGAACAATCCGGCAAACATTTCGACCCTGAAATTGTGGACTTGTTCCATCGCATGATGCTGGGAAAGTCGTTTTCCTTCGATTCCCGCTAAACTCCAGCTCGTCTGCGGCAGAATCACACGCGGTCATTATCCGTAGGGGCTCCCTTTCCTGTCGGTAAAAAAACCAGCCATGAACTTCACCGCTTTCCGCGAATTTTTGAAGACAAATTCGTGATACGCTGCGGCTGATTGCAAAACGTTGCAGGGGGATCTCATTTCCATTTCCTCCCGTGTTACATTTGACATCCTAATTCTCTTCTGCTACACTAGAGTTGTCAGACAAATGTGGTCTAGTCGGTTCATTGCCCTGCCGCTCAACCAATGGCTACGTTACTCATCCAACACGCTCACATCCTGACCATGGACGACCGCCAAACCGAATTGTTGGATGGTGGTCTTTTTATTCGCGACGGCTTCATCGAACATGTAGGGCAAACTTCCGGTTTGCCAAATACCGCCGACGAAGTTCTCGACCTCACGGGTCACGTCCTCCTGCCGGGGCTGGTCAACACGCATCATCACTTCTACCAGACCCTCACGCGTGCCGTCCCCGCCGCGCAGGACGCCAACCTCTTCCACTGGCTCACAACCCTCTACCCGATTTGGGCGCGCCTCCAGCCCGAAGACATCTTTATCTCGACTCAAACTGCCCTGACCGAACTCGCCCTTTCGGGATGCACCACCGCCTCCGACCACCTCTACCTCTTCCCCAACGGCTCTCGCCTCGACGATGAAATTGCCGCGGCAAAAGCGATCGGACTCCGCCTGCACGCCTCGCGCGGCTCGATGTCCCTCGGCGAATCGAAAGGCGGGCTCCCCCCCGACAGCGTGGTGGACAGCGAAGAGAACATCCTGAAAGACTCCCAGCGCCTCATCGAGCAATATCACGACCCGAAGCCCGGCTCGATGGTGCAGATTGTCCTTGCTCCCTGCTCGCCCTTCAGCGTGACATCGGACTTGATGAGACAGTCTGCCAAATTGGCGCGCGAATACGACGTGCACCTTCACACCCACCTTGCCGAAACCGAGGACGAAGAGCAATTCTGCCTGCAAAAATTCGGTCGCCGCCCGGTGGGGTACATGCAAGAAGTGGACTGGGTGGGTGGCGATGTGTGGTTTGCGCACGCGGTCTGGGTCAACGAGGAGGAGATCAAAGTCTTCGCCAGGCACAATTGCGGCGTGGCGCACTGTCCCACTTCGAACATGCGCCTGGCATCGGGCATCGCGCCGGTCAAAGAATATCGTCAGGCGGGCGTCAACGTCGGTCTTGGCGTGGACGGCTCCGCTTCCAACGACGGCTCGCACCTGCTGGCGGAGGTCCGCAATGCAATGCTCTTGTCGCGTGTGAAAGAAGGGATCACTGGTTTTTCTGCCAGTCCTCCCCCCTCTCCTGCCAGGAGAGGGGCTGGGGGGGAGGTCCGAAAACTGATGACCGCGCGCGAGGCGGTGTATTTGGGTACGCGCGGCGGCGCGGCAGTGCTGGGACGAAACGATATTGGAAGCCTCGAGGCGGGCAAATGCGCCGATTTTTTCGCCGTGAACCTGAACCGTATCGAATTCAGCGGCATGCATGACCCTGTCGCCGCGATCGTGTTCGGTCGAAGTGTTCGGGTGGATTATACGGTAGTGGGAGGCAGGTTTGTCGTCAAAGAAGGAAGCGTCGTCACGGTGGACGAAGGAAAGCTTGTCGAGAGGCACAACCGAGCGGCTAAGCGCTTGTTGGAAGGTTGACAGGTTATCGCGTTGGAACGTTCAAACCTCCAACCTGCACACATGATTTTATCAACCGAAAGGAAAGCGACATGCACATCAGAAACTATCGTGAAATCCAACCCGAACCGACCGGCGTCGAAGGTTTGACCGTGCGCTGGGGCATCACCGCCTCGCAGGGAGCGACCAACTTCTCCATGCGCCTGCTGGAACTGGAACCGCTCAAATCCACACCCATGCACCAGCACGATTCGGAACACGAGATTTTTGTGCTGGTCGGCAGGGGTGAGGTGGTGACCGAGGGAGCCGTGTATCCGATTCGTGACGGTTCGATTATTTACGTCGCTCCAAACGAAATCCATCAATTTCGGAACACGGGCGCATCCATCCTGCGCATGGTGGATGCGGTCATGTTCCCGTCCCGGATTGTCAAATAGGAGCGAGGAAATGCAGGGCGCCGGCGTTTCGGCGCGCACACACTTCACCTTGACTTGCCGTGATTAACTTTGTCCTTGCGCTCTTCCTCGGTTGGCCCGCCATCCTGCTGACCCTCGTCATTGCCACGACGGGGTTGATGCGGCGGGATTTTCGCTATTTGGTGGCGGCGGCGCTTTTGTCGTTTCCGTTTTCCCTTGCCTTGAGCGGATTTCCGGCTTTGAGTTTTCCGGCTGTTTGCAACAGTTTCCTTCCGTTATGGTTGTTTGCCTCCGGCTTTTTCATGTCGCGCGGCAGGGAGATGCTTGCATGGCTCACGGCGATCCCGGTTTACCTTGCGATTTTACTGCTGTGGTTTGCCGTTCAAGCGAGCGGAGGCGCATGACGAACCTTGTTGTTTTCTCGCGGCTTTCCGGCGGAGACCGAACGCCTTTATCCCTTCAAAATGGACCAGTGCTCGTTTCGTTATAATGGGTATTGCTCACGCATCGCAGATGATACATCCCTACTTTCCGGACGATTCCCGTTCACGCGTCGAAAATCGGCTGGAAAAATCTGTCCTCCTCCTTCTGTTCCTGATCATCGTTATCCGTAACGCATGGGTGTCGGATGACACCTATATCACTTTTCGGAGTATCGAGAATTTTTTGTCCGGTTATGGACTCACCTATAACCCTTACGTCACAAGACAGTATGATTATCTGATAGGACGTTATATCGCAAGGCAGGCAATACCCTAGGAGAATTTCATGACCTCATCCTCAAAACTGACCCGCGCCCTCGTAGGGACCGCCATGGGACGCGTCCCCGCCGACACGGTCATCCTTAACGGACGGTGGGTCTGCGTCCAATCGGGCGAGATCCTGCCCGGCACCGACATCGCCATCAAAGACGGGCATATCGCTTACGTCGGCAAAGATGCCCGCCACACCATCGGCAAAAAGACGAAAGTCATAGACGCCAAAGGGCGCTATCTCGTCCCCGGTTTGCTCGACGGTCACATGCATGTCGAATCGGGCATGGTTACGGTGACGGAGTTCGTGCGCGCGGTGGCGGTGCGCGGCACGACCGGCATGTTCGTTGACCCGCACGAGATTGCCAACGTGTTCGGGCTCAAAGGCGTCAAATTGATGGTGGATGAGGCGCAGATGCAGCCCATCCACGTGTGGGTGCAAATGCCCTCCTGCGTTCCCTCCGCGCCCGGGCTGGAGACTCCCGGCGCCTCCATCGGGCCGAAGGAAGTGACGCAAGCCATGAAGTGGAAGGGCATCATTGGGCTGGGCGAGATGATGAACTTCCCCGGCGTGTTCATGGGCGACAAAAAGATGCTCGAGGAAATGGCAATCACGCATGCGCACGGCAAGACCGTCGGCGGGCATTACGCCTCCCCCGATCTCGGACTTCCCTTTCACGGTTACGTTGCGGGCGGCGCGGAGGACGACCACGAGGGCACCATGCTCGAAGACGCGGTCGAGCGCGTACGCCAGGGCATGAAAGCCATGCTGCGTTACGGTTCGGCATGGTTCGACGTTGCCTCGCAGGTGGGGGCGGTGACGCAATTGGGTCTGGATTCCCGCCGCTTCCTCCTCGTGACCGACGACTCGCACGCGCAGACCCTCTCGCAGGACGGTCACATGGACCGTGTCCTGCGGCACGCCATCGAACAGGGACTCGACCCGATGACCGCCATCCAGATGATGACCATCAACACCGCCGAGCATTTTGGCGTTGCAAAAGAGATGGGGATGATTGCGCCCGGGCGCTGGGCAGATGTGGTGCTGGCGGAAGACCTGAATAACTTTCATGCGGATATGGTCATCGCGAAGGGACAGGTCATTGCAGAGCAGGGAAAATGGAAGGTAAATCTGCCGAAGTTCACGTATCCCGCCTGGGCGAAGAACTCGGTGAAGTTGAAGAGAAAGTTGGAGCCAGAGGACTTTAAGTTACAAGTCAAAAGTCGGGCATCGAAGGTCAAAGCGAATGTGATTGGCGTCATCGAGAATCAGGCGCCGACGCGGCATTTAACTTTTGAGATTCAACCCGAAAACGGCGAAATCAAAGTGGATATGGAACGCGATATCGCCAAGATTGCGCTGGTCGAACGTCACAAAGGCACCGGCGGCGTGATCATGGGACTCGTCAGTGGGTTCGGCTTCACGGCAAAGTGCGCGGTCGCCTCCACTGTGGCGCACGATTCGCATCACATGATCGTCGTCGGGACGGATGAGGCTTCGATGGCGGTAGCAGCCAACCGTCTGGCGCGAAGCGGAGGCGGGCAGGTGGTGGTGAAGGATGGCAAAGTCATCGGCAAGGTCGAGTTGAAGATCGCGGGGTTGATGTCCACCGAGCGGGCGGAGGTGGTTGCTCGTAAGGCGCAGAGCATCCTGGAGGGGTTCAGGGCGTGCGGCTGTACGCTCAACAACCCGAACATGCAGTTGTCGCTGCTGGCGCTGGTGGTCATTCCCGAATTGCGAATTTCAGACAAAGGGCTTGTGGATGTGACGCAATTTAAATTCATTCCGGTGCTGGAGGAGTAATGGCGAATTTTCCCTTTCAACGATTACAGGCAGACCTGGCAAGCCTGATCGCGCAAACAGCGCCCGGTCAACGCCTGATCTCGGAACCTGAACTGGCAAAGCAATTGGGCGTTTCGCGCGCCACCCTGCGCGAAGCGATGCGCACTTTCGAAACGCAGGGAATCATCCGCCGCCGTCAGGGTTCCGGCACGTATGTGGTGGGCAAGGTGCCGGTCATTGACGCGGGCTTGGAGGTGCTGGAAAGCCTGGACACCATGGCGCGCCGCATGAACCTCTCGGTGACGGTGGGTGAATTGCACATCGAACAGGTGGAAGCGGATCGGGAGACGGCGCAAGGACTCGGCGTGAAGGAAAACAGCCGCCTGACGCGCGTTCGCCGTGTGATGTGCGCTGATGGACGCCCGGTTGCTTATCTGGTAGATACCCTGCCTGCGGACCTGCTCAAGCCGGAAGACCTGCCTGCCCACTTCAACGGCTCGGTGCTGGACTTTATGCTTGGCCGTGGTGACCCGCTGACTGTCTCCCGCGCCGCCATCAGCGCCGCCAACGCGACCGCCGAGGTGGCAAAGGCGCTCGAAATTCAGCGCGACGATGTGTTGTTGCAATTTGTCTCTCAACTCTACGCCGAAGACGGCAGGATCGTGGACTACACGGTCAGTTATTTCATCCCTGGGTACTTTAACTTCCATGTGATACGGCGCATCGGCAAATCGTTGACTGGTTGACAAGTTGGCATGTTCAACTTATCAACCAGTCAACGCTTACACATCCAAACTTACAAGAGGTCATTATGTCCGTTCAAGAGATCAAGAAAAGAGTGGAGGAGAACCGCGAACATATCATTCGATTTTTGCGCGAGATCGTCGCCATCCCCAGCATGAATGGAGAGCTAAAGGAGGTGGGCGGGCGCATCATCGCAGAGATGAGCAAACTCGGTTTCGACGAGACGCGTTTCGACAAAATGGGCAACGTCGTTGGTCGTATGGGCAACGGCGGGAAGGTCATTGTCTTCGACTCGCACATTGACACGGTCGGCATTGGCGACGCGAGCGAGTGGGAGTGGGACCCGTTCAAGGGCAAGATCGAGAACGGCCGGCTGTATGCGCGCGGCGCGTGCGACGAAAAAGGCTCCACGCCGGGCATGGTCTACGGTCTCGCCATTGCGCGCGACCTGGGTTTGCTGGAGGGGTACACCGCCTACTATTTTGGCAACATGGAGGAATGGTGCGACGGCATCGCCCCGAATGCCTTTGTGGAAGCCGACCCCAAGGTGAAACCCGATTTTGTGGTCATCGGCGAGCCGACCAAAATGCGAGTGTACCGCGGTCACAAGGGACGCATCGAATTGAAGATTACGGCGTTCGGCAAATCGGCGCATGCCGCTTCGCACTACCTCGGCGACAACGCCGTGTATAAGATGATGGCGATCATCACCCAGATTCGCGAACTCGACCGCCGCTTCCGCCTGGGGATGGGTTCGCATCCTGTTCAGGGACATCCTTCCATTGCGGTGACGGACGTCTCGGCGCGCACGGCTTCGATCAACGCCGTCCCCGATCAGTTCACCATCTATCTCGACCGCCGCATCACTTCGAACGAACCGCGCGAGGAGGTGATTGCCCAAATCAAAGGGCTGATCCCCGATTATTTGCAGGAGGAAATTCACGTCGAGGAATTGTTCTACGATCAGCCGTCCTATACGGGGTTTGTTTTCCCGGTCTCGAAGTATTACCCCGCCTGGCTGTTGGACGATGCGCATCCGTTGACGCAGGCGGGGCAGGCAACCCTCGAGGTGCTGTGGGGCGAGAAGCGTCCGCTGGGAACGTGGGATTTTTCCACCAACGGCACCTATTGGGCGGGCAAGGCGGGCATTCCGTCCATTGGCTTTGGTCCCGGCGACGAGAAGACCGCCCATATGCAGGACGAAAATGTCCCGCTCGATGAGGTGGTGGCGGCGACGGAGTTCTACGCGCTGCTGCCAAAGATGCTGAAGGATGGAAGTGTGGGTTAGACACGAACCGCCAGAGAGACAAATCGGAGCATTGGAGACCTTGCCGTTGCTAAAATCCTAATCAAATTGGAGGTTGAAATGCGTAGTTTTGCCGGTCGTGACATATTGTCGCTCAAGGAGTTCGAGCGCAACGAGTTCTTCCACGTGTTCGATGTGGCTCAGAAAATGGAGCCAATTGCCAGGTCCAGGAAGAACGTGGATTTGCTCAAGGAGAAGACGCTGGTCACGGCGTTCTATCAGCCGTCCACGCGTACGCGTCTGGCGCATGAAGCCGCCATGCATCGCCTCGGCGGTCATGTGACGGGCTTTTCGGATGCCAAGATGACGCGTGCCGGGGACTTCTATCAGGAATCCATCAAGGATACGGTCAAGATGCTGGAGTTCTATGGAGACGTGATCGTGATGCGCCACTTTCAGCAGGGCGCCCCGCACGAAGCCGCCAAATGGGCGAGCGTGCCGGTTATCAACGGCGGTGACGGCTGGGGCGAACACCCGACCCAAATCCTCACCGACCTCTACACTGTTCTGCGCGAGAAGGGACGCATTGACGGACTCAAATGGCTGGCGGTCGGCGACATGCGCATGAGGACGATGCATTCGCTGGGGTATGCCCTGAGTCAATTCGATTGCCCGATTACGTTCGTCGCCCCGCCCGACATGAGCCTCACCGAGGAATTCAAGGCAGAACTCAGGCAGTACAGCGTAAACTTCAAAGAGGAAGATCATGTGGAAAAGGCGATTGCAGGTGCGGATGTCATCCTGGTGGAGCCTGTGGTGCAACCCGATTACACCAAGTCACGCGACGAGCGCGCCGGAAAGGACGTGGGGCTGACCCCCGCTAACTATAAGATTACGCGCGAACTGCTGGAGACCAAAGCCAAGCCCGATGCCATCCTGCTTCATTCCCTGCCGCGCATGGATGAGATCCCCACTGATGTAGACATCACCCGCTGGTCACGCTACTGGCAGGAGGCGTTCAACGGCGTCGTGATGCGCATGGCGCTGCTGACGCTGGTCTTGGGCGCGATGGAATAAGGGTCTATAGTCTGGAGTCTGATAGTCATAAGGCCATCAGACGATTAGACGGGAGGCTGTTAGAAAGTGTTTTGAAATTCGTTCTAAACCACAGATGAACACAGATGAACACAGATCAATAAGATTTGAGAGCATTTTCACGGTTGCTTTCTCAAAAAATCAGTATCCATCCGTGTGTATCTGTAGTGAATGTTGAGTTTCAAAACGCTCTCTTAGACTATTAGCTTGGAGACTATCAGACTATATGACGAAAATCCGGCGTTTTGAGGATTTGATTTGTTGGCAAAAGGCGCGTGTGCTGGTGAATACCATCCATAGACTGACCCATCGTGACGAATTCTCCAGGGATTTCAGATTGCGCAACCAGATTTTGGATGCCGCGGGTTCGGTCATGCATAACATTGCCGAAGGCGGCGATGCTGGGACAGATCCCGAATTCATCCGTTTCCTGAAAATGGCGCGACGCTCAGCTAGCGAGGTCCAATCGGAAGTGTACCTGGCTCTTGACCGGAAATATATTACGGATACCGAATTGAAGCAGGCATACGATCAAGCCGATGAAGCCAAACGTCTCATCAATGGCTTGATTGCCTATCTGCGTCAAGGCGGTCGGAACAACGAAAAGAGAATCTCGAAAGAACAAGGCGATGATGCACCGAAAATGAAGAAAGCACCGACGGTTAGCCCAACAACAATCGGACTATAAGACTATGAAGACAGGAGACTAAACCATGCAAACAAATTTTAGGGGCCGAGACTTCATCGGCGATCTTGACTTCACGAAAGAGGAAGTCGAAACCGTTCTGGAGGTAGCCTGGGATTTGAAGCGCAAGCGCGCCCTCGGTGAACCGCACGCTTACCTGCGCGACAAGGTGCTGGCGATGCTGTTCTTCTTCTCGTCCACCCGTACGCGCGGGTCGTTCGAGGCGGGCATGGCGCAGTTGGGCGGTCATGCCGCGTTCATTGACAGCAACACCACCCAAATCGCCCACGGCGATACGCCGGTCGAGATTGGCGAAATCTTTGGACGCTACTTCGACGGCATTGCCATCCGTCACTGCGACTTCGGCGACGGCAACAAATACCTCAACGACGTTGCCAAGCACAGCCGCGCGCCCGTGCTCAACATGCAGTGCGACGTGTACCATCCCTTTCAATGCCTCGCCGATTTGATGACCATCATGGAGAAAAAGGGACGCGACCTGCGCCGCAAGAAAATCGTCGTTTCGTGGGCGTACGCCGCTTCGTACCTCAAACCGATCTCTGTTCCTCAATCCCTGATTCTGCAGATGCCCCGCTTCGGCATGGACGTGACGCTTGCCTACCCGCCCGGCTTCCAGCTTATGCCCGATATTGTCGAACAGGCAAAGGAACAAGCGAAGAGCGCAGGTACGGCTTTTGAAATCATCGAAGATGCCGACGGCATGACCGAAGCCTGCAAGGATGCGGATGTCCTCTACGCCAAGTCGTGGGGTCCACTGCTGACCACCAACGACAAAACCGAAGGCAAGAAACTCCAGGATTCCTTCAAGAACTGGATCATGGACGACGCCAAGTTGAAAGTTGCCAAACCCGATGCCATTTACATGCATCCGCTTCCGGCTGACCGCGACATTGAGGTCACAAGCGCCGTGCTGGATGGTCCGCATTCGGTAGTGTTCGACGAAGCCGAGAACCGCCTGCACGCGCAGAAGGCGGTGATGGCGTTGACGATGAGTTAGTTCGCCTGATAGTCTGATAGTCTGGAGTCTTATAGTCTGGTAATTGCAGGCTGTTGATTCATCAAACTCGAAGACCATTGGACTTGCGCCTATCAGACGGTAAGACCAGAAGACTAGAAGACCATTGGACCAGGAGACTATATGACTAAACTCGCTGTCGTCGCCATTGGCGGCAATTCCCTCATCAAGGACGAGGCGCACAAGACGGTCGAAGATCAATATCAAGCCGCAAAGGAAACGACTTATCACATTGCAGATATGATCGAGCAAGGCTGGGATGTGGCGATCGGTCATGGCAATGGACCGCAAGTTGGCTTTATCCTGAGGCGCTCGGAAATTGCCGCGAAGGTGGAAGGGATGCACGAAGTGCCACTGGATGTGTGCGGCGCAGATAGCCAGGGCGCCATCGGCTATGCCCTCCAGCAGAATCTTCAGAACGAACTGTATCGGCGCGGGATCAAGAAGCCCGTTGCCACGGTGGTAACGCAGGTGCTGGTGGATAAGAACGATCCTGCTTTCAAAAACCCCACCAAACCCATCGGCTCGTTCATGGACGAAGCGGAAGCGAAGCGGCGTCAGGCAGACATGGGCTGGTCGGTCGTGGAGGATGCAGGCAGAGGCTGGAGGCGAGTCGTTGCGTCGCCTCTGCCCAAGGAAGTGGTGGAGTTGGATGCGGTCCGCACCCTGCTGAACGCTGGCATGGTCGTCATCACGGTGGGCGGCGGCGGCATTCCGGTCATTGACGCGGGCGATCACGAATATCAGGGCGTCGCCGCCGTGATTGACAAGGATTACGCCTCCTCCCTGCTGGCGCGCCTGCTCAAAGCCGACCTGTTCCTCATCTCCACCGCCGTCGAAAAGGTTGCCATCAACTTCGGCAAGCCCAATCAACAGTGGCTGGATCGAATCACGCTCGATGAAGCCAAAGCCTACCTCGCTGAAGGCACGCATTTTGCCAAAGGTTCGATGGCGCCGAAAATTCAGGCGATTATCTGGTATCTCGAAAACGGCGGCAAACAGGCGCTCATTACCAATCCCGAAAACATCGGGCGCGCGCTCAAAGGTGAGACGGGAACATGGATCGTCAAGTAATTTGGTAGTTCGACGGATTCGCGGTTGGGTGATTCCCCAAACGGGAATCGCCCAACCGTGTTTTTACCGGTCGTTTTTGTCCGTGCAAAACATCCGTTATGAAGTCCGTTGATAAAAATCTGCTTTCCCCCGCTATAATTGCGCCGATGTATCTCTCTCCCCGCGTGCTTCTAAGCATAGATTACGAACCCTGGTTTGCCCTCTTCCGCCGTTACGACAGCCTGACCGACCCGCATCAACGCCGCGCCCTCGACGGCGGCTTCACCCTGCGCGCCCTCGACCCCATCCTCAGCCTGCTGGGCGAAGCCAAAGCCAGCTTCTACCTCGTCGGCGAGATTGCCGACTGGTACCCCGAAGTGCCGCAAAGAATCGCGGCGGCCGGGCATGAACTCGGCTTGCACTGTCACACTCACCGCCCGCTCAAGAACATCAACGAACTGGCGCAGGATATTCGCGCCTCAGCGCACTGGCTGCGGCAGTACCACGTCCGCGGGTACCGCGCGCCGATGGTGGGCATTCACGAGGCGGCATATCAACTTCTCGCCGACAGCGGCTTTGCCTACAGTTCATCCATCTACGCGCCGGCGGGCGTGCTGTTGAAGAAGGGCAGTGTCTGGGAGATTCCCGTCAGCACCACCGCCGCGCCCCACAATGGCGGTTATGCCGCGCCGCGCGATTTCACCCTCAACCTTTTGCTCAAAGGCGAATTTCCCTACGGTTCGAGTTTCAGCATCGGGATATTGGGCGGGCAAATTTTCAAACTCATCGAACGGGACTTGAAACGCGGACTGAGCCCTTCCATCATTCTGCATCCCTACGAGCTGGTGACGCCGCCCCTCTCCGCCCGCCTCACGCGTGACCTGATCCTGAATCCACACCTTCTGCCTTTCCGCCGCAACAAGGCGGGATTCCTCAAAGCCCTGCTGGAGCGTTTCCCCGTCTCTCCGCTCGGCGCCTACCTCGACGAGGCGCTCGCCTCTCAGGGACAAGTCAATGCCTGAGAGCGTTCTGAACCCCCAATCTTGTCTGCGTAGGCGACTTCTTCTAACGTCTTGTATACGTAGACGACGTTCTCTAACGTCGCAATAGGCGGAAGGGAAAATCATGACAAAGACCAGGGTGAGAATCCGCCAATTGGAAGAGAATCAACCTGCGGCGTGGAAAGAGCCGCTTGTCTCCTCCGCCGCGTTCACCGCGCTCGATTCGTGGTCGAGCCTCGTTCGGCAAACCTACGGTTACGCCGTCCACCGCTTCGAGGCCGTGCAGGATGATGAGGTCACGGGCGTTCTTGTCCTCACGCACGTCCGCCATCCCATCTTCGGGAACTACCTCGCCACCTCACCCTTCGGCAGTTACGGCGGCTTTGCATTTACAACGGCGGCGGCGCGCACAGCCCTACTCGATACCGCCCGCCGACTATCGGATGAGTTGCGCGTGGAGTATTGCGTGCTTCGCTTTCTCGATGACGGCGCCGCGCCGCCTTTCCCCTGGGTTCAGCAACCGATCTATTCCACCTACTTCATTGACCTGCCGCGCAGCGCCGAAGAATTGTGGGGCAGGTTTGGCTCACAGCACCGCAAGCACACGCGGCAGGCGCTGCGGAAGGGATTTCAAATCCAGTTCGGTCATCTGGATTTGCTCGACGACGCCTACGAAGCGCTGGCGCGCAGTATGCACGAACTTGGCTCGCCGTATCACTCGAAGCGATACCTGCGCAACATGGCAACCCTGCTCGGCAGCGACTTGGAGTTTGCCGTGGTGCGCGATGCCAAAGGGACGCTGGCAGGCGCGGCGGTGTTGATTTATCAGGGCGGCACTGCCTCCAACCTGCACGCCAACATCCTGCGCGAGTTCCGCGCAGAGTACGCGGGCGAATTCCTGTACTGGTCGCTGTTGGAGCGTTACTGCGAAAAAGGGATGACCGTCTGCGACATGGGGCGCAGCCTGAACGGCTCGGGCAACGAGACCTACAAAATGAAGTGGCGTCCGCGCAAAGCTCCGCTCGCCTACTGGTATTACCTGCCTCGGGGCGGAGCCGTCCCCGAGTTGAACCAGAAGAGCGCCAAATTCCAACTCGCCATTCGGGTTTGGAAACGGCTCCCGTCGTTCGTGGTGCGGGCGCTCGGTTCGCATTTGATTCGAGGGATTGTGTAGCGCAAATTTTGCGGCGATTACCCATGATCCAGGTCATCACACTGAACGAATCCCTGCACGACCGCTACGCCTCCTACGTAAACGGACGGCTGGACGCCCGCTTTGGGCATGACCTCGCCTGGGCGCGGACTCTGCGCGATGCCTACGGCGTGCAAACCCGTCACCTCGTTGCACTGGAGGATGAACGCGTGGTGGGAGTTTGCCCGTTCTTCCTGTGCCAGCCGCTCTTCGGCGGCGCGCATTATGTGACCAATCCCTTCCCCACTTACTGCGGACCGTTGTACGACTCCGACGAAGCCTTGAATGCCCTGCTGCAGGCGGTGACGGAAAAAACCTCCAGCGTGGATCATGCCGAGGTATTGACACCCACCGCCCTCCCTGAGGAGGGAAGCGGCCCCCTTCCCTTTGTGGACAAACTTGATTTCACCTACGTCGTTGACCTGACCAGGGGCGTGGACGCCGTCTTCAACTCCCTCAGCCGCGACTACAAACGTATCCTGCGCAAAACCGAGGCGTTGGACGACATGGACCTGCTCGTGGATACCGACGGCTCTCATCTCGACGCGTTTCACAAACTGTACGTGAGTATCTACGCCGGCAAGCATGGCTTCATCCCGCATGGAAGGCAGCTGTTCCGCGCCATCTTCAGGCATTTCCCGCCGGGCGCGGCGCGAATTTATCTGGCAAAGGTCAGGGGAGAATACGCGGGCGCGATGTTCACCTTCTGGACGCACCATGAAGTGTATTACGGCTGGTCGGCGGTATTGCCAGACAGCGCCCATCATCCCACGCACTTCCTCATTTGGAAGATCATCCAGGATGCCGCGGCGGAAGGGTACCGCTGGTTCAACATGGGCGAAGCCGCCCGCGAGCATCACGGGCTGAATCACTTCAAGCGCGGCTGGGGTACGGAAGTCCTCGAACCGCGCCGCTACTTCATCCCCGGACGCATCACCGAACCGACCTCGCGCCTCTTCGACCGCGTCGGCTGGACGAGGAAGATCATCGCCAGATTGCCTGCCTTCGTTATCAATGCGTTCCTGTCGCCAATGATCCGATTCTTCTTGTAGGTCGGGCTTTTTGCAAATTAATCGAGCAATCCCAATTGAACCGCGAAGACACAGAGCCACGTTTTTTTATGGTTTTTTCTCTGTGTCTCTGTGACTCCGTGGTTTGATTTTGGGGTCTGAAAGTCAACTTTATTGCCCGGTTAATTTGGAAAAGTACAATTAGCCTGATACTTCACCGAAAGGAAACCCTCACCATGTCTCTCCTCGAGATCGTCAACCTCGAAAACTTCAAAAAGGTTCTGCGCAACATCCGCAAGGTGGGGCTTGTGACCACCCTCCGCTATGTCATCTCAGATCTGACGTTCGATCTGAAATATAAAATAGACACCATCAACACCGCCCAGCTCGATGCCCTCAAAATCGATTCTCCCAACAAGACGGTCGGCAACTACTACGAAGGCACGAACGCCTACATCTTCCAAAAGATGATTTCACAGGTCAGGCTCGAACCCTCCCGCGTCACCTTCGTGGACTTCGGGAGCGGCAAGGGCAAAGCCATGTTCATGGCGGCAGAGCGCGGCTTCCGCAAGGTCATCGGCGTGGAATTTTCCATCGAACTGGTCGAGACCTGCCGAAAAAATCTTGAAATCTTCAAAGCGAAATCGAAAAGCAAAACCGAATTCGAAATCCTGCACATGGACGCCTCGGAATACGAAATCCCCCCCGAAGCCAACCTGCTGTTCTTCTCCAACCCCTTCAACGAGGAGTTGACCCGCAAAGTCATTGGCAACATTTTGAAGTCGTACGACCAGACCCCGCGCGAGGTCTGGGTGGTGCATCTGCATCCGCAGGGGAACATGGCGTTCGTGCGGCATCCCCGCTTCGAGGTCCAGCATGAAGCGCCCGAGGGGTATGTTCTACGGCTGCTTCCCTCCAACTGAGCGCATGGAATCCCGTTCATCTCTTTCCCGCCTGTGGGGTTTGCTCAAAAAGCCGGGCGTGTCGCTCGCCCTGCGTGTGACGGTCAGCGCCCTTCTGCTGGCGTACCTTATTCGCCTTTCGGCGTTCACCGAGATTGCCCGCGCCTTCAGCCGCATCGAGCCGCTCTACCTGCTTGGCTTTTTCGGGTTGTACTTTTCCTCCGTGTTTTTCACGTCTGTGCGCTGGAGGCTCCTGCTTCGCGCCTGGGATGTCGAAGCGCGGCTCGGCGCGCTTCTCCGCATGACCATGACCGGTCTGTTCCTGAACAACTTCCTGCCGGGCAGCCTGGGCGGCGACGCCTACCGACTCTACTCCGGCGGACGCGACACCGGCAAACTGGAAGCGGTTGCTGCCACGATCTTTTACGAACGCGTCCTCAGTTACGCCTCTCTCGTGACCCTGGGACTGGCGGCGCTTTCAATCCGCGCGGACCTCGCCTCTGACCTCCCCTTCTGGCTTCTGCTCGGCAGCGTCTTCCTCGCTTTGACCAGCCTCACCGCCATCTCCACTCTGCCTGCTTTCGGAGCGTGGGCAGAAAACTTTGTGGGGCGCTTCCCCTTTGCCGAACGGCTGCGCCTGAAGGACTGGGTTCACAGTTTCCGCTTCAAGGTGCGGCATCCGGGTTTGCTGGGGGGTGTGTTTCTGCTCTCGTTCCTCATCCAGTTCATTGACATTTCCGCCTTCCGCCTGATTGGCGCTGCCATTCGCCTGCCGGTCAAATTCAGCGACTTGCTGCTTTTCGTCCCGCTGTTGTATCTGGCAATCCTCCTTCCGCTGTCGGTCAACGGCATCGGCATCCGCGAGAGCGTGTTCGTGCTGTTCGCCGCCTCGTGGGGCATCACGCCTGCAGACGCCGTCGCTTTCTCGCTGACGGTCTTCGCTCTAAACCTGGCGGGTAGTCTCGCTGGAGGAGTCATCTACTGGTTCGACCGTCCGGCAAAACCTCAAAATTCAGGATAAGATATAGCCATCCATGAAGAATTTACAGAAGCGCATCGCCTCCCTCGCCGCTCATCCCTTTGCTGTTCCCCTCATCCTGCTGGCTGTGACTTTTCTTGCTTACGGGCTGTCCTTTTGGCGGCTGGGGTTTTATTGGGATGACCAGCCCATTTCGTGGATCCGCTATCAGTTGGGGTCCGAAGCGACGGCGCGTTACTTTTCCGATTCGCGCCCCGTCTGGGCGTTGTTATATCAAATCACCGGCTTCCTCCTTCCGCAAAATCCCGCCGTCTGGCAATGGTTTGGCATGTTCTGGCGCTGGGCGGGCGTGTACGTCTTCTGGCAGGTGATGACGGAGTTGTTCCCGCGCCGCCGCGACCTGGCGTTCCTGCTGGCATTGTTGGTGCTGCTGTACCCCGGTTTCAACCAGCAATGGGTCAGTTATGTGTACTCGCACTTCTTCATCGTACTTTTCTTTTTACTGTTCTCGTGGCGGCTGATGCTGCGCGGCAAGACCCTCCTGGCGATGATCTTCTCGGCGTTGAACCTGATTATGTTCGAGTATTTCTTCATGCTGGAGTTCATGCGCCCGTTCATCCTGTGGATGACTTTGCGCGAGGAAAAACTCACGCTTCGCCAGCGGTTCCTCACAGTGTTCAAGGCGTGGATACCTTACCTCGGCGTCATCGTCTTTGCCATCTTCTATCGCTCGCTCGTATACAGCCACCCCGGTTTCGGCTACAGCCTGACCGAAGAAGTGGCGCGCGCGCCCATCGAGACTCTCACACAACTTGTACTGCATGTGCTTTCCAGCCTGTGGGCGGCGGCGGGCGGCGCGTGGATTCAGGCATTCCAGTTTCCTCATCCCGCCGTCAACGGCTGGCGGACGAGCGGTTTGTACCTCTTTGTCGTCCTGGCGGTGGGTGGGCTTGTCCTGCTCAAACGGCAGAGCGGCGACTCAGCCGACGCCGCCAGAAAACAGGACGTCTTCTGGCTGATCGGTCTCGGCGCGGTCATGCTGCTGATGGGCGGCGTTCCCTACTGGGTGACCAACCTGCCCGTGACGCTCGGCTTCCCCGCCAACCGCGCCCTGTTGTCGTTCATGTTCGGCGCGTGCTTCCTCCTGCTTGGCTTGCTGCACCTGCTCCCTGCGCGCGTCACGTATTTCGCCGTCGTCCTCCTCGTTGCGCTTTCCGCTGGCAGGCAGTTCCTCTGGTCGGTGGACTACCTGCGCGACTGGCAATCGCAGAAAAACCTGTTCTGGCAGATGACCTGGCGCGCGCCCGGCATTCAGCCCGGCACCATCGTGTTGATGAACGAGGAATTGACGTTCAACGCCGATAACTCCCTCAGCGCGCCGCTCAACTGGATTTACGCCCCGGAGACCCGCACCCGTCAGGTCGGTTATGTGCTGCTCTACCCGACCAACCGTCTCGGCGCTTCGCTTCCTGCGCTCGAGCCGGGTCTGCCCATCCGATACGACTTCCTCGCCGCCTCCTTTGATGGGAACACCTCCGACGTGCTCGCCTTTTACTACGACCCGCCTGCCTGCCTGCGCCTGCTCGAACCCGACCTCGACCCGTCCAACCGCCTCATCCCCGCCGAAAGCCTGATGCGTGAAGCCTCCGCCCTCTCCAACGCCGACAGAATCCTCCTCGAGGGACAAGCCATCATGCCTGCTGTCTACGGACCCGAACCCGCGCACGGCTGGTGCTACTACTTCCAGAAAGCGGACCTCGCCCGCCAGAGGGGCGATTGGGAACAGGTTGCCAGACTGGGAAATGCGGCGTTCCAACTCGATGATTATCCCAACGACCCCATCGAGCGCTTTGTGTTCATCGAAGGCTACGCCCATGTTGGAGATTGGGAGAAGGCGCTCGAATACTCGAAGGTCAGTTACCGCGTCTCGAAGGACTATGTGGGACCGTTGCTCTGTCGGTTGTGGAAAAGAATCGGAGCAGAAACAGCCTCCAGTCCCGAGAGAAGCGAGGCGTTAGCCGAAATCCAGAGTATGCTCGCCTGCAGTCCATGAGAAAAGTACTTGCTTTTGTTGTGTGGTTTGTTCTAGAATAGAAATATTCAGGGTCTTGTGATAAAATTTACTTGTATAGACAATTGTCCGACAACTTGAATCTGAAAGGAGGCTGCGCTCAAAGAGATATTCTCCACACCTGCTTACACCGTCTTATCATCAAAAATCACACAAAAGAGGAGAAGAAATGCGTAAGACACTTTTGCAAGTTGCAATGTTGCTGACGATCCTTTCACTGGTATTGTCGGCGTGCGGCGGGGGCGTTGAAGAGGTTGGCGGATTCCAGATCCCCGCGGTCGAGAAAGGCAAATTCAATATCGCGATGGTGCTGATTGGACCGCACGATGACGGCGGCTGGTCGCAGGCGCATTACGAGGGCTTGTTGTATGTGGAAGAGAATGTGCCGAATACGCATGTCGCGTACATCGAGAACGTGCCTGAAGGCGCGGACTCCGAGCAGGTCTTCCGCGCGTTGGCGCGCAAAGGTTTCAACCTGATTTTCGGCACCTCGTTCGGTTATATGGATCCGATGGAAACGGTTGCGGGCGAATTCCCCGATACGATGTTCATTCACTTGACAGGCATCAAGTCCAATCAGACCAACTTCGGTAATCTGATGGGCGCGATGGAGAATATGAAGTTCCTGGCGGGCATGATTGCGGGCGCGCGCGCCAAGCAGGATGGACAAACCAAACTCGGTTATATGGCAACCTTCCCGATCCCTGAAGAGATCCGCCTGGGCAATGCTATTGCATTGGGCATGAAGAAAACCTGTCCCGAATGCACGATGGATGTGCGCTGGATCAACACCTGGCACGATCCTGTGATCGAGAAGGAAGCCGCGGCTTCCTTATTCGATGCGGGCGCGTATGTCGTTTTCACCGGCGCGGATACGCCTGCCGTTGCCGATGTTGCCATGGAAAAGGGGAAGTGGGGCGTGACCTACGACTGGTACGGCTCCTGCAAGGTGGAACGCTGTCTCACCGCACCGTACTGGGTGTGGGGTCCCGAATACGCCCGCATTACGAAAGGTGTGATTGACGGCACCTATACCCCCGGTTGGGATTATTTCGATGCCGATACCGGCGCCTTGGGCTTGTACGGTTTCATGGAAGGACAGGAATTGACCCCGGGGATGCAGGACCTCGATCCTGCTGTGATCCAGGAAGTGCGCGATATTCTTGCCCAGATGCTGGCTGGCGAGTTCACCCGCTTCGATGTGTTCAAGGGACCGATCAATGACAACAAGGGGAATGTGGTTCTGCCTGCCGGTCAGAGCCTGCAACAGGTTGACCTGGACGCGTTCCCGGAATTCGGTCTACCGTGCAGTATTCCGGTGTGCATGAAGTGGTGGGCTGAGGGGATCACCGCTGAACTGCCGTAGTACAATGGAATTTGATGAATGGGGCAGGGCTGCAAGGTTCTGCCCCATTTTGTTATAAAATGTCCTTGTCAGGGCGCCGGTTGCAGAGAAGATTGTTTCGCTCTCTATGGTCGCTCGGAATGACAGAAAATGCAGGAGGCATACCTTGACCGAATCAACATCCTCCAATCTGGTCGTGGAAATGAAAGGCATTGTCAAGCGCTTCCCCGGCGTGCTTGCCAATGACCATGTAGATTTCGAACTGCACGCCGGGGAGATCCATGCCCTGCTGGGGGAGAATGGAGCGGGGAAAAGCACATTGATGAACGTGCTGGCGGGCTTGTATAAACAGGATGCGGGCACGATCAAAGTGAAGGGTAAAACGCTCGAGTTTTCCTCTCCGCGGGATGCGATCCAGGCAGGCATTGGTATGGTCCATCAGCATTTCATGCTTGTGCCTTCACAAACGGTGACCGAAAATATCTTGTTGGGCCTCGACGTTCCGCGTTTTTTCATGCGTTTGAGCGAATACGATAAAAAGATCGCCGATCTTGGCGATAGATTCGGACTTAAAGTTGACCCGCGCGCAAAGATCTGGCAGTTGTCGGTCGGCGAGCAACAGCGCGTGGAACTGTTGAAGATGCTCTATCGCGGTGCGGATGTGTTGATCATGGACGAGCCGACAGCCGTTCTTGCCCCGCAGGAAATCGATGGGTTGTTCGAGACCCTGCGTTCGATGGTCGTGCAGGGCAAGTCGGTGATTTTCATCAGTCACAAACTTCATGAAGTGACTGCCATTGCTGACCGGATCAGCGTGTTGCGGCGCGGCGTGGCAACGGCTTCGGGCATTCCGGCAAAAGGTGTGACGAAACAGGAACTGGCGAGCATGATGGTGGGACGTGATGTGATTCTGTTTGTGGATAAGAAACCGGGGAAACCGGGTCATATCATTCTGGATGTGAGGGACGTCCATGCGGAAAACGACAAGGGTCTTCCGGCGCTGCGCGGGATTTCGCTTCACGTACGGGCGGGTGAGATTGTCGGCATTGCCGGGGTGGCGGGTAACGGTCAGATCGAGTTGTCGCAGGTCATTGCGGGAATGCGAAAATGCAAACAGGGGGAGGTCTTGTTGAACGGCGAAAAGGTCAGCAATCGCGACGCTTTGTATGGTATCGAGCATGGCATGTCGTACGTTCCAGAAGACCGCACCCACGTGGGGAGTTCTCCCAACCTGAGCGTAACGGATAATGTCATTATGAAGAATTACCGCAAACCGCCGATTTCGAGGGGGACGATGCTGGACACGGCAGCGGCGGCAAAGTTCGCGCAAGGACTCAAAGAGGCATACGACATCATTGTGCCGACTGTCAATACGCCCGTGCGATTGCTGTCCGGCGGGAACCTGCAACGTGTGATCCTGGCGCGCGAAATTTCAGGGCATCCCAACTTCATGGTGGCGGTCCAGCCGACGCGCGGACTGGATGTGGGCGCCATCGAAGGAGTCCACCGCCTGTTGCTGACCCAGCGGGAAGCCGGCGCGGCGATTCTGCTCGTATCGGAGGAGTTGGAGGAATTGCTGGCACTGAGCGACCGCATCTACGTCATTTACGAGGGAAAAATCATGGGAGAAGTGAAGGTCCCTGAGGGCGAGCCGGATCCGGGTCTGATCGAAGCGGTTGGCTTGATGATGACGGGTACGCCGCTGGAACAAATCCATCACATGGGAGGCGCAAAACATGGCTGAATCCACTTTGACCAAACCGCGCGGCGCATGGCGCATTCGCCTGGAGCCGCGGCTCGATGAACCGTCCACGGCGCTTTCGATCGGGGTTAGCGTGGGGGCGGTGGTGGTGGCGTTGATTTTGGGGGGAATTGTGATTGCGGCAGTGGGGGGCAATCCCTTTGTCTCCTACGTATACATTGCACGCGCTTCCTTCGGAAGCCTGGGCGTGCTTTCGGATACGATCGTGAAGGCCACGCCGATCATTCTGACGGCGCTGGCTTGTTCGATTGCGTTCCGCATGAAATTGTGGAATATCGGCGCGGAGGGGCAGTTCATCATGGGCGCGTGGGGCGCGAGCGCCATCGTGCTTGCCCCGGTGCTGCCGGCAGAAACCTCGCGCTGGCTGTTCATCCCTGTGATGACCCTGGCGGGTCTCGGCATGGGTGCGGCGTGGGGGCTTATTCCCGGTTATCTCAAGGCGAAGTTCAACGTGAACGAAATCATCAGTTCGTTGATGCTGAATTATATTGCCGTGTCGTGGGTGAATTTCTGGATCTTCGGCGTGTGGACGGAGGGTGGCTTTCAAATGAGCCCGAAATTCCCCAAAGGCGCGGAATTGCCGCGGCTGTCGGATTTCGCTTCGAGCATTCCGTTTTTCCGAGGGCTCACAACCCATGCCGGTTTACTGTTCGGTATTGCGGCGGCGGTCGTGTTGTGGTTCATCGTATACCGAAGCCGCTGGGGTTATGAGATTCGTCTGATCGGCGATAACCCGCAAGCTGCGCGATACGCGGGCATCAATATCGTCAGGAATACCGTTCTCGTCATGGCGCTGTCGGGCGCGCTGGCAGGAATGGGCGGGATGAGCGAAGTGGCGGGCGTAGTGCGCCGTTTACAGACCGCCCCCATTGCGGCGGGGTATGGCTTTACGGGCATCATTGTGGCGTGGCTGGCGAAATTGAATCCGTTGGTGATCATCCCGGTTTCGATTTTGTTCGGTGCGCTGATCCTGGCGGGGCGTGAAATTCAACCTTCGGGCATCCCCAAAATGATACAGGGCATCATTCTGGTTTGTCTGATCGCCAGCGACTTCCTTCTTCGTTATCGAATCCGCATTGTGAAAGTCGGGGAGGAATAACATGGATCCCATCGTCATCCTGCAAGCGGGCGTTGCCACAGGAACAGTCCTTCTGTTTGCCACCCTTGGAGAAGTGCTGGCGGAACGTTCGGGCGTTTTGAATCTCGGTGTGGAGGGAATGATGCTGATTGGCGCAATGACCGCCTTCAGCGTGACCATTGCCACAGGCAATCCGTGGATCGGCATGTTTGCCGCGATGATTGTCTCGGGCTTGCTCAGCCAGATTCACGCTTTCATTGCTGTGACCCTGCAAGCCGACCAGGTGGTCAGTGGGCTGGCGCTCACCCTGGTGGGGACGGGCATCAGTCTGGTGCTGGGCGAGGGATTGAGCAAGGCAGGCACGGTTTCGCTGATGCCAAGTTTCTCGGTTCCCCTCCTTTCGGAAATTCCCATCCTGGGACCGATTTTTTTCGCGAAACAAAGCATCTTAGTCTATATCGGTTATTTGATGGTTCCCCTGGCGTGGTACTACATCAACCACACGCGCCCCGGGTTGCACTTGCGGGCGGTGGGCGAATATCCCGCCGCGGCGGACGCGCTCGGCATCAACGTTTTTCGCCTGCGTTACGCGTATGTATTAGCGGGCGGCATGCTTGCAGGACTTGGCGGCGCGACCATCAGCCTGGCGGTATCGCCCGGTTGGTTCAGCGAACTCACCACCGGAGGTCAAGGCTGGATTGCGGTTGGTCTCGTCATTTTCGCACAATGGGACCCCATCCGCGCCGCGGTGGGTTCCTACGCCTTTGGCGCGCTTCGCCGGCTCATCCTCGATATTCAAGCGCCGCTCACCCTGTTCGGAATGAACAACCCGTTTTACTACAACCCTTATCTTGGCTTTTTCCTCCAGATGCTTCCTTACGCGTTCACAGTGATCGTGCTGGTGGTCGGTTCGCGTGAAGCGATTCGCAAGCGACTCGGCGCGCCCGCCGCATTGGGGGAACCGTATATCCGAGGCGAAAGAGGCAGGTAACGACAATTCAATTTTACGCAACAAATATGAAACCCTGGCAAACCTATCTTCGCCCAAAAACTCTCGCCGAAGCCATGGGCGCGTTCGCAAGTGCGCCGCGTCCATTGGCGCCGATTGCCGGGGGAACCGATTTGCTGCTCGACCTCGAACAAGGACGCCATCCTCCCGTTCACACCCTCATTGACCTGACCTCAGTCCGCGAAATGACCGCGCTCGAACTGCGCGGCGACTCGCTCTACATCGGCGCGGCGGTTCCCGTCAACCGCATCGCGCGGGACCCGCTCACTATCCGCCACGCCCAAGCCCTGACCGAAGCCTGTAACTTGATCGCCGGTCCGCAAGTCCGCAATGTAGCCACCCTCGGAGGCAACGTTGCCCACGCCCTCCCCGCCGCCGACGGGACGATCGCCCTGCTTGCCCTCAACTCCGTTGCAGAAATCGCGGGTCGAGTAGGGGAGCGTACCGAGACCCGCCGCGTGCCGTTTACCTCCCTCTTCCTCGGTCCCGGCAAATCCGCGCTCAAGCACGGCGAAGAACTGCTCGTCGGTTTTTACATTCCAATCAAGACTTCGGAAGTCTATCAGGTCTCCTCCTGCTTCAAGCGGATCATGCGTCCGCAAGGCGTTGCCCTTCCCATTCTCAACTGCGCCGTCTGGCTGGCGCGCGAAAACGACCGCATCCGGGAGGTTCGCATTGCCGTCGGTCCTGCGGCGGCAGTTCCCTTCCGAGCCACGCAAGCCGAAGAAACATTGCGCGGCAAATCCCTCACCGCAGAGATCCTCCAGTCCGCGCTCGAAGCCCTGCTTCATCAAGCCCAATTCCGCACCAGCCCGCGCCGCGCCAGTGCGGATTACCGCCGGCACATCGTCAGCGGGTCGTTTCGAGAGACGCTGGAGACGGCGTGGGAGAGGGCAAATTGACCACTGAGACGCAGAGACACTGAGAGAAAAAAACTCTGTGTCTCAGTGTCTTCGTGGTGTAATTGGAATCTGAAGCAAGACTAAAAGAAATCACTGAGACGCGGAGAAGTTGAGATCATTTTCGAACTTAGATTGGATGATTGACATGAATCGCAAACTCCCGATCCTGCATGGAAATCAACTCGATATTCCTTTATTCGAAAAGGAATTGACCGACAAGATCATTGGAGCGGCAATCGAAGTCCATCGCGCTCTTGGTCCTGGCTTGCTTGAGTCTGCTTATCAGGTTTGTATGGAGCATGAGAGCAAGTTGCAAAAGTTACCTTTTGAGTCACAAGTGGCAATTCCTTTGAATTACAAAGGACTCGCCTTGAACGCGGGCTATAAAATTGATCTCATCTATGATAAACGAGTAATCGTTGAACTCAAGGCAGTGGAAACGGTACTTCCCGTTCATGAAGCGCAGTTGATCACCTATTTGAAACTTACAGGAATACATGTCGGTTTGCTCATCAATTTCAATGTGCCCGTCCTAAAAAATGGCATTTATCGCCGCGTCTTATAACAAAGGAAACCACGGAGATACTGAGAAAAAAAACTCCGCGACTCCGTGTCTCCGTGGTTTAAGAGGAACCTATGACCTATCAAATCACCCTTACCGTTAACGGACAACCCCACACCCTCGAAGCCGTACCTGGCGAGACCCTCTCTACTCTCCTGCGCGAGCGGCTGTGTCTGACAGGGACGAAAATCGGCTGTGAAGAAGCCGAGTGCGGCGCGTGTACTGTCCTGGTGGATGGCGAACCGGTGGTCTCGTGCATTTATCCCGCCGAGCGCGCGGATGGGAAGGCGGTGTTGACGATCGAGGGGCTTGCCCCCCTCACCCCAACCCCTCTCCCTCAGGGAGCCCCCTTCGGGGATGATAAGGGGCAAGGGGTGAGGGAAAAACTTCACCCTCTTCAAGAAGCCTTCGTGGAACACGGCGCGGTGCAGTGCGGGTTCTGCATCCCTGGGCAGATTATGACCGCCTACGCGCTGCTCCAGCGCAATCCCAACCCCACGCGCGAGGAGATTCGCTTTGCGCTCAAAGATACGCTCTGTCGCTGCGGAGGCTATCCCTCCATCGAGAACGCGGTTCTCGCCGCGGCGGAATCCCTGCAAACGGGCGCGCCTGTCCGCAAGCCGAACATCCCCGCCTCGATTCATCCGCACAACGCGGTGGGACACACCCACCTGCGCCCCGACGCAATCGAAAAGGTGACGGGCGCCGCCATTTACACCGACGACCTGAAGTTCGAGGGTATGCTTCACGCCAAAGTGCGGCGGGCGATGATTCCACACGGCATTTTGAAGCGGCTGGATATTTCCAAAGCCAGAGCGCTGCCAGGCGTGGCGGCGGTTTTGACCGCTGACGATATTCCCGCCGAGAAGAATCACGGACTGGTCATCTACGACTGGCC
>JACAET010000017.1 GCA_013388685.1 Chloroflexota bacterium | reverse complement strand
GTAACAGGCAAAGGTGTGCACATGGGCAGGGATACGGCCGTGGCTGTTTGGGTAATCGTGGTGACAGGCGATAGGGCGACCGAAAGGCTGGAATGGGCAGAAGGCAGGAGGCTAGGCGTTATTCCCGTCGTAGCCGTTGGCCCAGGAGCAACCTGTCCACAACCTACAAACAGGGTTGCGACAAAAAGCATTCCAACTATAGGCAAAATTTGCCTTGTTGAATTCACCATGGACAACATATCAAAACTCCTATCGCCATGTCGACTGGCTTAAACGCCAGTTCCACTAACTCAATGCGAAGAAATACAACGCTACGCCGATGATGAAAGTCACCAGAGCAAGCATAAGATACTGCTGGACACGACCCGTCTGGATGACACGTAATTTGCCGCCAAACCAGTAGGTGATCTCCGCCGAGCCGTCACCAAAGAAGCGGTTGATGACCGGCAGATCAAAATAGTTACGAATGGCTGAGCCAAGCTTGTCAGTGACGGGACCGAAGATGTGCAGGATCCCATCAATTACGCGTTGATCCATGAACTTGTAGACTACATTTTCGGCAAACCAGTAGGCAGGTTTGACAAAGGCGAAGTCGTAAATCTCATCGAAGTAGTACTTGTTCTTGAGAAGCGGGATCTGCAATTTGTCGTCACTGACGGATTGGACATTGCGATAGACGAAATAACCCAGCGTCAAACCACCGAGGGCGACCACAAGTGACGTCAGCAAGGGGATCCAACTGAACTCAGGCGCTTCGGGGAGTTCGTGTAATGTATGACCTACAAAATCGTGGAACCAGTTTGGGACGAGTCCGCCGAGGAGTGGGAAATGCTCGGGGATGCCGACCCAGCCATACGTCAGGGCAAAGAACGAGAGTACCATGAGAGGCACGGTCATCGTCCAGGGAGTCTCCTGCGCGTGTTCCGCTTCCTTCGTGCGAGGCTCTCCGAGGAAGGTCAGGGTGATCTGTCGCATCGTGTAGAACGCGGTCAGGAACGCGGCAACTGCCAATGTGATGAAGACCGCCATGTGACCGTGACCGAACGCATCCGCGAGAATTTCATCCTTCGACCAGAAGCCCGCGGTGATGAGCGGGAAGCCTGAGAGAGCAAAGCCGCCGATCAGGAACGTCCAGAATGTGATGGGCATCTTTTTGCGAAGCCCACCCATGTTGTACATGTCCTGCGGGTCAACGTTGTGGTTGCCCGTGTGCAGGACGCCATGCTCCATGCCGTGAATGACCGAGCCGGAGCCGAGGAAGAGCAGAGCCTTGAAGAAGGCGTGGGTGATGAGATGGAACGCGGCGGCAACGTACGCGCCGATGCCGAGCGCGGCGATCATGTATCCGAGTTGTGAAATGGTCGAGTAAGCCAGCACGCGTTTGATGTCGTTTTGCGCGACGGCGATCGTCGCGGCGAAGAGCGCCGTGAACGCGCCGATGAACGCCACAATCGTCATCGTGGTCGTGAGTTCATGACCATTGAAATCCGCTGTGAGAAGCGGGAACATGCGGATGACCGCGTACACGCCTGCGGATACCATCGTCGCCGCATGGATCATCGCGCTGACGGGGGTGGGACCTTCCATCGCGTCGGGAAGCCAGACGTGGAGCGGAAACTGCGCCGATTTGCCAATCGTACCGATGAAAAGAAGCAGGGCAATAAAACCAGAGACACTCATGCCGAAGAAGGTTGTATGTTCGGCAAGCATGTGCAGTGTCTCTTCGGTAAAAATTTCGCGGAAGGTCAACGTGCCTGTCGCACTGTAAAGATATGCAATCCCCAACAACATGAATACGTCGCCGATACGGGTGGTCATGAAGGCTTTGACCGCCGCGTCCCGCGCGGAGGGTTTGCCGTACCAGAAGCCGATCAACAGATACGAACACAAGCCCATGATTTCCCAGCCTACGAACATCGTGAGCAAGTTGTCAGAGACCACCAGCACATACATACCAAAAGCAAACAAACCGAGAAACGCAAAGAAGCGCGAATACATCGGCTCGACCGAAGGCACAACATGTTTATGCCCGTGTTCTTCGACCGTCGCGCCGTGAGGCGGCAGACCAGCGCGGTCATGGTCGCCGGCGGGCTGTCCGTAGTTGTGATAGCCGACGCTGTAGAGGAAAATCATGAAGATTGTGATGGCGACAAAAAACAGCACCGCCGCGCCAAGCGGGTCAATCAGCACGCCGATGCGGAACCACGTGTCGCCCGTCGGCAGCCAGTTGACGGCAGATTCGAAGGGGTGCTCGCCCAAATGCTCCGCCCCAAGCGCGCGGACAAAAACCACCATACTCCCGATAAACGAGAGCGCCGCTGCGCCGACTCCAATCGTGTGGCTGAGCGCCTTGCTCTTGTTCGTGAACAGCACGATCAAGAAAAACGCCAGCACGGGAGGGAGCGGGATCAGCCAGATCAATGTTGTTGTTTCCATAAATGTCTCTACCACTTCATCAAATCAATTTCATCAGCGATCACCGTATTGCGGCGGCGATACACCGAAATCACCAGCGCCAGCCCCACTGCCACTTCCGCTGCGGCCACCGCGAAGACGATGACGGCAAATACCTGTCCCGCCATGTGCAGGACGTTTCCATACCGCCAGAATGCCGCCAGGTTGATATTGACGGCGTTGAGCATCAACTCCACACCGAGCAGGATGGCAATGGCATTGCGCCTGGAAAGGACGCCAAACATGCCAATACTGAAAAGCGCCGCGGCAAAAATGAGATACCAGGAAAGTGGAACCATGTTTTGCGCCTCCTATTTACGATTGAACGCGACGTACACCGCGCCCACCAGCGCCGCCACCAGCAGAACAGACGCCACTTCGAACGGCAGGACGTATCCGGCGGGCGAGACCAGTTCATTGCCCAACTCCGCCACCGCATCGAAACCGGACGGGTAAACTGCCGCGGTCCTGGACATGCCGCTCCACCCCTGAAGCATTAAGTACAACCCGCCGAAGGTCAACACCGCCAACGCCGCGCCCAGCCACCAATTTTTGTTCATCTGCGGACCCTGGTCGCGCATGTCCTTGCGGGTGAGCATCACCGCAAAGATGAAGAGAATGGCGATCGCGCCGATATAGACCACCACCTGTACCACCGCCAGAAAATTGGCGTGAAGCAAGGCATAGGTCACCGCCACGCCGAACAACGCCGCCACCAGCCACAACGCGGCATGGACAAGGTTGCGCGCCGTCACCACCATAAGTCCTGCAAACAGCGTGACAAACGCAACGACAAGAAAAATAATTTGCTCACCAGTCATAGAAACCTCGTAGCATGGTCAATGGGAATTCCCATTGATCTTTATTAATGTCCAACCTCCACAGCCTTCTTCCCATCCACCTTTTCGCGTTCCCTGCGGCTGTAGGATCGCGCAATCTCGAGCGCGCTCCACGCCACAAGGATGTTCGAGAGGAACATGCCTGCAAGGTAGAGCCAGGCTGGAGTTCCAGACAGAAGCGCATGCATCAAGGCGGTCACGATGATGAGGGTAAACGCCAGAGGCGTCAGGAACTTCCAGTTGAATGCCAGCATGTGGTCAATGCGGATGCGAAGCAGAGTGTAACGCACCCACATGATGAGCCAGTATCCGATAAAGGCTTTGAACAGGATGACAGCGATGGCAAGGAATGGGCTGACCTGCTCCAACCCCAAGAAGCGGTAACCGCCGAAAAAGAGGATTGCCCAAAAGCCGCCAAAGGTGAAGGCGTGCAGGAGTTCTCCGGCGTAGAACATGCCAAACTTCATACCGGAGTATTCGATGTTGTAACCGGAAACCAGTTCCGATTCGCCTTCCGCCAGGTCGAAGGGAGCGCGCCCGAGTTCCGCGATGGCGGCAACGAGAAAGATCAGCGCGCCCAGCGGCGAAAGCAGAACATACCAAACATCCTGCCGTTCGATGATGGCGGCTGTTCCCATGGAGCCCGCCAAAATGGTGGGGATAAGCAGAGTCGCCAGCATGGGGATCTCGAACGAAATCATGACCGCCACCTGACGGAATGCGCCAATCAGGGCGTATTTGTTATTCGAGGACCAGCCTCCCATGATGATGGACAGCGTGCCGATGGCGCCTGCCGCAATGATGTACAACACGCCGATGTTCAAATCCACGCCGAGGATGGTGGGAGCCAGCGGCACCACCGCCCACAAGATCAACACCGACATCATCGAAAGCATCGGGGCGATGTTGTAAACGACCTTATCCGCCCCGCCGGGAGTGGTGTCCTCCTTGATCATCAGTTTGATGATGTCGGCAAACGGCTGGATCAAGCCAAACGGACCCAGGCGGTTGGGACCGATGCGATCCTGGAAACGGGCAACCACCTTACGCTCGACCCACACCAGCCCAATATCCAATACCATCAAAATACTGATCAGGATCAACACGCCCAGAAAACCAATCAGAATATTGGCGGCAGGTACGGGCATTCCCCAGCCGGTGAAAATGCCCAGCAACCAGTCCGCGGCAACTTTGAGAGGATCGTTCCAAAAACTCATGAGGCACTCCTGTACACAAAGAGAAGGCTGAATGGAATGAACCAATCAGCCTTCTCCGCAGTCAAATTGTCTCTACGCCCATTCCAACATCCCCTTGCGCCAGGTATAGACCAAACCTGCCACAAGAATAAGGATGAAAATGATACCTTCGATTACGGCAAACAGACCCAACGCGCCCAGTTTGACCGCCCACGGGAAGAGAAAGACGGTCTCTACATCGAAGATCAGGAACACCAACGCAAAAATGTAGTATTGCGCCTTGAACTGCACCCAGCTGTCTCCGACGGTTTCGATGCCGCACTCATAGGTTGTCTGCTTGATGGGATTGGGCTTCTTGGGGCCAAGGATCCACGCCACCCCGATTGCGCCCAACGGGATAATCAACCCAACGAGGAAAAACAAACCGACAAAAACCCACGGATTCATATTTTCTCCATCGAAAGATGTCTAACAAGCGGCAAAATTGTACCATAAAGAACAATCCCCCCTGTCAAACGCATGTCAATTTTCCGGGTGATTTTCGTCATATTATTTTTTCCGGCTGCGACGCCGAAAGGTGTATTTGACGATATCTTCGAAAAACGGGAAACCAACAATGGTTCCAACCACCGACCCGATCCCCCCGGTGATCCGAACGAGTCTGGCAGGGATACCCAGGACGTTGACCGCTTCGATTTCGACAATTTGGGCGGATACCGTTCTTCGGCTTTCATCTCCGGTGACTTTATCCACAAATCGTAAATAGAACCAGATCGTTCCTCGGTAGACACCCGCCTCCGCCGGGCGGACGCTCCAGTAGAAGTCGAGCGACTGCCCTTTCGAGAGGGTTTGGCTGATGGTCTCTGGCGGAGAGACCTGCAACCCGGCAATATCGAATCTGGCTTCCGCGATGACATTGTGCGTTTCATACAGATCGGGGAGTTCGATCACCTCACCGGTGACGATATTCCCCTGGATCTGTGCGGTAGGCGTCACGTTGCCCAGATCGTCCACCTCGAGCGTCAGGCGAACGAGGTCCGAGTCGCCAGCACGAATTTTTGCCGGAAATTCCAGGGTCACCCGGCGGCGTTCGGGGATGGCAGGCAGCGGGGTTGGTTCTCCTCCGCCCGTCACAGGAACAAGCACTTCGCTTGTTGGGGCTGAAACGATGGAGGCTTGCGTCGGCTGAGGGGCGGCAGGGGCTTCCGCCGGCGGAGCGCTCAACCCCACTCCGCAGGCAAGAACGGCAAGGGACAAAACTGTCCATGCCGCGCAGGCGCGGAGCAGTGCGAAGGGAGGAAAGGTTCTCTTTTTCACGAGACAGGCAAAGGCTCAAAATGAAGCGAGGACGGCGTCGGGAGTTGCAGGTCGGATGGGGAGATGGGTTGGATGCGCCGGACGCGTTCCAGCGGCTGAAATCCCAAAATCAACAAGGCGACGGAAAGCAGAAGGATGAGCAATCCCAGCGTGATGCGCGCGCGGCGGCTCATTGATCCACCTCCTCCACTTCGGAATACCAGCGCAAGCGCGTGCCGATCTGATTGCGAAATTTCCAAAAAAGATTTTTGTTGATGGCTTTGAGCGTGCGCTGGATGCGTCGGATGCGCCGCAGGACGGTTTGTTTTTCCTCCTCGTCAAAACCGAGATCCTCCCTGAGGAGCATTTCCTCCACGCGCGCGAGATTTATGGAGGTGGTCTTGTACAATCCCCAGTAGCGCAGGCACAGACGAGCGATGCGGTGCAGGTTGATTTTTTTATCGTCGTCGCGGCCCAGTTCGTTGTTGAGGAGCAGGGCAATGATATCGAGGGCGTCTTTGCGGTTCAGTTCGAGAATCTGGGTTTTGGACAGGAACAATTCGGCGAGCGGGACGGTAAGCGGGTCAAGATGGAGGCGTTTCTGCAGGGGCAGTTTATGGCACATCTCGAAATCGCCCACGAACACGTCAACGCGCCTGCCGGTACGCGTGTCGATGAAGATCTGGCGGCGGTTGCCGTTGAGCACGTTGAATTGCCGGTCGGGCGTATACCCCATGCCCCTGAAGAAGGGGGAAAGCTTGTGACGCGATTTTTTATGAACGACAAAGTCAATGTCGGGATATTCACGCGTGAACGCCTCGCGTTGGAGCGGACTATGCACGCGCACAGCCAACCCGCCGATGACTCGCATGTCAATCTTATGCAGGCGGGCAGCGTTGATCAGGCGGTTCATTTCCGAAACAATCTCTGGGGGAGTGGTCATCCGGCATTTCCTCTTTTGCGTGGAGTGCGGATATTGTACTCCGCGCTCCACGCAAAGGCTTTGCTCGAACTTACAATTTACTCGACGGGGATCTCCGCCTGAACCTTGTCCATGTCGATGCCGCCGCGCTTGCGGTAGGACTTGAATCCGAAGTAGATGACCGCCGCCAGTACATACATGGATAGCATGTAGATCACGGAACTCCTGTTGGAAAGGCCGATTCCGTAGAGACCGTTGGGATCAAAAAGCCACTGGTAGAGCAGGAAGACGAGGAACCCGCCAAAGATGACGCCCGAAACCGTGATGAACGGTATGCCGAACACATTGTACTTGGCGATGGGGGAGGCTTTGTAGAGGTCCGGCTTGACGTAGGGCAGGAGGATGGCGGAGAGGGTCGTGCCGAGATAGGTGACGGCGATGACGAGGGTGGAGCAAAGCGTGAGGGTCTGGAAATTGGCAATGTTGTAGGAGAAAAGGAAGGCAATCAACACAGATGGAATGACCATCAAGAGCAGGGCATAGATCGGTGTGCCGGTGCGTTCATCTACCTCAGCGATTTTTTCGGGCAGCAGGCGGTCGAAGGCGGCGGCAAAGATGACGCGCGTGGAGGAGAGGAAGACAGTCCCGCTCCAGCCGAACCACCACAGACTCATGAGGAGGACGACGAGGAGTTGGAGGAGGCGGTTGGAGGTCAGGAATGCGGCGAAGAGGGCGGGGTAGGGCCAGACCGGCAGTGCCGGCGGCACGTCCGTATAGTCCCAAACGTAATTCCACCAGGCGGCGCCAGCCTGCACGTAGAAGTCCCAGCCGATGGTGCGGCTGATGGCATAGAGCAAAATCACTGCCAGCAGGGTGGTAATGCCAAGCGCCCATCCCATGCCGGCAACGTTGCGTCTGAAATCGGTCGCGCCGCGCACTTCGCCGTAGAGGGTCGCACCCCAGTTGGGCCACAGATTGAAGAAGACCATGTAGGGAAGCACGAGAAAGACTGCCAGGCTCAAACCGCCGCCAGCGAACGGCGTCACGGCGCCCGCTTCCGTCCCCAATGCGACAGTTGCATCATACACCCCCGGTTGTGCGCCGAATATCGAGACGGCATTCGCGTCCAATCCCGCTTTGAAGGCCGCATTCGAGCCGCTCAACAAGAGGGCAATGACAAGCACCAGCCCCAGCATTCCGCCATAGAACGAGAATTTCTGGATCTTTGCATAGGTTTTCATGCCCAGCGAAATGATGAGGCTCACAATGGCAAGCGTCATCAATGAAGCGACGAACGCGCCATGATCCGTACCGGCAAACCACAGGGCGGCATCCCGGCTGCCCAGAAGACCCAGCAACGGCACCAGCACGATATGACGGAACATATCCCCGTAGAGCGGAACCCACAGCCACAAAATGAACCACCAGCCAGTCACGGCAAGGATGAATCCCACCGCCCCCCCAAGAATGCGGCTTTGCCACACGTAATCGCCGCCGGAACGCGGCATTACCGCAATCAACCCGGCGTAGACGATGATCTCGAAAAAGATGAACACCGCGCTGACGACCAGCGCGTCGACCATCCCCCCGCTGAAATAATACATCTGACTGAAACTGTACAACCCCAGCGTGACAAGGTTGATGGAAAAGAACGCGTAAATGAACGCGTCGAAGACCGACCACGAACGCACCAGGCCGGTCGCCTTGCGGACAAACAAATTACTCATGGCATACTCCTCCTGTTGAATTTGAATGGCAGTTAAGAACCATAACACGCAACGTTCTTAAAAGTTAACCCGAAGTCAACACATAATTCTCTATTTTGCCTTTTCCCAGCGCCACGATTGCGCCCAGCAGGGTTCCCTGTTCGTAAATCGAACCGGGGTTGATGCACAGCGTCTTGCCGATGCGCGTTGCCCCGCGCCCTTCGTGGATGTGTCCGTGCAAGCCGAGCAGGGGCTGGGTCTCTTCGATGGCGTTGCGCAGGGCAGTCGAGCCGACGGGCTTCAACGCCTGTCCCGCCAGCACCGGGCGCAAATCCTTGTCCAATTCGGGAGCCTCATCCAGACCGGATTTGTACGGAGGCACATGGATATTGAAAACAGCGTTGCGCGGGTCCCGAAGACGGGAGATCATCGCCTCGTACCGGACCTTGAGTTGATTCTCGTCCTCTTCGCGGTGCGTATCCCACGGCGTTCGGTTCGACCAGCCGGAAGCGATCATCTCGTGGTCTCCGTCAAGGGAAATCACCTGCCCCTCGGCAAGGATCACGCGCCGGGAGGCGCGAACGATTTCGTCCACTTCGCTCATATCGTCGTTACCGGGACAGCAATACACTTTCATGCCGGTACCGTCCAATTTTTTATCCGCCAAATCCATCCACTGCCGGACGACCTTGAGCACCTCCTGCAAGAATATCGCGTGGACGCGGGCAGGGTCCTTTTCGAGTTCGGCGATCTCATCGGGATCGGTGAAATACGGGTAATAGCCGCGGCTGCGGACGCGCTTGACCATATCCGCGAGTTCGTCCTCGTTCCCAATGGAAAAATCCTGTTCGAGCAATGTGACTTTGTAATTCTTTCCGCCCTGATGAACAAACGGAACGACGGCTTTGCCCGTCATATCGCCGCCGAGAATCAACACATCCACCTCATAAAATTTCCCCGCATTCAAAAACTTGCTCCAGCAAATATCCGACCCGTGTATATCTGTGGCAAAAAACAGTTTTGTCACGCGCAAATCCTCTGATGGAGTATGGTCCTGCCTTTTCATTATACCCGCTTGGGGAGGAAGAAAAAAGCAACGACAGATGGCTTCCCCGGGTTGTACGGCACGCGAGATTCGTCTCGCCGTTCAGAACCACACGAAGTATCCGGTGCGAAACCCTGTATACCGTCAGTTCCCCATTATCGGAGGTTTTCCACCACCCGCTCGAAAAACTCAAGCGACGATGGGTTGATGAGGGCGTCTCTGTTCGTAACCGTCCGCCCGTTTAGGATGTTCGTCACGGCGCTTTCCACTTTTTTCATGTTCAAGGTGTAGGGAATATCGGGGGCTTCGAGAATGAGGGCGGGGACGTGACGGGGGGATGCGTTTTCGCGTAAGGTCTTTTTGATTTTCTCTTTCAACGCATCGGTCAGAGCATAGCCGGCGGCAAGTTTTACAAAGAGGATGACGCGCTGGTCATCATGATAGTTTTGACCGATGGCGAGGCTGTCGGCAATTTCAGGGAGTTTTTCCATTTGGGCGTAGATTTCGGCTGTGCCGATGCGCACGCCGGAGGGCTTCAGCACGGCATCGGAGCGACCGTAAAACGTCACGCCGCCGGTATCGGAGTGAATGAGCACGTAATCGCCGTGCCGCCACACGCCGGGATAGACATCGAAATACGCCCTGTGATATTTCGAGCCGTCCGGGTCGTTCCAAAAGTAGAGCGGCATCGAGGGGGCGGGCGCTTCGCAGACTAACTCTCCCTGCTCGTCGTACACAGGGTTCGCTTTTTCGTCGTATGCCCTGATTTTCATCCCCAGGGCGGGGCTTTGCAGTTCGCCCGCATAGACCGGCAGGATGGGGCTGCCTGCCGCAAAACAGCCGTTGATGTCTGTGCCGCCGGAGATGGAGTTGAAATGTAGGTCGGGTTTGATTTCGCGGTACACGTACTCGAACCCCTCGGCGGAGAGGGGCGAACCGGTCTGGGAAATTTCACGCAGGGAGGATAAATCATATTGCCGGCGGGGCGAAAAGCCCTCTTTTTTCAGGAAGTGGAGGTAACTGGCGCTGCAGCCAAAGATGGTAATTTTCTCGTCCTGAATCAGTTTCCACATGGCGCCGGGGTCGGGGTAGTTCGGGTTGCCGTCGTAGAGGACAACCGTCGCGCCGATCGCCAGCGAGCTGATGAGCCAGTTCCACATCATCCAACTGCAGGAGGTGATGTAGAAGATGCGGTCGCTGCGTTTGAGGTCGGTGTGCAGGATCAATTCCTTGAGATGATTGATCAACACGCCGCCCGCGCCCTGTACCATGCACTTGGGCTTGCCGGTCGTCCCCGACGAGAACATGATGTACTGTGGATGGTCGAACGGCAATTGCGCGAATGGAATTTCGAGATTGGTCTCTTTTGCCAGAAAATCGTCATAATGCACCGCGTTGGGAATTTGCGAAAGATCGGGGCGCTGGCGGGTGTACGAGACCACAATCACCTTTTGCAGCGAGGGGATGCCGCGGGCAACCTCGGCGGCGTGACCGAGCGTATCGAAGGTCTTCCCTTTATAGAAATATCCGTCGGCGGTGATCATCACCTTCGGCTCGACCTGCCCCAGCCGTTCGATTGCTGCGGCAGGACCGATGTCGGTGGCGCAGGAGGACCACGTCGCGCCGAGGCTCGAAGCCGCCAGCATGGCGACGACGGTCTCGATCAGGTTAGGCATGTAGCCGACCACCCGGTCTCCCGCCCCGACGCTTGCCTCTGCCAGCGAACGGCTTAATCGTGCGACTGAATCATATAACTCCGCGTAGGTCATGCGCCGCGAGACCTGCGTCTCCCCTGTGAAGATGAAGGCGGGGTGATCATCGCGGTAACGCAGCAGGTTTTCGGCAAAGTTCAGCCGCGCGCCGGAAAACCACCTTGCGCCGGGAAAGACGGACAGGTCTTCTACTACAGCGTCGTATGGCTTCGAGGCTTTGATCTCGGCGAAGTCCCAAACCGTCTGCCAGAAATCAGGGATGTTGTTCACAGACCAGTTGTAGAGGTCCGAATAAGAAGCGAGAGTTGACTGGTAGCGCGCGTTGACCACTTCCATAAAGCGCGTGAGGTTGGCGTCCCGCTTGCGTTCCTCCGAAGGCGTCCACAAAGGCTTCCGCATAACTGCTTCTCCTTGACATGGCGTGAGTTCGACACCGCTATTATACAATCCGCTGGTATCATTTGCCGCCATGAATACGTGGATAACCCTTTTGATTGTTGTCGTTACTTATTTTGCAAACAGTCAATCAGCCAGCCCACTGCCCCCTGCGGCTCGCGTTGCATAATCACCAGGACGGGGACTTTCGTCACCGAATACACCTCGCGCAAAGATGCTGTCAGCCAGCTGCGCGGGAGAATGCCGACCGCTCCCGCTTCGACGGTCAGCGCATCAGACATCTGCGCCGGGTCAACCGCCACCCTTGCAGACGATGAAACGCTTCTCCCCTCCATCGCGAACTGGTCAAACACCCGGAACACATCCTCATCCGACGCGTAGACCCACACCTGCACGGACGGGTCGCCCAATCCCGCGAACAATGCCCGTACCTCCTCGATCGTGAGGGTTTGCACCGGGTTTTGACGATGCGCGACAATCAGAACCTCCTCTTCGTCAATTTGGTAGGCAAAGGATGTCAGGAACTCAGGCTCACCGATGCGCAGGGAAATGTCGGCGGCGGAGGGGTCGTCCGCGCGGGAGATGGTGGCAACCGATTCGGCGCAAGCGTAGAGGTCGGTCAGCCAGGGGGCGGCGGCAGAGGTCGAATAGACAGAGACAACTTGCGGCGGAGTCTGAGGCGTTTCCGTCGAGCAGGAGGCGAGCAAGAGCAGAATCAATCCAGCGAGGAGGAGACGTTTCATTCAGGCAAGGTGAACAAAGAAGGTAATCAGCCCAAGCGCCGTACAATATGCTGCAAATATGTACAGTGACCGCCTGCCCAGGTAGGCAATGAGCCATTTGATGGCAAACCAGCCGACCACTGCGGCGGTGACGAATCCCACCGCCAGCAGGGGCAGGAATTCGCCCAAATTGGGCATTCGGAGCACATCCAGCATTTCATAACCGCCCGCCGCGAGCATGACCGGCACGGACATGAGGAACGCAAACCGCGCCGCGGACGGACGGTCAAAGCCGCGGAACATGCCGCCGCTGATGGTTGTGCCGCTGCGCGAGGCGCCGGGGAAGACTGAGATGATCTGCATGACCCCGATGAAGAGCGCGTCGAGCCAGGTCATGGCGTCGAGGGGGCGGTTCTTTTTGGTGAGCCATTCAGCGAGGGTAAGCAGGATCGCCGCAGCGAAAAGACGAATTGACGCCTGTAACAAAGGCTGACGGAACAGTGCCTCCACCGCGTCTTTCAGGAGGAAGCCAGCCAGAAGCGCAGGAACGGTGGCGAGGAGGATGTAAATGCCCAAGATTACATTCGATGTGAGAGATTTCTTTAGAGTTACTGCCAAATCCGATTTTTTTTCTGAAGTTGGAACCAGATACTTTATTACACAGACTAGAACTGCAATTATGTAGCGTAATAAGTCAAGAATAATATTTAGCAGATCCTTCCAATAAAACGCAAAGAGTGAAATCAGCGTTCCGAGTTGGACGATAACGAGGAAGGAAAACATCGCGCCATCCGCAGGGATATTAAAAATGGTCTGGCCAATTAGCAAATGCGCAGTGGACGAAACGGGGATGAATTCGGTCAATCCCTGGATGATACCGAGGAGGAAGGCTTCAAAAAGGTTCAATTCGATTCTCCGAAATGGATTAACCACGGAGACACGAAAGCACGGAGAATTACGACTCTGTGTCTCCGCGTCTCAGTGGTTGATTTCTTTTTGCATTGTTCGCCCATTGACCGAGCAACTCAGGCACACGTGACTCAAACGTCCCGTCCGCAATATAGACGCGAATCTGTTCCATCAGTCGAATCAGCGCCCGCAGGTTGTGGATGGAGATCAACGTTCCAGCCAGCAATTCCTTCGCCACGATCAAGTGACGGATGTAGGCGCGGGTAAAGGTTTTGCAGGCGTAGCAATCGCAGGTCTCGTCTATGGGGCGCTCGTCGCGGGTGAAGGTTGCGTTCATCAGGTTGAGGCGCCCTTCGGGGGCAAAGGCGGAGTGGTGACGGGCTAAGCGAGTTGGCAATACGCAGTCGAAGATGTCCACGCCGCGGGCGACGCCGTTGATCAGGTCTTCGGGGGTGCCGACTCCCATCAGGTAGCGCGGCTTGTTCTCGGGCAGGAGCGGGGTGACCACGTCGAGCATGGCGTGCATCTCCTCTTTGGTCTCGCCGACGGAAAGCCCGCCGATGGCGATGCCGGGCGTATCGAGTGAAGCGATAAATTTGGCGGAAGCAATCCGAAGGTCCGCTTGAACGCCGCCTTGAATAATCCCGAATAATGCCTGGTCGGCGCGCGTCTGCGCTTTGAGGGAGCGTTCCGCCCAGCGGTGAGTCCGTTCCATGGCGATCTTGCTGTATTCGTGATCGTTGGGATCGGAGCATTCATCGAACGCCATGATGATGTCGGCGCCGAGGTTCTCCTGGATCGCAATCCCCTTTTCGGGCGTGAAGCGGTGCGTCGAGCCGTCAATGTGACTTTTGAAGGTCACGCCGTCGTCGTCAATTTTGCGGGTCTGCGCGAGGGAGAAGACCTGGAATCCGCCCGAGTCGGTGAGCATGGGGCGATGCCACCCCATAAACTTGTGCAAGCCGCCCATGTCGCGCACGAGTTCGTCGCCGGGGCGCAGGTAGAGATGATAGGTATTGCTCAACACGAGCGTGGCGTTGATTTCTTCGAGATGTTCGGGCGTGAGGGTTTTGACGGTGGCTTGCGTGCCGACGGGCGCGAAGACCGGGGTGAGGAGATTGCCGTGCGGGGTGGTGAAAATCCCCGTGCGGGCGCGGTTGTTGCGGGCGGTGAGGGTGAATTGGAACATTGGGTTGATTATAAATGTAGAAGGCGCGGAATTGCGCGGCGCTTTTCCATCCAGACGGTTCGGATGATCGAAAAAACCGTCCCGAAGGCTGTTCCACCTTCGGGACGTTCTCTTTTACGCCACCACTTCCCCTTCCACCATAGGGACATCGTGGCGCAGGATTAATCCTGCGCTACCCCGCTCCACCTTGATGGTATCGCCTTCCTTGAACTCGCCCGCCAGAATTTTCAGCGCCAGCGGGTCTTGCAGTTCGCGCTGGATGGCGCGTTTGAGCGGACGGGCGCCGAATTGCGGGTCGTAGCCGACTTCGGCGAGATACTCGCGGGCGGCTTCGGTCACTTCGAG
>JACAET010000002.1 GCA_013388685.1 Chloroflexota bacterium | reverse complement strand
GCGTATGCCTCGCTCGGCGAAAAGGTGATGACCCGCGCCACCACGCATTCGGCGGGACCGTACGACATCCCGCACGTCCGCGCCGACTGTTACGCCATGTACACCAACAATCCGCCTGCGGGCGCGTTCCGCGGCTTCGGCGTGACGCAATCGGCGTTTGCGATTGAGTCGATGATGGATATGCTCGCCGAAAAATTGAACGTGGATCCCATCGAACTGCGGCGCATGAACGCCCTGCGCGTGGGGAGCGTCACCAACACGGGGCAGGTTCTGCGCGAGAGTGTGGGGTTGATGGAGTGTATCGAGAAAGTTTCGAGCGCCATGTGCCAGGTGTCAGGTCTGATGCGGGAGGAGTTGTTCAAGCCGCGCGTGGCGCCCTCACCCCTAACCCCTCTCCCGAAGGGAGAGGGGAACTCCCTTCCCCCTTTGGGGGAAGGGTTGGGGATGAGGGTGCGCGCCTGGGGCTTTGCCGCGGCGTACAAGAACACAGGTCTCGGCGGCGGCGCGCCCGATAAATCTGGCGCGGATGTGGAACTCTACGCCGACGGCACATTCGAAGTCCGCAGTTCCTCCGCCGAAATGGGGCAGGGGCTGGTCACCGTCATGCGGCTGGTGGTGGCGGAAGAAATGTCCGTGCCGCCCGAACAGGTGCGCGTACTGGTGATGGATACCGACCTCGCGCCGAACGGCGGTCCCACCACCGCTTCGCGCCAGACCTATGTGACGGGCAACGCCTCGCGCTACGCCGCGAAGACCCTGCGCGACCAAATCAGCGCGGCGCTGGCAGAGAAATTCGACGTGCGCCCCGAACGGATTCGCTTCGAGAACGGTCTCGTCCGCGTCAACGGACATGCGCTCACCTACGCCGACGTGTATCAGGAAATGACCGCCCTCGGGCAGCAGCCCAAAGTCCGCTATGAATACGAAGCGCCGAAAACCCAGCCGCTTGGCACAGGCGGCGATATGCACTTTGCCTTCTCGTTTGCCGCGCAAGCCGCCGAAGTGGAAGTGAACACGCTGACAGGCGAAGTGCGCGTGCTGCGCGTCATCTCCGCCAATGATGTGGGCATGGCGGTCAACCCGTTGGGCTTGCAGGGACAGATCGAGGGCGGCGTGATGATGGGGCTGGGCAACGCCCTGACCGAGGAATTCATCGTGGAAGAGGGGCACGTCGTTACGGACCGTCTGGCGCGCTACCGCGTCCCGGGCATTATGCTCACCCCTGAGATCATCCCCATCATCGTCGAACATCCCACCGCCGAAGGTCCCTACGGCGCGAAGGGCGTGGGCGAAGTGTGCAGCATCCCCACCACGCCCGCCATCACCAACGCCATCTACAACGCCGTCGGCGTGCGGGTGGACAAACTGCCTGTGGATCAGGAGATGATCGCGCGGGAGATGTGGGAGAGGGAAAGAAAATTGGAGTATCGGAAGTGAATTACTTGAGTTCGGGGTAGATTGTTGAAACGTCCCGAAGGTTTTAGAGAGCGCCATTTTGGCGACAAAATCGAACCTTCGGGATACTTTTTTCGCTTATCCCGAACTGACGTTGAGTTGTTGCGCACTGATGGCGAACGCTGTTTCCGCGTGAACATCGGTCATTTGCGAAACCCCTGCGTATTTCCGCAGTACGCCTGTCAGTTTACAAGCGCAAGCGGGGGAATGCGCGCAACGCGTTTTTGGATGTCGAAGGTGCAGCCTGGAGTGAGTATGTGGATTTGTAACCCGCTGATGGCTATGGGTCGCGAAGCGGTTGCCTCGGCGACATTGCTGTGGGCGATTTTCATACCGTCCACGATGGTCACCGCGCCCCTGCCGATGACCGAAATTTTCGAATCATTCTCGACAATTGCGGCGGTGTTTTCATCCACACCGACGCCCAGCAAGCCGGGGTGGGTGGCGACAGCGTAGGCTAGACGTCCCAGCCGGTCACGTTGTCGAAAGTGCTGGTCGAAGACGATTTTATCGGTGAAGCCGAAACCCTGCGTAAATTGAGCGATGCGCTCGCGCGGGGTCGCGCCGCTTTTGCCGTAGGCAAGCATGATCTTTGAGAGGATTGCCGCGCCCGCCGAGGTGCCTGCGATGACCGCGCCGCGCCGGAAGGCGCGGTGAAGTTCCAATTCCAGTTGGGTGCCGCCGATGACCGACGACAGGCGCAGTTTCGTCCCGCCGGCGATGAACACGGCTGAGGCGCCGCGAACGGCTTTGATATGGCGCGGCAGGTCTGCGTCGGCGCGTGAACGAAAGTCCAAAGAGAGGGGGGTGTGTCTAATACCCAAGTCCGCGAATAGGCGGCGATATTCGTTTCCCGTATTCTTCAATCCCGACGCTTGGGGCAAGATGATGATGCGTGCCTGGGATCCTCCTGCGCGGCGGATAAATTCCCTGAAGATGTCCGGCTCTTCGAAACTTGCCGCGCCGCCTATTGCCATGAGCGTTTTCATAGCATGATGGGCGGATCAGACGTGGCGCGTGCTGTAGGGGTCGAGCGCATCGCGCAAGCCATCGCCGACAAAGTTGATGCCCAGGACGGTGAGCAGGATCAGTGTGCCGGGGAAGAACCACAGCCAGGGCGCGGTTTCGAGGTATTGATAGGCGCCGTCGAGCATATTGCCCCAGGTGGCGGTGGCGCCCTGAACGCCAAGACCGAGAAAACTGACGTAGGCTTCGGAAATGATGGCGCTGGCGACTCCCAGTGTGGCGCTGACGACCAGCGGGGCAATTGTGTTGGGCAGGAGATGCGCAAAGATGATGCGCGCGTCCGACGCGCCAAGCGCGCGGGAAGCGGAGATGTAGTCCCGTTCGCGCAGGGAAAGGATGTTGGCGCGGACGATGCGGGCAAGATACATCCACGATGTGGCGCCGATGATGAGGATGATGACGATGACACTGCCGGTCAATTCGCGGCCGAAAAAATTGAGGGAGGGAAGACCGCCGCCAAAGAAGCGGGCGCCGATGATGAGCAGGAAGAGGCTGGGGATGTTCAGCATGGCTTCGGTGATCCGCATCAGGATACTGTCCACCCAGCCGCCGTAATATGCTGCTACCGCGCCGACGAGCGCGCCCAGCAGGACCTCGACGAAGGCGGCAGAGATGCCTATCATCACCGAAATTTGCCCGCCGTAGATCGTCCGGGCAAAGATGTCCCTGCCGATCACGTCGGTGCCGAAAATGTGCTCGCGTGAGGGCGCTTGCAGTTTCAGGCTGGTGTCGTTGCAGTTGGCGTAGGCTTCTCCGGTCAGATCCTTCTTGAGGGGCGCACAATAACCGCGCGAGAGCAAACTCCCCAGGGTAATATACACGAACAGAAATCCCAGCAGGTACAATCCCACGCTCGCCATGCGGTGTTTACGGAACCTGCGCGCGGCAAGATTCAGCGGCGAGAGCGGGCGGGTTGCCTGCCTGGCGTTTGGGATGAGGGATGTGGAGGATGTTGCGACCGGTTCGGACATCGGGATCCTCTATTCCAGACGGATGCGCGGGTCAACCAGGGAATACACCACATCGGTGATGATCTGAAAGATCACCACCGCGATGGAAATCAACATGAGAATGCCCATGAGCATGGGGAAATCCGCGCGTTCGGTGTGGTCAATGAAGAGTCTTCCCATGCCGGGCCATGCAAAGATACGTTCCGTCACCACCGCGCCCGCCAGCAGGAAGGGAATATCCAAACCAATCAATGTGATAAAGGGGAGGGCGGCGTTGGGCAGGGCATGACGCCATACCACCCATCTTGCGCGCACGCCCTTGGCGCGGGCGGTGCGAATGTAATCCTGGCTTAACACCTCCAGCACACTCGAACGGACAAAACGGCTGTATCCTGCTATGCTGATGATCGCCAGCGTGGCGACCGGCAGAATCATGTGCTTGATCAATTCCGCCGGCGTTTTCCCAACCGCCGGATCGAACATGCCGACGGTGGGAAGATAGGGAAGCCCCCAGCGCCTGAAATTGACCGCGAACAGGTACATGAGCGAAAGCGCCAGCCAGAAAACCGGCATGGAATATCCCACGAACGACAAGCCCGTGACGATGTTATCGAAGAGCGAGTAGGGACGGAGCGCAGAGTAAAGCCCGATGGCGAGGGAAAAAACGATGATGATGATCTCCGCGGTGATCATCAGGATCAACGTGTTGGGCAGGCGCTCGCCGATCATTTCCAGGACGGGTCGGCGCGTGACAAGGGAATTGCCCCAATCGCCCCGCAAAATTCCCTTGCGCTGACCGGGGGTTTCGGCTATGCCGTCGCCGTCCATATCCAGTTTTTGCCAGTCGTTGCCGACCAGCCAGGTGACATATTGCATGTAGGCAGGCTGGTCCAGTCCCAGCATGCGGCGCAAGCGTTCCTTGTCCTCCGGTTTGGGAGGGGTGCGGGCGCCCAACGTGGCTACCGGGTCGCCAAATGCCTGCATCAGCGCAAAAAGAATCACGCTGATGATGAATAATTGGGGAACGGCTTGTCCGAGCCTGCGCAGAATATAGGTGGTCATGCAGTGGATGAATACCGGGGTCTCGTCGAGCCTGCCAAGACTCGACGAGACCTATTTTACAGCATTCTCGTTCGACTATTGGGTGACCGTCCATTCATGGACGTTCCAGAAGGGCGTCGCGCCGGAAAGCCTTACATTTTGAAGACGTTTGTTGACCGACCACAAATCGGGATCGAGCCACATGCCGATGTAGTAGACCTTGTCGTACATCAGTTTGCCGATCTGATGGTACAGTTCGATCCGTTTTTCCACATCCAGGGTGACAGCCTGTTCCATTAACAGCGCATCCAGTTCCTCATCGCACAAACCCTGCCAGTTGGCGCCATCGGGGTTTTCGGGACCGGAGATTTCACTGCACAGGAAATTGGCGGATGCCTCCGGATCGGGGAAAGACCCCACGCTGGAGTATTCCGCTATGTCGTAAATCCCCTGCGCTTGCGGACCGCCGTCGTTGTAACCATTCCAGTATACGTCGCTGGAATAGTTCTCCAGTTTGGCGCCGATACCCACCAACGACCACTGCTGCACGACCACCGCCTGCACGTTCTTGCGGAGTTCACGTGTGTTGGTGATATAGCGGAGTACGAGTTCCACGCCGTCCTTGTCGCGGGTGCCATCGCCGTTGCTGTCCACCCACCCTGCCGCCTCCAGTAAGCGCTTGGCTTCTTCGGGGTCGTAGGGATAGGGTTTCAAATCGGGGTTTCCGTAAGGCGAGGTGCCGTCCCAGTAAGTGGAATTGACCGGATTAATCTCCGGGTCCAACAGGTCGTTGACGATGGTGAAACGGTCGGTGGCAAGCGCAATCGCCTTGCGCACGTTGGGGTCCAGCATGGCAGGATGCGCGTTGACGGGGCTGACATTCAGGAACCAGCCCTCGTCGTAGCCGGAAGCGACTGCAATCACATCCACCGTACCGCCCGCTTCGAGTTTTTCGATCTGGTCCGAGGAAAGGAATACGCCAATGTCGGTATCGCCGGCAATGATCGCCGCTTCCTGCGCGGCGTCATCGGGAACGATGCGGATGAAGACCTGTTCCAGTTTCGGCGGATGAATCCAGTTGGGATTGGCTTTGAAAATCAGGTGACTGCCCGATTCCCATTCGCTGAATACGAACGGACCCACGCCCACGGTCGGCGCCTTGTTCCATGCGGCGTTATCCAATGTGCCTTCCGTCTCGAACACCGGCTGGAGGACATGCTTGGGCAGTACATACGTGAAAATCGTCGTCAGCCATGCCGCAAAGGGTTCGCTGAACGTCACCGTGACGGTCTTCGGGTCTGTCGCCGTCACGCCGGTGACGTAATCTTCGTAGGGATAACGGCTTTGCACCACGTTTTTATCCGACATGATCATGTCATACGTAAACACAAAGTCGTCGGCGGTGATGGGTTCGCCGTCACTCCAGAAAATATCGTTGCGAAGTTTATAGACGATGGTTTTTCCGTCCGCGCTCAGTCCGCCGTTTTCGGCGGAAGGCACCTCGGCGGCGAGTTCTAGCACAGGGTTGTTATCATCATCGAAAGACCACATGCCCTTGAGCCAGAAATCGCGCGTAATCCCCGAAAAGAACATGGTTGTATAGAGCGGGTTCAAACTGTCTGGTTCCTGGGTAAAGGTGATGGTGGCGGTTCCGCTGAAGGTCGGGGACTCGGGCGCTGCCGATTGAGTGGGAGAGGGCGCTTCAGGTTGAGCGGGTGCGGCGGGCGTTTCGGCTGTTTTTCCTCCACAGGCTGATAACGCCATGCTCGCCAGGACGACGAGCGTCAGAAAAGTGTACAGGTTTTGTTTCATGGTTCTCCTCCGAGAGAATAGGGTATTGGCTAGCGGATGCAAATGGTACTGATGTCGGGGTGCCTCCTTTCGATTGGCAGATCATGGGATAAACGACGCTGTCGGCGAATGTATCATTGGCTTTTCAGGAAGGAAATGAGGTGAGCGCTGGTAGCCAGGATATGCGCCTTCACGGCTTTTTCCGCCATTTCCGGGCTGTGCGCGTCCAGAGCGGCGATAATGGCTCTGTGTTCCTCGTTATCTGTGGCGTCTCGATTGGGCAGGGGCAGCGCGGTGGTCGCGGCAAAATTCGCGATCATCATGGTGGGGAACACCGACCACATCTGATTCAAAGCCCGGATCAGGTACTGCCGCCTGCTTGCCGTATAAATGAGTTGATGGAATTGACGGTTCAGTTCCCTGTACTTTCCCACCTGTTCGGGGGCACTGTTTTGTTCGATTTCTGTTTGCACAAATTTCAACTTTTGTAATTCTTCTTCCGTAATCCATCCCGCGGCGATGGCGGCGGCGCGTCCCTCCAGAAAGGCGCGGTGTTCATAGAGATCCTGTATGTCCTCCAGAGAAAAAGAGGCCACCCGCGCGCCGCGGTAGGGGATATGTTCGATCAATCCTTCCGAAGCCAGTTCCTTGATCGCCTCGCGTACGGGCATTTGGCTGACACCCATCTCCCGCGCGATACGTTCCTGCCGCATCCACTCGCCGGGTTTATATCTCCCCTCGAGAATGGCGATCCGCATGCGCTCCGCCACGATGTTTCGTAATTGCTTATGGACCTGTTCGGTTGAGTTCATTTATAAGTGTGACTTTTCCGGCACAAAAAGAACGTTTCGCTCACTTTACGGCACAAAGCAGAGGGTGGTAAGTGTTCCATCGTATGTTTTTAGAAATCCATGGGCACAGCCGGCGTTCTCTATATGCCTACGGGGATTTGCCCTGGCGGGCAAGCGCCCAAGGAGACCATTCAATCGCGGGAAGGGAAACAATAAATTCTAGATATTAGATATAATATCTATATCACATTCTCGGCGCGCGGTCAATATCTGGAGATATACGAGGCTTACGCAAAACGCCAACATTTGACAGCGGACCACAATCTGCCGTCATGCCGCTTCACCGAGGTACACCCGGCGGATGTTTCACCTGCCCTTTCACTTCGCTTCAGAAACTAAGTGGCGGGCGATGCCCGGGTACAACGCCTGTACCTTTCGGCAATTACGGCAACAGCCACCTTCACAACATGCCGAATGATGCAAGCCGTTGTTGTTTGAAGCGCTTCTCCCGGGCGCTCTGCGCGCCCGTCTTCGGATGGGGTAAAATCAATACATGGCAAAATTTGTTGGTTATCGCTGTTCCTTATGTCAGATCGAATATGCCCCGGGCGAAGTGACATATACCTGTCCCAGGGATGGCGGAAATCTGGATGTAGCGCTCGATTATGAGGCGATCAAGAATAAATATCAGCCGGAAGATATCCTCTCGCGTACCGATCCGTCACTCTGGCGCTATCGTCCATTATTGCCGGTGACCCTGCCGGATGGAGAAGCCACCCCGCTTCACGCCGCAGGCGGAACTCCGACTTACAGACTCACCACCCTTGCCGGACCCTACAGGCTGAGGAACGTATGGCTCAAGGACGAGTCTCGCAACCCGACAGCCTCCTTCAAAGACCGCGCCTCGGCAATTGTCGTTGCGCGTGCCAGGGAAATCAAAGCCGATGTGGTGGTAACCGCCTCCACCGGCAACGCGGGCGCGGCGCTTGCAGGGATGTCTGCCGCGGTGGGACAAAAAGCCGTGATCTTCGCCCCGAAATCCGCGCCTGCGGCGAAGGTGGCGCAATTACTCGTCTTTGGCGCAAAAGTTATTCTTGTGGACGGGACCTACGACGACGCTTTCGACCTGACGATTCAGTGCGCTGACGAGTTCGGATGGTATTGCCGCAATACGGGCTACAACCCGTTCACGGCGGAAGGAAAAAAGACAGCCGCCTTTGAGATTTGGGAATGGTGGCGCGGCGCGCATCGCGAATTCCATAAACGCATCGGTGAGGAGACCGATCACAAGCCATTGACTGTTTTCGTCCCGGTGGGAGACGGTAATATCATTTCCGGCATTCACAAGGGGTTCAAGGATTTGATGCAACTTGGCTGGATGGCGCGCATGCCGCGCATTATCGGCGTACAGGCGGAAGGCTCCGCCGCGATTGCAAATGCCTTTCACGGAAATACAGAGACCATTACGCCCGTCTCTGCCAGCACACTTGCCGACTCGATCTCGGTTGATTTACCGCGCGACGGGGTGCGAGCCATCCGCGCGGCGAAGGAGACGGGCGGCACGTATATTACCGTATCGGATGAAGAGATTCTCGAAGCCATCGCGGAACTCGGCAAGGTTGGCGTGTTTGCCGAACCCGCCGGGGCGGCCGCCTATGCCGGGCTGGTCAAAGGGGCAGGCTTGGGCGTGGTCGGAGGCGAGGATCCCATCCTGGTGTTGAATACCGGAAGCGGACTCAAAGATGTAGGCGCCGCGATGCGGGCAGTTGCCGAAGCCCCCATCATCGAGCCTGCGTTGGAAGTGGTCAAGAAGATCCTATGAGCGAAAACAATCAATGGTCATTGCCCTTTCGATATGTGGCAGGCATCCTCTTGTTTGTCGCGTTCGTTGCCTTTATGCTCTACGCGCGCGATGTCGTCAGGAATTTTGTCATTGCGGGATTTGTGGCATATCTCCTGAATCCGGGTGTCGTGTTCCTTGTGTCGCGCGCCAGGTTCAAACGCGCAACGGCTGTGAATGTCGTGTTTTTCTCATCGGTCCTTCTGCTGGTGGGTTTGCCGGCGGCGTTGACGCCCATCTTCTATGATGACGCACAGATCGTTGTGGAAGACCTGCTCGACCTTACGAAACAGATGGGTGAAACCCTTTCGCGCCCCGTGGTGTTCGGCGGTCTGGTCTTTCACCTTGAAGGCTGGGCGGATAATCTGCTGGAAGTGCAGGATGCGTTTCTGGCGCCGCTGCCCGCAGAAATCCTGACGCTTCTGGAAACCACTTCCGTGGGCGTGCTATGGTTTCTGGTCATCCTGGTCGGCATTTACCTGTTGCTCTCTCACTGGCCCGAAATGCGCGACAGCATGTTTTCGTTTGCCCAGCCCGTTTACCGCCCGGAAATGGAGGAACTTTACCGGCGGATCAAAAACATCTGGATGGCGTACTTGCGTGGTCAGATCGTTTTGATGATCATCGTCGGTGTTGTGTTTACCATCGTGTGGCTTGTCATGGGAATTCCCGGCGCGCTGGTGCTGGGGATGATCGCGGGTTTGTTTACGCTCGTGCCGGATGTCGGTCCTTTTCTGGCTGTTCTTCTTGCCGCAGGAGTGGCGCTGCTCGAGGGCTCCTCCTGGATTCCGCTTTCGAATTTCTGGGTGGCTGGTCTTGTGGTTGGCGTATACCTCATCCTGATCAACATCAAGAATTTTTTTCTCCGTCCAATCATCATGGGGCGCAGCGTTCACATGAACGAGGGGTTGGTGTTTATTGTCATCATCGTCGCCACCATTCTCGAAGGCATTCTCGGCGCGTTGCTGGCGGTTCCCGTGCTTGCCTCGTTGACCATCATTGTGGGATATCTGCGCCGGAAAATTCTGGGACTTTCCGCTTTTGAAGACGACGGCAGTCGTCAGTTTGTTGCCCCGCCGGAAAAGATCAATCCACCCCGGCAGGGACGCCTGAAACTCAGAAAGCCGAAAAAGTAGAAACAGCGCTGCATCCCTCGCCTGAGGCTGTTCCTCCCCTGCAAGCCGCTTCCTATTCCAATCTGTATCAGACCAGGAACACATGAAAATCACCTACTCCATCATTGCCCCCATTTTCAACGAAAAGGATAATCTCCCCGAACTTTACCGCCGGGTCGGTGCGGTGATGAAACAGACGCGCAAGACCTGGGAACTCATCCTCGTGGACGACGGCTCGACCGACGGCTCCACCGATAAAATCCGCGAACTTGCCAAAAGGGATAAACACGTCCGCCCGGTCATTTTTGCACGCAATTTCGGACATCAAATTGCCATCACCGCCGGCTGGGATTATGCCCGCGGCGACGCCGTTATCGTCATAGACGCCGATCTCCAGGACCCGCCCGAACTCATTCCACAAATGATCGAAAAATGGAAGCAGGGATACGAGGTCGTATACGCCGTCCGCGCCGAACGCGAGGGCGAATCCTGGTTCAAACTCTGGACAGCCTCCCTCTTCTATCGCCTCATCGCCCGTATCACCGACGTGAAAATTCCTCTCGATACGGGAGACTTTCGCCTGATGGACCGCAAAGTGGTGGACGTGCTTAAGTCCATGCGCGAGCGGCACCGTTTCCCGCGCGGCATGTCCGCGTGGGTGGGGTTCCGCCAGATCGGCGTGGAATACAAGCGTGCCGCCCGCATTGCCGGCGAGACCAAATACCCCTTTCGCAAAATGTTCCGCCTGGCTCTCAACGCCATTACCAGTTTTTCCTACTTTCCTTTGCAGGTCGCCACGTTCTTTGGGTTCTTCTCGGCGGGTATTGCCATTCTTGCCATTCCGGTGGTCATCTATTTGCGTGCCAGCGGTTCGCAGGCGTTCTTTGGTCAAGCCACCACGCTCATCGCCGTCTTGTTTCTCGGCGGCGTGCAGTTGATCTCACTCGGCATTTTGGGTGAATATATCGGACGTTTGTACGATGAGGCGAAAGGCAGACCCCTCTACATCATCCGCGAAGCGCCGAAAGACCGGTGATCGGTTACCAGTAAATCGTCAGTGATAAACAGAAAGAGGATGGTCTACCTTCCGCCCTCTGCATCCCTTCCACTGTGCACCATTTCATCCTTCATCATCCTTCACCCTTTCCCCCATGCTCTCCTTCCTCAAAGACCGCTCCTTCCTGCGCGAAATGCTCACGATCGCCGTGCCCATTTCACTGCAACAACTCGTCAACGCCTCCCTCAACATGCTAGACGTGCTGATGGTCGGGCAGTTGGGCGAAGCCTCCATCGCCGGCATAGGGTTGTCGAACCAGGTCTTTTTCGTTTTCATCCTCCTGCTCTTCGGGCTTACCAGCGGCATGGCGATCTTCACCGCCCAATTCTGGGGCAAACGGGAGACCGAGCCCATCCGCAAAGTGCTGGGCATGAGCATCCTGTCGGCATCCCTCATCGCCATCCTGTTCACAATCGCCGCCACCGTCTTCCCGCGCGCCGTCCTCAACCTCTTCACCGAGGACGTAAACGTCATTGAGATCGGTTCGCAATACCTCGGCATCGTCGGCTTTTCATACATCGCCGTTGCCATTGCCACTTCGTACATTGCCGCCTTGCGGAGCATTCAACTCGTCAAAATAACGGTCGTCGCAACAGTCACCGCCATCATTTTCAAAACCTTACTTGGATACATCCTCATCTTCGGACATCTCGGACTGCCCGCCCTCGGCGTGCGCGGCGCGGCGATCGGCACCGCCTCCGGCTGGACCCTGGAACTGATCCTGCTCCTCATCCTTATCTACGCCCAAAAGACGCCTCTCGCCGCCAACCCGTTGACCTTTTTTTCCTTCGACTTCTCCTTTTTCAAACGCGTCCTCCGAACCGCCCTTCCCGCCGTTGCGAACGAATTCTTCTGGTCTGTGGGTATTGCCACGTATAACGGCATCTACGCCCACATTGGCACGGAAGCGATTGCCGCCATCAACGTCAACGCCACCATCGAGGAACTTGGCTTTGTCGTCTTCATGGGGTTGGGCAACGCCTGCGCCGTCATGGTCGGCAATCGCATCGGCGCGGGCAAAAGGGACGAAGCCTACGAGACCGTCCGCCGCGTGGTGACGTTGAGCGTGCTCCTGGCATGGGTTGTAGGTCTGGTCGTCTTCTTGGCGCGCGATCTGGTAGTCGGCTGGTATAACCTCTCGCCTGCTGGCGCGTACAACGTCCGCATGTTGATGCTGGTGATGGCTTGCATATTATGGATTCGCATATTCAACTTCAGCACCTTCATCGGCGCCTTGCGCGCGGGCGGCGATACGTTCTTCGCCCTCATCATGGAAATATGTTCCATCTGGCTCATCGGCGTCCCCTCCGCCTATATCGGCGCGTTCGTTCTCGACCTGCCCGTTTACTACGTCTATCTCATGGTTGGTTTGGAGGAATTCGTCAAGGCGGGGGTAAGCCTTTGGCGATTCATGTCCCGCAGATGGATCCATGACCTTGTCAACGCAGACGAAACGCCCGCTTCGCTTTCCACGCCGAAACCTGTTTCCTGATTTCCTCGAACCTCTCCACCCCAATATTCGACAGCAATAGCGTCATCCCGAAGGTGATTAAAACGTTTGTGATGAAAAAGAACACCACCTCTTCCAGCGGCAGAATGCCGAAAAAGAGAACGCCGGTTGTCTGCTCTTTCGAAATGGACCAGGTCGTATCGGTCAGCGCGAAGATGTCCATCAGCGAGAGATATGTTCCAGGGACCATGATCGCCCAAAAGACCAGTTTGCGGTGATGCCAGAGGATGTCCGCGCCGAAAAGCAGTTGAGGAAGAATCGCGGGCAGCGCCCAGAAAAGGGTGATGGAGAGGTAGGTCCATTTCACGTTGCCGAAGAAGAACAGGTATGTGAAGACCGACCAGAGCAGGACAAGTACACTCGCGGAAAGGTATACAAGCCTTTTGTTAGGGGTGAAATTCTCCCTCATCCCTGCCCCTTCTCCCAGCGGGAGAGGAGAGAGTCGCCGCGCCAGGAACCACCACCACAGCCCTGCCAGGATCGTCTCCACCACGAAGAAGGTGTATTCCTCGATGGGAACGTAGCCGATGACGATGCCCGTGACAAGATCGGGGTTGTAGTACCAGACGCCCGTAGCGACCAGGTAGTTATCCCAGGGGGTGGTGTAGACGACGGCGAGAACCACATGCACGGCGATGGCGATCCATACCGCCTTTCCGTTGCGGAAGCCGTTGATTTGCCTGCCCTGCCTGTTATCCCAGAGCGCGATGGCAAGGAAGATCAGGATGGGGATGAAGAGGAAACGTAGTAGAAATCCGAAGTAGGTCATTTTTCCAATCCGACTCTGGTGGTCGAGTAGGGCGAAGCCCATATCAAGACCACCGCTAACTAAAGCCCCTTTGTTTACTGGTGGTTTCGATACGTCCCGCAAAGAGCGCGCGGGACTACTCAACCACCGAGATTCTTTTGGTTATTTTCATTCTCACCCCAGGCCGCGGTTCGAGTGTGGCGCCCATGTGGGGGATGATTTTGTGATTTGTGAACTCGAAGGTGTAATGGCGGAGCAGGTGCGCCAGGACAACCCGCGCCTCCGCCTGACCGAACGCCGCGCCGATACACGCCCGCGGTCCGCCGCCAAACGGGACGTAACTCATGGGCGGGGTCTTGCGTCCGTGGGCGAAGCGTTCGGGGCAGAACGAATCGGCGTCCTCCCAAATTTCGGGGTCGCGGTGGGTGAGGTAGATGGAGTAGAACATGCGCGCGCCCGCAGGGACGGACCCTCCATCGAAGTGAATCTCCTCCGCCACGCGGCGGTTGCCGATGTGGATGGGCGGGTATAGCCGCAGGCTCTCTTTGATGACCTGGTCGAGCAGGGGGGATTTTTCGAGCGCATCCACCTCTTCGATGAGGCGGTGGAAAATGTCGGGGTGGTGGCCGAGCAGGCTGAAGGTCCAGGCGAGAAGCGCAGTGGAGGTATCGTGACCCGCGATCATCATCGTCAGCATCTGGTCGCGGATGAGGTTGTCGGTCAGTCCTGCGTCGAGGAGGTGTTGGAGGAGGTCATTCGGACGATGGACGGTGGACGATGGACGGTCTATGGTCAACCGTCTGCGGTCGGAAATGATTTCGAACAAATACTCGTCCAACTCCCTGAGCGGCTTGCGAAAGCCGGGGCGGGGGATTTTTCGCCAGATGATCCACGCGCCGGGCGAGATGTATTCGATGGCTTTGAGGATGGGGTGCCAGATGCGCGGCAGATCGTCCCAAACGTCTTTGCTGAAGAGCGCCTGCATGATGATGAGCAGGGCGATCTTGCGGCTCTCGACCAGCATGTCCACGACTTGACCGTCGCGCCATTGCGAGGCGACGCGGTCGGTCTGGCGGATCATCATTTCGGTGTAGGCGGGCAGTTGCGAGGGATGAAGCGGCGGCTCCATCAGGCGGCGGTAGCGGTCGTGTTCTTCGCCGTCCACGATGAGGACGCCGCGCCGCAGCAGGTCGGTGACGGGATCGGTGTTGCGCCACAGGACTTTGTCGCGCTCGGTGACGAGGACTTTGCGGTTCGCTTCGGGACCGAAGACGACATAGGGGCGGAAGCCGGGGATGGGGATCTGAAAGAAGCGACCGGCGTGCTTCGCCATCACTTTCAGCGGACCGAGCGGGGAGCGTTCGGCGAAGAGGGCGCGAAGGGCGGCGCGTCCGAGTTGGGGGGTGATGGGTTTTTTCATTGAGAAACGTTTGAGCGTTTGAACATTTGAACGTTCAAACCCTGGAGAAACTCCGTCACCGCCTGCATAAACTCTGCAGGGCGTTCTTCGTGCGGAAGGTGTCCGCATTGGGGGATGACGACGAGTTGGGCATTGGGAAGTTCCTCTGCAAGCCGCACCGATTGCTCGGTGGGGACGATGCGGTCGTCATCGCCCGTAATGACGAGGGTGGGGAGGGTCAGTTCGCCGAGGCGTTCGGCGAGTCCGCTTTCGCGGCTGGCGAGGGTCAATTCCCAGAGCGCCTTGTCCCAGTCCGCGAGGCGAAGCGGCTTTTGGTAGCCTTCCAGAATTTCGGGCGTCACTTTAGACGGGTCGTGCCAGGAGAGTTCAATCAGTTCGGGTCCGCGGGTCTGGATTTGACGCGCAATCAGCGGGCCGAGATGACGCATCTGCGGCGTGCCGAGCAGGGGACGGACCCAGGCGGGTGCGCCTCCTCCCGCGTAGACGGCTGGGTCTGCCAGAATGAGGCTTTGTACACGCTGAGGGTATTTCAGCGCGGTGAGCATGGCGATCGTCCCGCCCGCCGAATTGCCGACGAGAATCGCCCGCTCGATGCCGAGCGCGTCCATCAAGCCGATGACGAGTTCGATTTGCGCGTCCTGGCTGTATGGGTTTTCGCCCTCCCAGGTCAGCGGGCGCTCGGTGAGACCGAAGGCGGGGCGGTCGTAGGCGATGACTGTGCCGAACTCCGCCAGCGGAGCGGTCACCTCGCGCCACGAGAACAGGCTGGCGCCGAATCCGTGCAGGAGGATGAAGGTCGGCTCGCCCTGCCCGTAGGTTTTGTAGTGGACGTTGATGCCGTTCACCTCGATGAAGCGGCTGTCGGGGTCGGTGAGTTGTTCCACAGGGACGGTGTTTTCCAGCGGCGGGACGGGGACGAGGAAGGGACCGACCAGGATGAGGATAAGCAGGACGCTCAAAACTGTGCCTGCGATTTTCCAAAAACGATTTTTCTTCATGAGTTCATTCTTTCTTTCGACAGTTTATATGCCCGCAACGTTCGTTCCTTGTCGCGTTCGATGATGGGGCGCTCTGGATAGCCCCTGACCCTGACGCCCTTCTCCCAGGGGGCATGGATGTCTTTCGCGTCCAGATGGCGCAGTTCCGGCACCCAGCGGCGGATGTAGTCGCCGTGCGGGTCGAATTTGCGGCTTTGCAGGACGGGGTTGAAGATGCGGAAGTAGGGCGCGGCGTCGGTGCCTGTGCCGGCTGTCCATTGCCAGCCGCCGTTGTTGGCCGCCAGGTCGCCGTCGAGCAGGTTTTCCATGAACCAGGCTTCGCCCCAGCGCCAGTCAATCAACAGGTCCTTGACGAGGAAGGAGGCGACGATCATGCGCGCCCGATTGTGCATCCAGCCGGTCTCTTTGAGTTGACGCATCGCCGCATCCACCACCGGGACGCCTGTCTCGCCCCTCTTCCACGCCTCGAACTCTGACGCCTCGTTCCGCCAGGTGATGTTAGCGAGGGCGGGGTTGAAGGCGGTGTGAGCGACATGCGGGAAGTGGTAGAGGATCTGGATGTAGAACTCGCGCCAGATGAGTTCGTTGAGCCAGGTTTCAGCGCCCGAGACTTCGGAAGTCTTCAAGACTTCCGAAGTCTGTTTTGCGGCGCGGACAGCCCGGCGGAGGGAGATCATGCCAAAGCGGATGTAGGGCGAGAGGGAGGAGGTACCGTCCAAATCCAGGCGGTTGCGGGATTCTTGATAATTGGTAATTGGTAATTGAGTAAATTTGTCGAGGCGGCGGAGGGCTTCGGTTTCGCCGGCGGGGAAGCCAGGGCTGACGGTGAACGGCGGGAGCGGGTCAGTGCGGATGGCTGGCGGGGTGGGGATAAAATCGGGCGCGGGAAGCAGGTGGATCGGTTCGAGGCGCGCTTTCCAGGCTTTGGCGTAGGGGGTGTAAACGGTGTAGGGAGTCCCGTCCGCTTTTTTGATGAACTCCGGGTGGTGGACGGTCTGTCCGTGGATGAATTGCAGGGGCAGGTGCCGCGCGATTTCGGCGTCGCGTTTTCGGGCGTAGGGGGTGAAGTCCGCTTCGGCGAAGATGGCGGCGGCGTTTGTTTCGGTGAGGAGTTGCTGGAGAATTTGTAAAGGAGGTCCGTTACGAATGACAAGATACGAGTGACGCTGGCGGAGGTCTTTATCGAGGGCGTGCAGGCCTTCGTAGAGGAAATTGCGCCGGCGGGGGGAGACGGAATCAAAGCGCGGGTCGAGGACAAAGACCGGGATGACCTCCCCCGCCTCGAGCGCAGCGTGAAGCGTGGG
>JACAET010000007.1 GCA_013388685.1 Chloroflexota bacterium | reverse complement strand
GCAGCCCCGACGTTTACGTCAGGGCAAGAGATGCAAGCGGCGATGACGATTAGTCGGCGGGATGGGTTGCTGCCCCTCTGTCCTTCGGACTGCTTCGCGATCCCCCAAATACGACAATGAAAAGTTGGGATGCGGATTGAGCAGTTAGACCGTCGGATTTGCCCCTTCGTTTCACTGCGGGGGCGCTGCGCGAGGGGGGGACTCGGCGATGGGCATTTTCGCTGAGACCTCACCCCCAACCCCTCTCCAAATGGAGAGGGGAGTTTGTCCGTTGATGGCTGTGACGGGTTTCCAGGAGCGGCTCTGTTCGAGCAGGTCAGGGCTTCTCCCCGCCTGTCCCCCGAATGGGGGTTGGGGGACATCGTACCCGAAGCGAAGCGGAGTGATAGACGGAGAGGGGTTTTTCATTTGTGCTATACTTTGAGAAAACATGCCAAACGTCGAACCTATTTTCAACTTTGTGTTTACAGATCACGCATTGCATGAAATGGCTCGCCGCCAAATCACACAGGAAGATGTCCGAACTGTCTTGGCAAAGCCTGAGCAGATGGAAATGGTTCGTGAAGGTCGGGCAGTTTATCAGTCAAAGCTGGAGATTGGCGACCCGCCAAAAACTTATTTGTTGCGTGTCTTTGTAGATATTGAACCTGTCCCGCCGTTTGTGGTCACTGTTTATCGAACCAGCAAGATTGAGAAATATTGGAGATAAACCATGAAAGTCAATTACGATAGCAAAACCGATATCCTTACTATAATTTTCACCGACACCCTTATTGTCGAAAGTGATGAAGATAAGCCGGGTGTGATTTTAGATTACGATGAGAAAGGGAATTTGGTTTCGTTGGAAATATTGGACGCGTCACGGCGAGTCAACGTGCCAAGCAAAATCGAATATCAGGTCTCGCCTGTGGCAGGGTAGTCCATAACGAACTCCGAGGAAAACTCGGAGTTTTTGTTTCTTTGTTTCGATGATGTCAATCCAAACGGGGGAGGGAAGAGATGGTCAGCAGGCTTTGTCACGGACCTCACCCCCGTCCCCTCTCCAAATGGAGAGGGGAATTTGTCGGTTGATGGCTGTGACGGGTTTCCAAGATAAACTTTGTTCGAGGAGGGTGTTGGCTTCTCCTCCTTGGGGGAGACGGGAGAGGGGTTTTGCCCCCTCTGTCCTTCGGACTGCTTCGCGATCCCCCAAATACGACAATGAAAAGTTGGGTTGCGAATTGAGAGTTTGAATCGTCGGATTTGGGGGCGACTCAGCGATGGGCATTTCCCAGCAAAAGCGACAAATATTCATCCTTATCTATGCTGTAATCTCACCAGTAAGAAAGGAGAAATCATGGAAACTTTAGCCACCACCCGCATGTCATCTAAAGGACAGTTGTCATCCCTGAGTCCATTCGCAAGCGGTTGAATTTGAACGAAGGAGCGCAATTCCTTGTCGTTGGAGAGGGTGAATTTGTTGTTCTGAAAGTGGTCACATTGCCCGATAAAAGCGAGTTTGACACATTGATCAAGCAGGCTCGTCAACAAGCAAAGGAAGCAGGGTTGACGGAGGAAGATGTCACATCCGCGGTGGCGAAGGCGCGGGGCAAGAAATGAAGGTCGTCCTGGATTTGAAAATCGTGATGGATACGAATGTATTCGTCTCTGGCGTGTTCTCACCGCACTTGCGTTCGGTGCAAGTGTTAGCGGTCCGTCGTATGAGATATTGAAGGCTTGGCAGGAGGGCGAGTTTGAACCGGTCGTTTCGCAGGAAATTCTGGACGAATATCGGTGGGTTGGAGAAATCCTTGCAGAGGAACGTCCAGCCATTGACTTGAACCCGATCGCTATTTCGACGGAGACTGATCTTACATCCTCCATCAGCGAGTCTGGAAACCGGCAGTTTCGTTTGAACGGAAAACCGGCTGTGGATGTGAAATGAGGCGGGTTTGCCTTATCTCGATCACGGTCTGATGCTCGATCTCGCAAAGAACACAGGATGCGCCTGGAACTTGCGCATACGGGGCGGGATATGTTTTGCCTGTCGAGTTACGGCAACCTGCGTCATATCAGTTACTTGGATTTATCGCGCGAGGAGACTCCTTTCGCGGCGACTCGTCTTGCAGGAGGGGTTTCCTCTTCTTCCTCCTCACTTTCTTCAAACACAGGTTCTTCAACCAGCCGTTCCTGCCCGCCGATGCGATATTCGTCCTCCCAGGTTTCGGCAAACGCCACAGGGATTGCCTTGTAGCGCGCCATGAGCAGAATTGCACCTGTAACTGCCATCACTGCCGCAGCAACCATCGAATAACTGATGAGCGTATTCCCAATTTTCGGCTGGTCTGGGCGGAAGAATTCGATCCATACCCGCCCAATGCCTGCCAGCATCATCCAGCCGGCAAAAATGGCGCCGGGTTTGATCTCGTGCTTGTAGCGATTCCACAGCCAGAGCAAAACTCCAGCGGCGGCGAAGTTCCAGAGCAGTTCGTAGGCAAAGGTCGGGTGGAAGCGGGTCGACTCGGGCAAATTGGCAAACTGCGGCAGGCGGTGGAGGCGGTCAATGGGAATCCCCCATGGAAGCGTCGTCGGCGGACCGTACAACTCCTGATTGATGAAGTTGGCAATCCGCCCTATCCCCTGCCCGATCAACAGCGCCGGTCCAGCCGCGTCGAGGAACAGCCAAAGGTCAAGGTTGCGGCGGCGCAAAAAGAGGATAAGGGTCACTGCGCCAAACAAAAGGGCGCCGTAAATGTGCAAGCCGCCTTCCCAGACTTTGTAAATTTGGGAGGGATCTTCCAAATAGCGGGTATTGCCTCCCAAAATGTCGTTGAGCACATACCACAGCCGCGCGCCGATGATCCCCATCGGCAGAACACCGAGCGGCAAGCCCAATCGAAAATTGCCAACGGGTGTCTTGATCGTTGGACCAAACGATACCCACCACACCAGCGCATCCCAAATCGTATCGGGGTTTTCACCATAGCGCTTGAGGGTACGCTCTACCATCAGCGAGCCGACGATCACGCCGACCATCACGATCACGCCGTACCAGCGCAGCGAGAAATTACCAATCGTAAAAATTACGGGATTTATCAATGCACACCTCGAGGGAATTTTTAATGGATTATAACATCCGCAATGAGGCAGAGACGCCGGAGTCAAACAGGAGAAAAAGCAGCAGATTTTGCATATTACATCTATAACCATATGTTTGTGACAAATTACACATCTTCACTTAATGCAAAATGCTTACAATCGAGGTCAACGTTTACCTTTGTTGTCATGGTTTTATAGAACACTCACATGCTCAAAATCAACCGCCAAACCGATTACGCCGTTCGAGTGATGCTTGCCCTTGCAAAGCGAGGCGAGGGAGCGCGGCTCTCCACGGCTGAAATTCAACAGGAAATGCTGATACCCAAGGCATTTATGCCGCGCATTGTGGCGCAACTGGCGCGCGAGGGACTGCTCGATACCTTCCCAGGGCGCGACGGCGGGTTGTCACTGCCCCGCCCCGCCTCGCAGATCACCCTGCGGGATGTGGTGGAGGCATTCGAGGGACCGATTCTGCTTTCGGAGTGTTTGCAGGTCAAGGGCGAGGACGACTGTCCGTTTCAGGCGAATTGCCCGGTTCGGTCGAAGTGGGGACGCGTTCAGGCGGCGATGCTGCGCGAGATGGCGGCGATCACGTTCGAGGATCTGGTCAAAGAATCGCTTGGCATCCCAATGGTAATGCCAAGTCTGGTTTAGTCATTTGTACCCGCGGAGGGCACATCCATCATTTTTTCAAGGAGAGTCTATGGACCCAATCACACTTTCTCGATTGCAGTTTGCCCTGACAACCATCTATCACTGGCTGTTCGTTCCGCTGACGCTGGGGATGGGCTGGTTCGTGGCATTCATGCAGACCCGCTATTACCAAACGCGGGACGAAACCTGGCGCAAGATGGCAAAATTCTGGGGGAAGTTGTTTCTCATCAACTTTGCCATTGGGGTGGTGACAGGCATCGTGCAGGAATTCCAGTTCGGTATGAACTGGAGCGAGTACAGCCGCTATGTGGGCGACATCTTCGGCGCCCCGCTGGCAGTGGAAGCGCTGCTGGCGTTCTTCATGGAATCCACTTTCCTCGGCATCTGGATCTTCGGCGAAGGGCGCGTCCCCGAGAAGGTTCACCTGGCTTCGATCTGGCTGGTCGCCATCGGCTCGAACCTGTCTGCGCTCTGGATTCTGCTCGCCAACGGCTGGATGCAGCACCCGGTCGGCTACGTCATCAACGAAGCCAACGGGCGCGCAGAACTGGTCAACTTCTTTGCGCTGGTCGGCAACCCCAAAGGCTGGATCTTCTTCTGGCACACCATTGCAGATGGTCTGGCGATGGCATCCTTCATGATCCTGGCGGTCAGCGCCTGGCACCTGCTGCGCAAGCAAAACGTGGATTTCTTCAAGCGCTCGTTCCAGATGGGCGCGCTGGTCGGTTTGATTGCCAGTACGCTGGTCTTTTTGGGCGGTCACACCATGGGACAGTTCATGTATGAAAACCAGCCCATGAAATTTGCCGCCATCGAGGCACACTGGGAAACCTCCGCCCCCGCCGATTTCTCGATCCTCACCATCGGCGATTTGAGCGGCAAGCGTGAGGTCTGGTCGTTGCGCACCAGTCAGCTCGGCATTCCCGGCGTGCTGAGTTTCCTCGCCTGCAACAACTTCGACTGCGAAGTGCGCGGCGTGTACGACATCCAGGCAGAATACGAGGCGCTCTACGGTCCCGGCGATTACATCCCGCTGATGGTGGTCACCTACTGGACCTTCCGCATCATGATGACCTTCGGCTTCATCATGATGGGCGCATCGGCATTCTTCCTGTGGGCAACCCGCAAAAAGGACTATGAAAACGCCAAATGGCTGAAATTCGTCCCGTTTGGCGCGCTCGCCCTGCCGTATCTCGCCAATGCCTCAGGCTGGATTCTGACCGAAATGGGACGCCAGCCCTGGATCGTTCAAGGCTTGCTCAAAGTGGAAGATGCGGTCTCGCCGAATCTCACCACCCTCGACCTGCTCATCTCACTGATCGGCTACACCCTCGTCTACGGCGCGCTGGCTGTCGTCATGGTCAAACTCATGCTCAAATACGCCAAAGCGGGACCCGACGCCGCCATGCACGAATCGGTTGACGCTGCTCCCGCCCTCGTCGGCGCGGACGACTAATCGGAGGCTCAACATGTCTTACGAAACGCTTCAAACCATCTGGTTCATCCTCATCGCCGTCCTTTGGATCGGCTTCTACTTCCTCGAAGGCTTCGACTTCGGCGTGGGCATGCTCCTGCCCTTCCTTGGCAAAAAGGACGAGGAACGCCGCGCCATCATCAACGCCATCGGCTCCGTCTGGGACGGGAACGAAGTCTGGCTGCTCACCGCCGGCGGCGCAACCTTTGCCGCCTTCCCGCACTGGTATGCCACCATGTTCAGCGGTTTCTACCTGCCGCTCTTCCTGCTCCTGACCGGTCTCATCATCCGCGGCGTCTCCTTCGAATACCGCTCCAAGAATCCCGACCCGAAATGGCGCAACCGCTTCGACTGGATGATCGCCATCGGCTCCTTCCTTCCCGCGCTCCTGCTCGGCACGGCGTTTGCCAATCTCGCTAAGGGCGTCCCGATTGACGCGAACATGAACTACGTCAGCCCCAACGGCATCATGACCACCCTCGGTCTGCTCAACCCCTACGGCTTGATCGGCGGGCTCGCCACCGTGACCGTCTTCCTGCTGCACGGCGCGAACTTCCTGGCGCTCAAACTCGAAGGCGAACTGCGTGAGCGCGCGCATGCCCTCTCCAAAAAACTCTACATCGCCGCCGCCGTCGTCACCACCCTGTTACTCATCGCCACCTACCTCTACACCGACATCCGCACCAAACTGGGCATCAACCCGGGCATCACACCCATCGCCTCCTACGCCGCTCTGCTGGTCTCCATCTACTTCATCAATCGCAAGATGGAAGGCTGGGCGTTCATCAGCGTCGCCGCGCACATCGTCCTGACCCAGGTCACCTTCTTCACCCTGATGTTCCCGCGCGTCATGATCTCCAGCCTCAACCCCGACTGGTCGCTCACCATCTACAACGCCTCCTCCTCGCAATACACGCTCACGGTCATGTCCATCGTCGCCCTGATCTTCGTCCCCATCGTACTCGCCTACCAGGGCTGGACCTACTACATGTTCCGCAAACGCATCAGCACCGATAAGAAGACGCTGGTCTACTAAGTTCATTTGCACGTTTGAAAATTTGAACATTGGAAGGTTGACGGGGTATACTCGCTTCAACCTTCCAACCTTTTAACTTGCCAACCTTCGACCTCTGACTCAAACCCCATGCACCGCCGACTCCTCACCCTCACCCGCGACGCCCGCCTCCCCCTCCTCCTCACGGTTCTTTCCGGACTTCTGGCAGGACTCCTGACCATCAGCCAGGCTTACCTCCTCAGCCTCACCGTGGACGGAGTCTTCCTCAAGGGACAGACCCTCGCGCAAGTCTCGAACTGGCTGCGTCTCATCCTGCTCGTCATCGCCGTGCGGTCCCTCCTCACCTGGGTCAACGAAGTCAGCGCCAACGCCGTCGCCGTGCGCATCAAAACCGACCTGCGCGGGCGCCTCTTCGACCACCTCCTCAAACTCGGTCCCGCCTACACGCGCGGACAACGCACCGGCGAACTGACCACAGCCGCCGTCGAGGGCATCGAAGCGCTGGACGCGTACTACAGCCAGTACCTCCCACAACTCATCATCACCGCGCTTGTTCCGCTCTCCATCCTTGTTTTCGTCTTTCCCATTGACCTGCTTACGGGAATCATCCTGCTTGTCACCGCGCCGCTCATCCCCTTCTTCATGATCATGATCGGCAAAGGCGCCGAAATCGTCACCAAACGCCAGTACGACACCCTCTCCCGCCTCTCCGCCCACTTCCTCGACAGCCTGCAGGGACTGACCACCCTCAAACTCTTCGGGCGCTCCAAATCCCACGCCAAAAACATCGAACGCGTCAGCGAACAATACCGTGACACCACTCTCGGCGTCCTGCGCATCACCTTCCTTTCCGCCCTCGCCCTCGAACTGCTTGCCACCCTCAGCACCGCCATCATAGCCGTCGAGATCGGCTTCCGCCTGCTGTACAACCGCATGGAATTCCAGCCGGCATTCTTCCTGCTCGTGCTAGCCCCCGAATTCTACATGCCCCTGCGCGCCCTCGGAGCAAGATTCCACGCGGGCATGTCGGGAACAACCGCAGCAAAGAAAATTTTCGAGATTTTGGATACGCCAGTTGTCATTAACCAGTTATCAGTGAGCAGTGATCAGTCGGTTCAAATCACCAATTACCAATTACAAATTACCAATGTCTCCTTCACCTACCCTGGCGAAACCACTCCCTCCCTCCAAAACATCAACCTCACCATCCACGCAGGTCAGCACATCGCCCTCGTCGGCAAAACGGGAGCGGGCAAATCCACCCTCGTCAACCTCCTGCTCGGCTTCATCCAACCTACATCTGGGCAAATCCTCACGAACCCACCAATTACCAATTACCAATTACACCAGAACATCGCCTGGGTTCCTCAAAAACCCCACCTCTTCCACGACACCCTCGCCGCCAACATCCGCCTCGGCAAACCCGATGCGACTCTCGAAGAGGTGATCGAAGCCGCCAAAGCCGCCCACCTGCACGACTTCATCGAAACCCTCCCCGACCAATACGACACCGTCATCGGCGAAAGCGGAGCGCGTCTCAGCGGCGGACAAGCCCAGCGCCTCGCCATCGCCCGCGCCTTCCTCAAAAATTCCCCCATCCTCATCCTCGACGAACCCACCTCCAGCCTCGACCCCGAAACCGAAGCCCTGCTTGAAGCATCCACCCGCCGCCTCATGCAGGGACGGACGGTCATCACCATTGCCCACCGTCTCAACACCATCTTCCAGGCAGATCAAATCATCGTCCTCGACCAGGCTCGCATCGTCGAACAAGGCACACACAGCGAACTCATCAAACAAAATGGCGAGTATGCGGAGATGGTCAAAACGTATCAGGGAACCGAGTCAAACGTCAAAAGTCAAACGTCACATATCGAACTTGACATTCGACCTTCGACCTTCGACGTTCAACCTTCACCCCCCAACCTTCAACCAATTACCAATTACCAATTACCAATCACCCATTACCAATCGTCAATCGCAAATCGTAAATCCAAAATCCTCCCCCGCCTGCTCACCTTCCTCAACAGCTCCTGGAACTGGGTTGCCCTCTCCGTCCTGCTCAGCGCCCTCACCATCGGCTCCAGCGTCGCGCTCATCGGCACATCCTCGTGGCTCATCTCCACCGCCGCCATCGCGGCATCCGTCGCCGACTTGGGCGTCTCCGTCGTCATGACCCGTCTCTTCGGCATCACGCGCGCCGTCTTCCGCTACCTCGAACGTCTCGTCTCACACAACGTTACCTTCCGCCTTCTCGCCCGCCTGCGCGTCTGGTTCTACGAACGTCTCGAACCCCTCGCCCCCGCCCGCCTGATGGACTACAAAAGCGGAGACCTGCTCGCCCGCGTCATCGGCGATGTGGAAACACTGGAAAACTTCTACGTCCGCGTCGTTTCGCCCTCTTTGACCGCCATCCTCGTGGGACTTTTCACCGCCCTCTTCTTCGCCTCTTTCCACCCGACGCTTGCTCTTACCCTCCTCGGCTTTTTCCTCACCTTGGGTTTGATCCTGCCCCTCCTCGCCCAACTCGTCAGCCGCAAACCTGGAGCGCGTCTCATCACCCAGCGCGCCGACCTGCAAACCCAACTCGTGGACGGCATCCAGGGTCTCGCCGATTTGCTCGCCTTCGGTCGCGCCGCAGACCGTGCCAAACGTCTCGCCGCAACAGGCAAAGCCTACGGCGACTCGCAAAAACAGATGGCGCGCATCAACGGAGTTCACTCCGCGCTGGGGACATTGCTCACCAACCTCGGGCTGTGGACAATGCTTGTGCTGGTCATTCCGCAAATCACCGCAGGGAATATCAAGGGTGTCATGCTGGGAACCTTCGCATTGATGACTTTCGCCTCGTTCGAAGCGGTCAACCCCCTGCCCCTCGCCGCCCAAATGTGGAACGCCTCCCGCGAAGCGGCGAAGCGGTTGTTCGAGGTGGTGGATGCAGAACCAATAATCAGTGATCGAGTAATCAGTGCTCAGTCACCAATCACCAATTACCACTTACAAATTACCGATCTCACCTTCACCTACCCCGGCGCCACCACCCCCGCCCTCCAAAACGTGACCTTCGACCTGCAACCCGGAACCTCGCTCGCCGTCGTTGGTCCCAGCGGCGCGGGCAAAAGCACTATCGCCAATTTGTTGGTCCGATTCTGGGAGTACGAGTTGGGAGAAATACGATTGGGCGGAGAGTCGCTCAAGTCGCTGAATCAGGATGAGGTCCGAAAAAGATTCGCCCTCATCTCACAGAACAGTTACTTTTTCAACGCATCCGTCCGCGAGAATTTACGGCTGGCGCGTCCCAAAGTCACACAGGAAGAAATGGAAGCGGCGGCGCGGGCGGCGCAAATCCATGACTTCATCATGAGCCTGCCCAAAGGCTACGACACGATGATCGGCGAACAGGGACTGCGGCTTTCGGGCGGCGAGCGTCAGCGGCTGGCGATTGCACGGGCGTTGCTCAAAGACGCGCCCATTCTGATTCTCGATGAACCCACCGCCAACCTCGACCCCATCACCGAAAAGCAGGTTCTTGAAACCCTGTTGGCTGTGATGAAACAAAAGACGTCACTGCTCATCACCCACCGCCTGATTGGTCTGGAGAATATGGATGAAATCATCGTGCTGGATCACGGCAGAATCGTAGAGCGCGGCAGACACGATGAACTACTGAAAAGCGAGGGCGTGTACCGCCGCCTGTGGAATTTGCAAAATAGAATGTTGTATGATATAGAGATCTGACCCATGCGTTCCTTCGAATTGACCGTTTTCATTAACTGCCCCAAAGAGACCGTTTACGACCATCTCTCACAACCCCTCAACATGATTGGGCTCCAGCCGCTGCTCACCGAAATAGACGTGTTGAAAGAAAGACGGGACACAGACGGCATCGTGCTGAGACCGTTCTACACGGTGGAAACCTTCCGCCTGCTGGGGCTTCCCGTTTACCGCAACCGCATCTACTCAGTGATTCACCTGACCAAGCCGAAAGACGAATTGAAATTTCACGTCTACAGCAAGCCGCGCATCGAGATCGTCTTCACCTACCGCTTCGAACAATTCGACGATGTCGGCACGAAGATCACTCAGACCGTGGAATTTGTGAAGTTGAATAGACTGCTCGAAAAATTTGTAGTCGAGCAGGCAAAGCAGGCACAGCGCGCGCTCCTGTCAAATTTGAAAATTCGGCTGGAAAAACAGTGACATGCGCTTGCCCGGCATTCTCGAAAGTGCTATAATACAGGCGCTTCCCCCGTTGATTGACAACTTTTTGAATGGCGCAATCCGTTTTCAGGGCGACTTACCCCGCACGGGCGGCGCGTGAAACAAACTTGACCGAACACCCAATCCGACCCTCAATACAATAAGGAACTTCCCTTTTCCGCCTCCCGCGGGCAATGGGACAGTTTACGCTTCAATTTCAACATCCCACATAAAGAGATACGGACATGAAAATACTCGAACTTGAGAATGAACCTCTCTCAAAACTGCGCGGCATGGCAAAAGCCCTGAACATCCCAAACGCCAACCGCCTGAAAAAGGAGACCCTCGCCATGATGATCCGCGAGGCGGAGGCGCAGAAAGAAGGCATCGAACTGCGCGGCGGCATCCTGGAGATTATGAGCGAGGGCATCGGCTTCCTGCGGGCAACCAACTACCGCATCAGCGACCAGGATGTGTACGTCTCGCAGGCGCAATTGAGAAGGCACGATCTCAGAGCAGGCGATCTCGTCATTGGGCAGGTACGCCCTCCCCGTGAAAGTGAACGGCATTATGGATTATTGAAGGTGGAATCAATCAATGGGCTGGACTCCGAAGAAGCATCCCGAAGACCCGTTTTCGAAAACCTTACCCCTATCTTTCCCGATAAACGCTTCGACCTCGAAACCGACCATGATACGCTCGCCCCGCGCCTGATCAACCTGATTGCCCCCATCGGGCGCGGTCAGCGCGGATTGATCGTCTCGCCTCCCAAAGCGGGAAAGACCACCATCCTCAAGCAGATTGCCAATTCCATTTCAACCAAATATCCCGATGTGCATTTGATCGTTGCGCTCATCGGCGAACGCCCCGAGGAAGTGACCGACATGGACCGTTCGGTGGACGCCGAGGTGGTCGCTTCCACATTCGACGAGCCGGTCACGTCCCACGTCCGCACGGCGGAACTCGCCCTGGAGCGCGCGAAGCGACTGGTGGAGATCGGGCGTCACGTGGTCATCCTGATGGACTCGATCACCCGTCTGGCGCGCGCCTACAACCTGGTAGTCAATCCCTCCGGGCGCACGCTGTCGGGCGGTATGGATCCTTCGGCGTTGTATCCGCCCAAACGCTTCTTCGGCGCGGCGCGCAACATCGAAGAGGGCGGCTCGCTGACCATCATTGCCACCTGTCTCGTGGACACCGGCTCGCGCCTGGATGATGTCGTGTACGAAGAGTTCAAAGGCACCGGCAACATGGAACTGCATCTCTCGCGCCGCCTGCAGGAACGCCGCATCTTTCCGGCTGTGGACATCGAGCGATCCTCCACCCGCCGCGAGGACCTGCTGCTCGGTCCAGACCTGCTCCAGCGCGTCTGGCTGATGCGGCGCATGTATATTCAGATGGTTACACAACAGCCGCAGGGAGCGGGCATGGACCCAGCCGTTGCCACGGAAGCCATCATTACGAAACTCGATAGAGCCCGCAACAACCAGGAATTTCTCGAAACTCTCGGGCGGGATTCCTGAAAGCGGCATAACCCTTCGGATCAGACCGGTAAGGAGCGTCTTTCCCGTCGAATCTAAGTGTTCGATCCGATTGTAGAACTCCATTGGCGCAGTCGGCGTTCTCTTATGCCGGCGGGGACGTTGGAGAACGTCCTCTGCGCATCGAATGATGTTCGACCGACTACTTAAAAACAGATATGAAACAGTTTTTCAAAGAAAATGCGTTCAATCTCATCAGTTGGTTTGTAACCCTGACCATTGCCGGAGGGATGGTGTACGGCGCGCTTGCATGGAAACGATCCGCGACGGTCGCGCAGGCCTCCGAACCCATCCCCACGGCGGTTCCCGAGGAGAAACCGGTTGACGTGCAATTGCCGGCTCTGGGCGGTCCTGAAGCGTACGTATCCATCCCCAGGGATATTCAACTCAAGACGAATGTTCCTGCCGACAAGCCGCGGTATAAACCCACCGAATATCGCGTCTCGCGCGGCGATTCGATTTTTGCCATTGCCGCATCCTTCAAACTCGAACCGGAAACCGTCTTATGGGCAAATTATGACGTCTTGCAGGATGATCCGCATAGCCTCAAACCCGGTCAGGTCTTGAATATCCCTCCAACCAATGGAATTTATTATCAATGGAAGGAAAACGATACGCTGGAATCGGTCGCCAGGGAGTTCAATGCCAGCATAGACGACATTTTGAACTTTCCCGGCAACGATATAGACCTGGCAAATCCCAAGATCGAATCGGGGAGCTGGGTCATGATCCCGGGCGGTGAGCGCGAATTCGTGCAGTGGCTCGTGCCTACCGTGGCTACCGGCAGATCAGGCACCTCCTCCACAAGCCAGAGCGTTTGCCCGCCAGGCGCGGTGGGAAGCGGCGGGTTTGTCTGGCCCGCGGAAAACCATTTTCTCTCGGGGAACGATTATTGGTCGGGACATCTGGGAATTGACATCGCCGCCGGCGAAGGCGCACCCGTCTTTGCTGCGGATAGCGGCGTGGTCACCATGGCGCAGGGCGGCTGGAATTATGGGTACGGAAACGTCATTCAGATTGACCACGGCAATGGCTATTCCACCGTTTACGCCCACCTGAACGCTTATTTCGTTGGAGTGTGCCAGAGTGTGGCGGCCGGACAGCAAATTGCCACGGCAGGCAACACCGGAAATTCCCAGGGCGCGCATTTGCACTTCGAGGTGCGTCAGGGCGGCGGGTTTATCAATCCCTGGTTCGTACTGCCATAACCATTGTGAGCGTATCATGAACCAGCAGGAACTCGAATCTGTACTTGCCAACCTGGGATTGAGCGCAATCCGATATTTCGATTCGATTGGCTCCACGAACGACGAGGCGATGAAATGGGCAAGACAGGGCGCTCGAGATCTTTCGCTGGTGGTGGCAGATGAACAAACCCTGGGGCGCGGCAGGCTGGATCGCCCATGGTTTACCCCGCCCCGCACGGCGCTTGCCTTCAGTTTGATTCTCCGTCCCACGCCGTCGGAAAAAATGCTTCTCTCGCGCAGCGTGGGACTTGCCGCGCTTGCGCTGGCGGCTGTCCTGCAGACACTCAATCTGAACCCCCAAATCAAGTGGCCCAACGACATCCTTCTGAACGGGCGCAAATTGGCGGGCATATTGATCGAAGCCACCTGGCTTGAGGACGAAGTGCAAAGCATCGTCATCGGCTTGGGCATGAACGTCTTCAAAGCCGCCGTACCAACCACAGATGTTTTGAGCTTCCCGGCAATCAGCCTGGAACACGCCCTTGGCTATGCGCCCGATCGTCATGTCATTCTGCATGCCATCCTTTCCAATATCATCGCCCTGCGTCCGCACATGGGTACCGATTCCTTCATGGCGGCTTGGGAGAAAAAACTGGCATATTACGGCAGGCAGGTTCGGGTGGAGATGGGAGGCGAAAAATCCGTTTCGGGAAAAGTGATCGGTTTGGAATCCGATGGGAGCCTGAAAATCCGCGACGATACCGGCAAGGTCATACCGGTACGATTCGGGGATGTGCGCCTGCGGCTGTTCACATGATATACTCTGCGCCGAGGTAAAACATGTTCGATGATTTGCGCGATCTTTCCGACACCCCGCTGTACGAAGAAAACAAACCGCAGGAGGCATTTGATCAGGGACCTGCGAGCGATAATGCGCTCGTTGCAGAACCCGCCCGCAAAAAGAAACGCAAACGCGGGAACTTCCTGGGGATGACCGCCCAACAGCGTTTTCTGATCTCTGTCATGCTGTTTTGCACCGTTTGCCTGCTTGGGACGTTGGTGATGTTCGTGATGGGCAGGATGTCGATCTTTTAGCGGGCGGCTCGGGGGAACCCGCCAAAATAAACTCTTTCGTGAAACACCGTGAGCGACAATAAAAACGGAGCGGACGAATTCGTCCGCTCCGTTTTTCAGATCAGCGCAGGCTGCGGCTCGACCTTTTCGTCCAAAGGCTCTGCCCCCGCCTTTTTCAAATCCTCCGCGGAAATACGGGCGACCGATGCCACACTGTCGCCCGGCTGGGGCTTGATGAGATGCACGCCCTTTGTGGCGCGCCCCGCTTGTTTGACCGCCTTGTTCTTGATACGGATGGCGACGCCGTTGGCGGTGATGAGGGTCAGATCGTCGTCCTTTTGCACGACGCGCGCGGCAACAATCTTCCCAATCTCCCGGATGGCTTTTTGGTCAATGGTGGCAATGCCGCTGGTGGCGCGTCCCTTGGGAGAATACTCTTTGAGCGGGGTCTGTTTGCCAAACCCGCCCGAGGTCACAACCAGAAGCGCACCGTCCTTTTCGACCACATCCATGCTCGTGACCAGATCGTCTTTGCGTAGTTTGATTGCCTGCACGCCCGCCGCCTGCCGCCCCATGGCGCGCACTTTGGTCTCATGGAAGCGCAGCGCCTGCCCGTTCTGCGTCACGAAGATGATCTCATCGTTGCCGCTGGTGAGGCGCGCCCAGCCGAGGGTGTCGCCCTCCTCCAAATTCATGGCGATCAAGCCCGAAGGTCGAACAGAAGCGAATTCCTCCATGAGCACGCGCTTGACCTTGCCGCGCGCCGTCGCCAGCATGCAATACCCGTGCGCCGAAAAATCGGAGACGGCGATGGCGGCGGTGATGCGCTCGTTGGGTCCCAGCGCAAGGATGTTGACCAGCGGAATGCCCTTGGCGGTTCGATCCGCATCGGGGATTTGATATACCTTCTCGGAATAAACCTTCCCCTTATCCGAGAAGAACAGCATGGAATCGAGACTGCGGGCGGGAATGAGCGCCACGACTTCATCCTCCTCCTTCGTTTCGTGACCTTTTACCCCGCGTCCGCCTCGACTCTGGGACCTGAAGGCTGCCGCCGCCACCCGTTTGATGTATCCACGCTCGGTCAGGCTGATTAAGACCGCTTCGTCGGGGACGAGGTCTTCCTCGTTGAGTTCGTCGGTGGCATCGGCGGCGATGCGCGTGCGGCGGTCGTCGCCGTATTTTTCGGCGAGGTCGCGCATGTCGTCCTGAATGAGCGCAAGGACTTTTTTGGGGTGGGCAAGCAGGTCTTCGAAGTAGGCAATTTGTTCCGTGACCTGTTTATGCTCTTCTTCGATCTTCCAGCGTTCGAGGGCGGCAAGACGGCGCAGTTGCATATCGAGGATTGCCTGCGCCTGCAGGTCGGTCAGTTTGAAGCGGGTGATCAGGTTGGTCTTGGCGGCGTCGGCATCCTGTGATTCGCGAATGGTCTTGATGACCGCGTCGAGATTGGCCAGCGCAATCAATAAGCCGTCCAAAATGTGTTGACGCGCCCGCGCCTTCGCCAGATCGTAATTCGTGCGGCGGACAATGACGGTCTGACGGTGCTCAATGAAGATTTGCAGGGCGCGTTTGAGCGGCAGGGTGCGCGGTTCGCCGCGCCCGCTTTCATCGGCGACCAGCGCCAGCATTTGCACGCCAAAGGTGGTTTGCAGATTGGTGTATTTGTAGAGCTGGTTGAGAACTTTCTTGGGCTGGGCGCCGCGCTTGAGTTCGATGACGATGCTCATGCCGCGGCGATCCGACTCGTCGCGCAGGTCGGAGATTTGGTCAATCTTGCCGTCTCGTACCAGTTCGGCGATGCGTTCGATGAGCGACGCCTTGTTGACCTGGTAAGGGATCTCCGTGATGATGATGTTATACCGGCCGCCCTTGGTTTCTTCGATGTGCGCCATGCCGCGCACCACCAGTCTCCCCCTGCCGGTGCCATAGGCGGCTTCGATGCCCTCCCGCCCGATGATGACGCCGCCGGTGGGGAAATCCGGTCCGTGGATATGTTTCATCAACTCGTCGAGGGCGATGTCGTCCATCCGCTCGTAGTTGTCAATCAGGAAGATGATGGCGCTCGTCAATTCGCGCAGGTTGTGCGGCGGGATGTTGGTCGCCATGCCGACCGCAATGCCCGATGTTCCGTTGAGGAGCATGTGAGGCACGCGGGCGGGTAGAACGAGAGGTTCCTCGAGCGAGTCGTCGAAGTTCGGGCCAAAATCCACGGTGTCCTTGTCGAGGTCCGCCAGCAGTTCTTCGGCAAGCCGCTGGAGGCGGGCTTCGGTGTAACGCATCGCCGCAGGGGCGTCGCCGTCAATCGAGCCGAAGTTGCCTTGTCCATCCACGAGGGGGTAGCGCATGGAAAAGTCCTGCGCCATGCGTGCCATCGTCTCATAGACCGCTGAGTCGCCGTGCGGATGGTATTTGCCCAGCACCTCGCCCACGATGCGGGCGGATTTTTTGTACGCCGAGTTCGAGCGGATGCCCAACTCCTGCATGGCATATAAAATGCGGCGGTGGACGGGTTTCAGCCCGTCGCGCGCGTCGGGCAGGGCGCGCGCCACAATCACGCTCATGGCGTAATCCAGATAGGCTGCACGCATCTGGGCGTCAATATCAACGTGCTGGACGTTGCCGGTTCCGTTTCCGGCGGGGAGGTTTTCTTCGATCATTCTTTTCTCTCTGAAAGAGGTATCGGCATAAAAAAGACACGAAGCAACGAGTTCTGTAACTCCGCGTCTTAACTAATGAAAGAAATACCTGATTTTCCCCTATTATACCGCGCTATTTTGCGCTCAGAAGGCGCAAAACCGCCTCCAACGGGATCAGCGCAAGAATGGCGATGGAATGAACGATATCGTCATAAAAGCCCCGCCGAAAACGAACAAGTCGGCAGCGGCAAAGGCTTTTACAATTGCCAAAGGTTGTCTTCGGCCATGGAGAAGTTAAAAGGGATATTTCGAATCCCTGCGTGTATATTCGATCATGGGCCCGACATTGGCGGTGACCACGGTAAATTCCACAGGTTCAATGGCCTGCTCCGGCAAATTCGTATGGACAGGAGCAACGCCCGATCGCCGACATGTCCGCTCCCATACCATGATCCCCCACACGATGACCCGCTTGGTTTTCACGTTCTCAGCGTTTTTGGGACGCTTCAACCAATACCTCCTCATAGGCATCCAGAATGCGATCCAGTTCGAATCTTCGCGAAATTTCAAGGCTGGCTTTGCGGGCGCTCAACAGGAATGCCGGATTCGACAACAGCTTCTTCAGGCTTTCTGCAAAGGATCGAACATCGCCCGGCTGGTGCAGAAAGCCGTTTCTTCCCGAATCTATCAGGTTCGATACCCCCCCAACATCGCTTGCCACGATTGCCAAACCCGCCGCCAGGGCATGCAAACCTACCATGGGGATTCCCTCCGCACGCGAGGGTAACAGGAGAATATCGCTCTCCTGCAGGCAACGATGAACTTCCTTGGGCAATCCCCAACCCGGAATCATAAAACGTTCTTGCAATCCTAGGGTTTCGATCCTTTGGACCAACCCGTCCCGAAGCGGTCCATCGCCCAGCACGATACATTGCCAGTTCAATTGCTTCAATTCATGCAAGATTTCCGGGATCAGCAGCGGATCCTTTTGCTGGACCAAACGCCCGGCAAATAAAATTTTGGGCGGCGAGTTCAACCGGATGCGGGCAGGATGCGGAGGAGGCATCTCGATGCCGTTGGGGATCACGCGCATATCCACCGGGTAATGCAACAACGCCAAACGGCGGGTAAAATCGCTGACGGCGGTGACAGCTGCGGCGTCCCGCCAGATGCGGGGGGTGAAGGGACGAATCCACTTGAACCAGCGATCCGTCTTTTCGGGGACGCCTCCCGGCACATCCCCCAGATGGCTGGTCAAAACGTAGGGAACGCCCGTCAGTTTGGACAGGATCCACGCCAGCGCCCCTGCAGGGACCGCAAAATGCACATGGATGACCTCTGGTTTGAAGCGCCACAGCAAAATCAACCCCGCCCAAAAACCCGCAATAAGGTAGCCGCTCATCGCAAGCAGGTCGCCGACAAAGGGTGTGCGCCGCAAGGAGGGAATGCGGGTGAGGGAAACACCTTCGTCGAAATCCTGTTTCTTCAAGCCATTGATGTGTGGCGCGAGAACGTGAACTTCATGCCCGCGTTTTACCAGCCCGCGGGCGACATCCTGCGCCACGCGTCCGCCGCCGCCGCCGATGGGGGGATATTCATGAATGAGGACCAGAATTCGCACCGGGCTGCCCCTCCCAAAGGATGGTTCGTCCCTCGAAGCCGATGACTTTGCCTATCTTTTCCGCCAACGAGGCGGGGGGTAGTTCGAAGTCCGAGGGGAAAAATTGAATATCGAACACCGAGTCTCGCGGATCCTGCGTCAATGGATATGTCGAAAGAGTCCTGCGGGTTTTCAAATCATACGTCAGGAGCGCGTTCCCCGCCCCGATGACCAGCCGGCGATCCGGCAGTACCAGCAATCCTCTCAGGAATTCGTCGGTGAGTTTGTCTTCCATAAGAATCTCGCCGTTCATCCCGAAATGCACAAGTACGCCGTACGAGGACTTCAGGTACAATCCCGTTCCGTCCTCCAACAGCCGCACGGAATGACTGGGGTTATGCGTTACAGGGAACTGGATGTGGACGTCCCATTTGCCCGAGCGGTCCATACTGACGATGGCAGACCTGCCCTGACTGGGCTGAATGACGAGTTCGCTCAGCATCTTTTTCTCGATACCCAAGAGACGCCGAACGACGCGGTTGAGCACCAGGAATAAATTCCATATTTTGAACCGCCTCATTAGCGTCTTCAGGAACATCAAAATCCCAAACATCTCGCCCACGACCAGCCCCAGCGATACAACCATCCGCCCGTCTGGCGAAACAGTCAATCCGTTGAGATGCAGGCGGTCGTACAAATCGGATGTGAAATAGGAGCGTTTGCGAAAATCGAACATCCCCTCATGAAAATCGCTGGAACGAAACAGGATCTTTCGAGGTCCATTCAGGAGGCGCATGAGGTCTCTTTGTTCTCGCAGGCAGTGAATTTCCGCCAGATCGCCGTTCCGATCGAACCGTACCAACGTATCGTTGATCGTGGAGGTGACCCAAATCCCATTTTCCACGTGGAGTATTTCATGTATCGCCGAGACGGAGGGATGTGTGATGGAACGGGTGAGATTCCACTTTCGATCGAAGAAAAAGATGGACGAATAATCGGCGGCAGCCAGTTCGCCGTTGAAAAAACTGAGGCCGCGCATACCGCGCATGCCGCCGCGCGGATTATGGTCGAAGGCGCGGTAGGGCGGTTCCAGTCCGCTGGTCTTTTGCAGTACTGCTGGTGTTTCAAGATCAACGATAAAAATCCAGCCGGACGGCTCGCTGAGGAGAGCCTCACGCCGGTTGGCGGAAACAATCAGCCTGGTCATCAATTCACCGTGTCAACCTTTCGTAGATAGTGATGTGTTGATTGATCGAAGCCTCCAGGGAAAAGGTCGCACGCGCATAGTCCATCCCCGCGGATGCCAGCCTGCGCCAGTTATCGCCTCGCAACAAACAACGCAAGCCCTTTGCGAAATCTCCATCCGCCGCGTGATAACCAAATTGCGAGGCAAACCCGTCGGGGTCCATTTCGCTCAGAATGGCACAACCGTGCCCTGCCGCTTCGATAAAGGATGTCGGAAGCCCTTCACGAACAGACGTATTGACCAACACCCAACTTTTGCCCAACAGTTCGGACAAGCCGTCCTCCTCAAATTGATTGACAAATCCCCGGATCTTCAAATTGGGGAGATGCTCATACCTGGATTTTAATTTTCCATCCCAAACGGGATCGCGCCCCGCTCCCACCGCCTCAAACCGAATCTCCGGGAACTGTTCCGCCAAATCGAAAAATATCTGCGGACGTTTTCTTCTGTCCAACCGCCCCACAAAACAAACCAGCGGGGCTTCGGATTTTTGCACCCGGGCGGGAAACGGGATGGGAGAGGGCAGAAAGCGGGGGTCGCGGGGCAATCCATATTTTTTGCGCGCTTTCGGAATGAGCAGATGCGCGGCGGCATACCACGCATCCGCCTGGCGGACGGCGGAATGAACGAAAAAATTATCCTCGAACACCAAATTGGAAAGTACCTGCAAATGGTTCAAAGATGGATGCGTGAATTCGAGCCACCAATCGCGGAGGTTGCGTGTGTCGCGAAAGGTGACGACGTGCTTCCGATCGGGCATGGCGCGGCGGGCAAGATAAGTGCCGAAGGAAGGTTCCTGTGAATGGTAGAGATCGGCGTCTGCTATGCGAATAAGGGGAAGGGCAGAGAAAGGTTGGCGGGGGTCGAACCCGAATACGCGAATGCCGTCGAGGTCCTCCACAGGGTTTTGTCCGGCGCGACGCGGAACGACGGCGGTCACCTCTACGCCGCGCTTGACGAGTTCCCGCCCCAGCATGCGCGTCGAACGACCAAATCCACCGTATTTTCCCCAAGCAAAGATTTCCACACTGATGAGGCAGATCTTCATCTTGATTTCAAGGCTAAACCCAATTCGAATGCCCCGCACAACAGCGCAAATACCGCCCCGCGCGCATAGATGAGAAAGGAATATCCCGCCGCCACATCCGGTTCGACCCCGAATGTGGACAGAATGACCAGTACGGTGACTTCCCGCAATCCCACGCCGCCCGCCAAAGTGAATGGAGCAAGCGCGGCAAGGAAGGCAATGGAACGAAGCCAGCCCAGGTTCACAAAGGAAAGGGGAATATCCATCGCCCAGGCAATCAGCACGTAAGAGACCACACCGAGCAATTCATTTGCAAGATTGATCAAACCGATGCCGGCAAGGGCAGGCAAAGACATTTGAGCATACGCCTCGACCGAGGCGAAAAGCCGCCCGGCAAAACTGGCGATTCGTTTCATCCACCGGTTGTCGAACGCGGCGGACAAACGATGAAATGCGCGGGCAAGCGATGGGCTCAGACGGGTCACCGCCAGCCAGCCGGCGAGGAACAGCAGGATGAACAAAACAAAAACGAGAGGGTCGATCACTTCCTGTTCGATGCCGGAAAGAACCCAAAACATTCCTAAAAACAGCGCGATAAAGATACTCATGGCGCGGGTAAAGGCAATTGCCGAGAGGGCTTCCGCTTTCTTCGACCCGGCGGAGAGTTTGTGCCAGCGCATCGCCGTGGAAATGGCGGAGGTGGGGAAAAAGAAACTATAAAATCGGATCGCCATGTTGAAGAGAAAGAACTCCCACAGCGGCATGGTAATTCCCTGGCGGCATGCCAATAGCCAAGTGCTCAGGGTGCTCAGAAACATCCCCGGAACGCCCAGCAGGACCGCCATGCCGAAAAGGATCAAATTGGCGGAATGTACGGCGCGATAGATCTCTCCGATGGGAATGCAGATAAAAAAGGCGGCTAACAAACCGCCGGCGAGCATTGTCTTGAGTATTCGTTTCCATCGCGAAGACATCGTATGAAAAAAAAATGCCCGCACGGACAGGCGGGACAAGTGCCGAAGGTGGGACTTGAACCCACATGAGGGAACCCTCACTACGCCCTGAACGTAGCGCGTCTGCCAATTCCGCCACTTCGGCATACTGTTTGGCGGGTGAATTTTATCCCAAAGAATGGTTTTGTCAACCTGAGAACGCCTCTTCAACGGCTGATCTCCCGCTCGAGGCAAGTTCACGCATCATGTGCGGATGGATGCCCGGCGTCGCCGCGAGCACCGATTGCGGCGGGGAGATGTAATCCGCCCCGCCGTCTACATTGGTCACGCGCGCCCCCGCCTCCTCGCAGATCAGACCGCCCGCCGCCACATCCCAGGGTTTGAGCGCCAGTTCCCAAAAACCGTCGAAACGCCCCGCTGCCACGTAGCAAAGGTCCAGCGCGGCGGAGCCAAGCCTGCGCACACCCTGCGTCAATTTTGCGAATTTCACGAAATTGGCAAAGTTATCCTGTTTCGTATTCCACGCGTCGTAAGGAAAGCCGGTCACCAGCAGGCTTCTTTGCAGTTCCGTCGTGTTCGAAACGCGAACGGCTTTGCCGTTGAGCGTTGCGCCTCGGCCGCGTTCGGCAAGGAACATCTCGTCCCGCATGGGGTCATACACCGCGCCGAGCGTCAACGCGCCTTTGAATGCATACGCGATCGAAACGCAAAAGATGGGAATGTGATGAGCGTAATTCACCGTGCCGTCCAGAGGATCAATGTACCAGATATGCGCGTCGTTCCCCTGAATGACGCCGCTCTCCTCCGAGAAAATGTGATGGGACGGAAAATCCCGGCGCACTTCGCCCAGCAGGAACGCCTCCGACCGGCGGTCCACCTCGGTGACCGGGTCAATTGCTCCCTTGTAATCCACCTGATGTTCCTGGTTATATCCCCGGCGCAAAATTTCACCCGCCTGACGGGCGAGCACTTCCACATAGGACAATGTCGGTTCCATGAATATTCCCGAAAAACAGAACTCAACGATGGGCTTTCCCCTCATCGCTGGCAACAGGCTACTTCTTCAATTCCTCGATGGTTTTGTAAATATCGTACAACTCCGCCTGAATCTCGTCTCGGTCGCGCATGGATTGTTGAAGCAGCGCTTCGAAGGCGGGCTTTTGATCCGGCGGAAGGGTGGGCAGCAGGCGTTCGGCGCGCGCGATCTGCGAATTCTTATGACGCAGTTTATCCTCCAGACGCGTGCGATAACCGTTGTAGAACTTCTCCATATCGAGCGGATGAGGTTGCGTAAAGGGTTGTTGGGTCACCAGTTCCGCGACCGTCAGTAAAAAGTCCTCGGTGTCAATGGGCTTTTCCATGAAACGCGCCGCGCCCAAACTCAGGGCAAACTGCTTGTCCTCGGGCGTGACATATGTTGCCGAGAGAAACACCACCGGGATGGAGCGCGTCTGCGGGTTGATGCGCAGTTTTTGGACGAGGGCATATCCGTCCATCTTCGGCATCAGGATGTCGGTGACAATCAACGCCGGCTTGGTCTGTGAGATCACTTCCAGCGCCTCCTCCCCGTTACGCGCGGTGACAACGGCATAACCCTTGAAGCGCAGTGTGACCTCCAACAATTCAAGGACATTCGGGACGTCTTCGACGATCAAAATGGGACCATAAGCGGCCGGCATGAAACTATTGTAGCCGCGTTCCGGACAGACAACAAGCCCGCCTCTTGCTTAACACGATTTTGATACTGTCCGTTCCTGTTCGATTCAAACGTGAGCGTTTTCTCAGTCGCCCCATACGCGCGAACCCAGCGCCGAGCATATGAATTGCACCGCGTCGATTGCCGTCTGGTTTTGAATATCGAGAATCGGATTCACCTCCACCATGTCCATGCCAAGTAACTTTCCCGTTTCGGCAACGACTTCACAGGCAAGATGCGCTTCACGGAAGGTCAAACCGCCGGGAACGGGAGTTCCCACGCCGGGCGCGTGACGCGGGTCGAGCGCGTCCATATCGAAGGAGAGATAGATGCCATCCACGTCCCGGCTGACGCGCTGAACGGCTTTTTCGAGCGCGGCGACCATGCCGATACGGTCGATCTGCTCCATGCCTTGCACCATCACGCCGGCGGCTCGTAAATTCCCCTTTTCGCCCGGGTCGAGGTCACGCGCGCCGATGATGGCGACCCTGCGCGGGTCGATGACCGGAGGCGTTTCATCCCACAGGGAGACAAGACGCGGGTCGCCAAGTCCGCACAGGGCGGCAAGGGGCATTCCATGAATGTTGCCCGAAGGGGTCGTTTCGGCGGTGTTGAAGTCGGCATGGGCGTCCACCCAGATGACGCCAAGCCGTCTATGCTTTGCCGCGCCGCGGATCGAGCCGACCGAAAGACTGTGGTCGCCGCCCAGCACAAGCGGAAACCTGCCGCCCTGAATGGAGGTTGCCACCGCGCCGGCGACCCGCCGCCCCATGGGGATGATGCAGTCAATATATTTGAGTTTGGGGTCGGTGATGCTGCACATTTCCTGAATCGGCACTTCGATATTGCCTTTGTCTTCGAGGGTGTAGCCGAGGTTCGTCAACGCCTTGTGAAGATGTGCATAGCGTATGGCGCTGGGACCCATATCCACGCCGCGACGATCCGCGCCCAGATCGACGGGTACACCGATGATGTCTATTTGCATAAAATCTCCTGAATTTCGAGAAGACCCCAGACCTATCCCTGGGCAGTCTCCGTCCCATCCGGGGGATCAGTTACAGTCGTTGGATGAGACGAATGATACAGCACGACGCGGTTGCGCCCGCCGTTCTTTGCCTGGTAGAGCGCTTTATCCGCGGCGGTCAGGATGGCGTCGCTGGTGGAGCCGTGCAGAGGAAACGCGGCGACTCCCGCCGAAAAGGATGTTTTCAGGTGCAGGCCTTCATATTCGATAAAGGCATTGGCAATTTCGTTTCTCCAGTCTTCGGCGCGTTGATATGCCGATTCGAGAGGAGCGTTCGGCATAAAGACGACGAATTCCTCCCCGCCGTATCGGCACAGCACGTCTCCGCGGCGAATGCGTTCGCCAAGAAATTTGGAGATGTATTGGAGGATGTAATCGCCGCAGCGATGACCGTACGTGTCGTTGAATTGCTTGAAGTAATCAATATCGAGAATGATCACCGAGGCGGGGGCTGCGCTGCGTCCTGCCTGCGCCAGTTCACGGTCCATGGCGTCTGCCAGAAAACGGCGGTTGTACACGCTGGTCAAAGGATCACGGATCGCCTGTTCCTGCAGTTCGAGGCGAAGTTGTTCGATTTCGCTCAACTGGTTTTTGAGCGACTCATTGGCGTACTTCAGATCGTACTCGAGCCATTTGCGGTCTGTCACGTCGTGCGCGACAATGATGCGTCCCTCCAGACGTTTGAAGCGGTTATACAGCGCGGAAACGATGAGCTCCAGCGTACGCGGCGGGTCGCCGGGAATGAGAATCTCTTCGTGCGCTTCATGTTGCGTCAGAAAGCGATTGATCAACTCGGGCCAGGGGCGGAAGACATCAATGACCTCTCCGCCAATGATTTCTTCGAGAGGTTTGCCCAGGGTCTTTTGCGCCACAGAATTCAAATCCACCACCCGATCCTGGGCGTCTATGACGAATACCATCTCGGGGATGTGCTCCAAGACGGTATGCCGCGCAATGGGAACGAGATCAAAAAGGCGCAAGCCGAAGATCCCGGCGCTCAGGAGGAAGGCAGTCACCGTAAAAGAAATCGGCGTCAGATCCATAAGGATGGAAGAGTTGGGGATGAAATACGGGGAAACCTGATAGAAGATATTCACCAGAAGGGGAAACAATGCCGCCCCAATCAGGACAAACACCTGTCTGCGAAAGATGTCCCTGACCTGAAAGACCCGCCAGATGAGCAGGGTCATACCGGCCAGATCGAGTAGATATGCCTGTGTGAGCGCAATGAAGTACCATGGTCCGCGCACGGGGATGAGCGGTCCGCCGGTTTCGGCAACGGTATTCACGGATTTGTAAAAATGATGAAACCAATCCGGGTGAAACAACAGGCCGAGGGAAATTGCCGGAACGACGAAGAACAGCGTCCCGGTGGATCGACTCAACCATTTGTCGAACTGCGCGTATTGCAGGGTGAAGAAAAACCAAAACACGGGAACGGTAAAGATGCCGATATTTTCCAATTTCAGCCAGAAGATTTTATCCTCCATGGAGGGCGAAACCACAATCATGGCATAGCAGAACGCCCAGACTGCCAGCATGACAAGCATCCATATCATGGCATCACGCCCGGGAGCGGGGTACCTGCGGCGCAACAATGCCGCCAGGAACAACGCAATCAGGGCATTGGTCACAAGGATCAGGGCGAAAAGAATCCAGCGGGTATCCATGGAAGATAAAACTAGACGAGCCGTTCCGTTGGAAATGAATTTTACTATGGGGGCTGCGTTTTTTTCACCGCCGCAACCGGAATGGCCCGGCACAATTCCATTTGCCGAAGCGTGCACCGTGACAGTTATGCCGTCCGGTAATATCCCACATCCACCGAATAGATCTGCCCGCGTTTGATCACCTGCCTGACAAGATTGGTTCCGTAGCGATAGCCAAGGTGACGGTAATCCGGCACGGAGAGGATCAGCATATCCGCCTGTTTGCCGATCTCGATGGAACCGATGGTATCGGCGCGGCGGATGGCGTGGGCGGAATTGATCGTCGAGGCGGCGATGGCTTGGGCGGGCGTGAGGCGCATATAGCGGCATGCCAGCGCAATGGAGATCTGCATGGACTCGTTCCACGATGTGCCGGGGTTGCAATCGGTGGCGAGGGCAAGGAGGGCGCCGGCTTCGATCAACTTGTGGGCAGGGGTGTAATCCCTTTCGGCAAGACCAAACGGAGTGCAGGGCAGGGCAACCGCCACCGTATCGGATTTCCCCAACGCGGCAATGTCGGCATCGGAGGTTTTCACCAGATGATCTGCGGAAACGGCTCCCAGTTCGACCGCCAGCGAGGCGCCGCCGAGGTTGTCGAACTCGTCGGCGTGGATCTTGAGCGGGAATCCCAGCGAACGGGCTTGGGTCAGGATTTGACGCGATTGCTCGAGGGTGAAGGCTTTGTTCTCGCAAAAGACATCCACAAAAGGCAGAGGGCGGCGCGGGGCGTGGGTGTCCCACCATTCTTTGAGCATGGGAAGCATCGTCTGGCAAACGAGGTCGGTGTAGCCCTGCGGATCGTCCTTGTATTCGGGCGCGATGGCGTGCGCGCCGAGAAAGGTAAAGGCAAGGTCGAGCGGCGTTTCGTCGTCGAGGGTGAGCAGGGCTTTGAGCAGGCGCAGTTCGGTGGCGGTTTGCAGACCGTAGCCGGTTTTGGCTTCGACTGTCGTTGTACCGTGCGCAAACATGCGCAGAAGACGCGGACGGGTTTGCGCGATGAGCGATTCGATGGAGGCGGTGCGCGTCGCGCGGACCGTGGAAAGGATTCCGCCGCCTTCAGCCAGAATCTCCAGATAGGGCTTGCCTGCCATCTTCTTCTCGAATTCGTCTGCGCGGTCGCCGTCCCAGATGACGTGGGTGTGCGGGTCCACAAAGCCGGGCATGAGGACGCAATGATTGGCATCCAGGGTGGGTTCATTGGGGTAGGAGGCGCGCAGTTCGGCGGTGGCGCCGACGGCAACGATTTTTTCATCGCGCACGACAACTGCGCCGTCCTCGATGATACCCAGCGCGCCGAGGGCGCGTCCGCGTTGGGGACCGCCCTGGAGGGTGAGGAGTTGGGAGGCGGAGTGGATGAGCATGAGAGTTTTCCGTTTATCGGTGATCGGTGACGTTATTTAACCACAGATGGACACAGATGAACACTGGCAAAGACGTTCATCTGAAAATATTGTGCGAACGGTAGGGAACGTCCGCTGCGCGCTCGATTGACGCGTAACAGAGGCTCTTCAGCGTCGGGCGCATTGGCAAGTCATACCCGCGCCGCGTTCCTCACCCCCCAAACTGCCCCTGCCTTATCACCCCCACCCCGAAGCGACGGCGATGAAAGCCGTCCCTTCGCCAGGCCGGAGGGCATTCGACGCGCCCCGGACGCGGATCGATCCCTCAACAGATACGGAAGCAAAACCGAAGAGTTCGTTTTATATTCAACTGTCATGAAATCGAACCAGGCGACATTGTATAATTCGAATCATTCGCAGACGCGTTTTTGAAGGAGACATCATAGATTCCGTGGGCGAAAGAGGTTTTCCTTGATCACACTCCGTCAACTCATTACCCGTCTCAAACTTCAACTCCGCGGAAAGAACCGCATCGTCGGATGGAGCATGACCCCCGAGCAGGCATCCGCATTTATCAGGGGCTTGGGAAAAACCATGCTCACCTTTTACGGATTTTCAGGCTTGGGATACGAGAACGAACAGGAAATGCTGCGCATCGCGCGGGACGTTTTAGCCGCTTATTCCCCCCAAACGACAATCGTCAACATTGGCGCGACCAGCGTCGGCATCGGCGCAATCTATCCCCTGGCGAAGTCAATGGGGTTCACCACCGTGGGAATCGTTTCCACACAGGCGCTGAAGCATCCCGAGGGGATTAGCGACGCGGTGGACTACATCTGTTTTATCGAGGATGCGCAATGGGGCGGAAAATTACCCGGTTCCGACGAACTTTCCCCCACATCAAGGGCAATGGTGGAATGCAGCGACATTCTGGTGGGGATCGGCGGCGGAGATATCAGCCTCGACGAAATGCTCGCAGGACACGCGCAGGGAAAGGAAATTTTATACTTTCCCGCCGATATGAACCATGAACGTGCACGGCGTCAGGCAGAACGGCGGGGTCTGCCTCCACCGACCTCCTTCAAGGGTGATGCGCACGAGACGCTCTCTACGATAAGAAAATCCGACCTGCAAAAGCGCCTGAAGCAATTAAAAGACAAGTGACAACCCAATCCATTTCCCCGAAGGGAACGCGCAACTTGCTCAGCGCGCGGGCTTCAGCGCAGGCTGATGTTCGCTAACGTCTGCGCCACCTGCGCCGTAATGCTAATCCGCCTTCTTCAAAAGATACGTTGTCAAACTTCCCTCGCGGGGCGGCATCTCATAAACGAAGATCAGACTTTCCTCGTCGAAAACGGACGGCTCCCATACGGGGAAATCCGCCGCAATTGAAACAAGCCGGGTTCCCGCCCGCATCTGTTTCTGCAAATGCGGAGCGAGTTTCACCAACTCCCGCGATGTGGCATAGATAAAGACGACATCCGCTTCATTCAAACTTGACTTGAGATAGTTCCCCCATCGAATTTTTATCCTCGCCCCGAATCCGCTCGCAACGACCCTCAACCAGATCAGCGCGCATTGGACAGGTCCCACCTCGATGCCGACGGCTCGCGAACCAAACTCTTTTGCGGCAATCAGGAGCACGCGTCCATCCCCCGCGCCGAGATCGAAGAGAACCTCCTCCGGTTGCAGGTTGACCAGTTCCAAGGCTTTGCGGATGCGGTTGGGCTTTGTGGGAATGGAGGGAAGTCCAAAGCATGCCGGAACGAGAATCCACAACAAACCCAGAAGAAAAAGAAACAGAAAGAATGCATAGAGCAACAGGATCATCATGCCTCACTGCTTTCGGAACGCCGTATTCGCGCCATGAGGCGCGGCAGGATCACAACTCTCCTTGTCAATTCGCCGAGCGCCAACAGGACGCATACACTGAACAGAACCGCGATCAACGTCACAGGCAGGAAACCGAATCTCTGACAGACGAATGCCGCGAGCAATGCGCCGATCCTGCGTCTCAGCAAATGACCACATAGGAAAGCGTGGTGATTTCCACGCCCAATCCGCGCGCAAAGACCGTTAAAAACGGATATACCCTCCTGTGCATGGTGTTCAGGATGGCGCGGAGGAACATGAAAATGATGAGTTGAAATCGCAAGCGCATAGGGGGGGTATCCGTCATTGCGGTCTTCGAGAAGCAGGCTCATCCTTCCCAAAGGCGCGTAGCGATAATTATGCCCGGCTCTTCAAGAACGCCTGCATCAGAAAATATGCCGCCAGCAGAGAGAGCAGGATCAAGGCGAGGAAGAACCCGATGATAACGAAATTTCCCGAATTGAAAATTGGGGAGGGCGGCGGGTGCATGACGTTCTCCGCGCCTGCAAAAACGGCGCGCAGAACGATGATGAAGAGCACGTTCGCCAGCGAGGTGATCCAGTTTGTGTTGATGAGCCACAAGCCGGCCTGTAACAGCACACCCGTCACAGCAAAGATGAGGGCGAGGCGGAAGCGCGGTTCGGCGAGGAAGAGACCGTTCCAGTTGGTCTGCATTGCCCACAGCGAAAGTGGGAGGTAGGTCACCCAGAAGACGATGCCCGTCCGCCCGAGCGCGGCAGACCAGTGGTGGAACAGGTCTCGCTTGGCAGCCAACGCCAGCCCACCGGCAACTCCCGCCGCGAGGAACGCTAGTTCCGCCGCCAGCACCCATGCGCCGTGCAGGTACACGACGCGCACATTGGCGCCAAGCACTTTTTCTTCGGGTCCGAATAAAGCCAGCAGACCGATTAGAATTACCGACATCAGGAACAAAGAGAGAGGTGATTTGAATTTGGACATGGCGTGATTTTACACGACAAATTTTGCCAAAGAGACACAGAGAACGATTGGACTTCCGCAAAACCTTACGGAGAGCGCGTTCGCTAACGCGCGGGTTGCGTAAGCGACGTTACACTTGTCCTGGCGGGCAAGCGCCAGGGGAGAACTTCGATTGTGCGTAAATCCTAAACGAGAAAAGATTATGGATAAACCTCCCGCTAGTATCGCATTGGAACAACTTGGGATTCCCCACCGCCTCTTTCGACACGAGCACCCTGTCTCCAGTTTTGAGGAGGCGGCGGCTGCCCGAAACCAGCGCCCGGAACAGATTGTGCGGAGCATTTTGTTTCAAGTGCGGGCGGGTGAATATGTGATGGTGCTCATGGCAGGACCCGCGCAGGTGGATTGGAAGAAACTGCGTCAACTGGTGAAACGCTCGCGCGTGCGGATGGCAACCGAGCAGGAGGTGCTGGAGGTAACGGGATATCGCATCGGGACGGTGAGTCCGTTTGGGGTGAGGAATCAGGTTCGGGTCCTGATGGATGCGTCTGTTCTGAGGGAGGAGGAAATCTCCATCGGGTCCGGAGTCCGCAATGTGGCGATCATCATGAAGAGCAAGGATGTCTGCAAGGCGCTGGGAGATGTGGAAGTTGTCGAGTTGGGAGAATGAATGACCAACGTCCTCTTGATTGTTTTGCGTGAGTTCGCTAAAATATAAGCAATTCAATAGGATTTATAGGACACAGATGAGACTTTCCAAACGCGGCGAATACGGCTTGCGAGCCATGATCAGCCTGGCGGAGGCGCAAAAGAACTCCCCCACTGGCATGACCCAGATTCGGGAAATCGCCCAAAAGGAACAGATCCCCGCCAAATTTCTGGAGCAGATTTTGCTGGCGCTCAAGAATGCAGGGCTGGTGCATAGCAAAATGGGCATCGGCGGCGGCTATTATCTGGCAAAGCCCGCCGATGAAATCACGCTGGGGCAGGTCTTCCGCGTGCTGGATGGACCCGTTGCGCCGATTCGGTGCGTGAGCCAGATGGCATACGAGCCGTGCGGCTGCCCCGATGAGGCGACCTGCGGTCTGCGGATGGTGATGGGTGACGTGCGCAATGCGATTGTCGGTATTCTCGACAACACCTCGCTGGCCAACTTGACCAGACGGCAGAGCGAAGTCCGGAAAAGCCTGGGATTGACGAACTGATCGCAAGTAAATAACTAATGATACGCAGTTGTCAAGTCGCGCCTCGGTTTCAAAGTCAATTCAACGGTTGCCGCCGACAACTGACTCGTGAATAAACACGGTGGTCAGCCGTCTGCGGTCAAAATGCAGAAGCAAGTCAATCGTGCGTAACATCAGTAAACAACCCGAATAGGGCATTCTTTCTTGTCTGAAAAGTATATTAATATTATAGGATTTATAGATATTAGAGAAACAAGAGCAGGAAAGTAAAAATAACCGATTGCTCGGTTGCAAACACATGGTTTAACTATTCGTCCTCACTCCAACCCCTCTCCCGCTGGGAGAGGGGCAAGGGGTGAGGGGTGAGGGAAAAGGCGATGATCCATACCTTTGGCCATCTTTGCAACAAAGCAATAACCGATCATTTCAAAGGAGTAACAACATGGATCCATCTATTCTTCTGTATGTGCTGGTGGGGTTTGTGGCGCAAATCATTGACGGGGCGCTGGGCATGGCATATGGCGTCAGTTCGAACACGTTTTTGCTCAGTTTGGGGCTCCCCCCTGCGGCGGCTTCGGCAAGCGTTCACATGGCGGAGGTAGTGACGACAGGCGTTTCGGGCGCGGCACACTGGCAGCTGGGCAACATTGACTGGAAACTGGTCAAACGCCTGCTCATCCCAGGCGTGGTCGGCGGCGTGGCAGGCGCCTACCTGCTCACATCAATAGACGGCGATGTTATCAAGCCCTATATCGCAGGCTACCTGCTTCTGATGGGCGCGTACATCATCTACAAGGCATTCCGCAACGACGGTCACATCAACGATGGGACGCACACCGCCCGCGTCAGCGTTCTCGGATTAGTCGGCGGATTCTGCGATGCCATCGGAGGAGGAGGCTGGGGCCCCGTGGTAACGACGACGCTCGTGGCGCGGGGCAAAAACCCGCGGCTGACAATCGGCTCGGTCAACTTTTCGGAGTTTTTCGTGACCTTTGCCGAGTCGGTGATTTTTGTACTGACGCTCACCTTTTCGCACTACGGGCAGATCATTCTGGGATTGCTCATCGGCGGCGTCATTGCCGCCCCGCTCGCGGCTCGCGTGACGAAGAGCCTGCCCCTCAAATCCCTGATGATTCTCGTCGGGGCGCTGATTGTCATCCTCAGCATTCGCACAATCTACCTGACGCTGACATAGAAACTCCTCACGACCGCGGCGCGCGTTTGGTTGAGTTTTAAAACCGCGTCCCCCGTCTCCGTCACAGACGTTATAATGAAAAAGACGGAGACCCATCAGATGATGAAAACCATTCGCCGAATCTTCGGACTGACACTCATCCTGCTCGCCTCGCTTTCTCTGATAGTTCAGCCCGCCGCCGCCCAAAGCGACAGACCTCTCGCCGTGGTGCTGACCGCCGAGGGACCCATCATGCCGCCGATGCTGGAATACATCAAACGGGGCATTCAAGCCGCGGAACGACGTAACGCCGAGGTGGTGATCATCGAACTCAACACGCCGGGCGGAAACCTGAATACCATGCTCGAAATCATCAACGAGATGCGCGCCAGCAAAGTGCCGGTGGTTGTCCATGTGGCGCCGCGCAACGCCATCGCCGCGAGCGCGGGTGCAATGATTACCCTGGCGGGTCATGCGGCTGCCATGGCGCCGGAAACCTCCATCGGCGCATCCAGCCCCATTGACAGCAGCGGCGAAAACCTGACCGCCACCGCCGAAGCCAAAGCCCGTGAACTGACCAAAGCCGCCATCCGCGACCTGGTGCGTCCGCGCGGCGAGCAGGCGCTTGCCCTTGCCGAAGCCATGGTGGACGAGGCAAAAGCGCTCACAGCCAGCGAAGCGCTGGAAGCCAACCTGATTGACTTTGTGGTGGATAATGTGGACGACCTGCTCGAAGCGCTGGACGGCTTCACCGTCCAAATGAACGACGGTCCGCGCACGCTCCATACCGCCGACGCTGCGGCGGAACCCTTCCGCATGAGCCTGATCGAGCAGTTCCTGCTCTTCCTCACCGACCCGAACATCGTCTTCACCCTGCTCTCTGTCGGCATCACCGCCATTCTGATCGAAATCTCCAGCCCCGGCGGGTGGGTGGCTGGATTTATCGGCATCATCGCCGTGCTGGTTTCGCTCTATGGCATCGGGCTGTTGCCGGTCAACTGGTTTGGCATTCTGTTTCTGATCACCGCCTTTGTGCTGTTCATCCTCGACATCAAAGCGCCCACGCACGGGGCGCTTACAGCCGCCGGGGTGGCGTCGTTCATCGTCGGCGCGTTGGTATTGTTCAACTCGCCGGGCGTGCCGGAGTTCCAGCGTGTATCGGTGTCGCTGGTGGTCGGCACGGGCGTCACCATTGGCTTGCTCTTTTTCGCCATTCTGATGTTTGCGCTGCGCGCCCTGCGCAAGCCGGTCAGCGCCGGGGCGGAGGCGTATGTTGGGAAAACGGGAATCGTTGTCGGCTGGGGTGAAGCGGGCGGTCAGGTGCAGTTGCAGTCCGAGTTGTGGAGCGCGGAAAAGGCGGAGGCGTCCGACAAAATCCGTAAGGGAGACCACGTGGAAGTCGTCGAAGTGAAGGGTTTACGATTGAAAGTACGGAAGATAAAATAACGCTTCAAAAAGGACTTTATGCCTGCCACACCACCTACGAGAGACCGAATCATCCCCGAAACCGACTCCCGCCCGCTGCGCCGCCCCGAGTGGATCAAGGTGCGCGCACCCTCGGGCAAGACGTACGAATGGCTTCACAGCCTGATGCGCAAAAAGGAACTGCACACGGTCTGCGAGGAAGCCATGTGCCCCAACCTCGGCGAGTGCTGGGGGAGCGGCACTGCCACGTTTTTGATGCTCGGCGATGTGTGCACGCGCACATGCGCCTTTTGCGATGTGAAACACGGCAAACCTGCCCTGCTGGATTGGGGCGAGGCCGAACGGGTGGCGCAAGCCGTGAAAGCGATGAATTTGAAGCACGCCGTGATCACGTCGGTAAACCGTGATGAGCGGCGCGACGGGGGCGCGCCGATTTTCGCCATGGTCATCCGCCGCATTCGCGAGTTGCTGCCGGGCTGCTCCATCGAAGTGCTGATTCCCGATTTCAAAGGCTCGCTGGAGGCGCTGAAAATCGTGATGGACGCCCGCCCGGAAATTTTGAACCACAATGTGGAAACCGTGCCGCGGTTGTTCAAAACCGTCCAGCCGCAGGATCATTACGAGTGGGCGGCGGCAACCCTGAGCAACGCCAAGAAACTCGACCCCGAGGTGCTGACCAAGTCGGGCATCATGGTTGGGCTGGGGGAGACGATGGACGAAATCAAAGCCGTGATGCGCGATCAGCGCTCGTGGGGCGTGGATATTCTGACCATCGGTCAGTACCTGCAGCCGAGCAAGAAGCACATGCCGATTGCGCGTTATTACACGATGGAAGAATTTGCCGAACTGCGGGAGTATGGTTATTCGATTGGGTTCAAATGGGTGGAATCGAATCCGCTGGTGCGGTCATCGTATCATGCAGCGGAGCAGGTGCGGGCATTGAGCGTTGTCCACCGCAAGTTGTATGGTGAGGGCGGGGGGTAAAAATTTGTACTTGGTGGTTAGTAAATTACGAAGGACTCCCGTCTGGTTCGAAAGGCTGACGGGAGTTTTTGTATGCGGGTTACTTTTTTGGGTGATTTTCGTCGTGTGAAAGTAATCGCCCAAGGAGAAGCAAATGCCTCAGCGTTTCATCCGCTCAAGCCCAAACCAGCTGGAAGAAGTTCAACCTTCTGTGAACCGTGAAGGGGGGCCATGGGTCACTTCGGAGGGTCAGGCTGAGGCGGGGTCGGAAGCGGCGACATCGAACGCGCTAGAGGTCATCAAGACGTACCAAAGAAAGGTCTGGCTGGATTATCTGCGCGTGTTTGCCATTTTGGCGGTCATCACAGGGCATGTGATCGTGGATTTTTACGACCAGGGGAACGTACGGACAGCCGAATGGTGGCTTTCGAATATTATCGGAACGCCGGCAAGAGCGGCAGTGCCGGTATTTGTGATGGTGTCGGGCGCGCTGCTGCTGGGTAAACCTTATCCACTGGCGGTTTTCTATAAGAAACGGGCGGTGCGGCTGATTCCACCCATCCTGTTTTGGAACCTGGCCTATCTGGGCGTATATATGCTCTACGGCATGGACAGGCAAACGGTGCTGTGGACGCTAAAAGCCTTGATCGTCGTAGATGGGTATATAGCCCCTCACCTGTGGTATCTGTCTGTGTTTGCCTGTCTGATGGTCTTTGCGCCGTTCATCAATATGTTCATTCTAGGTGAAAAACCCAACGGGCGTGATCTGGCGATACTTCTGGGGCTGTCTTTCCCGTTCTTTTTACTGCAACAGATTGCGTACTTTGCAGAGGATGTCTATCAGCTCAACATGGAGTGGTTTAAGCTCTTCCCGTGGCTCATGGTGTATTTCATCGCTGGATACGTCATTGACAATTATGCCGCTCACATACGGCTGGACAACGGCTGGATCGTTAGCGCCATCATTGCACTGGTGGCGGTTGGCGCAGGGTTGAACTACTATGCCGTCAGCACGCTTGGGGTCATGAAGAATTACTTCATCAACTCGGAGCGCGGTCCCCTCACCTTTCTGATTTCCATCCTGGTTTTCCTGCTGGCAAAAAACCTGTCCAACCGGCTGCCTTCAAACAGGCTTATCTTGCTGGTTGCGGAGGCAAGTTTCGGCATGTATTTGATTCACGAAATCTGCAACGGCATATTGGTCAACTGGCTGCCGGGGTATCATGCACATGGCTTGGTGTATATTCCTCTCGTCGCCGCGCTGACTACGGCTGCGTCCTTCCTCTCGATCCGCTTGCTTCGCAAAATCCCCCTCATGAAAGCGGTTTGCTAGCCGCCCGATTATCACAGCAAGGTTGTAGTATCATTGGGCGGCAAAAGGACAGATATGGCGCTGGTAACCATCTCGCAAATTCAAAAGCGGGTTCCCGTGACGGTTTTTCGTCTCGAGGAACGCATTCACCTCGGCAATTTTTCGGAACTCGAGCAATTGGCAAAAGAGGCATATGAAAACGGCACGCGGAATCTGGTCATTGACTTGAGCCGCATCGACTCGATGACCAGCATCGGCTTGCGGGCGCTGATCGTTGTTCACAAAATTCTGGCGCAAGCCGACAACGGCAACCACCTCAAGATTGCCAGAGCGGCGCCAGCCATGTGCGAGATCATGCAGGTGGCGGGCATTTCGCAGTTTATCGAGGTGTATGACACGGTGGAAGAGGCGGCGGCTTCTTTCAAGTAGAATTTGTCTCAAAAATACCCTGTCCACTCTGAAGGAGCGGTGGTTGCGACCGAAGAGTATCTTGTTTTTGGCCGTAGAGACCCTTCGCTGCGCTCAGGGTGACATTTTTGAGATGATTTTGTAGTAAAAGCGTCTCGAAGATCTTGAACGTTCGGGACGCTTTTGTTCATCTATGTCTTGACCCGCACAGGCTGGGGCCTGTATTTCTTCAGGGCATCCCATCCCACCAGCATTTGTTCCTTCTCATCCCACAAACGGAAGTAAAGCGACTTCAGGCTCTTGCGGATCGTCAAGGGTTCGACGTGGAATTCGGGATTCTCCTTGTGGCATTGTTCCAGTTTATAGTTGGGTATCCTCGGGCTGAGGTGATGGATGTGATGGAAGCCGATATTGCCCGTGAACCATTGCAACAGTTTGGGCATTTTATAGAACGAACTGCCCTGCATGCCGGCGCGAAAGAAATCCCAGTTGGCATGGCGTTCCCAGTAGGTCGGCTCGAAATTGTGCTGTACATAGAACAACCACACGCCCGCGCTGCAGGCAAAGAACAAAATGGGGAGTTCGACCAGCAGGAACGCCGTCCAGCCGATTTCGAGCGCCATCCACCCGACCACCGCGGCAATGGCAATATTCGTCCAGATGACACTGCTGCGTTCGCGTTTTCCGGCGTTCTTTTCCCAGAATCGGTGCGTCAGGACGAAAACGATCATGGACCCGATCGTAAACAGGATGAACGGGCTGCGCATGATGCGGTATCCCGTCTTTTTCCACCACGGCGCCCGCAGGTATTCGTCCACAGTCATCGTGTACACGTCGCCAACGCCGCGTCGGTCGAGATCGCCGGCGGTCGCATGATGGATGGCGTGAGTGTGTTTCCACTGATAGAACGGTGTCAGCACCAGCACGCCAAGCACCAGCCCGAGGCGGTCGTTCTCCTTGACCGATTTGAAGAACGCGCCGTGACAGCAATCGTGAAAGATGATGAACATCCGCACCATGAAGCCCGCGGTCGGCACTGCCAGCAGCAATGTCAACCCGTAACCGATCTCGAGGCTTCGATACATCAAATACCACCCCAGGAAGAATGGAATCACCGAATTGGCAATCTGCCACACACTGCGCCATGTTTCAGGGAACGCATATTTCGCGGTCAGCATTTGCCATTTGAAATTTTGAGTCGTCATGGGGACCTCCGAATCCAAACTCATTGTACTTTATCCAGCAACGCTGAGAAAGGTAAATCTGAGAGGGATGTCACCATCAAATCTGCGCCTTCGATCCGCAGTTTGGCTGTGACCGGGTTGGGAACCGCCACCACGAAGATGCCCGCCCGTTTTGCCGCCGTCACACCGTTCGGGGAATCCTCGAAGACAACCGCCTCATTCTTCCGGACCTGTAACTGATTCAGCGCCAAAAGGAACAGATCCGGGTTCGGTTTGGTCCTGCCAACGCCCACGTCGTCCGCGCAGATGACTTTATCGAAATACTGGAAGATACCGAGCCGTTTTGCGTGCCCATCCACCCAGTCATGCCGCGAGCTGGAGGCGATCGCCAGTTTGAGCCCGTGCCGTTGCGCGGCGTGGATCATATCCATGACGCCGGGTAAAACAGTCTCACGCTGGATGGCGGAAAAACTCTCCAGTTGGTGACGGGAGCGCAGGGAGGCAGAATCCAACCGTCCCTGAGTCAGACGCGAGAGATGTTCCGCCGCGTCGAAGTTCGAGAGGCCGTATCCGCCGATGATTCTTCCCCATTCGTCATGCGGGAGTTCGAATCCCTGTTCGCGATAGATATTCTGCCAGATCAGGTATTCGGGGGTTTCCGTATCAAGGATGAGACCGTCGAAGTCGAAGATGAGGGCTTTGAGCATGCCGCGATTATACCCAGGCAAAATGACGCAGGAATGGACGACCGCTATGACCCCAATTCCATCGAACGGGACCCGCTGTTGAACTGTCGGCGTTCGAGCCATTTCGAGCGCGGTGTCAATCAAAACGGGACTGTGATCCGTCATCGTCCCGTTTTGATTCCAAGAAAAGACCTCCGAGTTCTTCGAGCACTCGGAGGTCTGCGGTCATTAGAACAAGTTCAATACCGCCTCACTCGCCCAAGCGAACAGGGATTGCGGCACGAGACTGGCAACCACAGTGACCGCCGCCGTCACGCCGGTGGCAAGTCCCAGCCAGGTTTCGCGTTCGACGGTTGGCTCGCCGTCTTTCATGTACATGGTGACGACCACGCGTAAATAGTAGTAGGCGGAAATGAGCGATGTGAGTACGCCGATCATGGCCAGCCCGGTAAAACCGGCGGCGATGACCGCACGGAACAGATAAAACTTACCCACCAGCCCCAGTGTGGGAGGAAACCCTATCAGGGAGAGCATGAAGACGGTCATGGCGGCGGCAAGGGCGGGATGCTTGCGTCCAAGACCGGCATAGTCTGTAATGGCAAGTTCTTTTTCTTCGTTCTTTTCGAGGGCAATTACCACACCCCAGGCGCCAAAGTTGGTGAAGGCGTAGGCAACGAGATAGAACAATCCTGCGGCAATGGATACCTCCCGCACGGCAGGGTTTCCGTATGGTACAAATGCCATGAGGATGTAACCGGCGTGGGCAATGCTGGAGTACGCCAGCATACGTTTGATGTCGGTTTGAGAGATGGCAACGATATTGCCCAGGATCATGGTCAGTGCGGCAAGCGCCCAGAGGATATCGGTCATATCCACAGCAAGCGCTGGGAAGGCAGTGGCAAACACTCGCAGCAAAGCCGCAAAGCCCGCAATTTTGGCGCCCGATGCCATGAAGGCGGTGACTGCCGTCGGCGCGCCCTGATAGACGTCGGGCGTCCACATGTGGAAGGGAACGGCGGCAACCTTGAAGCCAAAGCCAACAAGGACGAGAGCCGCCCCAATGGTCAGGAGCAGGGTGGAGGTCCCGTTTGAGGCGGAAGCCAGGATGGCGTAGAGGTTGGTGGAGCCGGTCGCGCCGAAGACGAGAGCAGTCCCATAGACGACAAATCCTGTGGCAAAAGCGCCAAGCAGGAAGTATTTCATGCCGGCTTCCTCCGAACTGACGCGGGGACGGGCGAAGGCGGCAAGTACGTACAACGGGATGGAGAGCAGTTCGAGGGCGATGAAAACCATAATGAGGTCGGTAGCTTGCGCCATGAGCATCATGCCGCTGATGCTAAAGAGGAGCAGGGTGTAGTATTCGCCGCGCTCGATGCCCAGACGCTTGACGTAGCCGTGCGCGAGGGCGATACCGAGGATGCCGCTGAGGAGCAGCAGGGCGTTGACGAAGGTCGAGAATCCATCGAGCGCCGCCATACCGAAGAAACCCGTTTGCGCGATGCCAACCTGCGAGAGGGTAACGCCCAGGGTGATCGCCAGCCCCAGGGCAGAGAGCAAAGCGGTGAGGCTTTTGCGCTCCTTTGGGATGAAAAGATCCACCAGCAGAAGAACACATGCCCAGGCGGTGAGCAGGATGTAGGGGATGAGAACTTGGTAATCTTGAGGTGTCAGGTTCATAGGCGGTCGGCTTTCAGCGGTTAGCAGAAGGGGGCAGGCTCATCGCTTATGGCTAGAGGTTACGGGAGGGGCAGCATTCCGACGAGATGTTCAACCGCCGGCGCCATGAGGGCAAAGAAGGGCTTGGGATACAGACCAATCCAGAAGATGAAGAGGAGGATGGGGACGATGGTGACGATTTCGCGCCAGTTCAGGTCGCGCAAAGCATGACCGTGCTGTTTGACCTCGTCCACGATCTCGCCCTGCGGACCGAGGAACATCTTCTGGAACATGTAGAGGATGTACACCGCTGCCATGATGACGCCCAGCGCCGAGATGATGGCATAGGCGGTGTTGCCAATGGCTTGTGAGCCGAACGCGCCCAAGAGGATGGTGAACTCGCCCACGAAGCCGTTCAAGCCGGGCAAGCCCATCGAGGAGAGTGAAACGATCAGCATGATCGAGCCAAAGATGGGGGTGATTTTCCACAAACCGCCATAGACGTTGATTTCACGGGTGTGGGTCTGCTCGTAGATCATGCCCACGAGGAGGAACAACGCTCCCGTGCTGAGACCGTGGTTGATCATCTGCAAAATGGCGCCGGCAATGCCCTGCGGGTTGATGGCAAAGAGACCCAGCATTACGAATCCCAGGTGGCTGACGGAGGAATACGCAACCAGTTTCTTGACGTCCCTTTGGGCATAGGAGACCATGGCGCCGTAGATGATGCCGATGGTCGCGAAGAGCGCGATCCACGGGGCGGCTTTCACAGTGGCTTCGGGGAAGAGGGGGATGTTGAAGCGCAGGAAACCGTACGTTCCCATCTTCAGCAAAACGCCGGCAAGGATGACCGAACCGGCGGTCGGCGCTTCGACGTGGGCATCGGGCAGCCAGGAATGCAGGGGCCACATGGGCACTTTGATGGCGAAGGCGGCGGTGAACGCCAGAAACAGCCACCATTGAATGTCTGCCGGGATGCTTCCCAGCGCCACCAGGTCGGGCACGGAGAAGGTGCCGCCATAGATGCCGAGCCACAGGATGGCTAACAGCATGAGAATGGAGCCAGCCATGGTGTAGAGGAAGAATTTGATGGCGGCGTAGATGCGGCGCGGCCCGCCCCAGATGCCGATGAGGAAGTACATCGGTACGAGGGTGAATTCCCAGAAGATGTAGAACAGGAACAGATCCTGCGCCAGGAAGACGCCCGTCATGCCTACTTCCAGCAGGAGGAAGAAGATCATGAAGTCTTTGACGCGTTCTTCGATGGCAGTCCAGGTAGAGAGGATGGAAATGGGTGTGAGGAACGCAGTGAGCAGAACGAGCAGGATGCTCAAACCGTCAATGCCGAGGAAGTATTGGATGTTCCAACCGGCGACAGTGATCCAATCGTAACGGGCGACCAGTTGCAGGTTCACGTTCGAGGCGTCGAACATCGTCAACACCCACAGCGAGATGCCAAAGGTGATGAGTGAGGTCACCAGCGCCACCCAGCGGATGATGTTCTTTGCTTCGGCATTGATGAAGAGGATGACGAGAACGCCTAACAGCGGAAAGAAGGTCAGCAAAGTGAGAGGTTGCAAAAGAAATTCCATGTTCAATCCTTTAGATCGAAGGTCGCAGGCTGAAGGTCTACGTATGAACGGACCTTCTCCTATTTCACAATCAAATATCCAAGAATAAGGACAACGCCCAGCAGGACGGAGAGCGCATACGAGCGCACGAATCCATTCTGGACCTTGCGCAGGGCGCCAGACAACGACTGGGTTGCCGTTCCCAGCCAGTTTGCAAAGGCGTCAATGCCTTTCTGGTCGGCATACACATTGAGGGCAGTGTTGCTCAGCCAGTTGTAGGTACCGGCAATAACGGTTTCGTGAAACCAGTCGTGCCAGAATCGCCAGTCAATGACATCAGCAAGGAACTGGGACAATTTTTTGAACGGGTTGATGATGACGGCAAAGTAGCCTTCATCCACGAACCATTTGTTTTCCATGCCTGTGAAAATGAAGCCGAGTGGTTTCTTCAACGGGTCAGGTTGACCAGCTCGAAGCGGGTTACGCCCGTAAATCAGCCAGGAGAGGAAAATGGCGAACAGCGCCAGGAGGGTCGAAATCCCTGCTACCTGCAGGTTGAGCGGAAGCGCCTCTACTTCTTTGAGGGTGTATTCCAGCCAGTGACCAAGTTGATGGAACCCCTCGAACGGCAGGTTGAGCGCCCCGCCAAGCAGGGAAAGCGCCGCCAAAACCATCAGCGGAACAGTGATGATGGGTTTACTTTCTTCGGCGTGGGCGGCGGCTTCATGCCGAGGTTCACCAAAGAAGACCATCCAGATTTGCCGCCCCATGTAAAAGGCGGTAAAGAAGGCGGCAATGCTCAACAGAACGTACACGGTTGGATAGTGCAGTTTGGCGTCCAGCAGAATTTCATCCTTCGACCAGAAACCTGCAAAGGGGACGATACCCGCCAGCGCCAGCGTACCGATCATGTACAGCCAAAAGGTGATCGGCATGGTCTTGCGAAGCCCGCCCATGTTGCGCATGTCACCGGGATCGAAAACCTCATGCTCGTCGTGGCTTTCTGATTTCTTCCCTGCGGCTTTGCTCAGGGCATGCTTTCCTTTCTTGCCTTTCCCATGCTCGTCACCGTGACCGTGCGCCCGCTCCGCGTGATGATGCCCGCGTTCGAGTCCAAGAATCACCGAGCCCGCCGAAAGGAAGAGCAAGGCTTTGAAAAAGGCATGCGTTACCAGGTGGAACATGCCCGCCACAAAAGCGCCCATGCCCACTGCCGCCACCATGAAGCCAAGCTGCGAAATGGTCGAGTATGCCAGCACTTTTTTGATATCGTACTGCCCGACGGCAATAGTGGCGGCAAAGAGAGCGGTGATTGCGCCGGTCATCGCTACGATGTACTGCGCCTGCGGAACGAGCATGTACAATTCCGCCGAGCGTGTGACGAGATAGACGCCCGCCGTGACCATCGTCGCGGCATGAATCAACGCCGAAACCGGCGTGGGACCTGCCATCGCATCGGGCAGCCAGACGTAGAGAGGAATCTGCGCCGATTTGCCTGCCACGCCGATCAGCATAAACAGCGTAATTGCCACAATGACACCCGGCGCAACGGCATGGGCGGCTTCGAAAACCTCATCAAACTGAAAACTGCCAAACGCCCAGAACATGGTAAAGGCGGCAAGCAAAAAACCAAAATCGCCCACACGGTTAGTGACAAATGCCTTGACAGCGGCATTCGAGTTCGCCCATGATGGTCTGCCCAGCGTATCCATTTCATACCAAAAGCCGATGAGCAGGAAGGAGCAAAGCCCTACCCCCTCCCAGCCGACGAATAACATCAGGTACGAATCGCCGCTGACCAAAATCATCATCATGGCGATAAACAGGTTGAGGAAAACGAAGAAGCGGCGGAACCGTCCGGGGTCCTGTTTGAAGCGCACGTCCTCGTGCATGTATCCGATGGCGTAGATGTGGATGAGAGTCCCGACGCCGGAAACAACCAGCATCATGGTAGTCGAGAGCGAGTCCACGCGAAACGCCCAGTCGAGTTCGAGGCTGCCGATGTGAATCCACTCGAGGAAGGGGACGGTCACCGCCGCGCCGTGACCTGCCGCCAGCGACCAAGCCAGCAGCACGCTGACAACGAACGAAGCGCCCGAAGCCAGGCTTGCGACTGTGCCAATCGCCTTCTCGCTGAACCTGCCGCCAAAGATGATGTTGATGAGCAAGCCGATGACCGGCGCAAAGACCAGCCAGGGGGCAAGGAAGAAGAATCCTGTATGTACCGTTTCGCTTAATTGCATAATTTCTCCGAGATCGGTAATGAGTAAACGGTAAGCGATAAGCAGGAATTACCAGTTACCATTTGGTCATTATCCTTTCAAAGAACTCATCTGATCCACGTCAATGCTGTGTTTGGTCTTGAAGATTTCGACAATCAGCGCCAGCCCAACCGCCACTTCCGCCGCCGCAACTGCGATGACAAAGAAGACAAAGACCTGCCCGCTGAAGGAGTTGAAAACGCTGCTGAACGCCACAATGGCGAGGTTCGCCGCATTCAACATCAGTTCGATGGACATGAAAATGATGAGCGCGTTTCGTCGAATGAGCACGCCTGCCACGCCAATAGCGAACAATATCGCCGAGAGGATGATGTAATATTCCACGGGGATCATGATTTTTGCCCGCCTTTCTCTCGCCGAACCAGCACGATGACGCCGATCATGGCAACCAGCAGAAGGACCGACGTCACCTCGAAGGGCAGGAGGTAGTCATTGAACAGGGTCATTCCCAGCGCGCGCAGAGTCTCCACCGTGTTGATTTCGTCTCCCGGCGGCAGCACATTCCCGGCAGGACGCGCTTTGGTCCACAACAGGTAGGCAGATTCCAGCGCCAGAACCACCGCCAGCGTGATTGCCAGCGGTTTCTGCCAGGGAAGCACGCGGCTATCGGGCAAACGTTCCGCGCCGAGCAGCATGATGACAAACAGGAACAACACCATGATGGCGCCCGCATAGACCGTAATCTGCGCCATGGCAATGAACGGCGCTCCCAGCAACAGGTAGAACACCGCCACCGTGACGAAGTTCAACACGAGGAACAGCGCGGAGTAAATCGCGTTCCGACTGGTCAGCATGCCCAGCGCAGTGGCAACGGCAATCACAGCGAGAACGAGAAAGAGGATGAGGTTTATGGTCATAAGCCTTCCAAGCGTAAGTTGGTCATTGGCAATTCCCAATGACTAATCTTGAGGATCCTTCATCTCCGGCACCGACCGTGTAAACACGCCCGGCTCCACCTTGCGCGGCGTGGTCATCTCCACCGAAGGGACAGGTTCCAGCAGCATTTCCTTGGTGTAGATTGCCGAGCGGCGATCGTAGAAGGAAAGTTCATAGTTATCGCCCAGCACGATTGCCTCCGTGGGGCAGGCATCTTCACAAAAGCCGCAGTAGATGCAGCGCAGCATGTTAATTTCGTAGGTGGAAGCATATCGTTCACCCGGCGAGAAGCGTTTTTCATCGGTGTTTTCAGAGGCTTCCACGAAGATGGCATCCGCCGGGCAGGCGGCGGCGCACAGTGAACATCCAATGCACTTTTCCAGACCGTTCTCGTAGCGCTTCAACACATGGCGTCCGCGAAAACGCGGGCGCACGGGACGCTTCTCTTCGGGATACTGATACGTGACCGGCTTCTCCAGCGCCATCTTGAACGTGGTCCCCAGACCACGCAGCAATTCAACCAGTGGATCAAACACGCCCATACGCTTTTCTCCTCAACTCACGGTAAATGACCGCAACAGTAAATAAACCAGCCAAAACCGAAACCACCGGAATCGCCCAAAAATACAACGGGTTGCCAGACATCTCCGCCAGCAGGATGCCCGAGGCAGTGATGAATGCAATCGCCAGCGAAAGCGGAAGCAAAATCTTCCAGCCGAACGCCATCAGACGGTCATAGCGGATGCGGGGCCAGGTGGCGCGCACCCAAATCATCACAAACAACAGCAGGATGATTTTGATGATCATGTAAATCGGTCCCAGCCAGGGGAACCGATCCACAAACGGACCGAGATAGCCGCCGAAATACAACACCGCCAGAATGGCGCTCACCACAATCATCTTCTGATACTCTGCCATGAAAAACAGGGCGAACTTCATGCCCGAATATTCGGCATGATAGCCGGCGGTCAGTTCCTGCTCGGCTTCGGGCATATCGAACGGCGCGCGGTTCACCTCCGCCAGCGTGGCAATCCAAAAGATGACCGCCCCCACTGGCTGCACCACCACAAACCACAGCCCTCGCTGCGCCTCGACAATATCCAGCATGCGCATCGAATTGGCAAGGATGATGGACGTTGCAAACGACAACCCCAGCGCCAACTCATACGAAATCATCTGCGCCGAGGAACGCAAACCGCCCAACATGGCATATTTGTTGTTCGACGACCAGCCCGCCAGCACAATGCCATACACCGCAATCGAAGCGATAGACATCAGGTACAACACCCCCACGTTGAGGTCGGCAATCGAAAGACGGATGACGCGCCCAAACATCTCGATGGCAGGTCCCCACGGAATGACCGCCGCAATGATGAGCGAAGGGATCATCGTAATAACCGGCGCCCAGAAGAACAGCATCTTATCCGCTTTGGCAGGCACAAGCTCTTCTTTGAAAATCAGTTTGACCGCGTCGGCAATGGGCTGAAGCAAGCCCTGAGGTCCCGCGCGATTCGGACCGATGCGCGCCTGAATACGCGCCAACGCGCGCCGTTCATACCACGTCAGGTAGGCGAACCCCGTCAACAATCCCAGGGTCACCACCAATGATTTGATTAACCATTCGAGCCAGAGAGACCAATCCGATACCATCATTTCACCTTTACCGCCACAGGTTCACGGATCGCCAGCCCCATCGAACGCGGGATCAGCGCCACACCCATCGAAATCGTGTCCGTCAATTTCACCACCGCCTCCCCGCTCACACCGTTGAAACTGACATTCACCTTCCGACCTTCCTCCACGCCCAGGCTTTTCGCCGTTTCCGGATGCAGAACCACCCTTGCCTCGCCGATGCGCGGATGCAGCAACTCCGAGGGCAAGACGGTGGTGCCGCGGTCATACAACTTCGTGACAGGCACTGCCAGCAACTCCTTCTCTTTGGGACGGAGAACCGCCTCTTTCTCGACCTTCGGGAGGCTCACCTTTTCCCCGCGCCCTGCCGCCGCCGACAACTGCGTGCCCATGCCCTGCGTGTTTTCATACGTCGTACCGCCGTAATACAAATCGCCGCGCCCCACGATGGGCCACTGCGGGCGGACTTCCGCCAGTTTGGCATAGGTCAACCCCTCGAACGACTTGACCGACGCCGCCAGAATATCGAACACCGCCGATACCGACATTCCCTCCAGCACGATGCCCATGTGACGGGCAATTTGCGAAGTGATGGCAAAATCCGCTTTTGCTTCGCCCGTCACCGGCACGGCAGGGTAAAAACGCTGCACGCGGCGGTCGCCGGAAGTCAGCGTGCCTTCGCGTTCGGTAAATGCCTGCGCCGGCAAGACGACATCTGCAATCTCCGTCGTGGCAGTGTTCATCACATCCTGCACCACCACAAATTCCGCTCCTTCGAGCGCCTTTGCCAGTTTCGGGTCATCGGCTGCCGGATCCGCCCCGGCAATGTACACCGTCTTGCCTTTGAGCGCTTTCGCCAGGTCTTCTTCGACCTGGAAACCCATCTCCCAGGCGCCCTGGTCGTTTGCGCGCCCCCAAACGCCGATGAGACCGTTGTTGGGTTTGCCGGTGAAGCCATTGTCATGTAATAGTTTCGCGCAAGCGGAGGCAACCGCCGCCGAACCGGTAACGCCCAGCCCGTCGCTGCCATACAGGATGACGGCATTGTCCGATTTCAGGAACGACTCGCCAACTTTATTCTTCCTGCCAAGGTCGTTCACTGCCTTCACTTCATCACCGTACGCATAACGGACAACGAACGAAGCGAAGCGGTCCAGTTTGGTTTCGCGGGCGTTCATCACAATCAGATTCGCGCCGCGCGCCGCCGCCTGTTTGACGCGCAGATACCAGAGGGGCGCTTCTTCATACAGGTCGGAAGCGACGACCACAATCGTCGTGCCTGCGCCCATCGTGCCAAAGTTCGTCCCCTCCCCCGCCCCCACCCGGGTGGTCAATTCGCCGCCGCCCATGTGCGTGTACAGGTATGCCCTGCCCGCCGAATGTTCGGCGAGCGACTTCAGATTGAATAAATCTTCATTGGCTAACCTGCCCGAAGCCAGAATGACGAAGTTCTTCTTTGCCTTCTGGAAGTTTTCGGCGGCAAGTTTGGTGGCTGCATCCCACGAGGCGCGCGTCCATTTTCCGTCTTTGCGGATCATCGGTCTGGTGAGTCTGTTCTTCCCTTCGGTATAGTGGTGGGCGAAGCGTCCCTTATCGCACAGCCAGATTTCGTTCACCTCTTCGTTCTGGCGCGGCATGACGCGCTTGACCACGATCCTGCCGCCCGCCTTTGCCTCGCGCCGCGTGTTGAGGGTGGTGTTGCACCCGACGGGGCATTGCGTGCAGATCGAAGCCTGCGCATCCAGTTCCCATGGGCGCGCGCCAAAACGGAAGTCCGCCGTGGTCAACGCGCCGACCGGGCAGATGTCGGTGGTGTTGCCCGAGAAAACCGAATCAAACCCGGGGTCCGAGAAAGAGACGATTTGGGTGGAGCGTCCGCGCTCGTCGAAGCCGATGACCGAATCTCCGGCGATCTCATCCTGAAAGCGGATACAGCGCGCGCACTGGATGCATCGTTCGCGGTCGAGCCAGATGAGTTCGCCCAGCGGCACTTGTTTGTCGAGGTGTATTTTCTCGTTGTAGAGGAAGCGGCTCTTGCCCGGACCGTGCGCCATGGTCAGGTTTTGAAGCGGGCATTCGCCGCCCTTGTCGCAGATGGGGCAGTCGAGCGGATGCGAGGTGAGCAGGAATTCGATGGTTCCCTTCTGTCCTTCCACCGCCTTGGCGGATTGTGTGAGGACGACCATGCCATCTTCCACTTTGTTGGTGCAGGCGGTTTCGAGTTTGGGCATGAATTGGATCTTGGGGGCGCCGTTTTCCATCACGAACTGCCCGGTGGCGCGGTCGCGGATGGGACGACCGATTTCCACCAGGCACATGCGGCACATGCCGACCGGTTCGAGTTTGGGGTGATGACAAAAAACGGGGATTTCAATGCCCGCCATTTTGGCGGCATCCGCCACCACAGTCCCTTCGGGAACCGTGACTTGTTTTCCATCAATGGTTAAGGTGACTTGTTTTGTCATAACTCTCCGAGAGTAATTGGTAATTAGTAAATTACCAATTACGAATTACTCTTCACTGCTTTGTCAAAGTCTTGTCTGAATCGTTCAATGCCGGTGACGACCGCCATGGTGGAAAATTCCCCGAGGGCACACAGGCATTTGCCTTGCATTTGTTTGGCGACGTTCAGCAACAAGTCCACGTCGGCGCGGCTGGCACGTCCTTCATGGATGCGTTCGGTAAGATGCGACATCCAGTAGGTGCCTTCGCGGCAGGTGGTGCATTTGCCGCACGATTCGTGGCGGAAGAAGTGTACGGTTTTGTTGATGAGCCAGTCCATCGAGACGGTATCGTCCACGACGATGACAGAGGCGGAGCCCAGGTCCGCGCCGAGGGTGCGGACGCTGGCATAGTCCATCGGGGTATCGAGGACTTTTTCGTCATCCACAAGGATAAGGGAGGACGAGGCGCCCGCCGGCATGATGGCTTTGACTTTACGCGAGTCCTGCACGCCGCCGCCGTGGGTGTAGATGAGTTCGCGGAAGGTGGCGCCAAACGGCAGTTCGTAATTGCCGGGTTTGCGTACGCGACCCGAGAGCGAGAAAATTTTGACGCCGGCGCTGTCTGCCGTCCCCATGTTCTTGTACCAATCGGCGCCGTTGGCAAGGATGAGCGGGACGTTGGTCAGCGTTTCGACATTGTTGACGATGGTCGGCTTGCCATAAAGACCGTAGGAGGGTGGGAAGGGCGGGCGTACGCGCGGCTGTCCGCGTTTGCCTTCGAGGGATTCGAGCATGGCGGTCTCTTCGCCGCAGATGTAAGCGCCTGCGCCAAGGTGGGTGTGGATTTTGAGGGAGTAATCGGTGCCGAAGAGGTTTTTGCCGAGATAGCCCGCATTCTCCATTTCTGCGATTTTTTCGTCGAGGAAAGCGGCAACCTGCCAGAACTCGCCGCGCAAATAGACGTAAGCCGCGTTGGCGCCAACGGCATAGGAGGCAATGGCAACGCCCTCCAAAAACTGGAAGGGATTGCTCTCCATGATCTCTCGGTCTTTGAAGGTGCCCGGTTCGGACTCATCGGCATTTGCCACCACGTAATGGGGCCAGTTCTTGTTGTCAATGAACGCCCACTTCATGCCAGTGGGGAAGCCCGCGCCGCCGCGCCCGCGCAGACCGGAGTTCTTGACCACTTCGGTCACTTCGCTGGGCTTCATCTTCGTTACGGCGTTTTTGAAGGCTTCGAAGCCGCCGTTCTTTTGGTAGACCTCGAGCCGGTTGATTTCGGGAATATCGCGGTGGCGTAAAAGAACGTGTGTCATTATTTCGCCTCCCCTGTCGATGTCTTCAACGCTTCAATCAGTTCCATGGTCTTATCCACGGTCATATGCTCATGGTACTTGATGCCGTCCGGTCCTTGGGTCTGGAACATGGGAGCCTTGTCGCAGGCGGCGAGGCACATGACCGCCTCGAGCGTGATGAGACCGTCCGGCGTCGTTTCGCCGATTTTGATGCCCAGGTTGCCGCATAGGTTTTCCAGGAATTCCTCCGCTCCGCGCAGGGCGCACGGCAGGTCGGTGCAAACCTGCAAGCGGTATTTTCCTTCTTTTTTGTCATGATAGAGCGTGTAAAACCCAACAATGGAGACGACATCGGTTTCGGTGATGTCGAGCATGTGGGCGATGTCCTGCATGGCGGCTTTGGTGATATAACCTTCCTCGCGCTGGGCAAGGTACAATAACGGCATGACCGCCGAGCGTTTATGCTCCGGCGGGTACTTGGCAAGGATCTGCTTGACTTCTTTTGGGTATTTTTCAGCCAGGCTCATCGGTCAATATCTCCGAGTACGATGTCGGTGGAGGCGAGGATGGCAACCAGGTCTGCCACCAGATGTCCCTTGACGAGTTTGGGAACAACGGACAAGTTATCAAAGGAGGGGGTACGCATGTGAACGCGGTGCGGTTTGGGTCCGCCATCGCCTTCCAGATAGACGCCCAGTTCGCCGCGCGGCGATTCGACTGCGCTGTAGACGGAGCCTTTGGGGGCGGGGAAACCCTCCGTCCACAACTTGAAGTGATGGATGAGCGCTTCCATGCTCACGCCGATTTCCGAGCGAGGCGGCGGGACAAATTTGCGGTTGTCGCTGCGCACGGGTCCCATTGGCAGTTTGTTCAACGCCTGCTCTACAATCCTCAACGACTCACGGAATTCCTGTACGCGGACGAGATAACGGGCATAGGTATCGCCTTCGGTGCGGACGGGGATGTCGAAGTCGTACTGTTCGTAGCCCATGTAGGGGCGGGCTTTGCGCAGGTCCCATTTCACACCCGAGGCGCGCAGCATCGGTCCGGTCACGCCGTGCTGGAGGGCGGTGGCGGCGTCCAGTTTGCCGATGCCCAGCAGACGGTCCAGAAAGAGCGGGTTTTTCGTCAACAACGCCTCATATTCATCAATACGCCTTGGAAAGCTCCGGATGAAATTGCGCACGGCCGTCTCGAATTCGACCGGCACATCGCGCCACAAGCCGCCCGGGCGGATGAAGGTGGTCATCATGCGCTGACCGGAACACAGTTCGAAGATGTCGAGGATTTGTTCGCGTTCGCGGAAGGCGTAAAGGAACATGGACATCGCAGCTAGGTCGAGCCCGAAGGTGCCAATCCAGACCAGGTGCGAGGCGATGCGCTGGAGTTCCACCAGGATGACGCGCAGGGCTTGGGCGCGGGGCGGAACGTCGAGTTCCACCAGTTTTTCAACCGCCATGCAGTAGGCGAGGTTGTTGCCCAGGTTGTTCATATAATCGAGGCGGTCGGTCATCACTTCGGCTTTGAGGTAGGTCTTGGCTTCCATGTTTTTCTCGATGCCGGTATGCAGATAACCGATCTCGGGAACGGCGTTGACGATCACCTCGCCGTCCAGTTCGAGCAGCAGACGCAGTACGCCATGCGTGGACGGATGCTGAGGTCCCATATTGAGCAGCATGGTTTCGCCGCTAAAGGCGCGTTCCGAAACCAGATGCCGATAGCGGTCGTATTGGACTTCTTCGATCTGGGTCATGACTAATCCTTTGCGTACGGCTTGCGCAGGTCAATCTCTTCGAAGTTGAAGGTGAATTGCGGCTCTTCATAGCCGAGCGGAAAATCCTTGCGCAGCGGATGACCTTCCATATCGTCGGGCAACAGCAATTTACGCGGATCGGGGTGACCCTCCGCCTCGATGCCGAACATATCCATGAGTTCGCGCTCGCGCCAGTTTGCCACCTCATACACCCGCACCGCAGTCGGGATCCTGGGCTGATCGCCATTGACCGGGACTCTCAACTGCAGGACGATGTTTTTCGTCAGCGAAGACAGTTGATAGATGACGTGAAAACGCGGCATCATCTGCGGGTAATAGTCGGTGGCGGTCAGTGCCGAGAGCAGTTCGAATTCATACTTGTCGCGCAGAAGGGTCAGCGCCTGAACGATTTGTCCGCTGGGGATGAAGACATGTACTTCGCCGCGAAACTCCTCGCAGGTTGCGCCGAATTGTTCCTGCAAAGCCTGTACAATGGGTTCGAGTTTTTGATCCATAATGTTCCCAAAGCCTGGTCGGCGTTCTCGGGTGTGGACGTGAGAGAACGTCGGCTACGCCAAATCCTTGAACTTCTCCCCTTTGACCTTCTCGTATAGGGTGATAATGCCGTGGATCAACGCTTCGGGGCGCGGCGGACAGCCCGCCACGAACACGTCCACCGGAACGATCTCGTCCACGCCCTGCACCAGGGCATAGTTGTTGAACACGCCGCCGCACGAGGCGCAGTCGCCCATGGCGATCACCCACTTGGGTTCGGGCATCTGGTCGTACAGGCGGCGCAGCACGGGCGCCATCTTGCGCGAGAGGCGGCCCGCCACAATCATCAGGTCCGATTGGCGCGGGCTGGCGCGCATCAATTCCATGCCGAAGCGGCTCATGTCATAATGCGCCGCCTGCGCCGACATCATTTCGATCGCACAGCAGGCAAGACCGAACAACATGGGCCACATCGCATTCGTGCGCGACCAGTTGACCACATCCTCCAATTTGGCGGTCACGATGCCCATATTGCCGAGTTTTTGTTCTACTCCCATTCCAGGGCTCCTTTCTTCCACGCGTATACATAGCCAACCAATAAGATGACGATGAATACGATCATTTCAACCAACCCGAACAAACCCAGTTGACGGAAGACAATCGCCCACGGCAGGAAAAACACCACTTCGATATCGAAGAGGATGAACAGCACCGCGATCAAATAGAAACGGACGGGCATGCGCCGCGTCCCTTCACCGAACGGACTGATGCCCGACTCATAAGGCTGGGCTTTTACCTCCGATTGTTTCCGCGGTCCGAACAAATACCCCAAACCGATCGCGATCAGCGCAATCACCAACGCCAGAGCGATCAATAACGCAATTGCAACGTATTCGAGCATTCTGACACCTCACGAAGTCCCGATGTCTCGCGGGAAAACGCCCATCATGGACGAAGTTTGTACTTTCTCGCACGTTCGGCAAAGTATAACATAATAGGTTTTCAGGGGGTAGTAAATGTGTCGCCTTTCACAAAAAGGTGATTTTAATCATAGCGGATGCGTGAGGGAATAAAACCCCCGGACCTCGCGGGATTGGCGCCAAGCATCGTGATCCATCCGTTCGAAAAACGGGGTGGTTCTAACCGGAGGTCTTTTATCAGATTAAGTTATGACATTTATCTCACCCCCTTCTCACTGGACATTAATCTCTACATGTGAAAATAATCATCATTCACAAAAACTTCAAGATCGAATTTGCTGACCGGAGGCGCTTTATGAAGATGAATAAATTTGTCATCGGCGGACTGCTCGTTTTGGGAGCCGTGGTCTTTTTGATCTGGTCTTCCACCGCAGCAACCTCGGAATATTTTCTGACCATTGACGAACTCAAAGCAAAAGATTCCGATGTGACGGGCAGGAATCTGCGAGTCTCCGGCGCGGTGATTGGAGATACGATCCAATACGATCCCCAAACTCTGACTCTGACCTTTGAAGTGGCTCACGTGCCGGGCGATCCGGCGCTCATCAACGACGAAGGCGGTCTGGCTGAGGCTTTGCACCAGGCGGTACTCGACCCGACCCGCGCGCGGCTCAAAATCGTCTACGTGGGTCCCAAACCCGACCTGCTCCGCCATGAGGCGCAGGCAATCGTCACCGGCAAACTGGGCGAAGACGGCATTTTCTACGCCGATGAACTCCTGCTCAAATGCCCCACCAAATACGAAGAGGCTGTGCCGGAACAAGCGGCAAGCAATTAAGTTTTTACCGCCCTAAAGGTCGCAGAGACCTTTAGGGTTTTTAACGAGGAGATTTCATGATTGCAGATTTCGGATACGGCGTCTTAATGGTAGCGTTTTTGGCGGCGCTTTACAGCGTGATTGCCGCCGCGTACGGCGAGTTGAACAAAAGACCTGCTTTGGTGGAAAGCGCCCGCCGCGCCATGCTGCTCACCTGGCCCCTGCTCACGCTCACCGCAGGGGTTCTCGTGTATCTGCTCGTCAACGACCACTATGAAGTGCAATTCGTCTATGAAGTGACCAGCCGCTCGATGCCGCTTTATCTCAAAATTACCGCCTGGTGGGGCGGGCAGGCGGGTTCGCTGTTGTTCTGGTCGTGGCTGATGTCGGCGTTCACCTCGCTGGTCACCCTGCGCAAATGGGAACGCGACCGCGAATTCCTGCCCTGGGTCATCGTAGTTGGCGGTATCACGATGGCGTTCTTCCTGGGAATGAACGTCTTTTTTGAGAATCCGTTTGCCAAGCTGTATCAGACCTTCGACGGAAATATCTCCGCTTTCACGCTTCAGCCTGCGAACAGCATCCTCTTCAGCCCATCGGACGGCAGGGGATTAAACCCGCTTCTACGCCACCCAGGCATGATCATCCACCCGCCGATGCTGTATCTCGGCTTTGTCTCCTTCGTCATCCCCTACGCCTTTGCCATCGCGGCGCTCGTCACCGGCCGCACCGACGACCGCTGGATCCGCATCACCCGCCGCTGGACGCTGTGGGCGTGGCTGTTCCTCTCCGCCGGGCTTGTGCTGGGCGGACGCTGGGCATACGATGTGCTCGGCTGGGGCGGCTATTGGGGCTGGGACCCGGTCGAGATTGCAGCATTCATGCCGTGGCTGACCGGCACCGCCTTCCTGCACTCCGTCATGATTCAGGAAAAGCGCGGCATGTTCAAACACTGGAACATGCTGCTCATCATCCTGACCTATGACCTGGTCATCTTCGGCACCTTCCTGACCCGCTCCGGCGTGCTTTCTTCCGTGCATTCGTTCGCCCAGAGCGCCATTGGTCCGCTGTTCTTCGCCTTCATCGGCATCACGCTTATTACGTCTGTGGCGCTCATCATCTACCGCTGGGACATGCTCAAATCTGAAACGCAAATGACCTCCATGCTCTCGCGTGAAGCGCTGTTTCTGCTCAACAACCTGCTGTTCATGGGCATTCTGGTGGTGTGTTTCTGGGGCGTGATCTACCCGTTGATTTCGGAACTGTTCACCGGTCAAAAAGTGACCGTCGGACCGCCATTCTATGAGCGCGCCACCTCCCCGCTCTTTGCTGCGCTCATGCTGTTGATGGGTGTTGCACCCCTTTCCGCCTGGGGTCATTCCACCGTCAAAACGCTGGGGCGCGCCGTCTGGAAGCCCGCTCTGGGCGCGGCACTTGTGACCGCTGTCCTTGCCTTGACCTACACACAAAACGTCATCGCGCTGATTGGCTTCTTCCTCGTCGCGCTGGTCATGCTGGTGACGCTCTACGAGTACGGACGCGGCGCGCTGGCGCGCCAGCGCAGCCAGGGTGAGAACCTCTTCACTGCCTTCTGGAACCTGACCGGGCGCAACCGCCGCCGCTACGGCGGATACATCATCCACCTTAGCATGATGCTCATGGCAATCGGCATTCTCGGCATCGAACTCTTTCAAGTGGAAACCCAGGGAACCATTGCCATTGGCGATTCGCTGGAACTGTCCGGTTACACCATCAAGTATCGCGAAGTTGCCTCGTGGGACAACCCCGATGCCGGCGTCAACTACACGCGGGCGGTGGTGGAAGTGTATGACAGGAACGGCAACCTGCTCGGCAACCTGCACCCCCGCAAGGATTTTTACTTCGACAGCCAGCAGCCCATGACCATCCCCGGACAACTCGCATCGCTCAAGGATGAAGTCTATGTTCTGCTGATTGACTGGGAACCCATCAACCAGGAAAGCACCACTTTCAAGATTTTCGTCAACCCGCTGGTCAACTGGCTGTGGCTGGGAAGTCTGCTCTTCCTCGTGGGCGTCATCACCGCCGCCTGGCCCGACAAAGACCCCGAGCGTGTGACCGTCCGCGCGGGAAAACGCATGGAGCAAACCAGCGCGGCGGATTAGTGGGTAATTGGTAAGTAGTGAGGAATAGATGCTGAACAACCGAAAATTACGAGTTGCGAATTACAAATTACCGCTGGCAATCCTCGCGGTGCTGATTGTTTCGCTCCTCTTTGCCGCCGCTGTCTTTGCACAAGACGATATGCCCACCGACGACGAGGTGAACAAAATTGCCAAGGACCTGTACTGCCCTGTGTGCGAAAGCACGCCGCTGGACGTTTGCCCCACCGAGGCGTGCCGCCAGTGGCGGGAGTTGATCCGTCAGCAGCTGGCAGAAGGGAAAAGCGAAGAGGAAATCAAGCAGTATTTCGTGACGCAATACGGCGCGCGCGTACTGAGCGAACCGCCGAACCGCCTCGCCTCCTACCTTGTGCCAGCCCTCGCTTTCCTGGCGGGCGTCTTCCTGCTCTTCCGCGGGTTCAGGATGTGGATCAAGCCGATGGCGGTCGAATCCGCCTCCGGCGAGAAAGAAGCGGCGCCGATTCCACAGGATGATTACATCCGCCGCATGGAAGAAGAACTGAAGAAAAGGAAGTAATGCCAATGACGGAATCAACAAATACCACACCTGTCCGCAAGGGCGTGCCACTTTGGGTGCAGGTCATCATCTGGGTATTTCTGGCTGGGCTGCTGGTCATCGTGGCAATGGGACTCAGCCGCGCCCAGCAGGGAACTATCCAGCCGGGTCACGCCGTGGACGACTTCACCCTGCCGCTGTTCAAAGGCTACGAATATCAAGGCGCCAGCGAAGTAAAACTTTCGGACTTCCGCGGCAAGGTGGTGGTGATCAACTTCTGGGCTTCGTGGTGCAAACCCTGCGAGCAGGAAGCCGCCGAATTACAGCGCGCCTGGGAACAATACGAACCGACCGGCGAAGTCATCTTCCTCGGCGTGGATTATGTGGATACAGAACCCGATGCCCGCGTGTACCTGAAAAAATTCGGCATCACCTTCCCCAACGGTCCCGACCTCGCCACGCGCATCTCCCAGTATTTCCGCATCAAGGGCGTACCGGAAACGTACTTCATTGACCGCGACGGCATCCTGCAATACGTGCAGGTGGGACCCTTCACCTCGCTCCAGCAAATTCAAAACATCATAGACCCAATGCTCGCCGAATAGAGGACGCATGGAAATCGCTGCCATTTTGCTGACCTCCGGAATTGCCATCCTCGTCGGTTTGTACCTCTACGCCCCCGTGCTCGAACACGGCGGACGCCGCGTCACGGCAGAAGAACACGAACTCTCCACCCTGTTTGCCGAACGCGACCGCGTGATCAACGCCCTGCAAGAGTTGGACTTTGACTACAAACTGGGAAAAATCCCCGAAGAAGATTATCCCCTCCAGCGCGCCGCCCTGCTCCAAAAAGGAGCGGATATTCTGCGGAAGATCGATTCCTTCTCCATCCAGACTGATTCGGCGCAGGATACCGAAGCGCGCCTCGAAAAAGCCGTCGCCGCCCGCCGCGCCGACGCCTCCGCCAAACCCCGCGAACTCACCGATGACGACATCGAATCGCTCATCGCCTCCCGCCGCAAAGCCCGCAAGAACAAATCGGCAGGCTTCTGCCCCAAATGCGGCAAACCTGTGCTGACCTCCGACAAATTCTGCCCATCCTGCGGAAAATCGCTTTCGTAACCAACCCTCCCGAAGGCTCGAACGCCAACCCCTCAGGACGTTACCCAACGGAAACCCTTCATGAAATTACGCTCCGTCACCCTTCTCCTGCTCGCCACACTGCTCACCGCCTGCAACCTCACCCTCGCCGAGGATGTCACACCGCCGCCCGGCTACATCCCCCCCACCCCCATGCCCACGCTGGCGCTCATCCCGCCAGACACTCCCAACGCCGCCAACGGCGCCGTCATTTACATGGAAAAATGCGCCCCCTGTCACGGAGCCACCGGACTGGGCGACGGACCGCAAGGCATACAACTGGGCGTCACCGTCCCCGCCTTCGCACTCCCTGAAGTTGCCCGCCCCGCCTCGCCCGCCGCCTGGTACACCGTCGTCACCCGCGGCAGGATCGAACGCTTCATGCCGCCCTTCGCCAGCCTCAACGATCAACAGCGCTGGGATGTGGTCGCCTACATCATGACCCTGCACACCTCCGAAGAGGAAATCGCCCGCGGCAAAGAACTCTTCGAAACCAACTGCGCAAACTGCCCCCTCGATTACTTCAAAAATCAGGCGCAGATGGCAGGCATGAGCACCGTCGCCCTGGCGCGCATCGTGCGGCTTGGCAACGAACAAATCCCCGCCTTTGGGGAAAACCTCTCCGACGAAGACATGTGGGCAGTGGCAGAATACCTGCGCTCGCTGACCTACACCACCCAAACCGAAGCGGTTCAAGCTCCGCCGACGCCTGTCCCTGCCACCCAAACCTCCGCCCCCGCTGACGCCGCTGCGCCCTCAGCGGATAAAACGCCCGGAGCGGCAGAGCAGCCTCAGGTCACGCTGGAAACGACGGCCGTCGTCATCGAGGGATTTGGCACAGTTCGCGGCGCCATCGAAAACCGTACCGGCGCAGACCTCCCCGAAAATCTGACCGTCACTCTGCGCGGTTACGAACACGACTTCGCCAACCCCAGCGCCGGCACACAGGAAGTACTGACGCGCGAAGGCACAGTGACGTCAGACGGTACGTTCGCGTTCGAAAACGTCGAAATGCCCGAAAACCGCATCTTTCTGGCAGATGTGAACTACGGCGGCATCGCATTGAGCTCGGAATTCGCCATCGTGCAGGCTGGGCAGACTTCCGTTGAACTGCCGCCGCTGGTACTGTACGAAGTCACCAGCGATACCTCCGTGCTGACCATGGACGAAGTCAGTCTGTTCCTCAGCGTGGAAAGCGACACATCGTATCAAATCCTGGCGTTGTACACCTTCCGCAACCCCAGCGAGAAAATTGTTTCGGTTTCAATGGGCACGCAGCAAGAGATTCCGTTCTTGAAGTTCCCCATCGGCGCGGAGGGACTCGGCTACGAAGCCATGCAAGACAGCGCCCGCTTTATCGGCACATCCGACGGCTTTGCCATGCCGCCCAGCGAACAGCCATATGGTTTGCTTGCCTTCGCGGCGGTGACGCCGGCCAAAGAAATTTCCCTCGCCCAGCCGCTGGCGCTGGCGGCAGATACCGTCCGCATCTTCGTGCCGGAGGGCATGGAAGTGAAAGGCGAGCGCATCACAAAAGACGCCGCCCAGAACATTCAAGGAATGAACTATCAGGCATATACCGCAAGCGGCTTGCAGGCAGGCGACACACTCGAATTTACAATTTCCGGCAAGCCGAAGAGCGCATCCACCGGCACAGCGTCAACACCCAACACCTCGCTGCTGATTGGTGCAGGCGGGCTGGGCGTTGCGCTCATCCTGGCAGGCGCATGGCTCTACCTGCGCGACCGTCAACGCGCGGAAGAGGAAGACGAAGCAGACGAGGAAGAAGAGGATGAAGAATTTGCCTCTTCGGAAGATGTCATGGACGCCATCATCGCCCTCGACGACCTGCACCGCGCCAAAAAGATTTCCGACGAGGCATACCACAAGCGCCGCGCCGAACTGAAAGAGATTTTGAAGCAAATGATATAGTCGGTAGATCACGAAAACCCCGCGTAATTTGCGTTCTCCAACGCAAATGCAGCGGTAGAAACCGCCAACTACGGACAAAACATGATTATCGTAAAAAAACTGGTCAAGCGTTTCGGGTTGAAAACCGTCCTGCGCGGCGTGGATTTCGAAGTGCAGCCGGGAGAATTCGTTGCCCTGCTCGGACCCAACGGCGCAGGCAAAACGACCTTCCTGCGCATCCTCGCCTCACTCTCGCGCCCCTCGCTGGGTCAGGTAACGGTGGCAGGATACTCGCTGCCGCACCAGGCTGCCGCCGTCCGCGCCCGGCTGGGCGTAGTCTCGCATCTGCCCCTGCTCTACGGCGACCTGACCGCCGAAGAAAACCTGCGCTTCTATGCCCGCATGTACGGCATCGCTAACCCGCAGGCGCGAATCACCGAAGTTCTAGAAATGGTCGGCTTGGAAACCCGCCGGCGCGACCTCGTCCGCACCTTCTCACGCGGCATGCAGCAGCGCCTCGCCATCGGGCGGGCGGTTCTGCACGACCCCGACGTGATCCTCTTCGACGAACCCTACACCGGCCTCGACCAGGATGCCTCCGCCATGCTGGATAACGTGCTCAAAACCGTCGCCGCCAAAGGGCGCACCGTCGTCATGACCTCCCACGACCTCGCCCGCGCCGAAGACCTTGCCACCCGCTTCGACATTCTCTCGCGGGGCATCATCGCCGCCTCGGCAGCGCGCGCACAACTCCACAACACCAACCTGCTTGCCTTCTACAAGGAAGCCCTCGCGGCATAACCATGACTGAACAACGCCCCGCATCACAGCCCGCTCCGGGCAGTTTCCTCAAAGCCGTCTCTGCCGTGGTGTGGAAAGACCTGCAAGCCGAATTCCGTTCACGCGAACTCTTCTCGGCAATGCTGGTCTTCTCCCTGCTCATCATTCTCATCTTCAACTTCGCCCTCGAACTGGATATCAAAACGCGTCAATCGGTGACCTCAGGCGTGCTGTGGGCAACCTTTGCCTTTGCCGGCACCCTGGGACTCAACCGCTCGATGGCAATCGAAAAAGACCGCGGCTGTATGGACGGTCTCCTGCTTGCGCCGGTAGATCGTTCCGCCATTTACTTCGGCAAGGTCATCAGCAACCTGGCGTTCATGCTGGTGGTAGAAATCATCGTCCTGCCGGTCTACAGCGTGCTGTATGGCATCAACCTCTTTCAGCCCGGACTGTTGTTCGTCATCCTGCTGGGATCCATCGGCTATGCCGGCGTGGGAACGCTGCTCTCCGCCATGTCGGTCCAAACGCGGACGCGCGACATCCTGCTCCCCATCCTGCTCTTCCCGGTGGTAATTCCCGTCATCCTGTCGGCTGTCAAAGCCAGCGGAGGCTACCTCGAAGGACTGCCTTTCGACGAAATCCTCTCCCCCCTCAGCCTGCTCATCGCCTACGACATCATCTTTATCGCTGTGGCGTTCATGGTTTTCGATAATGTCGTGGAGGAATGATCGTAAATCGTAATTCATAGATCGAAAATCTTTATCAAGGAGTTTCCATGCGATCCAAACCCTTAATGCTCACCATTCTGGATGTTCTCTCCATCCTTGTACTGGGCATTTCCACCTACCTTGCCCTGTTCTTCGCCCCCACCGAACGGGTGATGGGAGAGGTTCAGCGCGTCTTCTACTTCCACATCGGCACTGCATGGACGGCGCTGATGGGCTTCATTCTGGCGGCGGTCTTCAGCATCGCCTACCTCGTCACCAAAAACCTGAAATGGGACCGCTATCAGGTCGCCGCCATCGAAGTCAGTCTGGTCTTCTTCTTCCTGACCATCGTGCTGGGGTCCATCTGGGCGCGCCCCGCCTGGAACACCTGGTGGACATGGGACCCGCGCCTGACCACCGCCGCCGTCACCGAGTTGATCTACATCGCCTACTTCATGCTTCGTCAGGGCATTGACGACCCCGAACGGCGCGCCCGCTTTGGCGCGGTCTATGCCCTCATTGGCGGGTTGAGCGCGCCCGTCACCTTCTTTGCCATCCGCCTCTTCCGCACCATCCACCCGGTGGTGATTGGCGGCTCCAACGCCGAAGCCCAGGGCGGTTTCGCCATGACCGCTGATATGCGTGTGGCATTCTTCTTCGCCCTCTTCGCCTTCACCATCATCTTCATTGACCTGTACTGGAACCGCATCCGCCTGGGTGAACTGCAGGATCAGGTGGAGCAATTGAAGTTAAAAGTGACGATGTAACAAAACAGGAGACCTCATGTTATTTCAAACCGCCACCCCCGACACCTCCGGCTACATGATTGCCGGGTTCACCATCTCGTTTCTCGTCATGGGGCTGTACGTCGCCAGCCTCTACCTCCGCAGCCGCAACCTCCAGCGCGACCGCGAAATGCTCGAAGAGATGGACACCGCCCAGCGAAAATTGTAACCAAATAGCAAACGAAAACTTCCCCCGAAGAGTCGAGAGTCCGCTATAATGCTGGCGGGCTCTTTTGCTATCCATGAGACAAGACGACAGGATTCGGATTCGGCGAAGGATCAGGCATTTGACGTTGAGCCTGCTCCTCGTCCTGGCGGGAAGCGTTTTCGCGTCTTCCTCACCTGGGGCTGCCGCGTCTTCCCAAGCCGCCTCTCCGCCCGGTCCAGACCGCTACGCCGTCACCACCGTGGACTACACCAAATATTTCTGGTGGCTTGTTCCTTGGGGCGAAAACGAAGTGGAATGTCGCATCGAAGTGGATCATGAGGGAATGCCCACACCGGGGGACATCTACGTGGATTGCGGAAAGACCATCTACGATAAATGGATCGCCCAGGAACCGTGCACACAGTTCGACACCAGCAAATGCGACGGATTCTACTTGGTGGCGGTGGGGCAGGAACCGGCACAGAAACAGATTTCCACAAAACTACAACCCCCCATCGTGCAGGTCACGCTCGAAAACTGCAACCCGGTTTACTCCTCTTCCACCAGCATCTGCGAGACGGAACCCATCATGGTGCTGACGGGCATCGAACCTTTGCCGGGCTATTCCATCACGGGCATCGAGGGGTTGTATGGAGATCAGAGTTTTACGTGCAGTCCGGTTTGCCGCCTGCGCCTGCCGGTGACCGGAGAAGACCTGTTCACGCTTCAGTTTTGGGCGTATTCCAGTTACGGCGACAGCAGTGAGGTGTTTCAGGCACAGATCCGTGTGGCGGTGACCGATCAGGGCAACCCCGACCAGCCCGTGTATTGGTTCGTGGACGTGTTGAGCAGTCAGTGGGCGGGTGTGCCGGTTGCCACCTGCGTGGAGGCTTGGGGAGTTCTGCCGCCGGTCGGCGGACCACCGAACTGGTTGAGCACACCCACCGACAGCGAGACGCTCGGCACACAAATTCCCTATAACTACCTTGCCGCCCAACTTATCCGCAACCAGGCGGTGGATGTGAGCGCCTGCGCCGAGGGAGGTCTTTTGCCGGACGGAGGCGCATCCGCCTGCGGGCAGGATGCGGCACGCGAGGCGGTCAACGCCTGGCAAAATCAGTTCGATCAGATCATCCTCGATACAGCGAGGGAAACGGGGGTCCCGGCACATTTGCTCAAGGACCTGTTTGCCATCGAAAGCCAATTTTGGCCCGGCACCAGTAAAAACGATATCGGACTGGGTCAATTGACCGAACAAGGCGCGGATACGGCGCTGATGTGGAATCCGCCGTTCTTCAAGCAGTTTTGTCCGCTGGTCATGAATTCGGAGACATGCGCCAAGGGATACCTTTACATGGGAGAGGGAAACCGTTCCTACCTGCGGCTGGCGCTGATTTACGCGGTCAACGCCACCTGCGAGACCTGCCCGCTGGGCATCGATCTGGAGCGGGCAAAATTCAGCATCGGCGTTTTTGCTCATGCGCTCATGGCAAATTGCGAACAGGCTTCACAAGTGGTCTGGAATTACAACGACAGGAAGACACCCGCCCAATTGGGTATTTCCTACGAGGATATGTGGAAATTCACGCTGATCAACTACAACGCCGGCGGGGGGTGTCTTGCCAGCGCATTCGAGGCAGCCAACAAAGAGAAGGCGCCGCTTACTTTCGAGGGCATTGCTCCTTACCTTGCGCCAGCCTGCCAGGGGGCAATTGAATACGTCAATCAGATCAGCAGTCCATAAAGCGCCGCGCTTTTGAAGTTCTTGGGAGAGACGAGTATTTGTCTCTCTTTTTGATTCAACCCTTCATCATAAGTAATACTTAAGAATAAGCAAATCAAATAGCGTCACGTTATTTCCATCACTATCACTGGGAGGGTAAAACTCATAAAATATTTGTGAAAAAATACACAAGTGAGGTGGTAGTGAAATCAAAGGCGCTCAAAATCCTGATTGTGGCTTTCTTATTGCTTTCAGCCTGCGGAAAGGCTAATCCCCCCTCCCCGACGGCTACGGCGGAGGAGAAGCCGGTTGGAACAGAGTCAGTTGCCGAGGTCCAGCCTGAAGCGGATGAATGTGTAGCGTGTCACACCGACAAGGAACGTCTGATCGAGACGGCGGCGCCGGAGATGGAAGCGGAGTCTGAATCCAAAGGGGTTGGCTGAGGGGGCGATGTGGCTCCGTTGGAGCCATGGGAGAAAGTCCTTGTGGAGTTGGATGCGTTTTCGCAGACGGCGCACGGGAAGCAAACCTGTGTGGACTGTCACGGCGGCGTGCAATCGCCTGACAAGGAGACAGCACACGAGGGCTTGATTGCCAGCCCGAGCGCACAGCCCGAAATGTATTGCGGTGACTGTCATGAGGAGCAGGTCAAGACCTATCCGTTTGCGCTCCATTCGACGCAGGCAGGGTATTGGACAGCGCTGAATACCCGAAGCGCACCAGAGAATCATCCTGCACTGGAAGAGATGTTTGGCAATCACTGCGCCACCTGTCATACCACCTGCGGCGAGTGCCATGTGAGTCAGCCAAAACAGGTGGGCGGGGGGTTGTTCACAGGGCATGTATTCGAGAAGACGCCGCCGATGACGCGCTCGTGCACTGCCTGTCACGGGAGCCGTGTGGGGAATGAATTCCTGGGCAAGAACGAGGGCTTCCCCGGCGATGTGCATTTCCGCGAGGCGCGCATGAACTGTGTGAAATGTCACGAGGGCGCAGATTTGCACGGTGCCGCCATCGAGGCGGCAGATGCAGAAACGCACCGTTACGCGGGTGAGGAAGAGCCGAAATGTGTAACTTGCCATCCCACGACCGCACCGGGCGGCGACGAAAACCCGATGCATCAATCGCACGGAGATACTTTGTCCTGCCAGGTTTGTCACTCGATCACGTACACGAGTTGCGACGGTTGTCATGTGGCGATCAGCACCAAGAGCGGGAATCCGTTCTTCGAGACACAGGCAACTTACCTGACGTTTTTGATTGGGCGTAATCCCAACCCGACGGAGGAACGACCGTACAAGTATGTTCCGGTGCGGCATGTGCCGGTGGCGCCGACAAGTTATCAGTTCTATGGCGCAAACCTCCTGCCAAATTTCAACGCCCTGCCCACATGGGTGTATGCCACGCCGCACAACATCCAGAAGAATACACCGCAGAACGCCTCCTGCCAATCCTGTCATGGCAGTGATGGGAGTCTCTTCCTGACCGCCGACAAGGTCAAGGCGGAGGAGCTGGAAGCCAATCGGGCGGTGATTGTCGGGCTGATCCCGCCGCCCGTGGAGTTGTTCTTCCGCGCGCCGAAGATGCCCGCCTCGCATCGGACTCTCGCTTCCAACGCCTGTACGGCATGTCATACCACCGGCATCCGCAATGCGCCGGTCAGTCCGGAAGATCATGCCGCGTATAAAGACGAAAATTGTTCCGGTTGCCACAAGTTACAAGAGTAACTTGATCAATAAAAAGATCACAAAGGAGAAGTCAAAATGTCCAAGAAATTACACGTTTTATTGGGTCTGCTGATGATATTCAGCCTGATCCTGGGCGCGTGTGCGCCCGCCGCCGAGCCTGTTGTGGAAGAGCCGCCGGCGCCGGTTGTCGAAGAACAGCCTCAGGCTCCAGTTGTGGAAGAGCCGGTCGTCGTCGCGCCCGATGCGCAGGCGCTCTTCACCGACCTCGTCGCCAACCTGCCTGCCGACAAGGGCTTTGGCTCCGTCAAAGTCACCGCGTTGAGCGAAGAACTTGTGGATAAAGCCCCCTTCCTGCTCGACGTGCGCGAAGCCGCTGAAGTGGAAAAAGACGGCTATATCGAAGGTTCCGTCAATATCCCCGTGCGTGAAGTGCTCAATAACCTCGATAAACTGCCCGGTCTCGACGACCCCATCGTGGTCACCTGCGCTTCCGGACATCGTGGCGGCATGGTGATGGCAGCGCTTCGCCTGTTGGGCTACACCAATGTCCGCAACTTGAACGGCGGCTTGAACGCCTGGAAGAAAGCCAACCTGCCTGTCGTCACCGGCTCGATGCCCGCAGCGCCGGAAGCAATCAGCACCCCCATCATCGCCGACCAGCCGTTGTACGACATGCTCAACGGCTTCCTTTCAAGCCTGCCCGAGGGTTTCTACGCGATCAAATCCGACAAACTGGCTGAAGAACTGACCGGCTCCACGCTCCCGACCATCATTGACGTCCGCACCACCGCCGAGTGGGACAAGGACGGTCACATCGAAGGCTCGGTCAACATCCCGTTTAGCGACTTCTTCGCCAGTCTCGATCAAATTCCCACTGATAAAGACGCCCACATCGTCGTCCTGTGCGCCTCCGGTCATCGCGGTTCCATCATCATGATGGCTCTGCGCCTGATGGGCTATACCGATGTCATCAACCTGAACGGCGGTCTGAACGCCTGGAAAGCCGCCAAACTTCCCGTGGAAGGCTGGGTGGACTGGGCAACCGTCATGGGCGATTTCATCTCCACTCTGCCCGCCGATGCCGGCTTCTACAGTGTCAAACCGGACAAACTCAATGAAATGCTGGTCGAAAACCCGCCGTTCATTGTGGATGTACGCGAGCCCGCCGAAATTGAAGCCAACGGCTACATCGCCGGCTCTATCAACATCCCGATCCGCGACCTGCTCAAGAACCTGGATAAACTTCCCGCCAAAGACCAGAAGATCGTCATCACCTGCGCTTCCGGTCACCGCGGCGCGCTCGGCGCCATGGCACTGCGCCTGCTGGGCTATACCGATGTGGTCAACCTCAACGGCGGATTGAACGGCTGGATCAAAGCCGAATTCCCTGTGGAAAAAGGCGTTCCCGCCGCCCCTGTGGCTGGCACTGCTCCCGAAGTGGATGCCACCCGCTTCGCCGCCCTGGACGCCTACCTGAGCGGTTTGCCCGAAGGCTTTAATGCTGTCAAAGCCCCCGATCTCAATGTGGAATTAACCAGCGGCACGCTCCCCTTCATCCTCGATGTTCGCACAACGGATGAATTCAAGAAAGGTTACATTGACGGCGCGGTGAACATCAATGTCACCGATGTGCCCGCCAACCTCTCGCAACTACCCGCTGACAAAGCCGCCCCCATCGTGGTAATCTGCCAATCAGGTCACCGCGGCGCAATGGTCGAAATGTACCTGCATTTTCTTGGCTACACCAATGTCCGCAATTTGAACGGCGGCATGAACGCCTGGATCGGAGCCGAATTACCCGTCTCCACTGCCGGATAACCCATCCAACCGACTGCCCGCAGGGATGCCTGCGGGCAGTTTTCATGTAGGGAGTTCACCCTATTGTGTCACTTAAAAATATTGACATCTTCCACTAGTCGCAGCAATGGTAACCGCTTATTCTTATAGCAAAGAGATATTAGCGCCTCTTATCACGGAGAGAAAGATGATCGAACTTTCCAACCTGCGGGTATTCCTTGTGGCGGCGGAGGAATTAAATTTCAGCCGAGCCGCCAAACGGCTGCACATGTCGCAATCGGCGGTCAGCCAGAGCATTCAGGCGATGGAACGCGCCTACGGCATCGAATTGTTCGTGCGCGGCGGGCGTTCGGTCGAGTTGAGCGAAGCGGGGCAGACCATCCTGCCGATGGTACGCGAAGTCCTGCTTGCCGCGCGCCTGCTCGAAGACAGCCTGCAGGAAGTCAACAACCAGGTGGGCGGCGAACTGCTCATCGGCTGTTCCACCTCGGCGGGAAGATACCTCCTGCCCATTCTGCTCTCCGAATTTCAGCACAGTTACCCGGCCGTGCATCCGCGCGTCAAAGTGATGAGCCGTGAAGGCGTAGTGGAGCGCCTGCTCAACCGCACGGTGCCGATCGGCGTTTCCAGCAAACTCATCGAACACCGCGACATGATTTGCACTCCCTTCTTCGAAGACCGCATCGTTCTCATCGTTCATCCTCATCACCCGTGGGCGCAATACGGTCATGCCCTGCCCTCCGACCTGCTCGACCAGCCCATCGTCAAATGCGAAGAGATGACAGGCACCTGCGAAACCGTCATGGAAGGCTTGAAACAGCATGACATCACCATGGACAGCCTCAATGTCGTCATGGAACTCGGCAGTATGGAGGCGGTGGCGATGTCGGTGGAACGCGGCGTGGGCATTGCCTTTGTCTCCGAGATGATCGCCGCACGCGGCTTGGCGCTGGGGCGCCTGAAAAAGGTCGAGGTGGATGGTCTGGATTTGCGGCGCAAAATCTACATGGCGCGTCACATCGGCTTCCCGTTCACGCGGGCGCAGTCCCTGTTTTGGGATTTCGTCAAGTCGCAATACGAAAAAATCAACAACGAACTCTGGGACAGCCTGGTGCGTTTCGAACCAGCGGCATGACGTTGCCATCCGCAGGCAGAATATGCTACACTAAAGGCATGACACCGTTGCAACTCGTCTCCGCCGCCAGCGGTTGACTCTGACGAAGCAAACCCATTGAAGAGGTTTTGCTTCGTTTTATTTTCATTTCGGGAGGAACCATGCTCTCATTCGCCGAAAAAGTCCTCTTCATCATGGCAACCGCCGCGTCGCTCTACTTCACCTATAAGGGCGTCCAGCGCATCATCACCCGCATCTCCAGCGGGCAGGGCAAGCCCGACTGGAAACTCCTCTGGAAACGCCTCGGCGAGCTCATCGTCAAAGTGGGGCTGTTTCAGCCCGTCTTCCGCTTTCGCCTGTGGACGAGCCTTCTGCACGCGCTCATCGGCTGGGGGTTCCTCTCTTTTCTCCTCATCAACCTTGCCGACCTGATCTACGCCTACACCCATTTCAAACTGCTCGAACATCTGGGGATTTTTGGAGATCTATACCGCCTCATCGCAGATGTGGCAAACGTGGCAATCCTCGTCGGCATGCTGGCGCTGGTCGTGCGCCGCTTCCTCCTTCGACCTGCGACTCTGTCCACCCGCGAGACGACTCTCCTACACCCCAAAGCGCGCTTCGGCATCCTGCGGGATTCGGCGATTGTGGCGTTATTCATTCTGACCCATAACACGGCGCGGCTGTTGGGTGAGTCGTTTTATGTGGCAGAGAAAGGCTTCGATCGGTGGCAGCCGTTCATTTCGGCGGTGGCAGGCTTGTGGTCCGGGGCGGATGCGGGCGCGCTGCTCATCGGCGAGCGAATCATGTTCTGGCTGTCCATCGGCGCGGTGGTGGCGTTCCTCCCCTACTTCCCCTACAGCAAGCACATTCACCTCTTCTTTGCGCCCCTCAACTTTGCCTTGAAACCCGAGCGCAGGTCCATCGGCGAATTGAGTTACATCAATCTCGATGACCAGTCCATCGAGCAGTTTGGCGCGACAACGATGAAGGACTTGGGCTGGGAACAAATCATGGACAGTTACGCCTGCATCATGTGTTTCCGCTGTCAGGAGGTGTGCCCGGCCTACAACACGGGCAAACTGCTTTCGCCCGCCGCGCTGGAGATCAACAAACGCTATCACCTGAACTTCGGCGGCGGAACCGACGTGCCGCTGACGCAGTTGATTCCCGAAGAGGCGGTGTGGGCGTGTACCAGTTGCGGCGCGTGCGTGGACATTTGCCCGGTCGGCAACGAGCCGATGCGCGATATTCTGGACATTCGCAGAAATCTTTCGATGATGGAAAGCGCGTTTCCCAAACAATTGGAGACGGCGTTCAAGGGCATGGAACGCAACATGAATCCGTGGAACGTGAGTCAAGCCGACCGCATGAAGTGGGCGGCTGGAATGAACGTGCCGACAATTGAACAAAACCCCGAACCTGAGATTTTGTGGTGGGTGGGGTGCGCGCCCGCCACCGACGCCCGCGCGCAGAAGACCGCCCAAGCCTTTGCGAAGATTCTGAACGCGGCGGGAGTCAACTACGCCGTGCTGGGCAAAAACGAAGCCTGCACAGGCGATTCGGCGCGCCGCGCGGGACGCGAGGACATCTTCTTCAGCCTGGCTACGCAGAATGTGGAGAGCTTGAATGAAGTAAAGCCGAAACGAATCGTGACAACCTGTCCGCATTGCTTGCATACGATCAAGAATGAATACCCTGCCTTTGGCGGGAATTACACCGTCATTCATCACACGCAGTTGATCAACGAACTAGTCGGAGCGGGGAAGATCAGTTTGAAAGTAACCAGTGACCAGTACACAGTGACGTTCCACGACCCGTGTTATTTGGGCAGGCACAACAAGGAGTTCGATGCGCCGCGTGAGGCGTTGAAAGCCGCAGGCGTGACAACCATCGAGATGCCTCGCCATGCCGCCAAGTCCTTCTGCTGCGGCGCGGGAGGGGCGCAAATGTGGAAGGAGGAGGAGGCAGGTACCGGTCGAGTCAATGAGGCGAGGTTCAAGGAAGCCAAAGCAACCGGGGCGAAGACCGTTGCTGTCGGTTGTCCGTTCTGCCTGACGATGATGAGCGATGCATCAAAAGCAGACGGCGGAGAAATTCAGGTCAGGGACGTGGCGGAGTTGGTCGCAGAAAGATTGAAGTAGGAGGCGCTCAATGTTCGATTTCAATTCTCAATTCGGGCGCGTGGTGAAAAAGCACCTCAAGAACGAATATTTCATCTGGCTGACCACGGTGGACGCCAAAGGCGCTCCCCAGCCGAGACCTGTGTGGTTCATCTGGGATCACGATTCGTTCCTGATTTTCAGCCAGCCGAACGCGTTCAAGGTGAAGCATTTGAAGAAAAATCCCAGGGTGGCGCTGCACTTCAACACCGAGGACGAGGCGGGGGAGAAGCATGTCATCGTTTTTGTGGGAGAGGCGGCTTTTGACAAACAGGTTCCACCCGCTCATCAGGTCGGTGCTTACCTGAAAAAATATGGAACAGGCATCAAAGGATTGAAGATGACGCCTGAAACATTCGGCGCGGAATATTCCACCGCCATCCGAATCAAGCCGACAGAAGTACGCGGATGGGTGTAAAATACTCCACACTCTTTGAGGAGGAGTGATATGAAGGACACGATTCGCACGCTTCACCCCGATAAAAAGCAGGGGGTTAACATCAGCAGGGAAAAATACGATCTCATTCATCGGGCGATCACTTCCACGCTCAGTCAGAACAAAGAAATGCCTCTTATGAAACTTGCGCGCGCCGTGGAAAAGGAATTGCGAGGCAAATTCGAGGGTTCGGTCACCTGGTATGTGACCACGGTCAAACTGGACATGGAAGCGCGTGGGGAAATGAAACGCATCCCCCATTCGAGACCGCAGGTGGTAAAGCTCGTCAAGTAGGGATTGGGCAACAAGGGCGGATGCCCTGCCTTTCCAATTTACAGTCATTTTTCTCTCAACTTCAATATAAGGATTACTCATGGCGGATACACCGAATTTTGACATTCAGCAGGCACATCAGTTTTTTTCAGCCGATTGTTTCAACAAGACGTGGGACAATATCGAGAAGAACGGCGCTCGTTCCTACGAGGAGAACATGGAAATGCTGCACACTGCCATTGCCTCCCTCTGGCACTGGTCGCAGCGGCAGGATGTTACCGCCCGCAATTTATCCATCGGTCACTGGCAGGTGGCGCGCGTGTATTGCCTGATCCAACAGCCGCACAATGCCCGCCGTTACGGGCTGCTTGCCCTGCAATTTGCAAAAGAAGCCTTCTCCGCCTTCCTCTGCGGCTATGCCTATGAAACCCTCGCCCGCGCCGAAATGCTCGCCAACAACCGCGTCGCCATGAAGGTGTATCGCGAAAAGGCGCAGGAAATGCTGGAGCAAATCGAGGACGAGAAAGACAGGCAGTTGCTTGCGAAGGATTTGGAAACCATCGTCTAGAGGCACATGCCGCTCAATGGAGACCCGATTATGGATCGCCTAGTCCCTGTTTCAGCAATTGAAGATATTTTCCCTCAGTGGCGCGATACGCCTGTGGGGTTTCTGCTCGAATACCACAACTTGCACCGCGAGTACGAGAGTTACACGCAGGCGCAATTGCTCGTCGGTATGTGCATGGACAACCGCAAGCATTTGCACATCCCCGACAACTTTGCCTACATCCTCCGCGCAGGCGGAGCGAACCTGCGTTATAGCGAGTTCAAGGTCTCCTACGCCATTGCCGTAGGAGGCGTGAAGAGCATCGCGCTGATCGGTCACAACCAGTGCGGCATGGTCAACCTGGCGGCGCGCAGAGAAATCTTCATCAAAGGTCTGGTGGAAAACGCCGGCTGGGAACGGGAATGGGCGGAACAGCACTTCATGCACTTTGCCCCCATGTTCGAAATCGGTCATGAAGTGGATTTTGTGTTGAGCGAAGCCAAACGGCTGAGATTGCGTTACCCAAAGATTCAGGTCGCGCCGTTGTTGTACAAGGTGGAGGACAATCTGCTATACCAGGTGAGGGAGGGGAAATGACACATAGAAAAGAACCCGCCTCCGTAAAGACGGGTTCTTTTCATCAGACAAAGCGTTTGACTACAACACAGGGCTGGGAATTCCGTTTGCCGCCTTGAGGGCGGAACGAATCATCAGATATTCGGTGACATTCTCAGGAGTAATCAGCCCAACCAATTGCCCTGCATGTGTGACAGGCAAAGTCTTTGCGCCCGCCTCCTGCAGACGCATGAGTGCCAGTTCGAGCATGTCATGGGAATCGACCTCGGGCAGGTCGCGGCGGATGAAATCCATGACCGAGACCGACTGTCCATGCTGGGTGAGGGCGCGCATGAACGCGTCTCTCTCAAGGATGCCTGCCACACGTCCCGCGACATCCACCACAGGGAAATCGTGTTGTGAGCCCGCCAGGATGAGATCAACCACGCGAGCCAGCGTGTCAGACGGGTCGAGAGTGCGGAAATCAGTCAACATGGCGCGGGTGACGGGAATACCGCTGATGGAGTTTTTCATCATCACCATGCTGGCTTCCTGCGAGGCGCCAATATAGACAAAGAAGGCGATGAAGAGCAGGAAGGGGTTGCTGAACAAGCCGATAAAGCCAAACAGAAACGCCATGCCCTGACCGATGTTGGCGGCGATTTGCGTGGCGCGGACATAGTCCATGCGCATGGCAAGGAGGGCGCGAAGCACGCGTCCACCGTCCATAGGGAAGGCGGGGATGAGGTTGAACAGCACCAGCGAGATATTCACCGTCATCACGCGTTCGAGGAAAGAACCCGAGGCGACGGTCAGGTCAGTGAGGGGGACCAGGCTGTCGGTCAGGTAGAGAACCGCAAAGAGGATGGCGGCGATGACCACATTGACGGCGGGTCCCATCAGGGCAACCCACAGTTCCTCGATGGGTTTGTCGGGCATGCGCTCCAAACGAGCCACGCCGCCGATGGGATACAGGGTGATGTCACGGGTTTTGATTCCATATTTGCGGGCGGTCAGCGCATGACCGTATTCATGTAGAACAACACAGCCAAACAGCGCCAGAATGAAACCAAGACCTTTGAATACCTCGACCCAGTCGCGGTGCATCAGCCAGTGACTGTATCCCACCCAGCCGAGAATCAACAGAAACGTTGCATGGATGTACACATCAATGTCGGCAAAACGCCCAAGTTTCCACTGCCATTTCATTTTTCACCTCCAAATTCAGAGTTGAGAGGGCAAACCCCGGGTTCATCAGAATTTGCCCGCGTTCAAGGGTTATATTTGACTTTTTGCATAAATCGTCCGACGTTCGAAAACGTATCGTACGCCACGCGTATTGTGCGCTCTCTGGCGCATTTTTACAACAGGTCTATTGTAAAAAGTCTTTATTAGAAAACTGTTTTAATACATTGTCAGCAGTATCAGAAAGCAAAAAGGACCCATACAATGATTTGTACGAGTCCCGGCGGGCTGATTCGTTCACGCCCTAATGAATAAGCCCCAACTTCTTCCCCGCTTCGCCGATGACTTCCATGGCGCGTTCGATTTCGCTGGGTTCGTGCGCGGCGGTGACGGTGGCGCGCAAACGGGCAAGTCCCTCCGGCACGGCGGGCGAAACGACAGGCAGGACGAAGACATCGTTGTGCTGGCATTCGCGCGTCATGGCGAAGGCGGTATTGTCTTCGCCGCACAGCACGGGGACAATGGCGGTTTCGGTGAGCATGGTATCAAAACCCATGCTCTTGAGCCCGCCAATGAATTGTTTGGTGTTCTGGTTGAGGCGTTCGATGCGCCAGGGTTCATCGAGGATGACCTTGAAGGCTTCGTTGGCGGCGGCGGCTTGGGCGGGCGGCAAGGCGGCGGAGAAGATGTAGGCGCGGCTGGCGTGACGCAGATAGGTGATGATGTCCTTGTTGGCGGCAACATACCCGCCCACCGAGGGGATGGTCTTGCTTAGCGTGCCCATCTTGATGTCTATCGCGCCGTACATGTTGAAGTGTTCCTCGATGCCCGTGCCTCTCTTTCCCAGCACGCCCACCGAGTGTGCCTCGTCAATCATCAGCCAGGCGCTGTACGTTTTGCACAATTCCACCATGCGGGGCAGGTCAATGATGTCGCCGTCCATGCTGAAGACCGAATCGGCAATGACCAGTTTTGCCACATCCGGCGGGGCGTTGCGGAGCAAACTTTCCAGGTGTTCCATGTCGTTGTGGCGGAAGCGGCGGAACTCCGCGCCGGACATCAGACACCCATCCACAATGGAGGCGTGGTTGAGTTTATCCGAAAAGACATAATCGCCGCGCCCCATCAGCGTGGAGACGACGGTCAGATTGGTGGCGTAACCGGAAGAATAGGTGAGGGCGGCTTCGGCACGTTTGAAGTGCGCGATCGTCTCCTCCAGTTCGGTGTGCAGGGTGAGCGACCCTGCCAGAGAGCGCACGCCGTTCGTCCCCGTGCCAAACTTGTCCACGGCGCGTCTGGCGGCTTCGTTGATGCGCGGATGGTTGATCAAGCCCAGATAACTGTAGGAGGCATACATGCCCATTTCGCGTCCGTTCACGCGCACCTTCATGCCGGGCAAAATCTCTTCGATCGGCTGGTTGTAAAAATACAGGTCGTTTGCCTTTATGTGGGCTACGCGCTCGGTAAATGCCTTGATGCGTCGTGTTACAGCGTCATCGGTGTGATGTACATCCATTCGAATCCTCCGGGGAAATAGTCAGCAGATCACGAAAGTCTGCGCAGAGTGCGTTCTTTGCGTAGCGGGTATAGTCGGCGCAAGAGAACGCTAATTACGCGTTTTCATGAAGACTTATAGCGGCAAAAGTGTAGCAGAGGGGCAGGGTTCTGTCCAGTTACAACCGCACAGGTCTGCCCGTCCGTGCCGATTCGAGAAACGCGGCAATCGCCGCCACATTGGCGCGGCTGTCTTCCAGCGTGACGCGCGGCGCCCTGCCAAGCAGGATGGCATCCGCCATATCCTCCACCTCGCCGCTGTATAGTTCGCCGCCTTTGACGGTAAGAGTCTCGGTCCTGTCGTCCCGCGTCAGATAGATCTTCTCGGCGATGCCGGGCTTGAACGGGTGTGGAATGTTCAGCGTGCCTTCACTGCCCACAATTTCCATAAAAGCATGGAAGGGGATGACAAAACTGGAGTCGAATTGCGCGATGACACCACCGCCGAAACGCATCTGCCCGACGAACGTTTCATCGATTCCCGTCGGACCTGTCACCTGCCAGCCAAACACCTCAAGCGGCTCCTCCCCGACGACGGCGCGCGCGTAACTGATGGGGTAACAGCCCACATCCCAAATGCTGCCGCCGCCCCATTCGGGTTTCAGGCGCACGTCCCCTTCGCGGGTGAGGACAAAGGTAAAGGAACCGCGAATCAGTTTCAGGGTCCCGAGTGAACCGCTTTGGACGATTTCCTGCACTTTCAGCGTCTGCGGATGATGGCGGTACATAAACGCCTCCGCCACCACACGTCCGTGTTTTTGCGCCGCGGCTTTGATCGCATCAACTTCATCCACGCTCAGGGCAAGCGGCTTTTCACACAACACATGTTTACCCGCCTGCACGGCTTTGATCGTCCACTCGGCGTGCAGATGGTTGGGAAGCGGGTTATAAATGACATCAATTTCGGGGTCCGCGAGCAGCGCTTCATACGAGCCGTAGGCACGCGGGATTTTCTTTTCGCGGGCGTAGGCGTCGGCAGTTGCCTGCGCGCGCGAAGCCACCGCCAGCAGTTTGTTGCGCCGCGAAACTTGCAAAGGGGGGATGAGCGCGCGGTTGATGCGCGCCGTGGAAAGCAAACCCCAGTTCAACACCCTGGACATATTGCTCCTTTACAAAAAGACAGCCGTCTGTGACGACTGTCCTTTATCTTATCACGAACAGAACTTACATCCCCGCCTCTCGGCTTCGACGATAGCCTGGTCGCTGGACCAGAAGAAGTTTTCCTCGCCGATATGCTCCACCAGCCCGCCGCGCCGCATCATGGAGTAGGCGTTGTCGTGAAGACCGGCAAACATGAGCGTGCCGCCCTGTTTTTCGAGCCGTTCATCGAGGCGGTGAATGGCTTCGAGACCGGCGGTGTCTATCAGCGGCACGCCGCGCATGGAAAGGATGAGGGCATGGGTATCACCCAAGTTTTGGAAGGCTTCATTGAACTGCCCGACCGCCGCAAAGAAGAGCGGACCGGTCAGAAAGGCAACTTTGACATGTTTGCATTTGCCCGCCGTCTGAATGCCTTTTTGCCGCAGGCGCTCCACATCCACTTCTTGAAGGTCAATATCCAGGGTGGCAATTTTGTTGAGGAACACCGCCCCCGCCAGGAAGGAACCAAGCAGGATTGCCTGGGTCAGGTCGAGGGTGATGGTGGCAAGCATGGTGATGGTAAAGGCGATCATATCGGTTTTGAAGCGTTTGCCAAAGATGAAGCGGATGGCATTCCATTCGTTCATGCGCACCGCCGTGACCATCAGCACGCCCGCCAGCGCCGCCAGCGGAATGCGCGCCATGAAGCCCGAGAGCAAGAACATGGAGAGCAGCAGTCCCACCGCGTGGATGATGCTGACCAGGCGCGTCTGCCCGCCCGATTTGATGCCCACACTGGAGCGGGCAATTGCCGCCGTCGCCGGCACGCCGCCGAAGAAGGGGATGAGCATGTTCCCTACGCCCTGGGCGATGAGTTCCTGGTTGGCTTGCAGGCGGATACCGGTCATGTTCGAGGCGACTGCGCCGCACAACAGCGATTCGACCGCGCCGAGAGCGGTAATGGTCAGCGTGGGAGCAAGGAAGTCGGGGAGATTTGCCCAGGGGATGTGGGCAAGGCTGAGGCGGTCTTGCAGGATCAGGGTTCTGGGGATTTCGCCGATGGTTTTGATAGACCAGCCCAAGGTCGAGGAAAGAAGCGTAGCCAGGATGATGCCGAGCAAGGAGGCTGGGAAGCGGGCATTCCATTTGGGGGGCCAGAAAACCATTGTCCCGATCACCAGCAAACCGATGAGGACTGCCTCAAGGTTGGGCATAAAACCGCCGTGAAAGTAACCAAGCAGTTTTTGGGCGGCGGTTTCAGCGGCTTCGGTTTTGACGCCCAGGAAATTGTCAATTTGACCGATGAAGATGATGAGGGCGATGCCTGAAGTAAAGCCGCTGATGACGGCGGAGGGGATGAATGCAATGAAACGCCCCAGCCGCATGAGACCGATGAGGAGCAGGAGCAAGCCCGAAAAGAAGCCTGCCACCCAAATGCCTTCCAGCCCGTAACGGTTGGCAAGGACGATGAGAACGGCAGACATGGCGCCGGTGGGACCGCTGATTTGATACGGCGCGCCGGAAAGCGCCCCCATCACAAAGCCGGCCACAATGGCGGTGACGAGACCCGCCGCGGCAGTTGCGCCGGAAGAGACGCCGAAGGCGAGCGCAAGCGGCAGGGCAACAGCGGCAACGGTGAGACCTGCCAGCAGGTCTTGCTGAAATTTGGCAAGCGAATAACCCAAGAACTCGTCTTTGTAGAGACGAGCCAGAGAACGACGAGGCATAGGTTAAACTCCAATGTAAAAAGGTTTTACAAAGGCTCCGTGCTCCCCCGCGCGTCCTTTGCGTGAACGGCGGCGATTTTATCACAAAAAAGACGCAACTACTCAGCCATGTCATTGCGAGCCGTTTTTTGGCGAAGCAATCTCCCATTTATCAGGCTAAATTGACCGCTTGGGGATTGCTTCGTCGCAAAGAACGCTCCTCGCAATGACATGCACAACGGTTTTGAGGCAGGGCCGAGTAGTTACAAAAAGACGACACTATTTCATAAACGCCTGCAGGGTCATCCTTCAACCAGTTTTTTCAATTCCTCTTCCCCAATAATTTTCACGCCCAACGCCTGCGCTTTTTGGAGTTTGGAACCGGGATTTTCACCCAGCACCAGATAACTGGTTTTCTTGCTGACGCTGTCGGTCACCTTGCCGCCGTGTGATTCGATGAACGCCTTCGCTTCGTCGCGCGACCAGGTGGGAAGCGTGCCTGTGATGACGAAGGTCAGCCCTGCGAACGCCTCGGAGGTTTGGCTTTGGACCTTCGAGTTTCCACCTTTCGGCCACACTCCCGCCGCTTTCAATTTCTTCAACACCTTCTGGTTGGCGGGACGCGCGAACCAATCCACGATGCCCTCGGCGATGTTGGGACCAATGCCCTCAATTTTCTGCAGGTCATCCACGCTGGCTTTGGAGAGTGCATCCAAATCGCCAAAGTGACTCGCCAGGTCTGCCGCGCTGACCTCGCCCACGCCTCGAATCCCCAGCGCCGCAATCAGCCGCGCCAGCGGGCGCGACTTGGATGCCTCGATGGCGGCAAGCAGGTTATCTGCCAGTTTGCCGGGCGGCTGTTTATCGGTTTTGCGGTCTTTTTTGGTGACCGCTTCCAGAATGTCCTCGCGGGTGAGGGTATACAGGTCTGCCACGTCCTTGACCTTGCCCGCTTCGATCAACTTCTCGACGATTTTGATGCCCATACCCACGATGTCCATTGCGCCGCGCGAGACAAAATGCTCCACATTGCGAATCAACTGCGCCGGGCATGCCGCATTGACGCAATACCATGCCACCTCACCCTCGAAGTGTTCCACCGGCTGACCGCAGGCAGGGCAGGTCTGCGGCGGTTTGAACGTCTTCTCGCGTCCGGTGCGCGCTTCCACCACCGGACCGATGACATAGGGAATCACCTCCCCTGCGCGTTTGACCAACACCTGGTCCCCCACGCGAATATCCTTCTCGGCGATGTAATCGAAGTTGTGCAGGGTGGCGCGTTCCACGACGACGCCGCCAATTTCAACCGGCTCCAGCACGGCATAGGGGGTCAGCACGCCGGTGCGTCCCACTGCCACGCCAATGTCTTTGAGGGTTGTCGTCACTTCGCGGGCCGGGAACTTGAATGCGATTGCCCCGCGCGGGTCCTTGCCCACAAAGCCCAGGTCGGCGGCAAGCGTTAAATCGTCAATCTTGATGACCATGCCGTCGGCTTCGTAGGGGAGTTCGTCGCGGCGTTGTTCCCAGGTCTCGGTGTAGGCGATGGCTTCGTCCAGCGTATCAAAACGCCGGGCTACATCGGTGACCGGAAATCCCAACGCCTTGAGATACTGCAAAATCTCCCACTGAATGGTGGGAACAACACCGCCCTCCGCATGGACGATTTGGTACACCAGCAGGGTAATGGGTCGTGAAGCCGTCAACGCCGGGTCGAGCTGACGAAGCGAACCCGCCGCCGTGTTGCGCGGATTGAGATATGTCTTTTCGCCCGCTTCCTCCAGTTTGCGGTTCAATTCCTCGAATTCCTTGATTGGGATGAACGCCTCGCCTCTCACGACCAGGGCTTTCGGCACCCCCTTCACCGAGGACTGTTTACTGAACGTTGAAAACTCGTCACTATCCACTGGAATACGCAGCGGTATTGCCTTCACCGTCCGCAAGTTTTGCGTAATATCTTCCCCCACCTCTCCATCGCCGCGCGTCGCGCCCTGTACGAAGAGACCGTCATGGTAATGAAGCACCACCGAAAGCCCGTCAATCTTCGGCTCGACGACGAACTTCGCCCGTTCCACGCGGTCGTCAAGTTTGCGGATGCGCTCGAACCATGCCCGCGCGTCGTCCGCGCCGAAGGCGTTTGCCAGAGAAAGGATTGGGGCAGGGTGGCGAACTTTCTCGAAACGGTCGGCAGGCTTGGCACCGGCGCGCTGCGTGGGCGAATCGGGCGTCACCCAGTCCGGGTGTCCGGCTTCGATGCGCTTGAGTTCGTCAAGCAGTTTATCGAATTCTACATCGCTGATAACGGGCGCATCCAGCACGTGGTAACGGTAATTGTGAAAATGGATTTGCCGTTTGAGTTCTTCGTAACGGGAGCGGAGGGTTTTCGTATCCATACGGTAATTATATCTCCCCGCACACACGACGACGTTTTTTTCAGTAATTCCAAATCTAAAGCCTCACTTGCAAAGCCGCCTCAAGGCGACTGATGAGTCCGCTCGAGCGGGCTTGGTAAGAGAGCGTTTTGAAACTCAACATTCACCACAGATACACACAGATGGACACTGATTTTTTAAGAAAGCAACCGTGAAAATGCTCTCAAATCTTATTGATCTGTGTTCATCTGTGTTCATCTGTGGTTTAGAACGAATTTCAAAACACTTTCTAAGAGTAGCCCGGACATTGATGACCGGGCGGGGCTCAGACTGTATTGCCGGAGCAAAAGAGACATGAGAGAACGTCAATTATGCTCTTTCCTGAACGACCGATGAAGATTCCATCCCCTCGAGCGGAAGTAAAAACGTAAACGTACTGCCTTTTCCCACTTCGCTTTCCGCCCAAATGCGCCCGCCGTGCAATTCGATCATGGACTTTGCAACCGCAAGCCCCAGTCCCATGCCGCCGTGTTTGCGCGTGAGGTGATCCTCCACCTGGAAGAAACGGTCGAACACTCTGGACAGGTCGCGCGGGGGGATACCGATGCCGTTGTCGCTGACGGCGACCTTGATATACCCCGCCTCCTCGCCCACCTGAACGCGCACAGTTCCACCCGCCTCGGTGAACTGGAGGGCGTTACGCACCAGATTGCTCAGGGCAATGTTGATCTTCACGCCGTCCGCCTGGATATAGCAGGGCGCGTCCCCCCACGCCTTTACCAGGGTAATGTTCTTCGAGCCCGCCTCGTCCTGAAACGTCAGGACGACGTCCTCCGCGATCCTCTTCATGGATACCCTGCCGCTGCGGACGCGCGCCGTTCCGCTCTGCACATTTTCGACGTCCGACAGGTTCTCGACAATCTCTTTGAGCCGCGTGGCGTTTTTGATGATGGTATCCAGTTGGGATTCGAACTCCCTTCCGGCAAGTTCCTTCAGGAAAGTGGCATGACCGAGAATCAAGCCGAGGGGCGTGCGAAGTTCGTGCGATGTAATGGCGATAAAGTCCGATTTGAGGCGCTCGAGTTCCGCCAGTTCGATGCGCGCGGCTTTGACCTTCCTCTCCAAATGGATGTTCCGCATTGCCTGTCCGGCAAGCGCGGCAAGGCTTGTCAGAATGGTCAGGTCTTCTTCGGTATAATGAGCGTTGTCCCTTTTGTTGAGCGCTTCCAGTACGCCGATCGCCTCCCCGCGCACGATAATGGGCACAGCCGCAAGAGAGTACGTCTCATGGTTGGTCACGATGTCAATCACCTTGAAATGCCGCTGGTCTGCTTTGGTATCCTGGATAATCAGGGCATGTTCCTTGCGGAAGACCTCGCCGGCGACGCTGCCATCCAGAGGGACGCTCATCGGACGAAGCACGTCGCGGTCGAACCAGATCGTGGAAAGGAAACGCAGTTCCCTCGCATCGGGATCGTATTCCAGGATGGAGGCGAGTTCGCTGTCCGTCATTTCGCTGGCTTCCGTGATAATCGTCTGCAAAAAGGAATCGAGGTCGGGCGCAGTCGTCAAGCCCCGAACGACCTCGAGCAGACGTTCCAAATGATCGATGCGCTCGTTGGCGGTCATGATTGCATTATACAACCAATGGCTGTGGAACAGGAACGGCAATTCGCTCATCCCTATCAAATCAAAGGAGATTCTTGTCAATGACACATAGAAAAGTAAGGGTTGCCATCATCGGCGTGGGAAACTGCGCCTCCTCGCTCGTGCAGGGGGTTCAATTCTATAAAAACGCAAAAAAGGACGATGTCATCCCCGGCATCATGCACACCCAACTGGCGGATTATCACATCCGCGATATCGAATTCACCCTCGGCATAGACATCAACGCTGCGAAAGTCGGCAAGGACCTCTCCGAAGCCATCTTTGCCGAACCCAACAACACCTATAAATTCGCCGAGGTCCCCCGTCTCAACGCTCCCGTCGTGCGCGGCATGACCCACGACGGACTCGGCAAATACCTGAGCGGAATCATTCGAAAGGCGCCCGGTCCCACCGCCGATATCGTCCGCCTGCTGCGCGAAACCAAAACCGACGTGGTCGTCAACTTCCTGCCGGTCGGCTCGGAGATGGCAACCAAATGGTACGTCGAGCAGGTCATCGAAGCCGGCTGCGCCTTCGTCAACGGCATCCCGGTATTCATCGCCTCCTCCGAATACTGGGGCAAGCGATTCGCCGACGCCGGCTTGCCCATCCTCGGCGACGACATCAAAAGCCAGGTCGGCGCGACCATCCTGCACCGCCAGCTTGCCACCCTGTTCGTGGATCGCGGCGTCAAGATCGAGCGCACCTACCAGCTCAATTTCGGCGGCAACACCGACTTCCTCAACATGCTCGAGCGCGAACGCCTGGAGAGCAAAAAAATCTCCAAAACCAACGCGGTCACCAGCATGATCCCCTATGAACTCGACGCCGACAACGTGCATGTCGGACCTTCCGACCACGTTCCCTGGCTCACCGACCGCAAATGGGCATATATCCGCATGGAAGGCACCACCTTCGGCAACGTTCCCCTCAATGTCGAAGTCAAACTCGAAGTGTGGGACAGCCCCAACTCCGCGGGCGTGATGATCGACGCCATCCGCTGCGCCAAACTCGCCCTCGACCGCGAACTTGCCGGTCCCATTGTCGGACCCTCCTCCTATTTCTTCAAGACGCCGCCCAAACAATTCCGCGACGAAGAATGCCGCCAGAAAGTAGAGGACTTCATCTCCGGCAAAAACGAAGAGTAAAACCCGCCTTACGCCGAACGTCCCGAGGGTTCGCCTGACCGAGACCTACAGCGCGCCGCAGCACTCTCGCCAATCGCCTTCGGGACGCTGCGCGGCACCGGTCAACGACGTGCCGCGCGAACTCAACAGGGGATGTATACTTGATACGAGATGGATCACCAGTCTTACATTCCGGGGATGAGCCCTGCGGATCCGGGTCCTCTTTCACGATTCATTCCGCCCTTGGAGGAGGGGGTCGTTTCGACATGGCTCCCGCCTCACGCGCAACCCTTCGACCCGGCTCAAAACAAAGCCGGAAGCTGGCTCCTCGACCCGTTCGGATTCTCCCCCCGGCTGGTTCTCGAAGCCGCGCGGGCGGGTTACCGCGTGCTGGTCACGGTCAATAATCCCATCAACCGTTTTCTCATGGAAATGTCCGCCCAGCCTCCGGAGGAGGCGGATTTCAAAGCCGCGCTGGCAGACCTTGCCATCCTCAAAAAAGGGGACGAACGCCTGCAGGAACATCTGCAAGCGCTGTATTTTACCCATTGCGAACAATGCAATCATGAGATACAAGCGGACTGCTTCCTGTGGCGCAAGGGGGATGACGCCCCCTATGCAAAGATATACCAATGCCCGCATTGCGAAGACGCGGGAGAACGCCCGGTCACGCCAACCGACATCGAACGCGCCCACCGGATCAAAGCCACCGATGGTTTGCATCGTTCGCGGGCGTTCGAACGGGTGGCTGCGCTCAGGGATGACGACCGGGTCTACGCGGAGGAGGCGATCTCTCATTACCTGCCGCGCCCGCTGTATTTCCTCACCACCGTCGTCAACCGCCTCGAAAACCTGAGGCTTTCCCCGGAACGACGGCGCGCGCTGGAAGCATTGATCCTTGTGGCGTGCGACGCGGGCAATACGCTGTGGGGGTATCCATCCGAACGGCCGCGTCCCAAACAACTCAACATCCCAAGCCAGTTTCGTGAACACAATTTGTGGATGGCGCTCGAGCGTGGCTTGGGCATCTGGGCGGAAACAGGCGCCAGCGTCCCGCTCGAAGCGTGGCCCAATCGAATCCCGGAGAAAGGGGGGATTTGCCTGTATGAGGGCCGTCTCAGAGATCTGGGACGCGAAGTCAAAAAGGAGATCCCCATTGCGGCGGTCATCAGCGCCGTGCCGCGCCCCAATCAGGCGTTCTGGACATTGTCGGCTTTGTGGGCGGGATGGTTGTGGGGGCGTGAAGCAGTGGAGCCGTTCAAGATTGCTCTGCGCCACAGGCGGTATGACTGGTCATGGCATGCGACGGCATTGCATGCGGCATTCACCCATTTGTTCGAATTGCTTCCGCTTGGCACACCGGTCTTCGGGTTGATCCCCGAACCGGAGCCACCCTTTCTGACCTCCACGCTCACCGCCGCCGGCGCGGCAGGATTCGATTTAACATCGCTGGCGCTTCGCACGAGCCACGACCCGGTCCAACTGTTGTGGAGGCGGGGCGAACATCTCCAGCGCGAGGAAAACAACCCCGATCCGGAAGCCGTTCGCACCGCCATGCGGAAGCACCTGCTCGAGCGGGGCGAGCCTGCCAGTTATCTGCACCTGCATGCCGCGGGGCTACTGGCACTGGTTGAAACGCGTGCCCTGAAGAAACAGAATGCCGGGTTCGACGAGGCTTTGCGCGAGAGCAATGCCCTGATACAAAAGGTGTTATCAGAGGACGCACAATTCGTCCATTATTCAACGGGGGAAAATGTGGATACGGGGATGTGGGGGTTGGCTCCGCATGCGCGCGCGGATGAGTCCCGGCCGGGCGGCGATTCGCTTTCCGACCAAATCGAAATTGCGCTCGTCAACTTTCTGCAAAAAAACCCGGATGGCATTTATCTCGATATAGAAAACGATTTGTACCCCCGTTTTCCCGGTTTGCTGACGCCCTCCAAGGGGATGATTTACGCGACGCTCGAATCGTACGCCATCCGGGAGAGATCCGCCTGGAGACTGCGTCCGGAGGACGTTGCCAACGTCCGGCGCAACGAACTCCATACGATTACCGCGATGCTCGAAGCGGTGGGCACCCGGTTGAATTACACGACCCGCAAGGCGGGCAAAAATTACATCTGGGAGGATCAAGGCAGGATGGCGCGCGCATTTTACATCCTCGCCTCCGCGCTGATCGAACGCGCAATGAACGAGACGCCGTTTCCGCCGGAGCAGACGATCATCGTCATCCCCGGCGGGCGCGCAGGTTTGATCGAATACAAGGCGCAGCGCGACCCGGCGCTGGCAAGGCGTTTAAAAGACTATCGGCTGGTGAAGTATCGCTTATTACGCGCCCTGTTCGAGATCCCCGTATTGACGCGGGATACGTTTGAGGAGCAGATCGCCAGCGACCCGCTCGAGAAATACAAATCCCAGATGATGATGTTTTGAACGAAGCGATTCCACTGAGCGCCCATTTTATTCCCAGTCAATCTATACCAGCACAAGGTTGCCCTCTTGCTGGAAACCATCCACATCGAATCGCGCTCATTGCAAAGCGCGTGAATTCCACGGTACACCTGCCCCGGCGGGCGGTGCCAGGGGAGACCGCCAGGTACGCGCTGTGGTGAATTACTGATTATGTTCCTTGGTTTGCATGAAAATCAATCCAACATGGCGGGGCTGTCTCATCCTGTGGAGACAGCCCCGCCATTTAGTCACTGTGCATTGCTGCGTATTCGCGATCAAGGAACGGCAAAAATGATGAACGGCAGCAGGTCCTGCAGGGTGTAGTTGTAGCGCGGGATGACGTAGGTGTCCGATAACTGCGTCCACGGCAAGCCCATCATGGTGGTCTGTCCCGTCCACGCCTCGCTATTGCCCGTCCGTTTCAACTCGTACAGCGATGCCACGATCTTGGCGCCGTTGTCGCTGTACACCACCACCGGTCCGCCCTTCACGCCCGGGAAGGTCACGTTCTGACTGCTCCCCACCCCCAGCGCAAACGTCCCTTGCACCACCCCCCCGATCTCCACCGT
>JACAET010000010.1 GCA_013388685.1 Chloroflexota bacterium | reverse complement strand
GAGATAACCATTCCTATCAGCGATGAGGTCATTCGCAGTTTGAACGTTGGCGAGCCGGTGCTGCTCTCGGGCGTGATGATGACCGGGCGCGATGCGGTTCATAAATGGATGATCGAGACCTTCATCAGGAAGACACGCGAGCCGCAGGGAGATGATTTGCACGTGTACGAAGCCATCAAACCGCTGTTGAATGGCGGCGTAATCTACCACTGCGGGCCGGTCGTTTCTGGCCTGGACACAAAGGAGTACAAATTCGTAGCCGCTGGCCCAACTACCTCCATCCGTGAGGAGCCATATCAGGCCGAGGTGATGAAACATTTCAACGCCAAGGGTGTGATCGGCAAAGGCGGCATGGGTCCCAAGACGCTGGCCGGCTGCCAGGAGGTGCCATTCGTCTACTTCCATGCCATCGGCGGCGCGGCTTCGTACATTGCTCAGTCGGTGAAAAAGGTGCTGGGCGTATACAAATATGAGTTTGGCGTGCCAGAAGCGATGTGGGTCATCGAGGTCAAGGATTTCCCGGTGGTTGTGACGATGGACGCACACGGGCAAAGTCAACACGCGGTCATTGACCAAAAATCGAAAAAAGTGTTGGACGAATTGCTAGCTAAGGCGTGAAAGACGAGCCAATCCCTCGAACAATGTTCGAGGGATTTTTCGTAATCATAAAGAACGCGCCACACCCGTATCGGTATGGCTTTCTCAAGAAAATGTATATATCACAACTGTTTTCGAAATGTCGCTGCGAGCCGCTCTCTGGCGAAGCAGTCTCCCGTTCAACGGACAAAACTGACCTTGAGGAGATTGCTTCAGCGGCACAAACCGCCGCTTCGCAACGACATCGCTATTTTGCCAAGCATTCTTGAGAAAACCATGGAGTGCCGCGAAGGTCTGCCCCGAAACTATCGGACGGTTTAGTTGAACCTCTGCTTCAATTCTTCCCAACTGGGTTCGACGAGAATGGTCCCATCGGGGAAGATGATGGTCGGCACACTGCGGTATCCGTTATTGACCTGGATGACAAATTCTGTGGCTTCACGGTTGCCTTCCAGGTTGATGCGCAGGTGCGGGATGTTGTGCGCCTCGAAGAATTTTTTCGCGCGCACACAATCGGGGCAGTATTCGGTCACGTACATGACGATTTCGGATGGGGTGAGGGTGCAGCAATCGGTCATGGGTTGTCTCTTCGATGAAATTTCAGTATGTTGAGGGAGCATCTCCCCGCAATCTTACCCCGAAAGCCCCTGGTGGATGCAGTCCTTGAAATTTTGTAAAGCCCTTCATTACCAAGCCCTAATTTAACGTCAGTTCGGGATAAGGAAAAGCATGCTATCCGACGCTAGAGAGCGTCTTTTACGCAGGCGTAGGGGGCGTTCGTAATTTCCACGCATCGGACATGTCAACAGGGCGTCTTTTACGCAGGCGTAGGGGACGTTCTCTAACGTCCACCCGCTTATCCGAACTCAGGTTAATTTGCCAATTACCAGTCTCTACTCCCTCTTCGCGGCTTGGGTCAGAATGTGCAGCGCGGTTGTCACCGCCAGCGAAAGGTTCTTGGGGTCGGGCAAATGTCCCTGTTCGCCTTCCTCCAGCATCCGCAACAGGGATCCGCGCACGCCGCTGGCGCGGTGCGCCCAGATCGAATCGGCAGAGATGCGCTCGAGGCGCTCGGTCAACATGCGGAGGAGGCGGAGGTGGGAGCGAGGCGTGGACATGAAAAGAGCGCCCCCGGCGCGGATCGAACGCGCAACCACTGGATTCGAAGTCCATTACTCTGTCCATTGAGCTACGGGGGCGGGCGGTGCAGATTATACCCGAAGAGAACTCTACTTGATGACCCCTCGCACCACCACCACGCCGTCGCCCCACCCGGCGGAGGTGAAGCGCACGGGCAGCAATTCCGCGCGGCGCAGTTGACGTTGTATCTCGCTTTCGATCGCGTCCTTCATGTTGCCGGGCAGGGGCAGGTTCAGGTCGAGAATTTCCACCACCGGCAAGCCGTTTTCCAGCGTGATACGCGCCTCTCCGCTGACGTGGAAGTGCAAACCGGTGAGAATGACATCTCCCTCGCCGCGAATAGACTCCGGCGTGATGTGAATTTCGGGGTATGCAAACGGGATTTGCGGATAACGTTTCAAATACCAGGTGATGGTCTGCTCGGCTTCGAGTTCGGTCAGCGTCACCTCCCAAGTCTCGCCCGAATGTTCTCCTGAATGGATGTAATCCAGCAGAGCGCGGACTTCGGGATCCATGATCGGCTCGACGATGTGTGGGTTCGACGCTGCCAGCAAAATTTGCCCCCAGGCAAACAGGTTGGCGGCAATGACGCCCAGCCCAACGAACAGGTTCAGGCGGGTCTTCAACGCAGCCATAGTTTGAGTCCTGCAATCCCTGCCGGGACGATGGCAATCAGGCAGGCAACCGCCCACAGCGCAATGGCGCGCTCCGAAGGGACAAGCCCCGCCTCCGCCTCGCCGCCCTCCGCAGGCAGGAAGGATTTGTCGTGACTGCAGGCGCGCCCGATCCACAGCGCCGCAAGCCCGATGATGAAAAGAAACGCCAGCACACTTCCAGCCGCAGACATGCCCAGGATGTCAATTTCAGGCGGCAGGTCCCCAAAGAAGCGCGCGCCGCCCAGCGTGATGACCAGCAGCGAGCCTCCGTTCCAGGCGGCGTGTACCGTAACGGCAATCCCAAAGCGTTTCCACCAGTTTTTGCCGGCCTCCTTTTCGCCCAGCATCACGCCGCGCCAACCCTGCGCCACCAGCCCACTCCCCAGCGGATGCAGCGCGCCGCCGATTGCCCGCACCGCCAGAATGCCCGCCCAAATGCCGAAGCCGCTCATGGCATAGATCACATTCTCCAGCGCGGCAAACCCCGCTCCCGCCAGCGCCCCCAGCCAAAACGTCTCCTGCTTACTCGAGTGACGAACGACAGGCAGGACCACCAGCGGCTTGGCAAACTCCTCCACCAGCGGCGCAATGACCGCAATCTGCATGAACAGATAGATGAACCCACGATTGGTCAACGCTTCCGCCACATCGCGGCTGGACAGCGCCCGGAACAGGCTTTCCATTTGCGCCGCCACATTCTCTGCCAGGTCGAACACCAGCGCAAAGAGGGTGACCGGCAGGAGGATTTCCAGAACGATGGCGATGAAGACGCTCACCGTTGCGCCGCCGGCAAACGCCAGCAGCCCCCGCCTCCAACTCAGGGACGTCTGATCTGCCGCCCCCGCCTCCCCCTCCGCTGACGGCTTTGCCTGTGGAATCATCCACGCCACCGCCCACAATGGGGGCAGCGCCGCCGCCGCCAGCAGAATCGGCGGGAAAAGAATCCCCACCGCCGCGTCCGAAGCGACAATGAACACTCCCAACCCAACCAGAAAAACAAAGATGCCAAACAGCAGGAAGGTGGGTGGAAACCGCAGCGGCTTTGACGGTTTACCCTTGAGGGAACGGTTCGCGTGCATAAATGCCGTCATCCCTGTGCCAAACGTGAGAACAACCAAAGTCAGACTCGCAACGCCAAAGTATGTCACATCCTTGCCTGCCCCGCCCATGGCTGCCAGCGTGAGGATGCAGGGCAGAGAAATCATCAGCGGCGCGCCGATGACGATGAGGATCGAGCCCAGGGTCAGGATGACCCGCTTCAACCTGTTGGAGACCGCACTTGCGGCGCTTTGCGTCTCGTTCATTCCCAACTCTCCAATATTTGCTGCCAGGCTTTAATCGCCTCCAGCCGCCGCTCCACAATGACCGCCAGAATCACCAGCAGCAGCCCAATCAACCCAAACGTAATCCACTGATTGACTTCCTGCAGGGCGTTGAGCAGCTGCCCCAGCACCGCCAGAATCACACCGACCATCCCCGCATAGAAGAACCGCCTCAGCCGCCGCGCGCTTCCCCACCAGAAAGTTGCCAACCCCTCCGCGCCCAACAGCAGGGCAAACTGCCAGCCAAAGACCAGCGTCTGCCAGAAGAGCGAACCGAGCATCAACAGGATTGCCGCATAATCCAGCCAGCGCGCCAGGTTGCGGTTGCCGCGCTCCCACTCCGCAAACCCAACCCCTAACAGGTACAGCCCGGCGGGCAGGGCATACCACTGCAACTGCCGCAGGTTCTCCCAGGCATTGACGTAGAACGCATACAGGAACCAGCCCGCCAGCAGCATTCCCACCGCCAGATACCCCAGCTTCACCCGTTGGTACACGGCGGCGGCGCCCGCATACAGCAAACCAATCAACGACAACACCCAGACCGCCATGTACACCGTCTCAAGGTCCACCAGCTGGCGGAACGGCATACCGAAGAGCGCGCCTACACTCCAACTGACAATATCAATACTGAACAAAGCCGCCAGCGCCAGCGACAGGAACGACAGAAGGATGCCCGACCTCTGCAGCGGGACCTCCCAAACTGCCTGCCGCCTCGCCGCGGAGGGAACCTCGCCTCCTTCCCCGCCCAAGCCTGACCGGCGTTTCAGCAGGCTGTAGCCAAAGCCCAGAGCGCCGTATCCCAGCGACAGCCCCGCCAGATGGACCGGCAGGCTGATGGTGGAGGCATCTACCGCTCCCCGCCATTGCGTGAGCGTGACAAACCCAAGCAATGCGCTGACGTACACCATCCCCGGCGACACCCAGGCAGAAGCCAGCACCGCCGCAATCAACATATTCCCCAGCGACAACCAGGTGCTTTCAAAGGTTCCTTGCAAGCCGCCAAACTGGGAGGAAAAGAAAACATCGAAAAATACGAACAAGTAAAACGGACGCGACCAGCCGATGAACATTTTCTCACGCAGGGGCGAGCCTTCGTTCAGGCGTTTGGCAAGGAACAAGCCTGCCGCCGTCAGCGCAGCGGTCAACGGCAGGAAGCGCAGCCAGCCTTGGTCCGCGTACTGCCACAGGTCGAGGTGTTCCAGGTAATAGCTGAGGCTGAGGTGTACGGCGAGGAGCGCCGCCGTCAGCCAGAAGCGGGAGCCGAAGCGGTACACCGCCCACCCGTAGAAAGCGGCGAGCAAGAGGAAGTTCAGCGCGATGAGGTCTGCGCGGGAACCTGCAAAGAAAGGCGCGGCGCTTGCCAGCCCCAAGCCGAGCATGTACAGCGGAAACGCCCACCAGTTCAGGAAGCGGTTGACGAGGCGGGCGAACCATCTGCCCGGCAGGCTTTCCAGCCTCCCCAACCGGCGGTCCAAAGCCCAAGCGGCAAACAGGGCGAGCAGTGCGCCGGGGAACAGGCTGAGACCGTAGAATTCGGGCGCGATGGTGGAACGCTGGAGCAGGGCAGCGTAGGGGACGATAATGAGGGCGCTGGCGGGTGTCAGCAGCAGGGGTTGTCCTAACCAAAAGGCGCAGACGGCGTAGAGCAGGGCGGCGGCGCCGTAGCCCCACATCGCGCCGACGCGGTCGAGGCTGGAGGGAGGCAAGCCGAGAGCGGTGACGGCGAAGCCCATGGCGATGAGCGGCGAGCCGTAGGCGTGCAGGTTTAGCCGCCGCAATACCCATGTGCCAGCCAAGTACACCGCCGCCAGTCCTATCAGCCACCATCCCTGCCGTTCCGCAGGGATGTTCGCTTCGTTGAGGGCGATGAGCAGCGAGAGGACGGGGAGCGCCGACGCCGGGTAAAGCCACAAGGTACTGCGGAAGAGCCGGGCAGAGACCGCCATCAGCAGGGCATCGTAGAGCAAAGCCCAGGCGAGGTAGTTGCGCAGGTGGGCAACCAGCATCGTGCCGACGATGAGGGCAAGGTAAGCCGTCAGATACGCCGGAAGCCCATAAGGGCGTTTCAGGTTCGAGCGGGGGGCGAGGTGTTCCAGTCCCAGACCGGCAAGCAAGCCAATGACGCCGAAGGTCAAGATGAGCAATCCGTAGTGTTCGTGCGGGGCTTCGGGATGGAGGAAGTGAAGCCAGTACACGCTCCAAACGGGGAGCAGACCGAGCGCCGGGTAGAGGAATCTGGTCGCCGAAAGGGGAGGCAGATCGGTCTGTTTTGCCTGACGGTGCTTCAGCCAGGCGAAGACGGCATAGAGCGCAATCGAGAGACCGACCGTGAACAGGCTGGCTTCGGTATCTGCCACCGACCAGAGCATCGAAAAGGGGAGCAGGAGGTGAGTGGCGGTTTTAAGAGGGAGTGCGTAGACATAAAGGGCGCGTGAAGCCACCCACCACCCGATGAAGAAGAGCAGCCACGCCAGCGCCACCCAACTGACGCCGAAATCGGGCAGGTCGGGCTGGAAGGAGGTGAACCAACCGAGGTTGGTGAGGATGGTCCACGGGGCGAAGACGACGATGACCGCAAACCAGACGAAGCGCGCCCGCCGGAAGAGACGCGCCGAAACGGCGTAGAGCGCGGTAATGATGAGCAAGCCTGCCGCCGCCCAGGTTTGTTGAATCCGCCCGCCGCCGAGCAGGATCAGGTTGCGGACGAGCGCCAGCAGGGTGACCACCACCGAGGCAGTCCAGCCGGCGAAGAGCAGGGGACGCCGGTAGAGGTCCCAGGCAAGGCGGAAGAAGGTGCGGACATGCTCCTGCAGGGAGGCGCGCTGCCTGAGGTGGTTCAGCCCGCGCTCTGCCAGCACCATGACGGAAGCGATGAGCGCGCCCTTGGCGGCAAGTGAGCCGTGTCCCTGGCTGTAAGCAATGGCGGCGAACCCGCCTCCGAGCATGCCCAGCCACGCGGCGATATGCCCCCAAAATTCCTGATACCGCCGCCAAGCGAAGAGTCCGTAGGCAACGCCGAACAGCAGCTGGCTCCCCGCGCCCCACAGTTGCTCGGCTTTCGTCCATTCGGAGAAGCCCAGGGCTTCCTCCAGCGGCAGAAGATAAATGCGAAACACCAGCACGAAGGCAAGGAAATGGGCAGTGATATAAAGCGGCGCGAGGAAGGCGTAACTGGCGCCCCGCATTTTCCGTCGTTCCGCCTCCAACGGGACGAGGAAATAGAGCGCCGTCAGGACGCACAATGCAAACGCTCTCGCCTCTGTCTCTACGCCTGCTTCGCCGAGGATTTGCGATACCCCTGCGGCGGTGACCAGCCCTGCCGGGTAGAAGCCAATCCCTGCCCTCGAAAACACGGCGTTGACGAAATACAGGATTCCCACCGCCAGCAGGCAGGCGGAGGGGACATATCCCCCCTCGACGTTGGCATACGCGAGAATTGGCGCGGCAATACTGACCGTCAGCCCGGTCAGCCGCCACGGAAGCGGATACTCCGCCCGAACCTTTCCCAGCCCATGACTGAGCAGCACCATGAACCACGCCAGCGCCACGAACAACACCGGCAGGGCTTCTGCCCGCCATTCGTTGTTGCGGTTGACGATCCACACCCAAAACGGGAGGGGCAGGCTGGCAAACCAGTGGTAGAGTGCGCCGCTCTGAACCAGCCTGCCGAACAGACGCGGCTTTGCAGGCGGGACGAAGCCGGGCTGTCCGCGGTGGGCGAGGAATGCGCCCCACGCCGAAAGGGCGATCCAGTTGCCGAGGGCGTAGGCAAGCGTCACACCGTTGTAGAAAACGATGGACGGCAGAATCGCCAGCGCAGCAATGACATACGCCGAAACGACCAGCGGCGGCAGGAAGGGCTTGGACGATTCCAATGGCGGAGGGATGCGGGCAAAGCGCAGAACGAGCAGAATGTGCAAAATCGCCAGCGAAGCCCAGCCCACCCCCAACTGATTGACCTGCAGGTTGACTTCGGTCATGGCGAAGGTGGCGGCGGTGAACGAGAAGAGGGACGCGGCGTACAGCGTGCGCGGTTTCCTCCATAATATGGCGGAGAGCGTGATGCTTGCCGTGAGGATGGCGTGCGATGCGGCGGCGGCAGTCCCGTTCCGCAGGTCGGTGAGGGAGAGCAGGGCAGAGACGACGACAAGCGCCGTGCCCCAGCGCGTGGCGGTCGCTCCGTGGGCGGCGAGGAGGGGGTCGTCTTGGGCGGCGGAGAGTTTCCAACCGGTGAAGATGTAGAGGGGGGTGAGCAGCGCCAACCCAAAGGCGTGCCAAGCGGGGTTGATGCCGCTGTGGTCGAACCATGCGCTCTGCGCCATATACACAGAAACGGGCAGGGCGATGGCGGCGAGAATCCCCAGGCTGCGGCTGCGGTGATGGACTGCGCCCCAGCCGAACAGGAAGGCGCCTGCGAACCAGTTCACCGACATGGCATAATGCAGGGCGTCGTAAGTATCGCGGGTGACGAGGCGCATGCCGAGGGTCAGCGGCATGAGGACGGCGGGGATCCAAAGCGACAGTTGCAGGAAAGGCTCGGAGAACACGCGCCAGCGTTCGGGGCGGGGGTGACGCAAGAGCCGCCTGCCGAGCAGGAACAAGGTCACGGCGAACAGGGAAAGCGCGGCGGTGTACCAGTCGCGGGAGAGGTCTGTCAGCAGTTCGAGCAGGGAGAGGAGCGCGCTTCCCGCCGCCGCGCCGCTGATGTAGCCGAAGAAGCGGCTCTGAATTTGCAGGGCGGCAAGGATGTACGCGGCGAGGCAGGCAAATGAGGTAATGACCCAAAACTGCTCCCAGCCCTGGGGCGGGTTGCCGTAGTTGGCGTAGATGGTGTAGCAATCAATGGGCACCAGCAGGGCGGCGATGGCGCTGAGCGCGATGGCAGAGCGGTATAACCCCGTGCGGGTGCGAACCAACCAGCCCAGCCCGAAGAACAACGCCGTGAACCCCATGGGGATGGCAACCCGCACAGGCGCCGAGAAATCCTTCCAGCCCCAAATGACGAACGAGACCGCCGCCACGAAGAGCAGGAAAATACCCATGAAGAGCAGCGCCTGCAGGGTGCGCTCGGAGAGCAGGGTGCGCCATAGTCGTTCGCGCAGCGGGGGAGGCGGAGGTTTGGGGATTACAGGAGCAGGCTGCGGCGGGGGAGGAAGCGGAGCGGATGTCTCTTCGGAGGATGCGGATGGCGGCGCCGCTTCTTCCTCGACGGGAGACTGGAGCGCGGCTTCGAGGCGGTTTTTCTCCTTGAGCAGCGGCGCGATGACTTTGTTCTGCGCCTCCATCGAAACAAAATCATCACGTTGGATCAAGCTGTGAACGGCACGAATGAGGAAGTCAATCTCTTGGAGTCTGGCCGCCGGGGGAGAATCGGTTTGCAGAGGGCGCTGCCCGGCGAGGCGGTTTTGGAGTTCGATCAGGCGCGCGTAATAGGCTGGCAGGAAGCCGGTTTTGAGCCAGCCCGCCTCCTGCCACTCTTCGATTTTTTCGAAGAGCATTTGGTGCCAGCGAAATTCCTGCCATGCCTTTGCTCTTCTTTCGGGAGGGAAGGGAGGGTAGTTTAATCCCAGCGCGGAGAGGGTCTTTTCGCGCCGGGCGAGGTAATGTTCTTCCAGTTTTTTGGGAAATTCGTCAAGGATGTCTCCCCACTCGTCCATTTCGGTCAGAAGCCAGTCCAGCCGCGCGAGCTCTTCGAGGAGATTTGCCTTCCCCTTGAAGCCGCAGCGGGGACATTCTTCACCGATGTTCAGGTCGGGATGTTTGCAGCGCGGGCAATCCATGCAAGGATTATGACACAGGAGAATTCACAAGGCAAGGAGTAGTCCGTCGAGATGAGTCCTCAATACGTCCACCTGGGCTGGTAATCGCAGTAGTTGTTGTAGGTCAGGCGTCGGACGTCTGTGCCGTCCAAGCGCATGATGAAGATTTCGCAGGAAGCCTGGTCCTTGGCAGCGACATTGGTATAGGCGGTAAAGGCAATCCAATTTCCGTCAGGCGAAAAACTGACTCCCTGGGCATTGATGCCGTTTGTCAACTGCGTCAACCCGCTTCCGTCGAGGTTCATGGTGAACACCTCGTGGGCAAAGGGACCTCCCTGATCGAACGCGATCAGGTCGTAAACCGACCAGTCGCTCCGCCCGCGTGTATCTATCCCGTCGTTTACGACCGCCGGATTACGCCCATTGAAATCCATCATGTACAGTTTGTTGCTGTCGTTCCTGCCGAGGGCAAACAGAATCCTGATGCCATCGGGCGACCAGATCGGATCGTGAACGTCCTTATCGTTCACTTCATAAAATTTCTGCGGGTTGCTCCCGTCCCGATCCATCAACCACAAATCGAGTAAAGCATCCTGCCCCCGCATGTGGAACAGGATGCGAGTATCGTCCGGTGAAATATCCGGCGCGCCGAGGCTGGTCTTCATATCGGTCAACTGCCGGATGGAGCCGTTTCCCAGGTCCACTTCGTAGATTTCGGCGTAACTATCATAATTGGCTACAAAGAGCACCGTTCGTCCGTCGGGGGCGGGGGAGGGACTGAAGTTCGCCTCTTTCGAATCCGTGAGTCTTCGCCAGCCGGAGCCGTCCGCGTTCATGATACAGATCTCGGATCCCTGCACTTCACAGGTAAACACAATCCTGCCGGTCGGCTCGGTATCCGTCACGATGGTCGGTACCGTTTCGGTCTCCACAATGACGGGTACAAAGTCGGGAGGCGTATTTGTAGGATCGATTTCCGAGGTGGGGGTGATATTGTTTCGACTTGCCATCACGACAAAGATTGCGCCCACGACAAGCAGTCCGATCATACCAACCAGGAGCGGCACGCCGAGTTTTTGCAAATTCGGAAATGGCAGTTTTGCCGGTTTCGGTAATTTGATATTAACCTGACTTTGGGATGTGATCTCCCGTCTGATGCCGATATAGTCCTTGAGAGCAAAAGCAAGTTCGTCGAGCCCGGCTTCGAATTTCATGCGCAGGTCCACGCGCTGGTGACTGGCAAGCCTGAGCGGCGTGGAGGTGTGATCATCGCCTTCGATCAAAACGGGGAAAATGCGTTTGCGGTGTTGCTCCCCAAAACTGATCTCGCGCCGCACCCATTCCGAATTGTTCGATTCGGGCGAAAGAAGCACGATGATCCCCATGGACTCGCGTATCGCCTTTTCGATCTCGCGTTCCCAGGTGGGCGTACCGGGCGTCAGATTTTCGATGTCCACCCAGATTTCGATGCCGCGTTCACGCAGTTCCCGAACGATACGTTTCTGTTTGGCCGTATCCTCCCGGCTATAACTCATGAAAAAATAAGGGGCAGATGACATGTTCATGGTTCTCAAACCTCTTTTCCCTGTGCTTCATCGAGCAGGCAACACCTCCATCCAATTCAGACAGCGGCTACGCTCGCGCAAGTTCCGGCGCGCCGCACCCCGCGTCGAAAACCTGATTTCAAATTGGTGTATGCCCGGCGCTTTGTGTAAACGCGTATTGCGCGGTTGCCATCGTCCTGCCGCGCGCCTTCTGATTAGATTATAGGTGAAAAACAGGAATAGGTAAACAAAAAAAGCGGAGACGCGTCTCCGCTGTCGAAATTTCGGCTCCCCATCATTCTGCGAGGTTCAATTCGTTCGGGTGTGGCGGGTAATCCGGTTTTTGGCGGCGAAACTCATAGTTCTCGAGAATGGCACGGATGATCTCACGCTGTCGGCCGGTCAGTCTTTTGAATTCCATGCCGACATTGAAATATTCCGGGCTGAGATCCGTCTTGCACCAAGCCACACGCACAGGCACAGTAATGGTCTCCTCGGAAAAATCCTTCAACTCGGGCAGTTGAATCTGAACGATCATCTCCTTATCCGCCTGCAATTCCAGGTCGCTGATGACCATTGCTCCCAGTTCGTTGAGGTCTCCCAGATACCCTATAAGATATCCCTCGTGCACGTCGAACACCTGGGAATAGGACATTAAGTCTTTGCGGGGCAGTTTTCGTCTTTCCTGCATGGGCGCCTCTCGTCCAAGTGTACATGAAGTCCAGACCAAAATCAATTGTACAGGCGTCTTAAAAACATTGGGGTTTCGTCTCGATTGTGGTTAAATCGTCCCATGCGATGGATCTATCTCTCCCCTCATCTCGACGACGCGGTTCTCTCTGCAGGCGGGCTGATGTACGAGCAAACGCGCTCAGGCATTCGGGTGGAAATCTGGACGTTGATGTCTGGCGTTCCCAGCGGCGGTGAAGCTTCGCCTTTTGCCCAGCTGCTTCACCAGCAGTGGGGGTTTTCCTCCGCCGAGGAGGCTGTCGGCTCGCGCCGCGAAGAAGATCGAAAAGCCGCGCAGATCGTGGGCGCGACCGCCCGGCATTTCGATTTTTTGGATTGTATATACCGCCGGGATGAAAATGGCAAATGGCTCTATGATCAGATTTCACTCCCGCCTCAAGGGCTGGACCGGCGCCTGCCGCGTCAGATGGCAGACGCCATCTCCTCCCGCCTCGAGCCCGACGATGTGCTGGTCTGCCAACTATCGGTCGGTTCGCACGTGGATCATGTGCTCGTCCGCCAGGCGGCGGAATTACTCGGGCACCCGCTTCTGTACGATGTTGACATCCCCTACCTGTTCTACAAACCGGAGGAATTGGCTCCGAAATCGGTCGGGATGGAGAAAACGGTTTATGCGGTGACAGAATCCGGCCTACAGTCGTGGCAGGAGGCGGTTTTGGCGTATACCTCCCAACTCCCGGCGTTGGGAGACGCCATGAAAACCCCCGAACTCGCGGCGGCATCCCTCCGATCCTATTGGGCGGAACAGGGCGGCATCCCTTTATGGCGGGTTTCATAACAAAGTTACAAAATACTTGAATTGGCATGTAATCCGTGATATATTATGCCCGCTTTTGGGAAATGTCTCGACTAATTTTGTCCCGTCCTACGGGACAATCTTCTTCTTAGCAGGACAATCATATGCCGAACAACTTTTTGACCAAAGAAGGTTTTCAAAAACTACAGGAAGAGTTGGATTACCTGCGCAAAGTCAAGCGTCAGGAGGTTGCCAACCGCTTGCACGAGGCGATGGAGGGCGGGGAACTCATCGAGAACGCCGAGTACGAAGCCGCCAAAAACGAACAGGCGTTTGTGGAAGGGCGCATCCAGGAACTGGACGCCCTGCTTGCCAGCGCAAAAATCATTGACGACAACGGCAAAAAGAAAAGCGACGGCGTTCAACTCGGTTCCAAAGTGACAATCAAGGAAGGCAACTTCGACCCTGAAACCTTCATCATCGTCGGCGCGGCGGAAGCCAACCCCAGAGAAGGCAAGATTTCCAACGAATCTCCCATCGGCAAAGCCATTCTCGGACACAAAGTCGGCGAATCCGTCAGAGTGGAAACCCCTGGCGGTACCTATACGGTTAAAATACTGAAGATCGGCTGAGTTCGAATTTACAGGTACGACCTGAACTCCCCGCGTGCCTGTTGTGGAACGCGGGGTTGTTTTTTATAATAGGCTTCTTGCAAAAGTGCGCCGGAAGGCGCACAGTACGCCTTCGCGTAAGAGACGTTCTCCCCTGGCGCTTGCCCGCCCGGGCAAGTGTAATGTCCCTGCCGGCGTAAGAGAACGCCGATTGTGCCAATGGATTTCGACAAACATACGACCGACTACTTATATATTGGACTTACACAAAACCACTCGTTATTCAGCTTTTGACCGCTGACGATAGACCGTCTCTTGAAATCCGTCAAAACCCTGTGCCTGAGCGACGGGAAACGCGGAAACGCCACCTTTCTCCCCGGCGGGAAAAGGAAAGGAAACAAATGACCGAATACAATTCACTTGAGAAAATCCGGTTGCAAAAGTTGGACGAACTGCGCGCGGCAGGCATCGAAGCCTATCCCACACGGGCGCAGCGCACACACACGAGCGCCGAGGCAATTGCCGAATTCGAAGCGAAAGAAGACGAGTCAAGCGAGGTTGCCGTGACGCTTGCTGGCCGCCTTCGTGCGATGCGCGCGATGGGCAAAGTCTCCTTTGCCCACATCGAGGACGGCGCAGGAAAGGTGCAATTATTCTTCCGCGCCAACGAAATCGGGAAGGATCGCCTGGATTTTTTCAACAAGATGTTCGACATCGGCGATTTCATCCAGGCGGATGGGGTGATGTTCCGCACCAAAACCGGGGAAGTGACGCTTCACGTCCGCGACTTCAAACTGCTTGCCAAATCCATCAGCCCTCTTCCCGCCGCAAAAGACGAGACCCTCGAGGATGGCACGGTCATCCGGCATGCCGCGCTGGAGAATCCCGAATTACGGGCGCGCCAGCGCTATGCCGACCTGGCGGTCAACCCCGAGGTGCGCGAGACGTTTCGCAAACGCGCCGCCATCGTCAAAGCCTTGCGCGACTTTTTGGATGCGAAAGGTTTTCTCGAGGTGGAGACCCCCATCCTTCAGCCCCTGTATGGCGGCGCGGCGGCGCGTCCGTTCGTAACGCATCACAACGAACTCGAACAGGACATGTATCTGCGCATTTCCTTCGAGTTATATCTCAAGCGTCTGCTTGTCGGAAACCTGGAAAAGGTCTATGAAATCGGGCGCGACTTTCGCAACGAGGGCGTCTCCTTCAAGCATAACCCTGAGTTTACCCAGCTGGAATTCTATTGGGCATACGCCGACTACCTCCAGGTCATGGAATTGACCGAGCAGATGGTCTCGTATGTCGCGCAGACCGTCCTGGGTACTCACAAAATCAGATTCAAGGAACACGAGATTGACCTGACCCCCCCATGGAGGCGGCTCGAAATGCGTCGGGGTATTCTCGAAACCTCGGGCATTGACTTCGCCGAGCATAAAACTGCCGAGGAGTTGTTCAAAACCATTCGGGCGAAGCACCCAAACATGACTCCCGATCCGAAAGCGACGCGCGGCAAGCTGATTGACTTCCTGCTTTCGGAGTTCCTCGAGCCGACCCTCATCCAGCCGACATTCCTGTACAACTATCCGCGCGATATTTCCCCGCTGGCAAAATCCATCCCCGGCGATCCGCTCACCGTGGAACGCTTCGAGGGCTATGTGGCGGGCTTCGAGTTGTGCAACGCCTTTACCGAACTCAACGACCCGCTCGATCAGGAACAGCGTTTCCTCGAAATGGGACGCGATTATGAAGCCGACGACGAGGAAAAGCACCCGCTCGATGAAGACTATCTGCGCGCCATGCGCTACGGCATGCCTCCCAACGGAGGTTTCGGCATGGGCGTGGACAGGTTGACCATGCTCTTGCTCGACAAGCATTCCATCCGCGAGGTGCTCCTGTTCCCTGCATTGCGGAACGAGGAATAAAAAACGGCGTGACCGGGGCGGGTTCTTCCCGCCCCTTTCTTTCGAGAACTGACCAACCCTGGCACCGTCTCTTTTCACAATAACGGGGGATATTAACCCAGCGAAACAACAGGATACAATAAAAGGAGGAGAAAAAATGCCGAATACAACCAAGAAAATCACCCTGCTCATCCTGTCCGCCGCTGTTCTCGCCTCCTGCAACGGCTGGGGGGTGAACCCTCTGCCTCAGCCCACGCCCTTCCTCCCCCCCACGCGGACGCCGTCCATCATCAGCCCTACACCGGCCGGTATCGGCGCCGCCACATCCACCCCGGTCATTGCCACAGCCGTCGCCGCTCCCACACTCACACCAACCTTCCTCCCCACCAGCACGAACCAGCCCTCTCCCACCGTCACAGAGACACCGATCAACACCTTCACGCCCACACCGATCACCAATGCGCCTGCGCTTCGCATCCTCCTCCTCGGCTGTAACACCGACCTCGACATCCTGCACGGCATGGGCGAAGTGACCAACGCCTACGTCACGCTCCAGAACATCGGCAACGTTCCGCTCACCAACCTGATCGCCACGCTCTACGCCCTCGACGAAGGCAGGGAGCACCCAGACAAGATCCAGGAAATCGCCGTCATCCCGATCGGTTACGAAATCACCCTCAAAATGACCGTAGACAGCACCTACAAGGCGGAATCGCCCATCCAGGTGGAGGTGAACAGCGACCAGGGACTCTTCCCGCGCGAGGGCGCCGCCTCCTGCCGGAACCTCGGACGCTTCACCCCCAAACCCGACGGCTTGAACACCCCCGTGCCGCTCACACCCTGAGGAAGCGCCTAGTGACGTTCTCCAACGTCAGACACATTCCAACGAAGGTTATAATCGAACCATGGCAAATGACAATTTATCCACCCTGCGCAATAAAATCGCCATCCTGATTGACGGCGATAACGCCCAACCCTCCCTCCTGCCCGAAATGCTCGTGGAAGCTGGCAAACACGGTCAGGTCACCGTCCGCCGCATCTACGGCGACTGGACCACCAGCAACATGAACTCCTGGAAAGACATCCTCAACTACCACGCCTTCCAGCCCATCCAGCAATTCCGCTACACGGTTGGCAAGAACGCCACCGACAGCGCCATGATCATTGACGCCATGGACATCCTGCACTCCGGCGTGGTGGACGGTTTCTGCCTGGTCTCCTCCGACAGCGACTACACCCGTCTCGCCACCCGCATCCGCGAGTCGGGCATCTTCGTCATGGGCATCGGCGAAAAGAAGACCCCCAAAGCCTTCGTCAACGCCTGCGACGTGTTCGTCTTCAGCGAAAATCTTGCCGCAGAAAAGAAAGCCACCCGCCAGAAGCAGGCGCAGGCGAAGAAATCAACCGGCAAGAAGCAGGAGGAGGGCAAAGAGGAACTCGATCCCATGCCGGTTCTCAGTCAAGCCTTCGAAATGTCGGTGGGACAGGACGGCTGGGCGCCGCTGGCTTCGATGGGACAGGCGATCTACCAGGTGGACCCCAGTTTCGACCCCCGCACCTACGGTCACAAACAACTCTCGCGCATGATCGCCAAACTCAAAGACCGCTTCGAAATCCGCACGCAGGATATAGGCGGCACAAGCGTCATGTATGTGAAGATGAGGGAGTAGGTTTCTTACCGCGAGGTGTACGGCAGGAGCGTCACCGCGCCTGAAACGGCGTCGGTTTTCCTTATCCCGAACTGACGTTCGGACGAATTACAAAATCTTCTCATACGCGCCGACAATTTGTTGAGCGATCTTCTCCCAGGCATAATCGCGCGCATACTCCGCCGCCTGCGCGCTCATCTGTGCGTGGAGTTCCTGGTCGTTCAACAGCCACGAGATCTTCTCGCACAATTTATCGGGCTCTTCGGCAGGGATGGTGAAACCCGTTTCACCGTCGCGCACCAGATACGCCAGCCCTCCCACCTCCGAAGCGATCACCGGCGTCCCGCACGCCATCGCCTCCAGCGCTACCATGCCGAACGACTCGTAATGCGAGGGCATCACCAGTACCTCCGCCGCCGAATAATAATACGGCAACTTGTCCTGATCGCGCTTGCCCAGAAAAACAACCGTTTGCCCCAGAGCCAATTCATCGCACAACGCCTGCAGGCGTTTCATTTCCGCCGTCATCTTCTCGCGGCTGGCGGAAGGGTCACCGCCGATGATCGCCAGATGCACAGGGCGGCTCCTGTCCTTCAACGTCAGACAGCACATGGCATGGATGAGCGTATCCACGCCCTTGAGCGGTTCGATGCGCCCCACGAACAACACCATGCGGTCTTCGGGCTTGAGCCCCACGTACAGCTTCGCCTCATCGGATGGAATCGGGTAGAAGTGACCCAGGTCCACACCCGGCGGGATAATGACCATCTTCGATGCGTCCGCTTTATAGAGGAAGCGCAACTGCGTCAATTCCGCCAGGGTGGCGACGACGATGCGGTTCGCGCGATGGAGGACCTGCTTCTCCCCATTGATCCGATACTCGCCTTCGCGTTCCTCCTCGCTCCGCGCGATGCGGTTCTTCATCTCACCCAACGTGTGGAACATGTGAAGGATGGGCGCGCCAGCCCACAGGTCCGAGAGAGAGGCGGCGGCGATGCCGCTCATCCAATAATGGCTGTGGATGATGTCGTATCGAATGCCCTTTTCCTTCGCAAAGGCATCCACGCCTTGCACAAACTGCGGGATGTACTCCGCCAGTTCCCGTTTGGGAAGCGGCGTTTCGGGTCCGGCGGGGACGTGGACGACGCGGTTGCCGTAGCCGAGGTCGTGCAGGACGTGCGGCACATGTTCATCCTGCGAGCGCGTGAACACGTCCACATGGATGCCCATTTTGCCCAACTGACGCGTGAGTTCACGGACGTAGACGTTCATGCCGCCCGTGTCCTTGCCGCCGAGCGTTGCCAGCGGGCAGGTGTGATAGGAGAGCATGGCAATGCGCAGCATAGGGTTTACCGCAGATTAGACGACATGAAGGGCCTGAAACTTGCGTGAAATATTGTAATCCTTTATAATCCCCGCCGCCGTAGGGCAAGCCACCGTAGCACAGCTGGCAGTGCAGACGATTCGTAATCGTCAGGTCATGGGTTCAAATCCCATCGGTGGCTCAGCGATGAGACCCCCGAGTTCTTCGAGAATCCGGGGGTCTTCGATTCACTCTATCCCGTCAAATATATGGTCGAGCGCTTCCTCGTTGACATCGAACACCGCACCATTTTCCGGGATGGCTTCCTTCGTCATCCACTTCGGGATGCGGTCGTCTTCCTTCGTGAAGCCCGCGCGGCGGTTGAATTCGCGCTCCATTTTGATGGTCTGCTTGCCGAGTTCCTGCAGGATGTTGTCGGGCAGGTCGTCCCAGCCGTAGCGCGCGGCAAGCAGGCGTTTGACGACAAAGTCGGGCGTGGCGGCGTAGCCGAAGCCTGCGAAGATACATGCGCCCAGTGTGTCGTAGCCAGCCATGTTCAATTGAGCGTTCAGCGACACGTCCCTTTGGATATTCGGGTCGAGGTGATTGATTTGCGCGCGGATGGTGAGTCCACAGGTGTGGTCTGCTCCCTGCGGTGTGGTGGCGTACGTCACGCCCGTGCCTTTGATAGAGCGCGGCTCGTAGGCAGACATGGCCTGTCCCTTCACGGCGGGGACACGCTCGATGTTGTATTTCTTTCCAGTGGCAACTGCCCCATCGCCGAGGACGCGCCCGACTGTTGTACCGTTGCGGATTTCGTCCATCAATTTCAGCGCGTCGGCTTCGCTGCCCCATTGCATCAATCCCGCCTCCGCGGCGACGCCGAGCGCCGCGCCTATCTCAATCGAATCCAACCCCAAGTCGTTGACCTGCCAGTTCAGCCGCCCGATGGAATCGAGCGAGTTGATTTCGAGATTCGAGCCCATCAGACCGATGGTCTCGTATTCGAGCGGCGAAACGATGATCTTGCCGTCTTCGCCGCCGAAAACATTCGAGCATTTGATGGTACACCCCGCCATGCAGGCATGGGAAGGATCGGAGGGTTTGCCGCGCGTGAGCGTAAACTCGCGCAATTGCTCGCCGCTGATGTCGTCCACGCGGTCGAACGTGCCGCGCGAGAAATTCCTCGTCGGCAATGCGGCGAATCGCTGTGTCATCTGCGTCATGGCAGCGGTGCCGTAATCGTGATACGTTTTCGTCTGCGGATGATCCATCAGGGCTTTGGTGTAATCCTTCTGCGCGGCTTTGAACGCTTCGGGACTCACGATGGGCGGTTTCTGTCCACCGGCGTTATCGAACACGATGGCTTTGATACGCTTCGAGCCCATCACCGCGCCGAGTCCGCCGCGGGCGTTGATACGCGAAGGGACGCGGTCTTTGTCGATATTCTGGATTCCCGCGGCTTTCATTTGCATCTCGCCGCCGGGCCCAATGAGAGCAATGGCTACTTTATCGCCATACCGTTCGATCAACTTTTCCGCCGAGGCGTAAACCCCCAAACCTGCCAGGTCGTCTGCCTTCTCCCATTTTGCGCCGTTGAGTGAAAGATGCAACACCCACCAATCATCGCCTTCGGGTTTATCCTCAACGATGAGCGCATGGATGCCCATGGTCGCCATGTGAAGTCCCGTGCGCCCGCCTGCGTTGGATTCTTTGATCCCGCCCGTCAGCGGAGACTTGCCACCCACCGAGATACGGTCAGTGGAGGAGAGCATGTGTCCCACCAATAAGCCGGGCGCGAAGATGAGTTTGTTGCCTGCGCCGAGGGGGTCAGTCTTGGCGTCCACTTCGTCGAGCAGGATGCGGGCGATCAGTCCGCGCCCGCCGAGCCGCTGCCAGGAGGCGGGGACGGGTTCTTTCGTCAAGGTTTGTGTGCGTGTGTTGATACGCCAGATTTGCATAGGGTCTCCTGATCTTCACAGGTTTGCAGGGTTGAACGTTTCAACGTTCCAACAAACTTACTACTGCCTCGCGGAACACCTTCGTATGATACTCCACATCCGCTTCGGTGGTGTCGGGCGAGATGAGCGCCATGTTGTGGAAGGGAGTCATCAGGATGCCGCGGTTGAGCGAGTAGAGGTGCATGTAGCGGTCGAGTTCGTGGTCAACGGCGGCGTGTGCCTCCCCACCGTTGCGCGGCGGGGTCGGGCGGAACCAGTATTCGGAACGGTTGCCGAGGCGTTTGACGATCCAGGGGAGATTGAATTCGGCTATCACACCTTCGACTCCCGCGGTGAATTTTTCCTGCAGGGCGATGGCTTTGGCATAGAACTCATCGGTCAGGACGTTTTGAAGCGTGGCTTTCATTGCGGCAATGGAGAGGGCGTTGCCCGCCAGCGTCCCGCCGATGCCGCCCACGTCGGCGTCGTCCACGGCGAGTTTGGCGGCAAAGGCGCGGCTGACTTCCTCGGTGAAACCATAGACCGCGGCGGGAACGCCTCCAGCGAGGGGTTTGCCGAGGGTGAAGAAATCAGGCTGAAGTCCGTGTGAGGCGGTGTATCCGCCAGGACCCGCACAGATGGTGTGAGTCTCGTCAAGGATGAGGTAGGTGCCGTAGCGTCGGGTGATGTCCCGAAGCGCGTCGTGGTAGCCAGGTTCGGGGTGGATGATGCCGATGTTGGTCATGACAGGTTCGGCGAGGACGGCGGCGACATCGCGGGCGGAGAGGGCAGTTTCGAGCGCGGCGATGTCGTTGAACTCGATGACTTTGCTGGTGAGGCGCGGGTCAATTTGCGGACCCATGTTGTTGGGACGCGGGATGGGCGTGCCTTCTTCGTCGAGCGTGATGAAGGTTTCGTCCACCGAGCCGTGATAGCAGTAGTTGAAGACGAGGATTTTGGGGCGTCCCGTGATGAGCCGCGCCATGCGCAGGGCGAAGCGGTTGGCGTCGGTGGCGGTGAGGGCGAACTGCCAGTACGGCAGACCGAAGCGGCGCTGCAATTCCTCACCGACCCAGATGACATCTTCGTACGGGAGCATGAGGGTGATGCCTTTTTGAATCTGTTCATTGATGGCTTCGACGGTCGCATCCGGGCTGTGACCCGTCATCGCGCCCGTGTCGCCGAGGCAGAAGTCAATGTAGGAGTTGCCGTCCGCATCGGTGAAGCGCGCACCTTTGGCTTCCCTGACAAACACGGGGAACGACCCCGCCCAGCGAATCATCCACAGCATCGGCACGCCGCCGTGCAGCGATTTGCGCGCCCGCTGGTAGAGTTCGTAGGATTTGGGATGGGTTTTGTGAAAGAGTTGTTCTTCGGATTGGAGGAGGTGGGTGAGTTTGTCTCTATCGAGTGTGTTTGTCATGGTTTCAACGCGTCAAAAGTCAAACGTCGAAAGTCGAAGCCCCTGACGTTTGACCCTCGACTTTCGACAGAATTACACGCTTTCTTTCAAAGACTCGCTGAAGATACGCAACCCATCATTGACCTGCTCGGCGGTCACACTCAGCGGGGGATTCCGGGGCAGGGTTTCACTTGATAAGTTTGTCGTACTCATCGTGAGTGCCGATCCAAAACCACGAGACCGTATCACCTTTGAGCAAACCAAGCGCGCGGTATCCCAATCCAATGCGAACTGAATAGAGCGGCTGGCTTTCCTTGACTCGTTTAAAGAACAGGCTTGGATGCGCTGGATTGTCCTGCCAAATCGTATAGGCTTGCTGTGCCCTTCGACGAATCTCTGGCGGCAATGCCCAATAACGCTTCCAAAAGGATTTGGTTGTCTGCGCCTTCATTTGCGTTCGACGAATTCCCCGTCGTCATCGAACATCGGTTGCGGCTTTTCCTTGTTGATTTCCGCTTCCACGGATGCGATCAACGCGGCGAGTTTATCGTCATCCGTTGCGGCAAATTGCTGATCCCATTGCGCTTCGTCTTCGGCAATCGCTTCCAGAGTCTCTTCGGCGGGAAGGGGATTCGATTCGAGAAAGAGCGCGTATTCGTAGAGTTGCTTCCTTCGCAACAGGGGAATTGATGCCGCGATCTCGGCAATCGCTTTCACAAAATCTGTCTGCGCTTCTGTTTTCATGTTCCTTGCTCCGTGTAATCATCCAGTAAAACTGATTGCGCGCTTATTATACTCCATTCAGAATCCAATAATTGCTTTTGTTACAGGTGGCTTCGATACGGGGCGGACAATCGCCACCCCTGCTCAACCAACGAGGCTTCAACTTATTTTACAGTCTCCTTCAACGCTTCGCCGAAAATCTTCAACCCATCATTGATCTGTTCGCTTGTTACATTCAGCGGCGGGATCCAGCGCACGGTGTTGTCGTAGGTGCCGCAGGAGAGCAGGAGCATCCCTTTTTCTTCGGCTTTGTGGATGATTTCCTTGACGAGCGGTTTGGCTTTATCGGCTCTTCCCTCGACGATAAATTCAGTCCCCACCATCAAGCCTTTGCCGCGCACATCGCCAATCTGCGGATATTCCTCCTGCAACTTGTGGAGTCCCGTCATCAATTGGATGCCGCGTTCCGTCGCATTTTCGAGCATTTTCTCTTCACGCATCGCGCGGATGGTGGCGGCTCCCGCCGCGCAGGCGATGACGTTCCCGCCATACGTGCCGCCGATGGAGCCGACATCGAGTTTCTTCATGATGTCCGTGCGGGTGAAGACGCCAGAGAGCGGCATCCCTGAAGCAATGCCCTTCGCAACGGTCATAATGTCGGGGACGATGTCGAAGTGCTCAAAGGCGAACCACTTGCCCGTGCGCCCAAAGCCCGACTGAACTTCATCCAGGACAAGCAGAATGCCGTGTTTGTCACAGATCTCTCGCAGACCTTTCATAAACGAAGCGGGCGGGACAATGTATCCGCCCTCCCCTAAAACCGTTTCGAGAATAATAGCCGCGGTTTCTTTCGGGGCGGTTTGCGAGGCGAGCAGGTGTTCCAACTGTCCCAGCGCGTATTGACTGGCTTCCTCTTCAGTCATTTTGAGTTGGAAGGCATACGGAAACGGCGCGACGTACACGCCCGCCATGAGCGGAGCAAAGCCTGCGCGGTAAATCGTCTTGGAGGTGGTGAGCGCCATGGTGGCGTGCGTCCGCCCGTGAAACGAACCGCTGAAGACGATGACGTTTTGCCTGCCTGTGGCGACCTTCGCAATTTTGACCGCGTTCTCCAGCGCCTCTGCGCCTGAATTGGCAAAGTAATACGAGTCAATCGAGGGCGGCGTGATCTTCCGCAGTTCCTCGATCAGTTGGAGCATCGGCTTGTGGATGACGATATTCGCCTGGGCGTGGATGAAGTTCCCAGCCTGTTCGCGAATCGCTTCGACCACTTTGGGGTGGCAATGCCCCGTGTTGGTCACGCCGATGCCGCAGGTAAAGTCGAGCAGTTTGCGCCCGTCATCGGTGTAGATATATGAGCCTTCGGCGCGGTCGGCAACGAAGTTGAAAATACGGCTCCACGCGGGGGTCATGTGGGGGAAGTTTTCGGAGTAAAGAGTGTTCATGTGCTCAAGTG
>JACAET010000001.1 GCA_013388685.1 Chloroflexota bacterium | reverse complement strand
CTTCACGCCGACGAAGACTAACACGCCAACACAGACGCCTTCGTCCACGCCAACCAACACACCGACTCAGACCCCGTCCCGCACGCCAACGGCGACCTTCACGCCGACGAAGACTAACACGCCAACACAGACGCCTTCGTCCACGCCAACCAACACACCGACTCAGACCCCGTCCCGTACGCCGACGGCGACCTTCACGCCGACGAAGACCAACACCCCGACGCGAACCCCGACAAGCACGTTCACCTTTACCCCCACGGCAACTTTCACGCCTACGCGTACGCCCACGAACACCCCCTCGCGGACTCCCACCGTAACTCCCTCGCGAACCCCCACGCGAACCCCCCTCCAATCGCCGACGCCCACCCCCAATCGCGGTTGTGACCGTATCGAATTCATCGGCGACCTCACCGTTCCCGATGGTTCCGTGTTTACGCCGGGCAGCTCCTTTACAAAGGTTTGGAGGTTGAAAAATGTGGGGACATGCACCTGGAAGACGACGTATCGCATTGTCTTCGTCAGCGGAAATATCCTGGGCGGCAGAAACCTGATCCCCCTTCCCAGAGAGGTCGCGCCCGGCGAAACGATAGATCTGGCGATGAATCTCACCGCCCCGCTCTTCGAGGGCAAATACCGAAGCAACTGGCAGATCCGCAACGATAAGGGCGAACTCTTTGGCACAAATCCCACTGCCAATCGTCCCTTCTGGGCGGATATCGTTGTCAAGGCGCCTCCTCCGTCCGGGACAGTGTACGACTTCATGGCAAATGCCTGCTCAGCCCAATGGACGAGCGGCGCAGGGACACTGGTCTGCCCCGGCGTCAATCTCGACCCCGCCGGTTTTGTGCTGGTGCAAAACCTTGCGAGACTGGAAGACGGCTCGACGCGGTCGTTGCCCAACCTCTTGACTTTCCCGGAGAACGTGTTCAACGGATACATTCGCGGCGTCTACCCCTCTTTCAAAGTGCAGAACGGCGACCGCTTCCGCTCTGTTGTCAACTGCGAGCGCGGCGCCTCATCCTGCGGAGTCCTCTTCCGCCTGGACTATCAACTTGCCGATGGCATCATTCGCGACTTCTGGGCGTTTGGCGAACAATATGAAGGCAATACCTTTACCGTAGACCTTGACCTCAGCCCGCTTGCAGGCAGGGATGTGCGCTTCGTATTCACAGTGCTTTCACTCGGCTCGCCTGCTGGTGACCGTGCCTTGTGGGTGGAGCCGCGCATCGTAAGGTTGAATCCCGCCGCAACCATCACCCCGGCGCCATGACGCAGACAGACGCCGTATTCGTCCCCATGCGTTCGAAGAACATGCGGATGGATAACCGTCACCTGCTATAATTTCTCCCATGGACATTCGCGCGGGCATCATTGCCGCGATCGTACTATCGCTCACGGGGTCGTTCATTATTTTCCGATCCGGATACCGCGCCTGGTTGTCGGCGAGGAAACTGACCTTTTACAGGATCAGGCGCCGGCGCGAAAGAGGCGGATTGTACACCATGCTGGTTTCGCTGGTTCTGTTCGCATTTGCAGTCCTGTTGTATTTTGCCGGAGAGCCAGTCGCCTATCAATATTTTCCGCCATCGCCCACGATCACCTTGTCTCCCACCATCACGCTGTCGCCCACGATCACCCTTTCTCCCACTGTGACCCTGACCCCAACCATCACCGATACCCCGTCCGTGACCGATACCCCCACCGTCACGCCCACACCGTTCATCCCGCCGGTCATCGAGGCGCTCTTTGTCAGTGAGGTCACGCCCAATCCCGCGGCGGTGTTCAGTCCGTTGCAGTTCACGCGCGATTGTTCCAACTTCAACGATTATACGCCCGCGACAGTCTTTCAAAACCCGATCCGTTATATGTGCGCCGTGTTTACGTACGACCAAATGATCCCCGGTTCCCAATGGACGGCGCTGTGGTATCGCGAGGGAGAGTTGGTGCATTACGAAACGATCCCCTGGGATGGGGAGGTGGGCGGCTACGGCTTTACCGAATGGGAGGCGCCGCCGGAGGAATTCCTGCCCGGCACGTATGAAGTGCAAATCTTCGTGGGACTCGAATGGAAGGTGGTCGGTCAATTCCTCTTGCAGGGAGACGCCCCCACACGCCTCCCCACCCTGACCTCGACTTTGACACCCATCCCCGTCATCACAGCCACCGGAACCCCGCCTCCTCCCTAAGGGATGGCTGATACGTCATTACAAATGGAGCGAAGCAACCCCCGCGAACACACACAAAGGATGATTCATGACCTCACAAAACTCATTCCAGGACCACTACCCCGACGCGCTTGCCCATTGTTACGGGTGCGGACGACTGAACGAACACGGACACCAGATCAAATCCTACTGGGACGGCGATGAATCAGTCTGTTATTTCACCCCCAAGCCGTATCACATCGCCATTCCAGGCTACGTCTACGGCGGACTGCTTGCCTCACTGATAGACTGTCACGGCACAGGGACTGCTTCAGCCGCCTTATACAAGGCCGCCAAAGCGGAAGATCCGAACGCCGAACCCAACACGCGTACTCTCACCGCGTCCCTGCACGTGGACTATCTCAAACCGACCCCCCTCGGCATCCAACTCGAGGTGCGCGGTAAAGTGAAGGAACACAAGGGACGCAAGGTTGTCATCGAAGAATGGATCCTTGCCAACGGCGTCGTTACCGTGCGCGGGGAGGTGGTCGCCGTGCAGGTGCCACAGTCATTGGTGGAGGAGTTGTTGAAAGGCAAAACGGGTTAAACAGAGACTTCCGGATTTTCCGAAAACCCGGAAGTCTATCTGAATGCTATTTCTTCACCGGCTTTGCCATCTCATCCTTCACGGCGTGATACAAGTTTTCCGCTTTCAATTCGCTCAGCGCGTAGCACGGCGCCTTGAGGTGGTTTGCCAATTGCTGGGCGAGTCCCTGGTCGAAGGCGGCGTGTTCCATGTTGATAACCACGCTCTTGATCTTTTCGTGCGCAATCAGATCGGCGAATTTATAGGATTCTTCCTGGGGCGGCAGGGAACCGAGCGAAACGTTGCCTGCCCCGTCCGTCAACACGATGAGAAGCGGTTCGATGTCGGGGTGATGCAGTTTTTCCATTCGCAAAACATCGGCGGCGAGGAACAAACCAGCCGAGAGCGGGGTTTTTCCGCCGACGGGAATGTCCATCAGCGCGCGCTGGGCGAGTTGAACGGAATTGGTCGGCGGTAATACAAGCGTGGCACGATCCTTTTGGAAGACGATCAACCCAACACGATCGCGGCGCTGATAGGCATCGGTGAGCAGAGAGAGAATGGCTCCCTTGGTGGCGTTCATGCGTTCCGCCACTGCCATGGACCATGAAGCGTCCACCAGGAATAGCACCAGATTTGCCACCCGCTTCACCCGGACCTTGCGCTGCAAATCCGATGACTCGATGGCAAACGCCAGCCGTTTGCGTTTTTCGACCCGCTGTTTTTGATAAGGAGCCGCGGCGCGGAAGGTGGCGTCGAAGGCAATATCGTCCTTCTTTTCCCCGGCGGGACGCGCCTTGATATAACGCCCGTGCTTGCGCTCCGTTTTGGTGAGCGAACGTCTGCCCGCATGCTTGCGCGCCAATTTGTCGAGCGGTGTGTTCAGCTTGCGGGGCTGGAATTTCTCGCCCGCCTTTACTTTCTGTCCGCCTTCCCACCAATTCGCCGAAGTGTTCGCAAACACATCCTGCGGCATCGGTTCGGGCTTGCCCTCCTGCGGACCTTCCTCGCGCTCATCTTCGAGTTTTAAGTTTTTTTTTCCTCTGGTTTGCCCTGCTGGGATTCGGACTCGTCCGACTCCGCTTCATTCGGGACCGATTGACCTGCCAACTGTTCGATGCGTTCCTGCAATTGCTCGGTCGTCATTTCCGCCTGCTGGAAGGGCGTCCGCTTGATGCGGTGGGGCAGCGCCAGTTCAGCCGCCAGGGCGATGTCGTGATCGGTGATCTTTGTCCGCCCTTCAAAGGCGGCCTGGGCGCGCGCCGCTTTGAGAATGACCAGGTCCGCGCGGTGACCGTCCACGTTGAGGGAGGAAGTCAATGCGGCAATGGAGAGCAGATCGCGGCTGGTGTGCTTGACCTGCCCGACGAGTTCGCGCGCCTTTTCGATCTGGCGCGAGAGTTCCTCCTCCTTGGGCATCCATTGCTGGCGAAAGGCTTCCGAATCCTGTTCGAAGGCGATGTTGCGTTCCATGATTGTCACGCGTTCGCGTGCCTCGCGGATGCCTACGATGTCCACCGAAAGGGCGAAGCGATCCAGCAATTGCGGCCTGAGTTCCCCCTCTTCTGGATTCATCGTCCCGACGAGAATGAAGCGGGCAGGATGGGAGAAGGAGATCCCCTCGCGTTCGACCATGTTCACGCCCATCGCGGCGGAGTCCAGCAGGACGTCCACCACATGATCATCGAGCAGATTGACCTCGTCAATGTAGAGTAATCCGCGGTTTGCGCTGGCAAGCACGCCCGGCTCGAAGTGCCGCTCGCCCTTTTGGATGGCTTGCTCGATATCGAGCGTTCCCACCACACGGTCCTCGGTGGCGGAGACGGGCAGGTTGACGAACGATGTGGTGCGAACGTGAAATGGAATGTTCTGATGCCCTTCGAAACGTTCCTTGCATTCGGTGCACCAGGTGTTGGGTCTATCGGGGTCGCATCCGAAACGGCAATCGTCAACGACTTTGACCTTTGGCAGCAAAGCCGCCAGTGCGCGCGCGGCTGTAGATTTGGCGGTGCCGCGTTCGCCTCGAATTAACACGCCGCCGATGCGGGTGTCAACTGCGTTTAATATCAGAGCGCGCCGCATGCGCTCCTGTCCTACAATGGCAGTGAATGGAAAAATGGGTGGCATGATCAACTCCGGCTTGTGATTATAACGCGTGAATCGAAATGCCACACAAATCCGCTGAACGGGTATTAAGGGATCGTCTCGAAATGCGGGACCATCTCATTGGAGGGAGCGGAATCGCGTCTCTTTTGTGTTTGGAGGCAGTGCCTTTGCGTTGGAAGCATCTGTGTCAGCGGCGTTAAGATTTTGGCGCTTGACAGCGATAAAGCGCCGAATAAAAACCACCGCCCTGCCAGCATGGGGGGGGCATGCTGTTCAGAGCGATGGCAGGGACACCTCATACCAATAAAAGGGAGGGCAGGTGTCGTACTTCCAATATACTCTTGACCAGTCGGGGAGACATTAAACAATGGTTAGAAATTTGATATAAATTATCCGATTTTATCCCCCGGATTTCCTACCGCTTCTTGCCGCTCCTGAACAACTTCAACCACTCTTCTATCTCCTGAGGCGAGAGTGGTCGGTCGGCGGGAGGTTTGGAGGCAGAGTGACGCGCGGGTTTCAATTGCCTGGCAAAAGACTCGGAGTCCATCACGCCTGCCTGCATTGCCCGCGCCTCTGCCTGTACCTGCCGGTCGGAGGAGACCACCGTCCAGTTTTTAGCGCTTTTGCCCATCTTTTTCAGCCGCCTGCTGATGGCATCATCGGCGGTGGTTCCCAGCGGGACGAAATGTGCGGTGACCAGTCCCAGTTTGCGGGTCCCGGCATGAAGCGCCGGCGCCCCGTCAAAATACACTTCTGCTTGTTTGCGTTCGAGGCGGCAAAATTCTTGCAACAGCACAATCAGTTCCATTTCATCGTCTGGCGAGTCGAGACGCAGTCCCAGTTTGGGAATCAGGTTATGACCGTCAACCAGGTAGGGCATACGTCTATTTTACATGGAAACCCTGCCATGCTCTTTTCGTACATTAAGCAAAGTCTTTTATAATCGTACCGAACAAGGAGATTTACATGGCTGACAAAAAAAACCGCCAACTGACCGTTCCGCAGGGCGGCATGATGCGCGATCTCGTCCTGCGCCTCAAACTCATCGGCAGGTTGATGGGCGATAAGCGCGTCAACTTCTTCCTCAAACTGTTGCCGCTGGCTTCTGTTGCCTACCTCTTCTGGCCCGTAGATGTTGTGCCTGCCGTTGTCTTACCCGTCATCGGCGTGCTGGATGATGCCGCCATATTGTGGATCGGCTCCACGCTCTTTGTGGAACTCTGCCCGCCGGAGGTCGTTCGTGAGCATGTGCAAAGCCTGCGCAGCAATTTAGATGAAGTGAACGATGTGATTGACGCTGACGCTACGGATGTGAATGACTGATGCTGCGACGCCTCCTCGCTTTCCTGCTGATTTCTGCACTGGCGGCTTGCGCTGCCCCGAATCTCCCGCCTCCTCCCCCGCCGACGCCTGACACTCCCCTCCCCACCTCTTCTTCCTCCACAGCGCTTCCTGCCCCCTCTACGCCCACCGACCTTTCCTCACCTGCCACTCCTTCACTTCCGCCCCAGGCGGTCACCTTCCCCAACGCAGATGAATTCGCCTGGCAATTGATCGTCTCCAACCTCGTTCGTCCCGTGGACTTGCAAGCAGATGGTTCAGGGCGATTGTTCGTAGTCGAAAAGGGCGGTCACATTCACATCATCGAAAACGGGCGGCTGCTCGAAGAACCCTTCCTTGACATCGAAGACCGCGTCAATGACAGTTCCAACGAAATGGGACTGTTGGGATTGGCTTTTCATCCGAATTACGCCCAGAACGGATACTTCTTTGTCAATTACACGGGAAGCGGCGGCGATACCTTCATCTCCCGTTTTCGGGTCTCCGATGACCCGAACAAAGCCGACCCCGCCAGTGAACTCAATCTGTTGCAAGTCAAACAGCCTTTTCCCAACCACAACGGCGGCGTGTTGACTTTTGGATCCGACGGCTATCTCTACGCCGGCTTGGGCGATGGCGGCCTGGCAGGCGATCCGTTTGGAAACGCTCAATCGCTGAAAACTTTTCTCGGCAAAATCTTGCGCCTCGACGTGGACTCCGCTGAACCCTATGCCATCCCCCCCGATAACCCCTTCGGCGATGAAATCTGGGCATATGGGCTGCGCAACCCCTGGCGCATGGCGTTCGATCGGCTCACCGGCGACCTGTACATTGCCGATGTGGGACAAAACGCCTGGGAGGAAATCAATTATCTGCCGGCCGGTTCGCCTGGCGGCGTCAACTTCGGCTGGGATTATCGCGAAGGTGCGCATCCTTTTGAGGGGAACGCCCCTGCTGGCTTGACAGACCCCATTGCCGAATACAGTCACAACGAAGGCGGCTGTTCGGTAACCGGTGGCTATGTCTATCGCGGCGCCATGCCCGAATGGAACGGCATCTACCTCTACGGCGATTATTGCACAGGATTCATCTGGGGGTTGATCCAGGTCAATGGGATGTGGCAGGCTCAGGTCCTGTTTGATACGGATGTCAACATCACCTCGTTTGGGCAGGATGAAACGGGCGAGGTCTATCTCGTGGCGGATGGCGGCGGGGTCTATCAACTCGTCCGCAAATAATTTGGTGAAGTCTCATCTACTATGGCGGATTGTCACCCTGATTTGTGACGCCTGTCACTGGCAGGCGTTTTTTAATTGTCATACAATGCAATCGTACACTGGAGGTGTCGTATGGCTCAAAAACAGTGGAAGATCGTCAAGATCCGATACTGTGAGCACGTCGGTCGTGAGGTGGCGCTGGAAGATGAAGTGGTTTACCCTGCCGAGCATCTTCCCGACCAGCCCCCGCGCGTACTCGCAAGCCGTTGCTCCAACGCCCTGGAATGCAACGCTCTGGATAAAATGGTTTGTGCCTGGTGCGGCACCAACCCCGACATCCGCCCCTCGTAAACTAAATGGGCTGTCACACGCTCATTTGGCAAATAACTCTCTCCTCCCTCTGAGTTGGTCACTGGCTGCCCCGCCTGCGATGGCGGGGTATGCCGTTATGCGACATCACGCTTCCCGCCGCCCTGCAATCTGTTTCAACATCCCAAACCGAATCCAAGCCTTGACATCATCCTGTTTTCGCAGATAATAAGCGGTAACAGGCGACCCCATAAAAAGCAATGACAGAGGAAAGTAGGCTGGCGGAAGCCGCCAGAGAGATGGGATGAATACGCTGAAAGTCTCATTCGACCGAAACCAGCCGAAGTTCCCTCTCGAGCTGTTCATGTGAAGGCGTGTCAGACATCAAGTTTCACGTGTCAAGTTCCAAGTGCCATGCTGGTAGTATGAACCGCAGTCCCAGCGTTACAGGGGAGGCTGATGATAGTCAGCGCAAAGTGAGCCTAAACAGGCTAATTTGGGTGGTACCGCGGGAACTCTCCCTCCCGTCCCATGATGGGCGGGAGTTTTTGTTTACATAGGACTTACGCAAAACCTTGCGTAGAGCGCGTTCTCTAACGCGCGGATTGCGTAAGCGACGTTAGAGAACGTGTATTATGCGTAAATCCTATTACAGTCATGTCACTCTGAGCGAAGCGAAGAGTCTCTGGTTATGGGAGATTCTTCGCTCCCTTCAGTCGCTCACATCACTAAATGTTTGGAGGCGTGAATGCTGGAACAATTGAATCAAATCGAAAAGACGGCGCTGGAATCGCTGGCTGCTGTTGACGATCAGCGCGCGCTGGATGCCTGGCGCGTGACGCACATCGGACGCAGTTCGCCGCTCATGCTGGTTTTTGCCGGGCTGGGGAAACTCTCGAAAGAGGAAAGACCCATTGTCGGGGCGGCGGCGAACCGTGTGAAAACGGCATTGGAAGCGGCTTTCGAGGAGAAGGCTCGGGCAATCAAGGAAGCCGCGCTGGCGAAATCCCTTGCCGAAGAAGCGCTGGATGTCACCCTGCCGGGCAGGACGGTGCATGTGGGACGTTTGCATCCGTCCACACAGCAGTTGCGGCGGGTGCTGGCGATCCTCGCCGAGATGGGGTTTCAGGTGTACACCTCGCGCGAGGTGGAAACGGATGAATACAACTTCCAGTTCTTGAACTTTCCGCCGAATCACCCGGCGCGCGACATGCAGGATACGTTCTTTGTGGAAGCAGGCGAGCGCGGGGAAAACCCCATCCTGCTGCGCACGCATACCTCGCCGGGACAAATCCATGCCATGCGCGAGTTTGCAAAAATGAACCCCGATAACCCCCCGCCCATCCGCATTGCTCTGCCGGGCATGTGTTTCCGTTATGAGCAAATTACGGCGCGTTCCGAGATCCAGTTCAACCAGGTGGAGGGGCTGGCAGTAGGCGAGAACATCACTTTTGCCGACTTGAAAGGCACGCTCAATGACTTTGCGCGGCGGATGTTCGGGCAGGGGGCGCGCACACGGTTCCGCGCTTCGTACTTCCCTTTCACTGAGCCTTCCGCCGAGATGGATGTGGAATGCTTTGTCTGCGGCGGGAAGGGCTGCGGCGTGTGCAAGAACTCCGGCTGGCTCGAAATTTTGGGGTGCGGCATGGTGCATCCGGTTGTATTGCAAAACGGCGGCTACGACCCGAAACGCTATTCCGGTTATGCCTGGGGTATGGGGCCGGAACGCCAGTTGATGCTGCGCTACCGGATTGATGACATTCGCTACTTCTGGGGCAACGACCTTCGTTTCCTGGAGCAGTTCTAAAAATTATGTGTAAAGTGTGCTCTCTGGCGTATGTTTCGACGTTAGAGAACGTCTCCTACGCTCATTCACGGAATTCTTAAAACAGCGTTTAACATGCCAGGTTGTCTCGTGTCACGAGACAGGCATCCCATAGGAGTACTTTTATGAAGCTACCCATTTCATGGCTGAAAGAGTATATTGACCTCGACGGTCTCTCTGTGGAAGAAATTGCCCGCAAGTTGACGCTTGCCGGCTTGGAAGTGGATGAAATCAAATATGCCGGTCTGCCGATGCCTGCCAAGCGGGAGGGGCAGCGGCATGAATTCAAGACCAGCGGTCTTGCGTGGGATCGTGACAAAATCGTCGTGGCGGAAATCCGCCAGGTGAATCCGCATCCCAATGCCGACCGTTTGACCCTGCTCGATTTGTTCGACGGCGAACAAGACCAGGTCGTGTTGACCGGCGCGCCGAACATCTTCCATTTGAAGGGCGCTGGCAAACTGCCCAAACCAATCAAAGTGGCATACGCCAAAGAAGGCGCCACCATCTATGACGGTCACGCCGACGGGCTGGCGCTGACAACACTCAAGCGCGCCAAAATCCGCGGCGTGGACTCGTACTCCATGGCATGTTCCGAGAAGGAGCTCGGTATTTCGGAAGACCACGAGGGAATCATCATTCTCGATGACGACGCTCCTGTGGGCATGCCGCTGGTGGATTACATGGGCGATGCCGTTTTGGATATTTCCATCCTGCCCAATATGGCGCGCAATGCCAATGTGCTGGGGGTAGCGCGTGAACTTGCCGCATTAACCGGGCGGGAACTCAAAAAACCCGTCATCGAATATCGAACCACCGGCGAATCGGTCGAACACCTGGTTTCCATCGAAATCACCGAACCCGAACTCAACCCGCGCTTCGTGCTGGGATTGATTCGCAATGTAGAAATCAAACCCAGCCCCTACCAAATTCAGCGGCGGCTGAGGCTGGCGGGCATCCGCCCCATCAACAACATCGTGGATGCCACCAACTACGCCATGCTCGATCAGGGCGAGCCGCTGCACGCCTTCGACTACGATGTTCTCAAAGCCCGCGCCGGCGGGAAAAACGTCAAAATCATCACCCGCCCCGCGGTGGACGGCGAAAAACTCACCACGCTCGATGGCGTGGAACGGACGCTCACCTCCACGAACGTCCTCGTCTGCGATGAAAAAGGTCCGCTTTCGATGGCCGGCGTGATGGGCGGCGCCGAGTCTGAGGTCACGGAAAAGACGCGGAACGTCCTGCTGGAGGGCGCGGCGTGGAACTTCATCAACATCCGCAAAACGGCGAACCAGCACAATCTCCCCTCCGAAGCATCGTTCCGTTTTTCGCGCGGCGTGCATCCCTCGCTGGCAGAGACCGGCGTGCGGCGCGGTTTGCAATTGATGGCGGCATGGTCGGGCGGCGCAATTGCACCCGGGCTGGTGGACTCCTACCCGCTGCCGCCAAACGAATCGAAGGTGACCGTCACTGCAAAAGACGTGAAGCGCCTGCTGGGTATTGACCTTACGCTCGAACAAATTGCCAGCCTCCTCACGCCCCTCGAGTTCAAATGCGAAATTACCGATACTCGGTTGCTGGTGACTTCACCCTCTCACCGTCTCGACATGGGCGAAGGCGTTGTCGGTCTGGCGGATGTGCTCGAAGAGGTTGCCCGCAGTTATGGCTACGACAAACTCCCCGAAACGCACATGGCAGATGCGCTCCCGCCGCAGATTGGCAATCCCATTCACGAGTGGGAGGAGCATGTGCGCGACCTGCTGGTCAACCTTGGTCTGCAGGAGATTGTCAGTTACCGCCTCACCTCGCCCGAACGCGAAAGCCGCGTGACAACCTTCGACGATTATGTCACGCTCGCCAACCCCATTGCACCCGAACGCCGCGTGATGCGGCGAAGCCTTGCCGCCTCCGTGCTGGAGGCGGCGGAAAAGAACGCCCGTGCCGACTCGATCGCCTTGTTCGAAATCGGTCCGGTCTTCGAGCCGCGCCCTGGCGACCTTCCCCGCGAGCCGCGCAAACTTGCCCTGCTGATGACCGGCTTACGGGAAACCCTGGCATGGGATGTGAAGGACTCGCCCACCTTCGACTTCTACGACATGAAAGGACGCATCCAACTCCTTTTGAGCGGACTGCACTACACGGACATCACCTACGCCTCAGCCGCCTCTATCCCTCATCTGCACCCGGGCAAAGCTGCCGAAGTGCGTATCGGGGATGTGCGGGTGGGCGTCTTTGGCGAACTACACCCGCTTGTCAAAGACCGCTACGAACTGGGTGAGGCGCCTGTCCTTCTGGCGGAGTTCGATTTGGATGCCCTGCGTCGAATCCCGCCGGTCTATGGCATCCGTCCGGTGCCGGAAGTGCCGCCCGTTCTGGAAGATATTGCCGTCATTGTGGATGAGACTACTCCGGCGTCGAAGGTCGATGCGTTGATTCGGCAGACCGGCGGCAAAGTGCTGGCACATGTCAGACTGTTCGATGTCTATCGTGGAGAACAGATTGGCGCAGGGAAAAAGTCGCTGGCCTACAGCCTGACGTATCAATCCGACCGTACGATGACCGACGCCGAAGCCGCCGCCATACGCAAAAAAATCATCAAACGGCTGGAGCAGGAGCTTGGTGCAAAGTTGAGAAGTTGACTCCTGCGCAACGTCCCTAAGGTTTGCGAAAAACCTTAGGGACGTTGTGGTGTATACTCCGGTATATCCATTTCAACGAGGAGCACTGTATGAACAGAAATACCGGCATTATTGCCACCATCGCCGCTGTCATCTTGTGCGGTTGCCCGGGTTTGTTCCTGTGTCTATTCGGTGGAATCACCGCAACGGGGAACGGGACCTTCAACGATCAGAACCTGCCACCAACGGTCGGATTTGTCCTTGTGTGCCTGTCTCTGATCTTCATCCTGATTCCCGTTGGCGTGGGTTTCTTCACCCTGCGCAAAAAGCCCGAAACGCCCGCGACGGATGAGAGTCTCCCGCCGGCAGCGTAATGAAAGTCATCACGAACGGCGACTGCCCGAATGAGGACAGCCGCCGTTTATTTTTGGACTTGCGCAAACTCATTCATGCTTCGCTTTTGACCGCTGACGACAATCATGGCGCGGTCGGCGGTCGAATGTTGGGAGTTTTGTGCAGTCCTGTTTTATAAGCGGAAGGCTATTCTTTGACGTTGATGGTCAGACTGACTTTGCAGAATTTTTTTTCACCGATTTTCAGCGCCCAGTGCGTGGTATAAACGCCGGGGTCTTTGGGCGCCAGCATATCCACAACGAATTCCACCGTATCGCCAATCTCGACGGTTTCCTGCAGATCGTATGCAGCGGTTATGTGAAATCGGTCGCCGAAATCGTATACGAAATCCACGCCGATGCCGTCCCATGCCGTTCTGCCAGTATTCCTCAGCCTCCACCTTGCTTTGAATTCGACGCGCGGATTGTAGATCGTACCCTCCGGCGGAGCGTCCAACACCCTGCAGTCGTACTCCTGTCTGCTCGAGGAGGATGCCGGCGTAAGGGAGGGAAGTACAAATGCTGTCGGAGAGTGGTCAAGCGGGCTGAAGGTCTTTGTGAACGTCGGTTTCGGCGTTTGGGTGAGGCGGGCTATGGGTGTGGCTGTTTCGATGGGGAGGGGCGTAGCGATCACCCCGGCGGTCTGTGTGGATGCGGCTTCTGCGGTCTGGGCGACGATCCTGTTAATTTCGACCGGGTCCAACGTGGGAACGGTCGGTGCGGATGAAAATGCCGGTGTGCATGCCATGAGCCAGGTCAGGCAGAGACACAAGAGCAAAAAATCTTTTTTACGATGAAGCATGGATCCCGATTCTCGTCGAAAACAGGCGGATGAAGCACCCGCCTGTTTTCCTGAATGTTCCGCTGTTTTCTTGCGCTAAATTGTATGTTGCCTTGAAACTGCCAGATCAATCTCGCGGATCAAGCAGGTTATTTATACACATTGATGGCGAGGAAGGGAAAACAGATCTGCCCGTCAATGGTCCATGTCATGACATGATAACCTACGGTGGATGGCGTGACCGCATCAAGGATGACCTCGAACTGATCGCCGGGTTTCATGGCGGGCAGTTCCACCCGGGTGGGTGTCGCCATGGATGGTCCGCTGAAGTATTTCAAATCGAGACCGGCGGGCCACGCTTTTGTGCCGGTGTTGACGATGGTCCATTTGAGGTCGAATGCCTTGTTTGGCTTCCAGTAGGTGTAATCTGCCGGAGACTGGTTGATCACCTCGCAGGCATAGTCGCGAACCACCGGCGCCGAAGAAGTATTGCCCCCAACGCTGGGAGTCTGCGTGGAAGGTACGATCACGAACGGAGTTGCCGTCGGCAGTTCAGGAGTTGGGGAGGGGGGAACAGCCTCCGTTTGAGTCGGAAGCGGGGTGTTTGTCGGCGGGGGAATCAAGGCAAGGGCTTGTTCGGTTTGGGCGCTTTGGGCGGCGACGGTCAACGCGACGGCTTCCTTTACCTGCCGCTGAACTTCCGCCGGGTCCACGGTCGGCGCCGGAGCGGGCGCGCAAGCCGCCAGGATGAGCATGACGGCTGTCAGTGTGATCATGTTTTTTTTCATGGGCTTCTCCTTTGGTGCCTAGTTCTCGTGGGGTTTCGACGCGCCTTCTCCAATGCCGAGAGGCTGCCATTTCTTTTCATCCTTCAGGCGGTGCTGAATGCCGTGGCGGTCGTGCGTCTCGTCGAACCCTTCGGGTTTGATGAACATTTGATTGCCTTCCAGCAATCCATGCACCCCTTCCTGCCCGGGTTCGGGGCGCTTTTCGCCTTTGAACTTGGCGGCGTCGCTGGGAAGGTAGTCGGTGGGTTCTTCATAGGTGGTGACATACCCTTCATAGTTGCGCAGGATGACTTTGTGGTCCGACATACTCAGCAAGTAATTGGGCATGACGGGGATTTTACCGCCACCGCCCGGCGCGTCGATGATATATTGCGGGACGGCATATCCCGATGTGTGTCCGCGCAGACCTTCCATGATTTCGATCCCTTTGGCAACCGGTGTGCGGAAGTGCCCGGCGCCCTCGACGAGGTCGCATTGATAGAGATAGTATGGACGCACGCGTATGCGCACCAGGTCGTGCACGAGTTTGCGCTGGATATGGACGTTGTCGTTCACGCCAGCCAGAAGCACGGACTGGTTGCCGAGCGGGATGCCCGCTTTGGTAAGACGGTCACAGGCTTCCTCGAGTTCCTTCGTGATCTCGTTCGAGTGATTGACGTGGATGTTCATCCAGAGCGGATGATACTTTGCCAGCATGTCGCACAGTTCCTGTGTGACGCGCATGGGCATAAAAACCGGCACGCGTGACCCGATACGGACGATTTCGATGTGGGGGATTTCTCGCAGGCGGGAGAGTAATTCTTCGAGAACCTTGGGAGCCAGCACGAGCGGGTCGCCGCCGGAGAGCAGAACATCGCGCACTTGTGGGGTACGCCTCAGGTATTCGATCTGCATTTCGAATTCCTGGCGATTGAACGTTTGACCGGGATCGCCGACGATGCGCGAACGCGTACAATACCGGCAGTACGAGGCGCATTGAGTTGTCACCAGCATGAGAACGCGATCGGGGTAGCGATGGACCAGCCCGGGCACGGGGGAGTGGCGATCCTCGGCGAGGGAGTCTTCCATCATGGCGGTGAAGGCGTTCATCTCCTCGGCACGCGGGATGATTTGTTTTCGGATGGGGTCGTCGGGGTCGTGGGGGTCAATCAAGGAGATGAAATAGGGCGTTACGTCCACGCGGAACAGACCCTGCGTTTGCAACGCCTTGCGTTCCGAGTCTGTCAACGGGACGACTTTCTCGATCTCTTCCACGGTGTTCAGGCGGTGACTCAGCTGCCAGCGCCAATCGTTCCACTTTTCATCGGGAACGTCGGCGTAGAGGGGCGCGCGTTTCGAAACAAATGGTGTGGGCATGGGGTTATCCTCCGGGTTTGAATAAGCGGTTTAAAACATTAATGTGCGCACAGACTCGGCGGTCAGTGGAGGATCGTGGTCGGGTCTGAAAAAGCCTGCGAACCTGCATGTCATGTCAGTATTGTAAGAGCAAACAAAAAGAGGGTCAATGACCACTTGCCCAACCTGCATCGAAGAGGCTCGGATTGTGATCAAGGCTTTTTGTGAAACTTGGTACAATAAAAGCAAGGAGTTCACATGAACAACATTGCCGTCCTGACCGATTCATGCGCCAGCATTCCTGAAGAGTTGTTGGAACGTCTTCACATCCGCACGGTTGCCTATTACATTCACCGCGGACAGGAGATTTTGCGCGACCTTGTCACTGTGCGGCGGGAAGAATTTTTGCAGTGGCTGATGACCGCCCGCTTTTTGCCCACCACTGCCAGCCCCGGTCCGGGGGATTATTTCGAAGCCTATAAACAATTAAAGGAGGAAGGTAGAAGCGAAATCATCAGCATTCACATGACCTCGAAGGGGAGCGGCGCTTATCAGGCGGCGACGGTGGCGCAGTCCATGATGAAGGAAGAATTCCCGCAGGTTCGGATCGAAGTGGTGGATACGCAAAATGTCTCGCTTTGCCAGGGATGGATGGCAATCGAAGCCGCGCGCGCCGCGCAGGCGGGTCTTTCCCTGGACCGGGTCGCCGCCGTCGTCCAAAACATGATTCCCATCACTCGCATGATTCAAACTGCCGATACCTTGAAATACCTTTATCTCGGCGGGCGGATTGGCAAAGCCCAACAACTTGTCGGGAGTATGCTCAATATCAAGCCGTTAATCGGCATGGTGGAAGGCGTTATTGTGCCGCTCGGGAAAACGCACAGCCGCGGACAAGCCTACCGGCAAATGGCGGATATGGTCGCCGAGACCATCGGCAAGGGCAAGGCAAAGATCGCCTACGTCCATGCCGGGGCGCGGCACGAAGCGGAAAAACTCAAGGCACTTGTCGAGGCAAAGGTCGAAGTGGTCGAATCATTCTTTGCGGAACTTTCCCCGGCGCTGGCAGTGCACACGGGTCCCGGCACGGCGGGCTTGTGTTATTACCCTGTCGAAGCGTAGCGCTCGCTGGAATGCGATGCGGCATGCGCTCTCGGAGGTAAAACGGCGTCATAGAACGCCAGTTTTGTAATCCCGTGAGGCGATATGGATCAACCCCGGCGAGCAAGGGGAAACTTTGCCCGACGCCGCTCATCAAGAATTAAAGGATTTCGATTAAAATTTAGCCATTATGAGCAGACTCTCCCGGCGCGACTTTCTTAAACTCGGCGGCTTAAGCCTGGGTTCGCTTGCGTTTACCCCATCCTTAAGCCATTCTCTGGGGTTCGACGACAGTAACCTGGTTCGTGTGGCAACCCAATCGGTCAGCGTCCACAGCCAGCCGAACGACCAGAGCCGTATTGTTTCCACATGGTATCGTGACGAATTGGTGCGGGTATATGGGGAGGTGGTATCGGATACGCCGACCTATAACCCTGTCTGGTATCGTGTTTGGGGGGGGTACATGCATCGCGCCCACCTTCAAAAGGTCAAGATACTGTATAACGATCTCATGCCGCTGCCGGAAGACGAACGCAGGCTGGTGGAAGTGACTGTGCCTTTTACGCAACCCTGGCGCTTCACCAAATTGTACGGTTGGCAACCCTTGGGTTTTCGCTTGTATTATGGTTCCGTTCATTGGGTGGAAGCGGTAGAGGAGGGTCCAAAGGGCGAACCGTGGTATCGCATCTACGATGAATTGATCGGATATCCGTATCATATCGAAGCGCTGCATGTAAAAGCCATCCCGGAGGATGAACTCACACCGATCATGCCGGAGGTGGAGCTTCATAACAAGCGCATTGAAGTCAACCTGACCACCCAGCAATTGATTGCATTCGAATACGACACGCCCGTTTTGACCACGTCCATCTGCTCCGGTTTGTTCTATGGACCCGTCGGCGCGAACGGCATTCCAACCCGAACACCGACAGGCGAATTCCGCATTCGGGACAAAATGCCCTCTAAACACATGGGTGACGGAAACCTGTTTGCAGATGCGGATGATTACGAACTCCCCGGCGTTCCGTGGACATGTTTCTTTACCGAACAGGGACACGCCTTCCACGGCACGTATTGGCACGATAATTTCGGCGTGCCGATGAGCCACGGATGCATCAACATGCGCACCGAGGAAGCCAAATGGCTGTTCCGTTGGGCAATGCCTGTCCATCAGATCGGGAAGCCTTTCAACCGCGGCTTTGGGACGTTGGTACGAATCTACTATTAAAACCGCCATGCCTTCCATTCACTGGACCGGGAAGCGTCTCGCGCCTCTCGAGCCCGCCTCATTGATAACGGACTCGGTCGTTTACCCGAACGGATTTGGCTATCCCCGCCTCAAACCGGTCAATCGCCTGATCCTGGGCGACAACCTGGCTGTCATGGCGGCGTTACTTTCCGAATATGAAGGGAAAATCCAGCTCATTTACGCCGACCCGCCATTTTTTACCAATCGCAAATATAACGCCCGTATCGGTCGCGGGGAAGATTCGCGCAAACCCGACGAGTGGAAACTCGTCAAAGGTTATCATGACTCCTGGATGAATCTGGATGAATATTTGGATTTCATCTATCAACGACTTGCACTGATGTATCGTCTTCTCGCTCCGAATGGGACCTTGTATCTCCACCTCGATTGGCACGCCAACGCTTACGCGCGCCTGATTTTGGATGAATTCTTTGGCGCGGATCATTTGTTGAACGAGATCGTCTGGGCATATCACGGTCCTTCACCGATTCGAAGCGCGTTCAACCGTAAACATGATACGATCCTGTCCTATGTCAAAGGGAAGGACCATACCTTCAATTCGGACGCAGTGCGCGAGCCGTACAACCCAAATACCGTGAATACATTCAAATCTTCATCCAAGGCTGGGTTTGGCAAAGTGCCCGATCTGGCGCGCGGGAAGGTGCCCGAGGATTGGTGGTATTTTCCGGTTGTCGCCCGTTTGCATCGTGAGCGTACGGGATACCCCACGCAGAAGCCCAGCGCATTGCTGGAGCGGATTATTCTGGCTTCGTCGAATCCCGGCGATCTGGTCGCCGATTTTTTTTGCGGGTCAGGGACTACGCCCTACATGGCGGCAAGGCATGGGCGCAGATTCATCGCTTGCGATGACAACTTTCGCGCCATTCATACGTCTCATGCGAGGCTTCTGGCTGCAGGGACTGCGTTTTCCATCGAACGCGATTCTTCTTTGGGATTTCCTCAATCGAAAGCGCCAAAATCAACCGAAATCAGGATCGCCGATAGGACAGTGTCGCTGAGGACCAATCTGGATCTGGAGTATTGGGAGGTGGATCCAAATTGGGACGGTAAAATCTTTCGCAGCGCGGCGCAGGCGAAACGTCCCGCGCGCGGCGGAGAAATTCGCTTGGAGTTAAAGACAAAGCGTATGAGTAATCTGTGCGTTCGGATTGTCACCGCGAGGGGAAGACAATATCAGCTAAACGTCCAAACGATACCCGACGCCGCGAATGGTCTTTAGGAATTTGGGGTTATCGGGGTCAAGTTCAATCGCACGTCTCAACCAGGAAATGTGAACATCCAGAGTGCGTGTATCGCCCGTATAATTCGTTTCCCACACTTTTTTGAAAAGCGACTCGCGTTCGACCACTTCTCCGTGTTTCTCCATAAGGATGTGGAGCAAGGTCATCAATCGAGGGGTAAGTTTCGCGTTTTTGCTCAGGCACCTTACGCGTCTGTGTTCGAGGTCAAGTTGAATTGGACCTGCAGTGACGACATTCTTTCCGTCACTGGGCAACAAAGCCTTAATCCGATTGACGAGTTTCTGAACCGTGAAAGGGAGGGCGAGCACGGATTCCGCCAGTTCCTTGTCAATGACTCTTTCCTTTTCAAGGATCAGGACGATCGGGAGTTTGGGGTCCTTCTTGCGAACAGAAAGACAGATACGGATGCCGGTGCTTCGCAACGAAGCAGCGTTGATCACCACAAGACTTGGATTGATTTGCTTGATCTTTGCAACCGCCTGACTTCCATTTTGAAAGGAACGAATATCAAATCCCTTCTTTTGCAAATCTGTAGCAAAAGAAGGGATTTCGGCATGTCTTCCTTCGATGACGAGGATGGTTGCTTGTTTCATTGGATGAAAATCGGATCGAATAACAACCGAACCGGGTTCTAGCCTGCACTCTCGAATCATTATACCCCAAATCTTAACAAAAGTTATCTTGCAGGGGCATTGAATTTTTTTAAGGTGGCGCTGATTAAACTACAATTTACAAATATTATCAAGGCATCTTGTGATATGAATTTAGTACTATACCCCAGGTTGCTCCTGTGAAATAGAAAGGCTCGAACCGTTTTGAAACTCCGAGCTTCAAGGTCGAGCCACGGCGTCGCGGCGACACTGAAAAAACCAAGTACAAGTCATCTCAAAAACATCACCCTGAGCGTAGCGAAGGGTCTCTACAGCCAAAAACAAGAGACTCTTCGATCGCAATTACCGCTCCCTCAGAGTGACAGGGTGTTTTTGAGACAAGTTCTAAAAACTCCGTGTCTCGGTGGTTCAAAACGATTGGGCGGATGCCTCGGTTTAATTGTTAATCCGCATAGACTTATCCTGCTCCCCGATGACCACCTTCGCGTGCGCACAATTTTTAACCTTTCTTGACATGCCTTGACGGCTATGGTAATATCGGCGGGCTTCGATGCGGGGTGGAGCAGTGGCAGCTCGTCGGGCTCATAACCCGAAGGTCGCAGGTTCAAATCCTGCCCCCGCTACTGATAGAGACCGTGACAATATCACGGTCTCTATATTTTCGACAAAACTGCTGGCGCGCCTGTTGTGTTCATCCGCACGAACTGGAAATCAACAATGGATATGCCGCGATCGTCCGAATGCAATTTACCATTCGCAACCCGGTGCCGTGTTGATGCCGGACGATCTGCCGATATGTTTGTACATGGTGACATTCGTAAAGGGTTCGCCCATCACCCCGTCATGAATTGCCCATGACCTTGCGCGAATACTTCTCCCGGCATGAGGCGGGCGGAACGGCGTGGATCCATCCAGTTTTTGGCTTAATTCGCCTCCCTCCAGAAAACCAAGGTTGATACTTTCCATCCTGCGCCTGCCCATCTGGTAACTGAATCCGTGTCGTTCGAAAATGATGGCGTTATGATAATAGAGCGGTTCCGCAAAGTAAATTTCATGTCCCAGGCTTGCGACGAATTCCTCGAATGCCGTCAGTGCCTGTTTGAATAGATGCAGTCCGTATCGGACCTGACCGGGGGCCAGCCCCGCCTGCATGGCGGCTATCTCAGCCTCGATATTTCGCTTGCGAATACCAAAGCGGGTGGGGCTTCCATCGGGCATCTTGTCAACATCGAAGCGCGGAGAGTCGGGGTCGTTCAGGATATAAAGCAGAACGTGAATTTGCCCGTTGAGCGTGTCTGCCAGATGCGCGTAAAGGATTGGATCGGGAAATCCAGCCTGGTGATAGAGCATCATCTCCACATCGCTCGAACCTTCAGCAAAGCGAAACTTTAACAGATTGCGATCCTGTACAAGGTCTGGCAGATTGAATCTTTGTATCATTTCTCTGGGAATATAGCGGGCATAGATCTCCCGTTTCTGATATTCGGGAAGTTTGTTGATGCCGCCGATGGTGGAGGGTATCATGATGATATCTTCCGTTGCCTTTTATCTTACGCGCGTTTCCCGTTCGGCGCTTCTTGCCTCGTCCCGCTTGGCAATGGCGGCGCGTTTGTCGTATGCTTTTTTGCCTTTTGCTAGGGCTATTTCAATCTTTGCGCGTCCATTCTTGATGTACACGCGAAGAGGCACAATCGTCATGCCTTTGATGCGTACTTCATCCCAAAGTTTCCGTATCTCCTTCTTGTGGAGGAGCAGTTTGCGTTTACGGCGCGGATCGTGATTGAAGCGGTTGGCTTGCTCGTAGGGGGCGACATATGCTTCCATCAGATAGGCTTGTTGCCCGTTTTCAATGTCCACATAGGATTCTTGAATGCTCATCTGCCCCGCCCGAATGGATTTGATCTCGCTTCCCTGCAGGGCTAGGCCCGCTTCGAATTTGTCCAACAGGAAATACTCAAATCCCGCCTTACGATTGGAGGCAACTACCTTAATCTCTTCGCTCATATGGATTGATTTTACCGTTATTTTCCAGTCAATGATGTTTTTGTCGGTATAAACGCCTAAGTATTCAATCGTGTATTTTTAGAAATCCATTGGCACAGTCGGCATTCTCCTGCGCCGACGAGGACGTTACACTTACCCAGGCGGGCAAGCGCCCGGGGAGAACGTCACCTGCGCGTCGAATGATTTTCGACTGGCTACTCGGGAAGGGAAATGAGTATATCCTGCCCAAAGATTGTCTGGATGAATAATAAACCTCTTGCAAAAGTGCGCCAGAGCGCGCACAGTACGCCTTTGCGTAGGAGACGTTCTCTACCGTCGGCTGACTTATGCAAGAGGTCTAAGGAAAGACATTTTGTGCTTTTATATCACAGGTCTGGAAATCTTGATTCTTTGGTGTGATTACGCCCTATCCTCCCGCTTCGTTGCGCTTCTGCGGCTGTACAGGCGGGCTGTGTCATGGGAGTCAGCAGAAAAAATGATGTTCGATCCCCTTTTTCAAGGTCTTGTATGCCGTATGGCATGAATTCCCAAGAGTCAGATTTTGGATAAATTCTGTAACATTTTTGGCAACACTGTCGTCTTGCTTACAATTATGCAAGCTTCGGCTTGCCAAAGCCTATTTAAGAGATTTGTGTTCGAGGAGAGACAAAATGACCGCTCGAAAATTCTGGTTCGTTTTTATGCTTATTCTTGTTGTGGTGGGGCAATTTGCGTCTCCACAGCGTGCCTCGGCTGCATCCATTCGACATGTTGTGGAGACTGGAGGATTGGAGACGGGCTCATGCGATAGTTGGGCGAATGCCTGTACTCTGACCTATGCGCTCTCCATTGCCGACCCCGGCGACGAAGTTTGGGTGCAGCAGGGTACCTATAAGCCAACGACCGGCACGGATCGTTCTGCCAGTTTCATTATCTGGGATGGGGTTGCGGTGTATGGTGGTTTTACAGGCATAGAGACGATGCAGTCGCAACGCAATCCAGACCCGGCAAATACAATCTTGAGCGGTGAGATTGGAAATCAAGCCTTGCTTACGGATAACTCATTTCACGTCGTCATCATTGACAACGCAGGTGCAGGCACTCTATTAGACGGTTTTACCATCACCGGTGGTTACGTGGCAGATGTCGATGGGAATCCTTATGGGGCTGGCATTTATATCACCAATAGCAGCCCGACCCTGAGCAACCTCATCATTACGGAAAACCAGGCTGGGAGTACAGTGGGCAGCGGCGGCGGAGGGGTGTTTATTGACGATACAGATGGATTGCCTCTTATCACCCCTACGATCACGAATGTGAGATTTGTAAACAACTATTCCGGGCGGGGCGGCGGTTTGTTCAGCCAGCGGAGCAGCCCGGTGTTGACCAATGTCGTTTTTGAGGGAAATCAGGCTCTGGCGACGGGCGGCGGCGGGGCGAATTTCCAGACGTTGAATGCAACGGATCCAGCCATTAACCCTGTGCTGACGAATGTATCGTTTATCAACAACTCCGCCACCGGCGGCGGCGGGATGTTCATCGGCAATAGCACCGGCTCGCTGACCAATGTTACTTTCAGCGGCAATGTTGCCAACCGGCGCGGCGGCGGTCTGTTGATGGAGTTCAGCGCGGCTGTCTTGACGAATGTGACTTTCTACAACAATACGTCCAACAATAACCTTGCCGATCCGAAGGGCGGCGGCGGTGTGATGATTCTGGCAAGCAGCCCCGTGTTGAACAATGTCACTTTCAATGAGAACACCAGTACTGCCAATGGAGTGGACGGCGGCGCTGTCCGGGTGGCAAAAGACCCGGCGGGTTCCACTGTCAGCAATCCGGTCATGCGTAATGCCATTTTCTGGGGAAATAACTCAACGGAGATTACCAGCGATGGAACGGGCAGTGTCACCGTCAGTCACAGTATCGTGCAGGGAGGGTGCCCCTCGGGAGCCGCCTGCACGAACGTCTTCGATCTTAATCCGTTGCTCGGCGCGCTTGCCAACAACGGCGGTTTTACGCAGACCATGACGCTGGGTTTGGGCAGCCCAGCCATTAATGCTGGAAATAATGCGACTTGTGCTTCAACCGATCAGCGCGGTGTGACGCGTCCGCAGGGCGCGGCTTGTGATATGGGTGCATACGAATACGATACTGTGCTATCCTTCACCGACACCACGGTATCGAATTTTACCGACGGGGTTCCAGGTGCGTGTGTGGTGGATAACACGATCGGAGACGGAGCGGTGCGCTTGGACATTCCGTCGTCCACATCGTGCGAATTCGTATCCCGCATTTTCGATGCGGGTCAGCCGGTGGACTGGACGACGTTTTCGGCTGGAGCGAACACCCCGGTTGGGACCACGGTGACGTATCAGGTGCGGACGGGGAACACCGCCAGCCCGGACATTTCATGGACGAACTGGCAGACGGCGAATGTGGGGGGTGATCTTACCAATCCAGGGAGCCGCTATATTCAATATCGAGCATTTCTCAGCACAACCGACAGCGGACAAACGCCGGTCGTGGAGAACGTAACGCTCAATTACACCTCGGGGAGTGTCAGTATTTTGAACTCACCCGAAGGGACCCTGACGACATGGGACGGGATGTTCACATGGACGGGAGTCAACGAAGCAACGCATTACTTGCTGGAAGTGTATACTCCTTCGATGAGTCAGTTGCTGCGTAAGTGGTATACCAGCGCACAGACGAATTGCGCATCAGGCGTTGCCTGTTCCCTGACGCCTGCAGCATCCGACCTGAATCTGGGAAACGGGGATTATAAGTGGCGTGTGCTGGATTATGGCGCGTATGGCTATGGGGTCTGGCCCGTATTCAAGGATTTCACACTGGGCGCAGCCTGTTATACCCTGACGACGAATGTCAGTCCTGCCGGCAGTGGTTCGGTCAATGCGCCGGCGCAAACCTGTACGGGCGGATACACGGCTGGATCGGTGGTTCAGTTGACCGCTGTGCCTGGTACCGGATACGCATTCAGCAGTTGGAGCGGAGATGCGAGCGGGACGGGCAATCCGGTGACGATTGTGATGAACGGGAATAAAACGGTGACGGCCAACATGCTTGGCAACACCCCCTTGAACCCAAGCGGCACGTTGAGCAGTTGGGATTACGCCTTCACATGGACGGGCGCGAGAAACGATGCCACGCATTACCTTCTGGAAATACAAACCAGCGGAGGCGCGCAGGTTTTCCGCAAGTGGTATACCAGCGCGCAAACAAACTGTGCAGGCGGCACAGCCTGCTCGGTGACGCCAACAGGGCTGAGCCTTGCCAATGGGGATTACAAGTGGCGGGTAATGGATTATGGCACATATGGGTATGGGCTGAACTCGGCTTTCAAGAATTTCACATTGAGCGGAGTTGCCTGCTACACATTGACAACAAACGTTAACCCGGCAGCAAGTGGAAATGTTACGGCTCCCGCCCAGACCTGCCCCGGCGGCTACACAGCCGGATCAGTCATCCAGTTGACGGCTGTGCCAAACACAGGATACCTGTTCAACAACTGGAGCGGAGACGCCAGTGGAACCACCAATCCGGTTTCTGTGACCATGAACGGCAATAAATCGGTCACTGCCAATTTCAAGGCAACACCCGTTTTGATTGCCCCGAATGGCACACTCACGAGCTGGAACAACACCTTCAGTTGGACAGGTTTGTCCAACGCGACATGGTATTTGTTGGAAGTGTACACCGCAGACGGAAGTGTTCAGGTCTTCCGAAAATGGTATACATCTACACAGACGAATTGTCCGGGCGGCACATCCTGCTTTGTTTCTCCGCCAGAAACCGCAGGATTGGCAAATGGGAACTATAAATGGCGCATCCTGGACTATGGCGCTTACGGTTATGGCACATGGACAGGATATATGAATTTCACCTTGAGCCAGTGATGCAAATTCTCCCCACATCAGATTCTGCGGACAGGAAACTGTCCGCAGAATTTCTTAGAAAGTGTTTTAGGCACGACAGAAAAATAATTTTTCTGTTTCGTGGATCTACGTGTGCGGGATGATGGTGTAATTCCAGTGTGGCAAGATGCGGTGGGGCTTGAGATTGATAACAGTCTTTTGCT
>JACAET010000022.1 GCA_013388685.1 Chloroflexota bacterium | reverse complement strand
TTCTTGAGAATCGAATTCGCCCGCACGTACGCGTTCTGAATGTACGGACCCGTCCGCCCGTCGAACGAGAGCGCCGCATCCATGTCGAAGACGATGTCCCGGTTGTTATCCACCGCGAGCATGGAATACGCCAGCGCGCCCAGACCGATCTGCTCGGCGACCTTTCGGCGCTGTTCATCGCTCATCTCGGGCGATTTCTCCGATTCCACCGCCAGCACGCGCCGCACGGCTTCGTCATAGACATCTTTGAACAACACCACCCGTCCGCGCCGCGCCGACATGGCTCCCTCGGGCAGGCTCACGAATCCGTAACCCAAATGAAAACATTTCTCTGCCTGCGGGAAGCCCCACAGACGTAAAATCGCAAACGCCTGCTGCAAATGCATGGACTGGCGCACGTCCACCACGTAAATCGAGCGGTCCACGTGATGCTGCTCGAACTTGACCTTTGCCAGCGCCAGGTCTTTCGTGAGATAGAGCGTCGTCCCATCCGAGCGCAGGATGACGTTGGTGCGGTACTTCTCTTTTTTCAAGCCGAGTTTCTCGTCAATCTTGACGATCACCGCGCCGCCCTGCGGACGTTCATCGTCGGCGATACCCTTTGCGATCAATTCCTCCACGATGGCTTTGGCGGGCTCATCCACTTCACTTTCGTAGAACCACACATCAATCTTCACATCCATCATGCGCAGGATCTCGCGCAGTTCTTCCAGGCTCCACTCGCGCGTCGTCCGCCAGAGTTCGCGCACTGCGGGATCGCCCGCGTCCCACCTGCGGTACATCTCGCGGCGTTCCGCCTCATACTGCTCGCGGCGCGCCGTCTCTTCGGGCGTCTCGTTTTCTTTCTTTTCGAGCAGGGCAGTGGCTTCCACGTACAACTTCAACAGCCACTGTCCGCGTTCGTGCACGTCCTGCGGCTCCTGTCCCTTGTAGAACTTGTCGTAGATCCACATCACGGTAATCACGCCCAGTCCGATGTCGCCCGGGTAAGAGGCGCGGATGGTTTCGAAACCCGCGAACTCCGTCAGCCGCGCCAGCGCCTCGCCCAGAATCGTGTTGCGGTAGTGACCGATATGGAACGAGTGATGCGTATTTGGCTGGGCATATTCGACCATGACTCGTTCGCTTTTGGCGGGACCCCGCCCAAAGTCCGCGCCGGAGACGAGAACGGTATCCACCACCCGCCGCGCATAGTCGCTTGTCTTGAAATAGACGTTGAGATAGCCCTTGACCGCTTCGATGCGGCTGATTCCCTCCACGCTTCCCAACCGATCTCGAACCTGCTCGGCGATCTCCTGCGCTCTCTGCGGGACGGGTTTCCCTCCGCCCCTGCCCGCGCGGGCTTCATTCGCCGCGGTCTGAAAAAACGACGTGGAAATGCCCCATTCGCCCGCAAACGGGATGGAAACCCATTTGAGCTCGGCGGGTTCGATTCCATCCGCCGCGCACACGGCTTGGATTTTCTCTTCGAGTTGTTGTTGAATATCGTTGAACATCGTCGGGATTATACCCCTCCCCCCACTTCACAGCACTTGGGGCTGGGGCGTAAAAAACGGGAGCCTTTCGACTCCCGCAGGTAATGGATCAACGATGCGCTTATGCCGTCTTGAGCGAAGCGAGTTTCTTCATCAGGCGGCTTTTGCGGCGTGCGGCATTGTTCTTGTGAATGACGCCTTTTTCTGCGGCTTTGTCGAGGGCGCTGATTGCCTTGAGGACTGTTTCTTTGGTCTCGGGCGAATTTGCGGTCAAAGCCGCGCGCGCTTTATTCACAGCGCTGCGGGCGGTGCCGCGGGCAGCGCGGTTGCGCAGACGACGCTTTTCGTTCTGCTTATTGCGTTTGATCTGGGATTGAATGTTAGCCAAGGTCTTCCTCCGAAATGACTTGCCTTTCTTTGAATGAGAGCGGTATTTTACATGAGGCTGGCTGATTTGTCCAGAAAAACCTACGGTTTTGCGAACGTGACCACGAAGTAAGCGCCAAACAGGGTCTTTTCATCGGAGACATAGGCGATGCCGACTTCGGTCACATTGGGGTTCAGGATGTTGCTGCGATACGCCTCATTTCGGTTCCACCAGTCGAACGCTGCGCGTGGACTCATGCCGAAGGCGGGGTGCAGGGCAAAGAGGTTTTCGACAACCACAGAAGCGGCGTAGCCCCGGGCGGCGACGCGGGTCTGGGCGGTGGAGCCGTCTAGACCGATGGGGCTCAGATAGTTGTTGCAGAGCATGTCGGTTGCATGGGCGTTTGACGCGGCGGAAAGTCTCTGGTTGACGATCAGGGCGGGCAGACCGGCGGCGGTGCGGGCGTCGTTGATGAGTTTGAGGAGGTCGGTGATGAAAACCTCATTGGTAACCGGGGTGCACGTTGTCGTGCCGCCGGGGATGGGCGTGGAGGCGGCTTGGGTGGACTGTCCGGGGAGGGTCGGAGTGGGTGACGAGGTGGACGTCGGGGGAAGCGTGGGGGTCGCCGTCACGAGGTTGACCGGGATCTTCAGGGTTTGTCCCGCCTGGAGGGCGTTCGCGTCCGCGATATTATTCAACTTGACGATCTCGGCTTCCAGACTGTTGAATTTGGCGGCGATGCTCGCCAGGGTATCGCCGGGTAAAACGGTGTAATCAATTCTTGTACCGCGCGCAATATTTGCCGGGAGCGGAGTGGGTGTGCTCAAGGATGTGCCCGGAGGCGGAACAATGAGGGTCTGACCGACGAAGTAAACTCCATTGTTCTCCACGATGATCGGGTTGTACTCCAGGAGCAGGAGAACACCATCTGGTCCCAAATTGAACCGTTCTGCTACCGCCTGCAGTGTATCGCCTTCGACAAGCGTATACGGGAAAGGTTCGGAAGGCGTGGGCGTGAAGGTGATGGTGGGAGTTTCGGTAATGGTCGCCGTCGTCGTTGGGGTATTGGTGCTGGTGGGGGTGAAGGTAACGGTGGCGGTCGGCGTTTCGGTAGCAAACATCGCGTCGAATGGCTGATTCGGTCCCATCAGCCAGACGATGACGAGGACCAAGCCAATGACAATCAGCGCAATGGCGCCGTAGAGCAGGAACGGTCCTCTCTGCATGCGCCGCTTACGATATGACTGAATGACGTTCGTGGTGCTGGGCGGTTTATTAGGGGGGGTACGATTGAGCATAGATATAGTTTCCTTGTTTCCTTAAGCACGCCTCGAGGGAAGATTGTTCCATCGCATGCGTTGAAGTAATTCTACCTGAAAAAAGGAGAGATTTGATGCTCCAAAAAGTCCCCTGAGATTGGTCAAAGGTCAAACGTCGAAAGTCTTCGACGCTTGACCTTTGATGTTTGACAGTTTTACTTCACATGCTCCCGCAAATATTGCCCCGTGTAAGAGCCTTTGACCTTCATGACCTGTTCGGGCGTACCTTCCGCAACCAGTTTGCCGCCCCGGTCGCCGCCTTCGGGTCCCAGGTCAATGATCCAATCCGCCACCTTGATGATGTCGAGATTGTGCTCGATGATGAGCACCGAGTTGCCCGCATCCACCAGTCGCTGAAGGACTTCAATCAGTTTGTGGACGTCCGCCGCATGCAAGCCGACGGATGGTTCGTCCAACACGTACAGTGTCCGTCCCGTGGCGCGGCGCGACAGTTCCTTCGAGAGTTTAACGCGCTGTGCTTCACCGCCGGAAAGTGTCGTTGCAGGTTGACCGATGCGGATGTATCCCAAGCCAACCTCCTGAAGCAGTTTCACCTTGTTCTTCATCGGCGGATAGTTTTCGAACTCCTCCAGCGCATGGTCAACTGTCATATCCAGCACATCGGCAATCGAATACTTGTCGCGGAACAGCACCTGCAGGGTCTCGCGGTTGAAGCGTTTGCCGTGACACACATCGCACGGCACATACACATCGGGCAGGAACTGCATTTCGATGCGCAGCTCGCCCTGTCCCTGGCAGGCTTCACAGCGTCCGCCATGCACGTTAAAGGAGAAGCGCCCCGGCTTGTAGCCGCGCACTTTGCTTTCGGGCAGTTCGGCAAACAACTTTCTGATCTCGTCGAACAACCCCGTGTACGTGCCGGGGTTCGAGCGCGGCGTGCGCCCAATGGGTGACTGGTCAATGTTGATGATCTTATCGAGATGCTCCACGCCCTCGATGCGCTCATGCTCGCCCGCCTGAGTCCGCGCGCCCATCAATTTCGCCGCCAGCGCGTTGTACAGGATGTCGCTCATCAGCGTGGACTTGCCCGATCCGCTCACGCCCGTGATGCAGACCAGTTTCCCCAGCGGGATGCTGACATCAATACGCTTGAGATTATTCGCAGACGCCCCTACAATCTTGAGACTCTTGCCGTTTCCCTCCCGCCTCTTTTTCGGGACTGGAACCTGCTTCCTCCCCGAGAGATATTGTCCTGTCAATGACTTTGGGTGCGCCAAAATCTGCTTTGGCGTTCCCTCCGCAATGACCTGACCGCCATGCTCCCCCGCGCCAGGACCCAGATCCACCACCCAATCTGCCTCGCGGATGGTCTCGTCGTCATGCTCCACGACCAGCACCGTGTTGCCCAGGTCGCGCAGCCCTTTGAGCGTTTCGAGCAGTCTCGCGTTGTCGCGCGGATGCAAACCGATGGATGGCTCATCCAACACGTACAGCACGCCCACCAGCCGCGAGCCGACCTGCGTTGCCAGACGGATGCGCTGCGCCTCGCCGCCCGAAAGCGTGGTGGCAGAGCGGTTGAGCGTCAGGTACTCCAGCCCCACATTGACCAGGAAGGTCAGCCGCTCGTGGATTTCCTTGAGCACGCGCTCGGCAATCTTCTTTTGCTTGGCGCTCAACGGAGAGTTTTTGCCCGAAAGTTTCTTGATCCACTCCAGCGTTTTGAGGACATGCCACGAATTCGCCTCGACGATGTTCACCCCATCCACGGTGACCGCCAACGCGGCAGGGTTGAGACGCTTGCCCTGGCACGACGGGCACGGCCGGTCAGACATGAACTCGGCAATCTTCTCGCGAATGTAGTCCGAGTTCGTCTCGCGGTAGCGGCGTTCGAGGTTGGTGATGACGCCTTCGAACGCCCGCGAGAACTTGAACTCATTGCCGCCCGCGCTCTGATAGGTCATCTGAATTTGCCTGTCGCCCGTGCCGTACAGAATGATGTCCAACTGCTCCTTCGTCAATTCACGGACGGGCTTGTTCATGTCAATCTTGAATGTCTTGCACGCGTTGACAAGGCTTTGCCAGTAGTAACCGCCCTCCACTTTGGGTCCGCTCCATTCCATACTGGCGATCGCTCCCTCGTCGAGAGACAGGTCGCGGTCCGGGATGATGCGGTCGGGGTCAATTTCCAGTTTCGAGCCAAGCCCCTGACAGTCGGGGCAGGCGCCCTGCGGCGTGTTGAAGGAGAACGTGCGCGGCTCCACCTCCGGGATGGTTGTACCGTGTTCGGGACAGGCAAGATGCTCGGAGAAGTGCAAGTCTTCGCCCTCACCCCCCGCCCCTCTCCCTGAGGGAGAGGGG
>JACAET010000027.1 GCA_013388685.1 Chloroflexota bacterium | reverse complement strand
TTTTACGGCGGCATTTGGATGGCGCTGGCGATGTTGTTTTCCACCGTCTTCCGCTCCCCGGCAACCGCCGCGCTGGCTTCGATTGCCGTCTGGGCGTTCTTCATCTTCTTCTGGAACATCGTTGTGGGAATTGTCGCCCCGCTGCTGGGACCGCAGCAAATCACCACGCTCGAGCAGCTGGTGGCGGCAGGACAGTTACAAATGATCCTGACCCGCCTCTCGCCCATCACGCTCTACGCCGACATTGCCACCATCATGCTTCAGCCCACCGAACGATTCCTCGGCTTCGTTCTGCCGGTGCAACTTGACCGAGCCATTCAATCTCCGCTCCCGTTGGGGCAGAGTTTGCTGGTCATCTGGCCCCAACTGACCGGTCTGATTGCCGCGACGATTCTGCTCTTTGCGCTGGCATACATCCTGTTCCAACGGCAGGAGATTCGGGCGTAGTGCGCGATATGCTCTCGCGTTACGCCATCACCGCCCGCCAGATCGCCGGCGCGATGTGCGTCAAATCCCTCAACCCGCGCGTGAACTCCTCACGCGCGGGTTTGCTTCCGATCACCAGCGCAGGGACGGGCGCCGCCGTATGCTTGCGCGTCGAAACGTCCTCCATGTTCCCGTGATCGGAAGTGACCAGAACCAGCAATTCATCCTCCCCCTTCGATCTTTGACCTTCAGCCTGCATTTCCTCCACCACCCCTCCCAGCACCCCATCGAACGCTTCCATCAATTTCACTGCCGTATCCATATCCTGCTTGTGGCCGGCGTAATCGCTTGCCCAATACTCGAATAAAGAAAAATCATACCCCGCCGCCAGCGAAACCAGTTTCCGCCCCGCCTCATGCGGAGTCATCACTGGCGCATCGGGGAAGCCCAGCATCGTCCGCCAGCCCTCGCCCGTAAAATCCGCCGAGAGGGCGCGTCCTTCGTAAAAATCTTTCTCGGTAAACAATGGCAAGCCTGCCTTCGTCACCGCCAGCGGAATGGACGAATACAACCGCTTCCCCGAATCGATTCCGTGAAAATAACGCGGAGGATAAGCGTTCAACAGCGCGGCTTTCTTCCCCGCTTCGACACAGCGCGAAAATAACGTATCGCCGTTCAAATACGCCGCCACCTCAGGGTTGGGTTTCGGTCCGTAGTGATAACCTAACTCGCGCGGAATATTTCTCCCCGTCAACAGAATTGCCTGCCCCGTTGCAGATTGCGGCAGCCCCTCCACACCCACCGACGGGTCAACCGCCAGCAAAGTGGCGAACTCCCCATCGAACGGCGCCGAGTCGTTCACCAGCGCCCATCCCTCCAGCAACTTCCTGACATGAGGCATACTGGCGCGCGCCAGCGGGTTGACCTGCGGATCATTCCCTCCCAGCCCAATGCCATCCAGGAAGATAAACAGAACCTGCATGGGCAAGGATTATAATGCACGTATGCCCCTGCTCGATTTGAAGAAACTCAATACGCATCGCACGCGGACCTTCAACCTGCCTCCCTCCAAACCGCTTGCCTCCCCCGCCCAGGCATTGACCTTCGTCAACCGCCGCGGTTTCATCTTCTTCTGGACCATCAGCGGCATTGACCTGCCCAGCCTGTGGACAGCCGTCGCCGGCGACCGTCCCGTCGCCGACGCCCACGACGACCCCGGTCATATCACCTGGCGCTGGAAGGACGAAGCCCTCGGCAAAAAACTCTGGTACTACGCCAAAGTCCTCCGCAAAAAAGCGACAATGATTTCACTGGAAATTGTCCCGTATTTTTACGCCCTCTCGGAAAATTACGGCTCGCCCGAAGAAGATTACCTCGCGGCATACCAAGAGGGGCGGCTGCCGCAAGCCGCAAAACAAATCTATGAAGCATTGCTGAAAGAAGGCGCGCTCAACACCATTGATCTGCGCCGCGCCGCAAAACTGGCAAACGCGAAAGAATCCGAATTTAACAATGCGCTCGAAATTCTGCAAGCCGATTTCAAAATCCTGCCGGTAGGGGTGGCAGAAGCGGGCGCGTGGAAGTATTCGTTCATCTACGAAATCGTCCCGCGCCATGATCCCGACCTGCCCGAACGCGCCCGCCAGATCGGCGAAGGCGAAGCGCGCGCGAAGTTGCTCGAACTGTACTTTAAGTCTGTTGGGGCGGCGCGGGAGGCGGATGCGGTCAAACTCTTCGGGTGGAAAAGGGAACTCGTGACCCGGTCCATTGCCGGCCTGGTCGCGAAGCGGGTGATCGTCGAGACGGAACATCCGAAATTCAAAGGCGTCTGGCTGGCGCTGCCGCACCTGGTCGAATAAACCGAGGTTTTTTATCCCTGCAGACAATTCCTCTGACGCTTCTGTGAAACCTGCCACATGCTTTACCGTATAATGATATTGGATTGCTCTGTTGCAAAGATACCCAAAGGCATGGAGCATCGCTTTTTCACTCACCCCCTTGCCCCTCTCCCACTGGGAGAGGAGTTGGGGTGAGGGCGCAAAGGACTTCGCAACAGTTAAGCCATGTGTTTGCAACAGAGCAATATTGGACTTTCACACGCTCAAAAGGAGAACCCTCACATGAAACAAAACCGTACCAACCTTGCACTCGGACTCATCCTGCTTATCGTGGGCGGCTGGCTTCTCGCCACGCGCCAGGTGCCTGCCTTGCAGGCATGGATGGAAAACAACTTCACCTGGCCCATGTGGACCATTGGCGCGGGTGCGTTGGTATTTCTCATTGGCTTGATCACCGGCGCGCCCGGCATGGCGGTGCCCGCCTCCATCATCGCGGGCATCGGCGGCATTTTGTATTACCAGAACGCCACCGGCGACTTTGCCTCCTGGTCCTACATGTGGACGCTCATCCCCGGCTTTGTAGGCGTGGGGTCCATTCTGGCGGGGCTGCTCGGCGAAAACACCCGCCGCAGTATCGCACATGGACTGCGGCTCATCGTCACCAGCGCCGTCCTGTTTCTGATCTTCGCCACCTTCTTTGGCGGGCTTTCGCTGTTGGGCGACTATGGACTGCCAATCATCCTTATCCTGCTGGGGTTGTATATCCTCGCGCGCGGCTTCATGAGCGGCGCAAGGAGAAACAATGAAGCGTGACAATCTCTTTTGGGGCAGTGTCCTCATCCTGTTGGGGATACTCTTCCTCCTCCAGCGGCTGGGCATCATTTCCGAAGTTGCCCCCTACTTCTGGTCCCTTGCCCTTATTTTCTTCGGCGGCTGGCTCATCCTGAGCGTGTACTGGCGCCCAGCCGCTTCGGAAGAGGAACGCTTTGTCGTTGCGCTTGGCGGCGCAAAAAGCGTCAGATACAAGTTCTCTCATGGCGCCGGGCAAATCGTCATCAGCGGCGGCGCGCCGGTCGATCAGGCGCTGGCGGGGTCGTCTGCGGCGGGGGTGGAGGAAACCTCCCGATTGGACGGAGACAGGCTCGAGGTCCGCATTGAAGCGGGCGCATCCTTTATTCCGTTTGTCGGTCCGTCGGATGGCACATGGCGGTTTCACCTCACGCAGCAAGTCCCTGTCACCTTAGAGGTGGAAACTGGCGCCAGCCAGTTGAAGATGGATTTGCGGGATGTCTCTGCCAGCCACATCACCCTCAAGACGGGCGCCAGCAGTTCAGAGATTATCCTGCCCGCCCGCGGCGCTTCCCTGCTGGACCTGGAAGCCGGCGCCGCTTCGATTGACATTTCCCTCCCCGAGGGCGTGGCGGGGCGCATCCGCATCAAAGAAGGGCTGACCTCTCTGAGCGTGGACACGAACCGCTTCCCGCAAGTGGATTCACGCCTCTATCAATCGCCCAACTTCGATACCTCTCCCGACCGTGCTGAAATCAACGTGGAAGCGGGGCTTGGCTCGATCACCATCCAATAGGAGGCGTCATGCGAAAATATGACCTACGATTGATCATTGGCGGCTTGCTGGTGCTTGGCGGGGTGCTTTCTCTATTGGAGGTGATGGGCGTCATCCCCAATGCGGGCGGAATCTTCTGGGGAATTCTCTGGGGTGCAGTGGCGCTTTACTTCCTTTACCTGCTCATGGCAGACAAAGCGCGCAACTGGTGGGCGGCATTCCCGGGGTTCACGCTGGCTGGAATGGCGGCGGCTTCCTTTTTGCCTCCCTCCCTCGAAATGTTCGATGGGCTGGCATTCCTCGGCGGCATCAGCCTTGCATTCCTGTGGGTGTTCTTGACGGATATCCGCCGCTGGTGGGCGATTATCCCTGGCGGGGTTTTGCTCACGCTGGCTGTTGTCTCTGTGCTCGATGAACTTTCCGGTATAGATACCGGCGGAATCTTCCTTCTCGGGCTGGGGTTGACTTTTGTACTGGTTGCCATCCTGCCGGGCGGCAGTCAGCGCACATGGGCGTTCATTCCGGGCGCGGCTCTACTTATTCTCGGAACGTTGCTCGCCCCTTCGCTTGGCTTGGGCATCTACGTCGGACCGGTTGTCCTCATCCTGCTGGGCGCTTATTTTGTCTTTCGGTTTTTCAAGCCGCAGGAATAAACCGCCCTCGTCGCCCGGCAAGGCAACAGGAATGTTGCAGTACGAGAGAATTGCGTAATATCAGTCAATCAGTGAACATCTGTGTAATCCGTGACTAAAAACGGTAGAACGCAAAAACAGGGAGCGCCGCGGCGTTCCCTGTTTGATTTCTCAACCGTTCATTCCACTCTTCAGTACAGCGCGGATTTGCTGGTGAGCGTCCTTCCAGCGCGCCGAGACCGAATCCGCCAGCCGGTCCAAAATTGCCCTGCCGGCTTCGGGGTGTGCCGCGCACAATCGGCGTAAATCGCTTCCGCGTACGCGAATCGCTTCGAGCGCCTCCACGGCAATCCCCGAAGAGGTATAGTGCGGGCTTCCCACCACCGCCGACCAGCCGAACAACCCTCCCGCCTCCACATGTGTAAGCGTGATGGACTCCCCGTCGTAGGGCTTGTAACAAATGGCAATCTTCCCGCGCTCGATCAGGTACAAATACTCCGCGGACTCCCCCTGCCCCACCACCGTATCACCGGCGGCAAATTTCACCCGCTCGAACAACGGACGCAATAACGCAAGATGATCCGCTTTCAAGCCTTGAAACAGAGGGAGCAATTCCAAATCGGGGATCATTTGAAAGCATGATAGCCCTGCCCAAAGCGCCCATCCTAGTGGCAAACATCATCTTTTCGATGACGTTCATCCTAACTTAATCATGACCGCCCTGCGGCAGGTTATACTCTGTAACGCGAGCCTGTCAATTTGTGTTACGCCAATAAAAAAGGTAAAGATTTGCGAAAAACCGTTCCTCTCCTCCTGCTTGGGCTGGGACTGGCGCTGATTGCCGCCTCCGGCTATTTCATTTTGCGGACTTCCCCGCCTCCCGCCGACCTCGAGGTGGTCCCTGCCCAAACCGCCTTTCCCTCTCCCGAATTGATCCTCACCGACCTGCAGGGTGTTTCCCGTTCCCTTGCAGATTATCGCGGGCAGGTGGTGCTGGTCAACCTGTGGGCAACCTGGTGCCCGCCCTGCAAAGCCGAAATGCCCACCCTGCAAGCCTACCACGACAAATATGACGAAAAGGGCTTTACCGTCATCGCCATCAACGATGGCGACCCCGCCGAAGACGTTGTTCAATTTGTGCGAGACTATCAACTCACCTTCCCGGTCTGGCTCGACCCCACCTACATTGCCACCGAGCAAGCCTTCAAGACCATGAACCTGCCGACTTCCTTCGTCATTGATCGGAGCGGCACCGTCCGTCTGTTTTGGGTCGGCGAGATCAGCGCCAAGGCGCTTGAAAAATACGTAACCCCCATCATCAAGGAAAACCAATGAACGCAAATGTCATCTGGAAGGGAAACATGGCTTTTATAGGGAACTCGGACACCGGCTTCCCCATTCCGCTCGATGCCGATCCTGCCGCGGGCGGCGAAGGGGGCGGCAGCCGCCCGATGGAGTTGATTGCCATCGGGCTGGCAGGATGCACGGCGATGGATGTCATTTCGATTTTGAGGAAAAAGCGTCAGGAGGTGACCCGCTTCGAGGTCCGTGTGGAGGCGAAGCGGGCGGAGGAACATCCCAAAGTGTTCACTCATGCGGTCATCACCTATGTTGTCGCGGGTAAAGGCGTGGAGGAAGCGGCGGTTCTGCGCGCCATCGAACTTTCAGCCACGCGCTATTGCCCGGCGCAAGCCATGTTCGAACAGGTCTTTCCCATCGAACTGCAGTATGAAATTTATGAATCGGAGGGAAACGACCTTTCACGCCTGACGGTACGCGGACGCTGGCAGGAATCGCCGGCGGAATAGGCGTCTGGAAGGCGCGCCAGGCGCGGGTTAGGGAAGATCCGAACGGATCTGGCTGGCGGCATCGGAACATTCACAGGCGAACACAGTCAATGAGCCTCGGGTCAACGTGCCTTTGTAGGCGTCTCCGCCGCTGTGCGCAACCCATCCTTCGAAATTGAACGCCAGGGGACCATCGGCAAGGATCCATTCGCCGTTGTATTTTCGCGCCACATGGACATGCGTGCCTGTGGATGAGCCGCCTTCGCAGGAGGGATACCCGACCGGATCACCGGCTTTCAACTCCGTCCCCACACCGACGCGGTTTCGGGTGGCAAGGTGCAGGTAATAGAGCGTCCAGCCGGTTCGTTCATCCCCATCCTTGTCGAGATCGAGGATCACGCCGTCAATGTCGGAGCGTACGACCAGCCCGTCTGCCATGGCAATGACATATTGATCGCCCGGTACGGTAAAACAACCGGACGTGTCGGATGCGGGAGCAAAATCAACAGCGGCGAAAGGCTGACCCGTTCCCCAACCCGTATGCGGACCACCAGTATATGCCCAGGTGGAACCGGCGCGAAAGGGAAAACGCAGTTCGGGTTGCCGGAGACTGCCGGGGATGTGGATCGCGGAATCAAGCCAAGGGTCGCCGAAAAGGTCCCTGTAAACGCGCGCCAAGCCCTCGGGACCGATGGAGGCGTGAAATTTGTCTCCCGCATAAAGGCGCGAAAAATAGTACTGAAGCGCGACCGATGCCGCATTCTGCCATGGATCGGGGCGGTAGAGGGAGTCATCGGGGAGCTCGAATTCGGTTAATTCTCCCGCGCGCCAGCCGTAATAGCCGTTATTGAGGGTGTTCGCGGCGATCACCAGCTGGAGGTAGGGACCCTCGTAGTATATGCGTCGAAATCCGAGCGTGTATTTTTCGGCGGGCGGTTCGGGCTGCGTGAGTGCGCCGCTTTGGTATTCGAGGATCGCCAGCAGGAGGCGTGGACTGACGCTGTAATTCACGGCAACATAATCCACCATTTCGGCGCCTGTGCGGTTTTTGCCGCCCGCGTAGGCGCGGTACTCCTTCAACCAGCCGGAGGTCGAGGCGACAAAGGCGGTGGTGTTGAAGCCAATCTGCGCCGGTCCATTGACGAACGTGCCATCCGGCAGGCTTTGAAAGTCGGTTCCCCACAAGGGAAGGTAATAAATGGGAATGTGCATGGGCATTCCCGGCGGCATGGTGGTCGCGTCGCGCGGGATAACGGGGTTGGCTTCATAGATTTCAGCGGCGGTGGTGTTGAAGCGCGCCGCAAGGGCGGTAATCGTATCCCCGGTTTGCGCGGCATATTCGACCAATTCACCGGGGTTATAGGCAGGGCGCCCCGCCATGGCAGTAGGGCTGGGGGTCGGCGCGAGCGGTGTGATCATGCTACGGACGCCGCTTCCCTGGGGTCGAGCGGCGACACAGGAGGAAAACAACAACGCCGCCAAAACGATCAGCGCCGCAGGAAAGGCAGACATGCCAGTTTGTCTATTCGTCATCATCACGCGAAATGAGAGACCTTGCCTGACCGTAGACATCGGCAAGAACCACCCTGTCGCCCTTGACCAGTTTTCCCAGATAGGGTTTTTCGCCCGCTACAGCCGTCCATCCGCTCAAAACGAACGGAATGGGTCCATCCGCCAGAATCCATTCGCCGTTGTATTTGCGGGCAATATGGACATGGGTGCCGGTGGAGACGCCGCCCTCGCAGGAGGCGTGACCGATCAAACCGCCCTGATCCACCCATTGACCGAGCGCCACCCGATCCCTGGCGGCAACGTGCAAATAGAGGATATTCCAGCCTGTCTGCTCCGAACCGTCGCCGTCCATATCCACGATGACCAGCCCGTTTTCCGAGCGGACGACCAGCCCCGGCGCAATCGCCACGACCCACGAGGCGGTCTCAAAGCAACCGGGCTTGTCGTTCGACGGCGCAAAATCCAAAGCCGCAAGCGGTCCGTCTGTCCCCCAGGCGCTGTGCGGACCTCCGGTGAAAGCCCAGGCTTTATGAGGTTCGAGCGGCAGAATCATGGGCGGTTGCTGAAAACCCGGCGGGAAGAAATTACCGACCACTTCGGCACGCGCCCAGGGATCGCCAAACATGGCATTGTAGAAGGCGGGGAATCCGCCGTGGACATCCACAATGCGAAGCCATTCGTTCAGAGAGTGATGCCGCGAGAATAAATACATGAGAGCGACCGTGCCTGCGTTCAGCGCGGGATCGAGGCGAAGGGAGGCACCGTCGCTAAACGTCAAACGGGCGATCTCTCCGGTTCTCCAGCCGTAATAACCAATGTACAACTGGTTCACCGCCCAGGTCATCTGACCGAACATGCCCTTATTACGGTAACTTTCATGCCCCAGCGGGTAATCCATGCGGTATTGGCTGACCGGCTTGCCGCGCACCCAATTGGCTTCATAATCCAGCAGGGCAAGCAGGAGCCGTGGGTTGATCGAATTTTCATAGGAGAGCCGCTTGATTCCCTCCGCTCCCGTTGTCCATTCCGTTGTGCCGAGCCATTCCCGGTAGGTGGAAAGATAGCCGCCTGCATCCCTGATGTATTGGTCAATGTCAAATCCGGCAGACGAGGCGGAGAAGACCACTTCGGCGTCGGGCATCCACTGCAAGGAGGGCGTATATTGCACTGACGGATCGAGACGGTCGGGAATGATCAGAAGCGTACCGGGGTCAATGAAGCCGGACTCGGAAAGGGGCTTCGGGGAAGTGATCTCGCTCACATCCACCCCGAACCTGCGCGCCACCGCCGGAAGCCAGTCTCCGCTTTGGGCGTAATACAGGATCGAATTTCCGTTCAGCGTGGGGGCAACTTCGGCGACCGGAGTGGGGGTGGCATGTTCCACAGCAATAAAGTTTGCCGGCGGAGTCGGTGAGAACGCTGGAAGGGACGTCACAGTCGGAGCCGGTATTTCAGCGGAAGGCGTGCCGGTAATGAAAACGTCCGGGACAGACGTATCGGCAACCCAACCTACAGGCGTGGGGGTGAGGTATTGCCCCCATAAAGACGTGTTACCCACACAAGATGAGAGTAGAAAGGCGGAAAGGACGAGCAGGGCGGCGATTTTTGTCACGATACCATCCGCATGGAATTATACCTGCATTGATGAGGGAAGGCTGAGCGGCAAAGACAATTTTGGGCTTCACATCAATCTGGGATAAAGAAAAAGCGTTTTGCCCGACGCCAAGCGTTCGATGCATGTTTTTAGAACCTGACTCAAAACTACCCTGTCCCTCTGAGGGAGCGGTTGTTGCGGCCGAAGAGTCTCTTGTTTTTGGTCATAGAGACCCTTCGCTGCGCTCAGGGTGACATTTTTGAGATGACTCGGAGAACGTCCTCTACGCGTCGAATTTATGACACGGCGCGGCACATCGCTATCGGGCAATCAGGTTGACCCCATCCAAGACACCTTCCTCCGAGTGAAGCGTGACGGCGCCGCGCGTCAGGTAGCCGTCATAGTAAATGCCCTCGCCGCTGGAGACCCAGCCGTCCATCACGAAGGGCAGGCGGCCATCGGCGGGTATCCATTCGCCGTTGTAGCGGCGGGCAATGTGCAGGTGGGTGGCGTTGGAGACGCCTCCCTCGCAGGAGGGATGCCCGATTCGGTCGCCGGCATAGAGGTAGGTTCCTGCCGCGATGCGTTCGTTCGAGTCAATGTGCATGTAGAGAACGGTCCAGCCGGTTTGTTCGTAGCCATCGTTGTCGAGGTCTTGAATGACGGCGCCATCTTCTGCCCGGACGATATAGCCGTCGGCAACGGCTGTCACCCACAGGTCGCTGGGGGCGCAGCCGAGTCCCTCGAGCGGCGGGGCAAAGTCGAGCGCCGCCCAGGCAGAGCCGTCGTCCCAGCCGCCGTGTGGACCGCCGGTAAACGCCCAGGTGACGCCCGGTTCGAAGGGCAACTGCATGGGCGGTTGGATCAGGTTGGAGGGGAGGAGAGAGGCGAGTTCGTAGTCGAAGGGGTAGCCGAAGAGGCGGTTGTACATCTGGAAAAATCCATCTGCGCTTACGTCGAAATCCCAGCCGGTGCGGTCATTGAACAGCGAGAGGAAATATTGCACTCCGGCGGTGCCGGCGTTGATGGTGGGAGAGAGTGGTATGTAGGTTCCGTCGTTGAGGGGCAGGGTGGCGAGGGCGTTTGCGCGCCACAGGTAATAGCCGCGGTTGAGGTTATCTGCCGCCCATGCCAGCTGGCGGTAGAGACCGGCATAGTAGGCGGTGTAGTTGCCGAGCGGGTAGTCAATGTTCGAAGGGTAGGGGTTGGTCACCCAGCCGCTGCGGTATTCCAGCAATGCCAGCAGCAGGCGCGGGTGGACGGAGTAATTTTGCGCGATGCGTTGAACGATTTGCGCCCCGCTCAAGGTTTCGCCGTTCACCTCCTGCAGGTAACCCGCCAGGTAGCCGCCCTGCGCTTCGATGAAGGCATCTGCATCGAACCCCACGCTGGAGGGACTGTACACCAGTTCGGCATTCGGGATGATTTTGAACGATGAGCCGGGAGCGACATCGGCTGTGATCGGGGGGATATTGAGCACCAAGCCCACCGGCAGGATACTCGATTCGTTCAAGCCGTTTGCCTGCAACAACGCCTCCAAACTGACCCCGTACCTTTGAGCAATACTCCCAAGCGTATCCCCCGCCTGAACGGTGTACTGTTCCACGTAGTCGCGGGGCGGCGGGAGGGGGTGAGGCAAATCAGGTGTGGGGGTGGAGGGAGCCAGGCTGGGGTTGCGCGGCGGCAAGGTCACGGAAAGCGGTGCGCGGGTGGGGGTGGGCGCGCCGGCGGGAGGGCGGGTGTTTATGGGCAAGCTGTTGGGGGCAGAGGTCATTGCGCCGAGGGGTGCAAAGGGGTCGTAGGTGGGAATGGCTGGGGCAGAGGCAGGCGAGCAAGCAGAGGCGAGAAGTCCAAGCAGGAGAAAAACAGAAGAGGGACGATGCGACATGTGTGGCATTCTACCAAAGAGTTTCCGCTGCGCTGATGCGCCTTTGGGGGCAATATGTTTTTGATTGCAGAGAGGCTTTGCGGCGAATTTTGCCGGGGTTGGTTTGTACCGGTATTCTGTTGCGAAACCCTTTTTGCCCTCACCCCGCCCCTTTCCCAGAGGGAGGAGGGAAGCCCTCACCCCACCCCCTCTCCCAAAGGGAGGAGGAGTCAATTTTACGGGTTGAGGGAAGGGGGTTATGAGTCGAGCGGGGAGCGGACCGCAGAGGCGCCACGGTTGAGGACGTGGGTGTAGATCATGGTGGTTTTGACGTCTTTGTGTCCGAGGAGCTCCTGGACGGTGCGGATGTCGTAGCCGTTTTGGAGGAGGTGTGTGGCGAAGGAGTGGCGGAAGGTGTGGGGGGAGACGGGTTTTTGGATGCCTGCGGTTTTGGCGGCGGCGCGGATGGCTTTTTGGAGGAGGGAGGGGTCGGCGTGGTGGCGGCGGTAGCCCTCACCCCCAACCCCTTCGCGAAGCACCCCTTTGGGGCTCCCAAAGGGAGAGGAGTGTCTGGGGTCGCGGGAGAGGGAGGCGGCGGGGAAGAGGTATTGCCAGATGAGTTCGCGGGAGGCGTTGGGGTATTTGAAGGCGAGGGCGTGGGGGAGGTAGACTTCGCCGAATCCATCTGCGAGGTCGGTTTGGTGGATGCGTTGGACGATTTGGATTTGGTTGCGGAGGGCGGGGATGAGGGAATCGGGGAGGATGGTGAGGCGATCGTCTTCGCCTTTGCCGTCGCGGACGATGATGGTGCGGTTGCCGAAGTCTATGTCTTTGACGCGCAGGCGGATGCATTCCATTAGTCGTAATCCGCTGCCGTATAAGATTTGGGTCATGAGTTTGGGGACGCCGGTCATATGGTTGATGACAGCGAGGGCTTCGGTGTGGGTGAGGACGGTGGGGAGGGTGCGTGATTTTTCGGGGCGGACGATGTCGGTGGGGAATTGGATATCGTGGTGGAGGATGTGGCGGTAGAGGAAGAGGAGGGCGGAGAGCGCCTGGTTCTGGGTGGAGGCGGAGACGTTTTTTTCGACGGCGAGGTGGGTGAGGAAGGCCTGGATTTCTGGGGCGCCCATGTCTTTGGGGTGGCGTTTGCCGTGGAAGAGGATGTAGCGTTTGATCCAGTCGCGGTAGGCCTGTTCGGTGCGGTAGGAGTAGTGTTTGAGGCGCAGGGCGTCGGAGACCTGGTCGAGGAGTTTGCGCGGGGGTTTTTGTTCCATAGAGGTTGACTCTTTTTGGGGGTGTATTTATAATTTTACTAAGGTTATTTTAACTCATTCTGCCTAAACGCCGAAGTGAGTTAGGATTTTAGGCGGATGAGGTTGTATAAAGGGAATTATACGGATGTCCGTATAAGCAATAGTTGGGCGGCAAAGCCCATGACACAAAATAAAAAGGAGATTGGATATGAAAAAGTCAATTCAAATAATGCTTGCGGCGGTTGTGTTACTCGCTATTTCGTTAAGTTGCGCTGGTGTTTCAACGCCCGTTTCTACATCAACGCCTATTCCACCGACTTCTACCGCCACGCCTCTGCCAACTGCAACAGCCACGCCTATTGTTTACAATGCGGCGATTAATGTAGTTGACGAAAACGGGAAGTCAATTGCTAATGCAAAAATTATTCAAGGAGAAACGGTTGAATTGACAGATAATCAAGGAGTTTGGCAAAAGTCAAGTCAATCACCAGATTTGTCAATCAAGGTTTGGGCGCAGGGTTATTTATTGCAAGAACATTCTTCAACCATGCAAGCAGGCGATAATAAAGTCCAAATTCAATTA
>JACAET010000063.1 GCA_013388685.1 Chloroflexota bacterium | reverse complement strand
GGAGCAAAAGACTGTTATCAATCTCAAGCCCCACCGCATCTTGCCACACTGGAATTACACCATCATCCCGCACACGTAGATCCACGAAACAGAAAAATTATTTTTCTGTCGTGCCTTACCGGAACATGTCCTGCTCTTTGGGGCGCAGGAGTTCCTTGAGCGCGCTTTCGCGCAGGGGGTAGGGAAATCCGCGTACGTGGACGGCGGGCGTGCCTTCGGCGGCTTGCCCCATGACGAGGCTGGCGGCGGCGGCGAGTTCATCTGCCGCGCCCACGATGGTGATGCGCAGTTCCCGCCCGAAGAGGTCTTTCCATCCGCGTTCGTCTATGACCGCGGGGATGCCGCTCAGCCCAATGCACACGCCGACGGTGCCGATGCGCCAGGCGCGCCCATGTGAGTCGATGATCATGACGCCGATTTTCTTTCCTGTTGTGGTTTGGATTTTTTCTCGAATCATGCGGGACGATTGGTCTGGGTCGCGCGGAAGGAGCAGTACCCACTCTTCGACCGAATCTCCCTCACCTGCCACGTTGGAATGATCAATACCGGCGTTGGCGCAAACAAAGCCAAGTTTGTGTTCGACGATGATGGCGCCTGGGCGCACGCGTAAAATTTCAGCGCTTTCCCGCAAGAGCAGTTCCACCAGGCGCGGGTCTTTGCCCGATTGCCGCGCCAGTTCCCGCGCCCGTTCAGCCGGTATGACGGCGGCAAGGTTCACCATCTGCCCTTCGGCTTTGCTGACGATTTTCTGCGCCAGGACAAGGATGTCGCCGTCCTGAAGTTCGATGTTGGTCTCTTGCAGGGCGGTTAGAAGAATATCCGCCAGGTCGTCGCCTTGGCGGATGAGGGGGATGTTTGTCAGGGGGGTGAGCGTGAGGGACATTTATGGCTGTAATGGGTAATTGGGGTTATGAACCGTCTCGAAGGTTTGGTTGAGAACCTGCGGGACGGTCTGCTTACTTTTTGTGAACACCAGTGATCTTGATGCCGGCGTGAGTGGAGCCGTATTGTTTGTTGATGTTGATCAGCACGCTGGTCAACCCTTCCACGACGACGGAGTTTTCGAGGGGACCGGCGTCCCAGCCGGTTAAGCCGGCGGCTTCGACAAGTTTGATGGCTTCGGCGCGGGCTTCCTTGCTCGAGCCGGTGACGAGGACGTCGCATTCGACCTCGTCATCGGTCATCAGGTACTCATGGGAAATGTTTTGGAAGGCGGCAACCACCTGCACATCGTCGCCGAGGAGTTGCTTGGCCTCCTGCGCCGCAGACCCGGCGGGCGGCATTTGCACTTTCGTCACTTTGGGCGGCACAAGCGGAACGGTGACGTCAATCAGCAGTTTGCCTTTGAGCGCCTGTTTTACGCTTTCGAGGGTGTCGCGATGGGCGGCATAAGGCACGGTGAGGACGACGATATCCGCCTGTTGCGCGGCTTCCAGGTTCGAAGCGCCGACGACGGAGGAAGATCCCTCCAGTTGTTCGATGATTTCGGATGCTGCGGTGACGGCTTTTTCAGGGAGGCGCGAGCCAATGATGACTTTGTACCCTGCTTTTGCCCAGCGGTAGGCTAGCCCTTTGCCTTCTTTGCCAGTGCCGCCGAGTACGGCGATGGTCAACAACAATGGTGCTTTTTCTTCCATGAAAACTCCTGTTTTGTTGATTGCTTGGCGGACGTTGAAGAACGTCCGCTATGCGGGAGATTAGATTTCTTGCAACATTTCAGCCACAGATTTCACGGATTGACATGGATTCTGAAAAAAACAATCTGTGAAAATCGGTGTAATCCGCGTCAAAAATTGGTTGGCGCCGCTTCTTACAAGACTTATCCAAAAGGTCTTTACATAACCTTTGCAACTTCTTTTTGGTAGCGCTCCCAAACCTTTGGCGCGATTGCGCGGGCTTTGGCGGCGATTTCTTTTTCGTCCAGCGTCAACAATTCCCGATCTTTCATCAAAATTTTGCCTGCGACGATGGTGGTTGTGACCATGCTCTGCTGGAAACCGAAGATAATGTGCCAGGGCAGGTTGCCGGGGGTGAGGGGGGTGTTGGGGTGGTAATCCACGAAAATCATATCTGCAAATGCGCCGGGGATGAGTTGCCCTATCGTTGCAGCAGGGAAGAAGGCGCCCGCCAGCGCGGCATTGTTGTAGATTGCCATCTGCTGGAGGTCGTAGCCGCCCATGCGGCGCGGGTCGCGGTGGTGGGCTTTGTGGAGGAGATAAGCGGCTTTCCATTCCTCCCACATGGCGTTGGAGAAGCCGTCGTTTCCCAAACAGACCCGCACGCCCGCCCGCATCATCGATTCGATGGGCGCCACGCCGACCCCGTTGTTCATGTTCGAGCGCGGCTGGTGGGTGAGCCAGGTGCCTGTTTCGGCGAGGAGTTGAATTTCGCGCGCGTCGAGGTGGACGCCGTGGGCGGTGATGGTTTTGGGTCCGAGGATGCCGTGTTTGTGCAAACGGTCAATGACGCGTGTGCCGGATTTGTTCAGGCTGTCGTACTCGTCGGCTTCGTGTTCGGCGGTGTGGATGTGGAAGCCGATTTCCTCCGGCACGGCTTGGCGGCACAAGGCTAGAGATGAGTCGGAAAGCGTGAGGCTGGCGTGCAGGCCGAAGGTCCCGGCGAGAAGCGGGCTTTTTGTCCGTTTGAGGAAGCGGACGTTTTCTTCGATGCCGGCTTTCATCTTGGCTTCGCCGTCGCGGTCGGTCACTTCGTAGCACAGCACGGCGCGCAGACCTGCTTTTTCGACTTCTTCGGCGATGATGTCGAGCGAGCCGTGGATGGCGTTGGGGGAGGCGTGGTGGTCGAAGAGGGTGGTGGTGCCGTGTTTGACTGCGTCCACGAGGCAGGGCAGGACGGAATAGCGGATGCTTTCGGCGTCGAGCGAACGGTCGAGGGGCCACCACAGTTTTTGGAGGATTTCAGGGAAGTCTTTGGGTGCGGGAGCGGGGATTGACATGCCGCGCGCGTAGGCGCCGTAGAAGTGGGTGTGGGCGCAGATGCTGCCAGGCATGACGTATTGCCCGCGCGCGTCCAGTCTCTCTTCGTGGGGGTATTGGGCGGTGAGCGCCTGCGTGGTGCCAATTTCGCGGATGCGGTCGTTTTCGATGAGCAGGGCATGGTCTGAGAGGATGCGGTTTTCTGCCTCCCAGGTGATGAGGGTTGCGTTTGTGATGAGCATGTCAGCCAAGTCCGAATTGGTTGGGGTGGGGGAGGGGGGCGCCGTCTGCCGCGAGTTCCTGAAGGGCAAGATAGGCAGACTCGCTGACCTCAGGGTCATCTCCGTAAATGCCATGATATAGCGCGGCAATCACACCTTCGGAGGCATTGTTCTTTAGATAGGGTATCGCGGCAAGTCTTTCCTCTGTAGAGCCGTGTTTGAATGCCGTGAGCAGGATATCAATGGCGGGGCTGCCGCGCGGAATGCCAATGCCTTGTTTGGTGGCAAATTCGATCAGCCAGGGCGTTTCGGACGGAGGCGGCAGAGGCTTCGGGGTGCGCAGGCTGCCTTGGGTTAATTCCTCCACGTATTGATTTGCAAGATTGCGGACCGCCCATTGATCGTCCTCCACCTGCATGCGCTGTAACAGTTCGAGCGCCCAGGGTTCTTCGACACGCGCAAGTCCATAGACAACAGCCCGGCGGACCATGATGTCGGCAAGCGTGGCGCCTTCCCGCAGGGCTTCGTGTCCGTCTTTTGGGTCGTTTGCAAGCGCCTGGGCGGCGGCGCGGCGCAGTTCTTCATCGCCTTCGAGCAGGGCACGCGCAACGGCTTCGAAGGATTTGTCCATGCCGATGGCAATCAACGCCAGACAGGCCGCGCGTCTCACCGCGCTGACGGGAGCAATAAGCGCCTCCTCGAGCAAGGGGATGGCTTTACGGTCGCGCAAGGCTCCGCTTCCCAGTGCGGCAAGCGGAATGACGGTAAAAGAACGGGAACTCAGCAGCTGGCGAAAGAGCGTTACTGCGCCCGGGTCGCCGCTGACGACGAACGCCGCCATTGCCTGCGCCCGCAGGTTGGTGGGTTGTCCCTCCGCCTGAAGGATGGCCAACAGGCTGGCAAATACTTTCGCCCGCCATTTCGCCTGTTTGGGCGCGTCTCGAAGCCAGCGCGCCACCGCGAAAGTCGGGATGTGAAGCGGCAGTTCGGATTGCTGGAGGAGAAGGTCTGCCGCGCGGGATGCATCTCCGCGGGCGGCAAGGTAGTGAAGCGTTACTGTTTTGCCGTCCCAGTCGGGCTGGGCAAGCAGGTTGACTTCCGCCTCGTTATCGCCGACCGCCTGTCCGGCAAGGTAGCCGGTGAAGAGTGGATGCAGAAATCTCATTTTTTCGTTCGCATGTGAGACGAGCAGTCCACTCTCGACCATTTTACTCAGCAGTCCATAGGTGGGGGGAGCGGATGCGGCTTTGGATTTTTTGATTCGGATCTTTTGTGAGTCGGTCAGGGGAACGGGTTCGCTATCCTCCGTTGGGACAATGGTTTCGGCTCCTTCGACGGCTTGGTCCTCGACAATATCGTATTTTCTGACCCATTCGCGCGCTTTGCGCGGGTCGAAGAGCGGCTGCAAAGTCAGAATGGACTGCATTGCCAGCATTTCCAGGGCGGCGACCGGCGTTCCTGCCGGCGCAACGCGGCGGATATGCGTGGCGATGAAATCGAGGACGCGCGAGCCCAGGCTGTCCCCGGCGTATGCCGCCCAGGTTTTGAGCGTCAACTCAAAGGGAGATAATCCTGTACTGTCCGTTTCCAGCCATTCGTTGAGCAGAAGGGGATCCACACTGCCGGGGGTCGAGGGAACGGCGCGGCTCCAGGATTCGCCCCATTGTCTGATGAACCTGGAAACCGTCCGCGCATCCCATGCAATCAGCGCCAGCGGATGAAACCCAAGGGAGAGCAGTCCGTTCAATTGCCAGGGTGTGCCGGTGGTGACGATGCGCGCGTTCGGATACGCCTCCATGAGGGCTTTGAGCCATACGACCGTGTCGTTTTGGGTTTGAGGGTCTGCTTCATCGAAACCATCCACAAGCAAAAGGGCGGCGCCGCTGTCGAAAGATTGCCTGACGAATTCGGGGATGCGGCGCAGGTCGAATAGGGGTGCGCGTTCGGCTGCCGCATTGACCACAACCGTCAGCGGATCTCGGGATGGATCGAAGGGGATTTGCAGGTCGGCGAGGTGGTAATGGAACGGGATCGCCTCTTTGCCCGCCTCCAGCCGGACCTTGAAATTTGCTGCCTGCGACGCGATATGCGCCAGCGCGACAGTTTTTCCCGCGCCTGCCGCACCGACGATTACCATATTCCCCCCGCTCGCGACTGCATCCACAAGGTTGAGGGTCGGCGCGCGGTAAATCGCGGCGAGTTCGGGCCAGGCGGGCATGTAGGGAAGGGTTTGCGAAATGATATCTTCCTGAATGCTGACCGTTCCGGGCTCCACTCTGGCGGGCGGCGTCATCACTCTCGGTTCCTGCAGAATTTCATCGAGCGCAAACAAAGGGGCGGCGAGATGCATTCCCTGGGCGCGGCGGAGGGTGAGGCGGCGGTGGTTGTCTTCCAGTCCGCTGGTGCGGCGTACATACGCCTCCTCGCGCTTCTGCCTGAGATTCTCGCGAATCTGTTTGAGAAGCGGGCGCACTCGTTGAAGGAGTATCGTGGTGACGATACCCAGGATAAAACCGACGATGAAGGGCAGCGTGGCGGGGTCGGAAAATGACATCGCTAGATTACCCGGAGTAAACGATTCTTCCGCATGTGGGGCAGTAAAAGAGTTGTGCGTTCGAGCGCGCAGACTGTTGTTGCGAGGCGGTGAGGGTGGTGCCGCAGGCGGAGCAGGCATCCTCGCTCAACGCGGCGACCGCCATGCCGCGTTTCTGCTTGCGCAGTCCCTCGTAGATTTGGAGAGCCTGTTTGTCGAGGGCTTTGGTCACAGCATCTCGTTCGGAAATCAGCCGTTCCAGATCTTTGCTGAGGGTTTCGTTTTCGCTTGCGAGATCACTGTGCTGATCTTTCAGCCGGGATTGGGCATCGGCAAATTGCGCTTTTGCCGTTTTCCAACGTTTTTCCGTCTCTTCGGCAAGCGCCATCGCTTCGAGCAGACGCTCTTCCAGCGTACCAAGGTGTTTTTTCAGCGATGCCGCGTCCATTTGCAGATCCTGCAATTCCTTGGGATTGTGCACGTTTCCGCCATAGAGATTTGCCTCGGTCTGTTCGATCTTGACGCGCTGCTTTTCAACATCCGCTTCGCTTTGAGCCAGGGCAAGTTCGGATTGGCGGTGAAGAGTCTCGGCGGCGGCAAGCGCCTCTTTTGCCGCGCTCAGTTCCCGGTCATTTTCGAGCGTTTGGCGGATGACCGCCAGACGTGCCTGAATCGCATCCATCTGGCTGTCCACTTGTTGCAGTCGGTAAAGTCCCAGCGCCGCGCTCATACTGTGATTATATCTTATTGCCCCGGCAGGTTATAGAAGTTATAAACCGCCTGCGAGAGTTGGGCAAACAGGGTGGAGACCGGTTCCCAAACCGTCTGCACGGGATGATAGGCGTAGATGGAAAGCACGTAGTTGCCGCCGGGCGTGTAGACGATGGCGGCGTCGCTGATGTTTTTGATGACGCCGGAGGACGGTTCGCTGATCCAGCCGTGTTTGTGGGCGACGCGCGTGCCTTCGGGAACGCCCGCTTCGATCAGGACGCCGATTTTGTCTGCCGCCAAAAAGTCAATCATCCGCCGGCAGATTTCGGGGGTGATGGTTTGCGGGAAGGCGGCGATCAGCGCCCCGCCGCCGCTTTCGGCGCATTGATAGATGTCCGCGAGGAGCATGCCGCTGTCGGAGGGGGTGGTTTGGTTGAAGATGTCGGGGTCGGTGAAAACATCGGTGCGCTGGTTGGCAGGGGTGGTGATGCGTTGCAGGAGGGGACAGGGCGCCTCGGCGCTGCAGAAGAAGCCCGCGAGAAAGGTGTTTCCCAGCCCGATCTTTCGCATGTCTTCGGTCACCACCAGCGGACCGCGCGCCGGGTCGAGGGCGTTCATCAGGCGGTCTGCCGGCGGGTTTTCAGACTTGCGAATCATATCGAGGATGAGGGCTGAAGAGGTCTCATCCAGCGCGGCAGAGCCGTTGTGGATGAAGTAGGAGACCATGATGGGAATCTTGACCGTGCTGGAGGAGGTGAACGCCACATCGGGGTTGATCGGGATGAGTTCGCCCTTGTCCATGGCAAAGTGAATTTCCTGCCCGTTTTGCAGATCGAGCAGATAGACGCCCATAACGCCATCGAAGCCGGCGGCGAGGATGTTCTGCTGAAGCAGGATTTCCAGGTTTTGCATGGTAGGACGCGCCGCGATGCTCTGCTGGAAGGGAATCACCACCGTGCGTTTGTTGGGTGAGCGCAGGGTGTTTTCGATCAGACGCACGGCGCGCGGAATATCGAGGACGCGCCCCGGTTCACCGGGCTTGAAGGTGGTGCTGCCGGGAACCGGCTCAGCCGGGGTGGGGGGCTGGTCGTAGCGGGCGGAGATTTCCGTCTGGAGGTAGGCGACCAGTCTCTCTTCAGAGAGTGAAGCGCTGAGCGGAATCTCCACCGGCGGCGGCTGACGGTTCCACAGGTAGTTCCAAAACCCGCCCCAGAACGAGCCGCCCGTGCGGGCGAGATCGGCGGCGGCAATCATGCTTTCGATGTCCACCTCGAAGCCCACCACCGACGGGTCAATGTGAATGACCGCCTCGCCGTAGCGCACCTCGATGGGCGAGGAATAGACCTGCAGCACTCGCTCGGCTGCAATTTGCGGGCTGACGCCTCCCACCGGCACGCCGCCGATGGTCATGCCGCTGGGGTAGTTGTTGCGCGTACGGCTGTAGCCGATCAGCGCCACAATGGTAATGACGATGGCAATGGACAGGAAGGCTATGGAAATACCGCGTAAAACGGGTACGGAACTGCGATTTCTCAAAATTTCACCTCATGCCTCACCTTTGTGATCTTTATTAACATAATCCCGTAATATTGTGTAGGGCGCGTTCTCTACCGTGCCTGTTGACGTTAGAAAACGCCAACTACACGGTTACGGTATTTACTTGTTAATTTTCTTGAAGGTGAGTTTTGTAACAGAAAAAGTATAACACTCAAATTTTACGTTTGTGCTAGAATACTTTTGCTTTTCGCCAGGCAACTGGCAGATTTCAAAACTTCCAAAAGGACGGGACGATGCTACGCTCCTTTCTCATCTATCTTTCCAAAGCGGCATGGGCGCAAAAACTGGTCACGAGTTGGAGTTTTGCTTGGCGGGCGGCATCCCGCTTCATTGCGGGGGAAAAGCCCGAAGATGCCATTCGAACGGTGTGTGAACTGAACGCCAAAGGCATTAACGCCACGCTCGATCATCTCGGGGAACACACCTCGAATGTGGATGAAGCCAACCAGGCAGCGGATGACATTCTGACAATTTTGGACGAAATAGATAAAGCGGGGGTTAAAGCCAACGTTTCCATCAAATTGACTCAAATCGGCATGGGACTGGACGAGGAAATCTGCCTGCAAAACCTGCTGCGCATTCTGGAACAAGCCCGCAAACACGGCAACTTCATCCGCATAGACATGGAAGATACGCCGTATACAGACCTCACCATTTCCATCTACAAATCGGCGCTGGAACGCGGCTTTACCCCTCAAACGGTCGGCATGGCGGTGCAATCCTACCTCTACCGCACCGAAGCCGATGTCAAATCTCTGCTCGAACTCAGCACGCGCTTCCGCCTCGTCAAGGGCGCATACAAGGAACCGCCCGACAAAGCCTTTCCCAAAAAGACCGATGTGGATGCCAACTACGACCTGCTCACCAAAATTCTGATAGACGCCGCCCTCAAAGCCGAAGCCAACACCCTCAGCCCAGACGGGCGCATCCCGCCCATCCCTGCCATTGCCACACACGACGAAAAACGCATTGCCTTCGCCAAAGGATACGCCGCGAAAGTCGGCCTGCCGAAGAACGCCATCGAATTTCAAATGCTCTACGGCATCCGCCGCGACCTGCAGGAGCAACTCATTCAAGAAGGCTACCCCGTGCGCGTGTACGTTCCCTACGGCACGCACTGGTATCCTTACTTCATGCGCCGTCTTGCCGAGCGTCCCGCCAACATCTGGTTCTTCCTCTCGAATTTCTTCCGCAAATGACGCCGCATCGAGGGCTGGGCTGAGGGAACGTTTATAATGGGGACATGCCCCCTCTCGCCCTCGTCACCGGCGCCGCCCACCGACTTGGAAAAGCCTTCGCTCTGACCCTTGCGCGTTTGGGGTACGACATCCTCCTCCACTACCATACCTCAACCGACGAAGCGCTTCAAACCAGACTGGAAATCGAATCGCTCTCGAGGCGCGTTTTCCCCACCCAAGCCGATCTGACCCAACCCGCGGGAGTTCAAAGCCTTCTTGCGCAACTTGAAGCCATCCTTCAATCTTCCTCTTTTGCCCTTGAAGTGTTAGTCAACTCTGCTGCCTTCATGCCCGCTGGCAGTGTGGACTCACTTACCCTCGAACACTGGGACGCCGTCCTCGACCTCAACCTGCGCGCCCCTTTCCTCCTTGCCCAAGCCTGCGCCAAAAAAATGACCGACGGCGGGCTCATCGTCAACATTACAGACGTGGGCGCACAAAAGTCATGGAGCCGTTACCCCTCCTACACCGTCAGCAAAGCCGCACTGGAATCGCTGACCCGCGTCCTTGCCCGCGCCCTCGCTCCGCAGATTCGTGTCAACGCCATCGCTCCGGGCTTCGTCCTGCCATCGGATGTGGTCACTACCGGGGAGTGGCAAAGGCTCATCGAGCGGATTCCGCTCAAACGTCCCGCAAGAAGCGAAGAAATTACCTCTGCCCTCGAATTTTTGATCCAGAATCAATACATCACCGGGCAAACCATCGTCGTGGACGGGGGATATTCCCTCGTGTAGGTAACTTTCTCTATCGTGTGTTTTGAAGGAGCAACCTGATGTCGGAAATAAATGAACTCGCTGATAAATTGAAATCCGAAGGGGAAAAGTTCTTTGCCATCTTCGCAGGCTTGACCGACGACCAGTGGCAGGCGCAGGTGTACACCGAAGGCGAAACATGGACTATCCGTAACATTCTGGCGCACTTTGTCACCTCTGAGCGCGGATTAGTGCGGCTGTTCGAGCGCATCCGCCTGACGGGCGAGGGCGCTTCGGAGGATTTTTCGATTGACCGCTACAACGCCTCTCAGCAAGAGAAGACGAAAAACCTGTCGCCGCAGGAACTGCTCGAACAATTCAAAGCCGTCCGTGCCGATTCGATTGCGTGGACGCTCTCGCTCGACGAAGCCGACCTCGACAAACAGGGACGCCATCCCTTCCTCGGCATGACCACCCTGCGCGAGATGATCAAGATGCTCTACCTGCACAATCAGATTCATTACCGCGACATGAAGAAGGCTCTAAAGTAAGCAGGTACACAAGAAAGGCAGCTCCGTATTTGCCGGCACACCAACCCGCTCGGTCTTCCTGCCACTGATAACTGATAACTATGCACTTACCTCCCTTCAAACTCGAACGTTACTTTGCTCAATACGAATTTAGCACCGAATACCTGCTCTGCTCCTCGGACTGTGAAGCGATGTCCATTGCAGATTTGCTTGCTCTGGAAGATGGCGCGGCGGAGAAGTTTCAGCGCGTCTGGCTGGGGTACACCGAATCACAGGGAAGCCCTGCCCTGCGGCGGGAAATCGCCAGAATGTACGAAACCATCCAGCCCGATGAAATTCTCGTCCACACAGGGGCAGAGGAGGCGATTTTCCTCTTCATGCTGGCGGCGCTGAAAGCAGGCGACCATGTCATCGTCCACGCGCCGCATTACCAGTCCCTCAGCGAAGTGGCGAAAGCGATTGGCTGTGACGTGAGTCTCTGGCTGGCGCGGGAGGAAAACGGCTGGGCGCTGGATATTCACGAGCTGCGAAAGTTGCTGCGCTCGAAAACCAAAGCCGTGATCCTCAACACTCCCCACAACCCCACCGGTTACCTGATGCCGCGGGAAGACTATGAAGCGCTTGACGGGTTTGTTCAGGAATATGGACTCCTTTTGTTTTCCGACGAAGTCTATCGCGAATCCGAATACGACCCGTCCATGCGCCTGCCTGCCGCCTGTGACGTGGGCGGTCACGCCGTTTCCCTAGGCGTGACTTCCAAGACCTATGGACTCGCCGGTCTCCGCATTGGGTGGATAGCCACAAAAAACAGAAAACTCTACGAACGAATGGCGTCGCTCAAAGACTACACCACCATCTGTAACTCTGCCCCCAGCGAATTCCTCGCCGAAGTTGCCATGCGCAACCGTCACAAACTCATCGAACGCAGCCTTGGTATCATCCAGAACAACCTCGCCGTCATGGACGACTTCTTCGCCCGCCGCGCCGACCTGTTCTCGTGGGTGCGTCCGCAGGCAGGCTCGATGGGCTTCTCCAAACTCCTGCGCGGGAACGTCGAAGAATTTTGTGATAAAGTTGTCCGTGAGGCGGGTGTCTTGCTCCTGCCCGGAACGATGTACGACGACACAGGCAACCACTTCCGCGTGGGGCTGGGGCGCAAAAACCTCCCGCAAGCGGTGAAGAGGCTGGATGAATTTCTTTCCGCTTTTGTTTTCCCTTAACCAAGTACCAATTCCCTCATGCTCCGCCTCTCCCACCCCCTCCACCTGCTCTTTGCCGCCCTCACCTACCTCCTCGGCGCGGGCATCGCCGACTACCTCGGCGTCGCCTTCCGCCCCGCCCCCTTCTGGCTGGGACTATTGGGCGTCCTCCTCGCACAACTGACCATGTCCCTCCTGCCCGAAATTTTCCGTCTTGACGCCGAACCGCTTACCGAAGGCGAAACCCGCCGCGGACGGCAAACCCTCCGCAACAACCTGCTGTATACCTCCCTTGCGTCTCTTGCCGCCCTCGCCCTCATCTTCTACGGATTATTCGCCACACGGCAACTTCCTTTTTCATCGTTCCTTTTTCCAGCCGTCTCGCTCATCCTCCTCCTTGTTCATTCCCTCCCGCCGCTGCGTCTCTCCAATCGAGGCTTTGGCGAACTGTTCGTTGCCGTTCACCTTGCCTACGTCATTCCCTCCATTGCCTTCATCTTCCAGGCAGGGACCCCGCACCGCTTCCTCGCCATCGCCATTCCCCTCACCTTCCTTGCCTTTGCCTGCTTCATGACGACGGACTTCCAATCCTTTGCACAGGATCGAAAATTCGGACGCGCCACCCTCCTCACCCGCCTCGGCTGGGAACGCGTCGTCCCGTTTCACCACATCTTCATCATCTTCGCTTACATCTTTTTTCTCGCCATGCCCGCGTTTGGACTCACCCTGCCTCTGCTGGCGCCTGCCTTCCTCACCCTGCCCTTTGCCCTCTACCAGATTCTCCAACTCCGTAACATCGCCCTCGGCTTGCCGCCCAATTGGAAAATCCTTCAGGCAACCTCCGCCGCCGTGTTCGGGCTGACTGCCTATTTCCTTGCCCTCACCTTCTGGCTCCGCTAACCTTCGACCTTGACCCTGTGACTTGAAAAAATGCCCGAATTTCTGACTCTCCTCCCTCCCGACGAAGCCCGCAGCCTCCTGCTCTCGCATCTTTCCCCGCCGACGCCTGATCCTGAACCCATCAGCGTTGCCAACGCCCTCGACCGCATCCTCGCCGAAGACATCCGCGCCCCGCACCCTCTCCCCGAATTCGAGCGCACCACGGTGGACGGGTACGCCGTCCGCGCACAGGACACCTTCGGCGCCTCCGACTCTTTGCCTGCCTACCTCACTCTCGTGGGCGAGGTCCCAATGGGAGACGCGCCTGCCTTCGAAATTGGAGCGGGACAATGCGCCCTCATTCACACGGGCGGCATGCTGCCCGCAGGCGCCGACGCGGTGGTGATGTTGGAATATACACAAAGGACTTCCGATGAAAGCCTCGAAAGTATGGCGAATATTGAAATCGAAATCTTCCGCGCGGTTGCGGCAGGTGAAAACCTCATCCGCATCGGCGAAGACGTGGCAGAGGGGGAACTCCTCCTGCCCAAAGGAACGCGCCTCCGCCCGGCTGAGATCGGCGGGTTGATGGCATTGGGTATCACCGATTTGCGCGTAGTCAGGAAAGTACGCGTGGGGTTGATCTCTACTGGCGATGAAGTGATTGACCCAAGTCGCCGCCCGCGTCCGGGGCAAGTTCGTGACATCAATTCATACACACTTTCAGCCCTTGTCGAAAAAAGCGGAGGCGTGGCAAAACGCTATGGGATTCTCCGCGACCAGTTTCAGGCGTTGAAAGAAGCGGCGGCAAAGGCGCTGTCGGAGTGCGAGGCGGTCATCATCACCGCCGGCTCCTCTGCCTCGACCCGCGACATGACCGCTGAGGTCATCCGCTCGCTGGGGGAGCCGGGTGTTCTCGTGCATGGAATCAACACCCGCCCCGGCAAACCGACGATTTTGGGCGTGTGCGGCGGCAAAGCCGTAATTGGGCTGCCTGGCAACCCCGTCAGCGCGCTGGTGAACGGTTATTTGTTCGTGATGCCGGTCATCGAGAAATTGCTGGGTGCGCTCCCCAAACCCAAGGCAGCGGTCCAGGCGAGGCTGACCGTCAATTTGCCTTCACAAGCCGGGCGCGAAGACTGGTGGCCCGTGAAACTGACTCTCAATCGTCCATCGTCCATCGTCCATTACGATGCCGATCCCATCTTTGGCAAAAGCAATCTGATATTCACACTTGCAGGCGCCGATGGACTTCTGCGCATCCACCCCGATGCCACCGGCTTGAGCGCGGGCGAAATCGTGGAAGTGATTTTGCTGTAGGGCGACTCGCCGAGTTGCTCCTACTCGCCCCTACTACGATTGCCACGGCAGTTTGTTCAGAGCGACGTTGCCGCCGCTGAGAATCACCCCCACCTTCAAGCCGCTCAAATCGATCTTCCTTTCCCACAGCACGCCGACCGCCACCGCCGCCGACGGTTCGATGATAATCTTGGCGCGCTCCCATACGAACTTCATCGCCTCGATGATTCCCCGCTCGCTGACGGTGACGATCTGCTCGACGTTTTGTTGGATGATCGGGAAAGTCAGTGTGCCGAGCGAAGTCAGCAAGCCGTCGGCAATGGTTTTCGGGTTCACCGACGGAATGATTCTGCCTTCCTTCATCGAACGATAGGCGTCATCTGCCATTTCGGGCTCGGCGGCAATGATGCGGATGTTTGGCTTGAGTCCTTTTGCCGCAATGGATGTGCCGCTCAACAACCCGCCGCCGCCGACCGGCGCAATGATGGCGTCGAGGTCCGGGATGGAATCAAGCAGTTCGAGCGCGGCAGTTCCCTGTCCGGCGATGACGCGTTCGTCGTCATAGGGATGGACGACAGTCGCTCCCGTATCGAGCCTGATTCTCTCCATCGTGCTTTCCCTCGCCTCGAGCGTCGGCTCGCAAAACGTGATTCGACCGCCGTAGCCCGCCACCGCGTCCTTCTTGACTTGTGGGGCGTTATCCGGCATGACGATGTAGGCAGGGATGCCTCTCATCCGCGCCGCCAGCGCCAATGCCTGCGCGTGATTCCCCGATGAATGTGTGCAGACGCCATGTTTTGACTCTTCGTCGCTGAGCGAATAGACCGCGTTGCACGCGCCGCGAAACTTGAACGCGCCCACCTTTTGGAGGTTCTCGCATTTGAGGTATACCCGCGCGTCAACGCGTTGATCGAGACTTTGGTTGGTCAATACTGGCGTGCGGTGCGCGTAAGACTGAATGCGTTGCGCGGCGTGCTGGATGTCTTGTAATGTGGGGGACATGTTATTCCTGGGTGAGTGTTGAACCGATCTTCGGGATTACAACGCAAAGTCAGGCACTGCGAACGCAAAGGGGACGCCTGTAAAACACTTTTCCGGCGGGCATTTTGGCATTCACAGCAGTTTTTTCAACACCTCGAACGGAGAATCGTCCCCGCCCTGATGATGACCGCAGTCCTTGAGGTTCAAATCCTGCCCGCATTCGATGCACAATCCTTTGCAGTCGGGTTTGCAGAGCGCCTTGATGGGCACTTCGAGCAGGGCAAACTCGCGCAGGACGGGTGTAAAGTCAATGTGACCGTCCTCGGGCATCAACAGGCCTGTTTCGCTGACCGACTTGGGGGTAAACGCGTACAGTTCGGTCCATTGACTGCGAAGGGTGAATTTGAACTCTTTCAGGCATCGAACGCATTCCAGCGTCGTATCGCCGAAAAATTCCCCCTGCACGACCAATCCCTGCTGGGTTCGGTCAATCACGATCATGCCTTCGAAATTTGTCAGAGTCAGGTCTTCCCCGAGTACCGCCGTTTGATATGCAAGCGGAAACTTGTGGCTGTAGCCGACTTCCTCGTGAACGATAAAGCCGACATTCAAACGAAAGGGTCTGCGAGGATTTGGCATAGGTATCTCGTGAAAGGCGCTTCAAAAAACGCGTAGTAGAGGGCGGTCTCTGCCGTGGTTTACGCTCTGCGCGCAACCTGCTGATCAAGACGTTCGAATCGGGCAGCCCGACTTTAGATTTTTCTGTCCACGATGAATTTTGCCAGGTCTTCCAGCGCGTCCCTCTCCGGGGAGGCGGGCGCGTCTTCCAGCGCGTCGAGCGCGCGGCTTACGGCTTGCCGCGCTTCATCCATGGCTTTCTCGATGGCGGCATTCCTGCGAATGTTGTCCACAATGCGCTGTACGCGATCGGTGTCCTTCCAGCCGCCGTCCGGCAGAGATTGCACATCTTCGTCGTCGGGATGTTCCTCGGCGTAATAGATTGCCGGGAGGGTGATCAGCCCGTTCAACAGATCCGAACCGATGGGTTTGCCGACCGCCGATTGTTCGCCGGTGAAATCCAAAACGTCGTCCACGATCTGGAACGCCATGCCCACCTCGTAGCCGAAGGTCTTCATGGCAATGCGCGTGTCTTTGTTCTCGGTTGCTACCATGGCTGCCGCCAGCGCCGACATTTCGAAAAGCGACGCGGTCTTTGCGTAAATACGGTCATAGTAATTGCGGCGGTCAATGATGCCCCGCGCAGAAAACATTTGCGTCAGTTCACCGTTGACGATGGTGGCGAGCGTATCGGCAAACAGTTTCATCAGGGGCAGATAATCCGTTTCGGCGGCGAGTTTGGCGGCGCGGGCAAAGAGGAAATCCCCGGTCAGCACGGTTGCGGCAGGCGACCAGCGCGCGTTCAGGGTGGGCATGCCGCGGCGCAGCAGCGCCCCGTCAATCAAGTCGTCGTGGACCAACGTCGCCGTATGGAGCAACTCCACCGAAGCGCCAAGGGTGACAAGCTTGTCCTCAGGGGCGCCCAGCATGTTCCCGACAAGCAAACCCAGGGTGGGTCTGATGCGTTTGCCTCCTGCGGAGAGAAGATGTTCCAACGCGGAACGCAAATCCGGATGATGCTCTTCACCTGCCTGTTCCCGAATCCTTTGCTCGACGAATTTCAATTGTTCCTGAACGGACGTGAAAAAGGTCACCATGCTCAAAGGTCAGCCTCCCCAACCGAACAGGCGATTCGCGTTCGCGCTTGTCGTTTCAGCGACCCGTTCGCGGGTTGTCTTGTGAATTTCTGCAATTTTATCAGCAATATATCCGACGAATGCAGGTTCGTTGCGCCTGCCCCGATACGGGACGGGCGTGAGAAATGGGGCATCGGTTTCGAGGAGAAGCCGTTCCAGCGGAAGTTGACGGATGATTTGACGTTTCTCCTCCGCATTTTTATACGTGACCGGTCCCGTCACGCCGATGTAAAAATTGCAATGGATTGCCTTCTGCGCCGTCTCGAGATTTCCGTTGAACGAATGAAGCACACCGGGTCTGTTTGCCAGCGGATGGTTTGCCGCCGTCAGGCTGTTCTGCCATTCCGTGAGTATTTCGAGCAGATCCATGGATGCCTGTCCAAACCATGCATCACCCGCCTCGCGCATGTGGATGACGACGGGCAGATGCGCTTCGCGCGCCAGCCGCAGTTGTTCCTTCAACGCCTGCCTCTGTCTCGCCTGTTTTTCGGGCTCCTTCACCCAGTAGTAGTCGAGTCCGATCTCGCCGATGGCGACGACTTTGTTTGCCGAGTGTGCAAGATGACGCAGGTTTTCAATCGATTCGTCGTTCCATTGATTCACTTCGGTGGGGTGAACGCCCACCGCGGCGAACAAGGCTGGGTGGGAATTCGCCAGCCGAATGGCCGCCTGACACGATTTCAACTCCAGCGCGGGAATGAGAATCCGCTCCACGCCTGCCTCGAGAGCGCGTCGAATCACCGCTTCGCGGTCTCCGTCGAATTTGTTGAAGTCGAGGTGGCAATGGGTATCCGTCAGCATTGTGGATAAAGATTGTGAAAATTATAACATATAAGATGATGACAGCGCCACCGATGAGACCTCTTGCATCAGTCAGCCGACGTTCGAGAACATCTCTTACTCGAAGGCGTACTGTGCACCCTCTGGCACACGTTTGCAAGAGGTTTACTGTATAAAATTCCGTTCTGTACCGGCATATGTGTCTGTTACGCGTTCATTCGGAGGCGGTCGGTTCGTGGAATCTCACCAGCCACTCGCCGGGTTTCGACTCGGTTACGGTTGTCTCAGGCGTTACGATGGCAACCCAGGTCTTGCCGGGCTTCAGCGGGAACGATGCGCCGTCCCCGGTCTGAAATTGGATGGGGGTTTCAGCGCGCACGCTCCACTGAATCTCGTACATCCTTCCATCGCGGAACAGGAGCGCCTTTCCTGTGCGGTCCCGGTCCAGGCGGATATCCAGATTGGTAGGGGAGATCACGTCATGCTCTGTGAACAGCACAACCACGTTTTCGAATTGCAATTGCCGCCCGGTCAGACGGTCTATTTCGGGGTGCAGGATGCCCGCTGTTTTTTCGTTGACCTCATCCACATACCGCCACCAAGATTGCGACAGCGGGTCGTACACCCAGCCGGTTTGATTTAGGTAGGCATAATAGATCCGCAGGTTTACGGCAGAAACGCCTCCCTTGGGTGGGTCGTCTGTAAATGTATAGGCGCTGTAATACTGCCGGACCATCGGCTCCCTGCGCTTGTTGGCGAGCTCGATCATTTCCGAAACATCCAGCATGTATCCACCGCCTTGAATATTGTGGTCAACAAAGGCGCAATAGGGCAATTGTTCCAGCACTTCGCCGGAGGCGTAGGCGTAGATCAGGCATGAACTTTCGAACGTATCCGCAAGGTAGCGGTAGATTAATCGCCCCGAGCGAACCGGTCCAACCCTGGCGGGAGGCAGTTCGGGAGCGGGCAAAGGCTTGGAGGGGAGAATCAAACCGGCGTCCAGGGAAAGATGCGATGAAGCGACGTACAGCGCGTCGCTCCACCCCGAATCCTGATCCACGTCGCTGTCTTTTTCTTCATCCTCGACGTTTTTCTGCGCGAACGCCATGCCGTCTGGTCTTTCCACCTCAATGAAGTATTCCCCTTCTTCGACGTTGAAACCATAATATCCGTTGCTGTCGGTGGAGGTTTGTGCAAGCAGGTTGCCGTTTGGGTCGTACAGGTTGATACACACGCCCCCAATGCCGCGCTCCCAAGCGTCCTGCAGGTTGTTCTGGTTTTCATCCAGCCAGACTCGATTGCCCAGAATGAATCCGGTCTGAACAAACGGCTCACGGCGGACCTGGCAATTGCCAGCGGGCGGGTTTTCCGGCTCGGGGAACTCCCCGTAAAATGCCGCGAGGAAACGGGTGGAGCCTTTGGTGATGTAGAATTCGAAAACGTATGGCGCAAAGGATAGCCCGGATTGCGGTCGGGCGATGACGGGAAATGTCGAAATGGAAACGAGAACGGCGGGAAGATCGAGCAGGGTTTCGTCGGCGACTTCCAGTCCCGTCAACGGGTTGCGCGCGGGCGGTGAGGTTGTCGGCGTCGCGGGCGGCACGGTCGGCTCGGGGGTTTTGGCGTCCATCGGCTCGGTGGCGGCTGTGGCTGAAGAAGCAGGCGGGCGGGTCTGTACGCCGGGCGTGCAACTTGCAGTGAACAGGATGAGTATGACGATGGCGGCAAAAAGGCGGCTGCGCCGCGGGAGGCGTTTATCTAATCTTTTGAAACTCATTCTTTACGCGTTCAAACGTAATTTCGAGCGCTTCGGGCAGGACGCGGGTTTGTCCGACCGCCGACATGAAGTTCGTGTCGCCTTTCCAGCGGGGTACGATGTGAATGTGAACATGCCCTAGCACACCCGCGCCAGCCGCCTCGCCCATATTCATGCCGATGTTGAAGCCCTGGGGTCTGTAGATGTGTTTCAGAACGGTCGTACATTGTGAGGTCAATTCCATCATTTCGGCGCGGGTTTCGGCGTCGAGTTCCTCGAGGCTGGATACATGCACAAACGGATTGACCATCAGGTGGCCGCTTGTGTAAGGGTAGCGGTTGAGGATGACATAGGCGCGTGTGCCTCGGTATGCGATGAGATTTTGCGCGCCGTCTTCCATTGCCTGCGCGAGGCAAAACACACATCCGTTTTCTTTGTCGTTGTTTTCGATGTATTCCATACGCCAGGGTGACCAGAGATGTTTCATAGACTGGCTGAATTTTAGCAGAGAAATCAGGATGACAGGCGGGTTTTCCGCGTTTGTGTTGACATCCGTTCCCAAGCGGATTATCCTCATACTCATGCAACCTTCCCTGTTTTCCGCTTCGCTATCGCAAGCCTTCACCGTATCCAGGCTCACGTTTTGGATTCGAAAACTTCTGGAGGGGGACGAAACGCTCCAGGATGTATGGGTGCAGGGCGAGGTCTCGAATCTCTCACGTCCCGCTTCGGGACACGTGTATTTCACGCTCAAGGACGAGAATGCTTCGCTTCGTTGCGTGATGTGGAGGACGAACGCGGCGCGCTTGACCCTTTTTCTGCGCGACGGCATGGAGCTGGAAGTTCACGGGAAGATCGGGGTGTATGAACCGCAGGGGCAATATCAACTCTACGCGGACCTGCTTCGCCCGCTGGGAGAGGGCGCGTTGTTTCAGGAGTTTCTGCGGCTCAAGTCCGTGCTGGAGGCGGAGGGGTTGTTCGAAGCGGAGCGCAAACGCCCCATTCCCGAATTTCCGCGGCGTGTCGGCATCGTTACATCCGCCACCGGCGCGGCATTACGCGATATGCTCAATACGCTGCGAAGGCGTCTGCCCCTCGTGGAGGTTATCCTTGTTCCAACCCCCGTTCAGGGAACCGACGCGCCTCCCGCGCTCGCCAGCGCAATTCGGTGGGTCAATCGCCAGTCGCCTGATGTGATCCTCCTCGCACGCGGCGGCGGTTCCATTGAGGACTTGTGGGCATTCAACGATGAACGGGTTGTGCGCGCCGTCGCGAAGTCGGAGGCTCCGGTGATTTCGGGCATCGGTCATGAAACAGATTTTACACTTTGCGATTTTGCCGCCGATCTGCGCGCCCCCACGCCCACTGCCGCCGCGGAACTTGCCACGCCGATCACCATTCAGGATTTGACCGCTGCGCTTGCCGACCACCGGCTGCAGATGACGAGACATGTGCTGAACCTGATCGCCGCCCGCCGTTACGGACTCGCCTCCCTCCGTTCCCGGCTCCGCTATCTATCGCCCGCGCGCCGCGCCCAATCCGACCTCCAGCGGGTGGATGAACTGGCGCGCCGTACGTTTTCATCCTTGATTCATCGAATTCAGTTACAATCTTCTCATCTCGAAGGCGCAAGAAAGAGACTCGACGCGTTGAACCCCTCCGCCGTACTGGCGAGAGGATATGCCGTCGTAAGACGCAAAGAAGACGGGCGCGTGGTCTCGCAGGTTATGCTGGCAACCGATGAAATGATGGTGAGAGTCAGTGATGGAGAGTTTGCCGTAAAGAAACAATAGCCATATCGTTCCGGGCGAAGCAAAGAAACTCTGCGACAGCCGCCAGGATCGTTCCCTCGGAGCGATATTCCAAGAGGAATTCATGCCAAAAACATCATCCAGAAAAGAAAAAAACGTCGAAGAATTAACGTACGAGGAAGCCCTTGCCGAGCTGGAGGAGATCGTTCTGGTGCTGGAAGGTGAACAGAGTCAACTGGAGGATGCGATTAGGTTGTTCGAGCGGGGGCAGGCGTTGGCAAAGCGCTGCGGCGCGCTTCTCGAAGCGGCGGAACTCAGGGTGAAACAAGTCGCCGGCGACACTCTGGTGGATTTCGAGGAAAACGCCGAATGAATCTTGCACTGCTTCTCCAGAACAAGGCACTGATCGCCGCGCTGACGGCTTGGCTGATGGCGCAAGTGATCAAGATGCCGCTCGATTATCTGTATTCCCGCAAATGGAACTGGGCGTTGTTACTCACCACCGGCGGCATGCCCAGTTCGCATTCTTCCCTGATGACCGCCGCGGCGCTTGGCGTTGGGTTGTATCACGGGTTCGACAGCCCGGTCTTTGCCATTGCGGTTGCGGTTACCATGGTTGTTGTATACGATGCCGCCGGTGTGCGCAGGCAGGCGGGCATTCACGCCCAACGAATCAACGTACTGTTCAACGAATTGCTTCACGGGCACATGCTCAACGAAAAAGACCTGCGCGAGGTGTTGGGCCATACACCCTTGGAGGTGGCTGGAGGCATCCTGCTGGGGATGATCGTCGCGACCTTCCAATGGTTAATTTGGAAATAAATTTCAAAGGAGTGAAACATGAACGAACTGGTAGACCTGATTGTCAAGAAAACGGGCTTGCCCAAAGAGACCGCCCAGGCGGTCGTCAACATTGTCATTCAATTTCTGAAAGACAAACTCCCCGACACCTTCGACGCGCTCATTGACAAGGTGCTTGTGGCGGGCAGCGACGGCAAACTGGACGTCTCGGACGCCATGAATCTGCTTGGCGGTTTCATGGCGGCGGCGCAAAAGAAGAAATAAATGCTATGCAAACGGGGCGGCAGTCGAGCCGCCCCGTCCGTTTTACTCAGGACCGGATGAGCCGTCTTTTTGCAGCCTGCAATATCATCGTGATTTCGGGGACTTGGAGCAGTGAGACACCCGCCAAATAAATGACGCCTCCCACCGCCACACCTCCCAGGGTGACCAGCCAGCGGTTCAGACCACCCGTAGCCTGAATCCACCCCTCCAGCGCCACTGCCATTCCCAGGGCGGATATTCCCACACGCCACGCGCCGTCTGCAATAGACCTGCCCTCGATACCGTTCAAACGCCTGCGCATGAAGGCGAACAAGGCAGTTGCTTCGAGCGCAGTCGCGAGGGAATTGGCTAACGCAAGCCCGCCCAACGGATACCATCCGAGTTGAGCGAACCCCTTTGAAAATAAAACGCTGAACACGACATTCAATCCCATTGCCAGCGTGCCGATCATGACGGGCGTTTTCGTATCCTGCTGGGCGTAGAAGGCACGCGTCAAAACCTCCATGACGGAGTGACCGACAAGCCCTGCCGCATACCACAGCAATGCCCACGCCACCAGCTGTACAGCGCGCGCGTCGAATTCGCCGCGTTGGTAGAGCGCCGAGATCAGCGGCACGCGTAAGACCATCAAACCCAGGCTGGCGGGAACTGCCATCAGAAGAATCCCGCGCAAAGAAGCCGCCAGTGACATGCGCATCTCGTCCAGTTTGCCAAGCGCATGCTGGGCGGAAAAGGTTGGCATGGCTGCAATCGCCACCGATTGGGCGATGGCGGCTTGTGCCATGAGCATGAGCGAAAACCCGTAGGTGAGACTGGCGACACTGCCCTCGTCCATGCGCGAGGCGAGGTTGGTATTAACCCAAAAATTAAGTTGCACAACCGCCACGCCGAGCAGGCGCGGGAGCATGAGCAACAGCACCTGGCGGACATGGGCGTCTTTCAGGTTGGGCGACCGATCATCGGCGATTGAACGTTGGTGAACGGCGATCAAGGGGATCAGAGATGGAAGTTGAACCAGCAGGTATAAACCCGCCCCCATGATGACACCCCATGCCAAGCCGTAAATCCCCAGCGAGGGTGCGAGAAAGAGGGCGCCGAAGATGATTCCCAATTGATACATGGCGGGCGTCAACGCGGGGATCAGGAAAATCCGATGCGCGTTGAGGATGCCGGCGATCAATCCGCCCAGCCCGAACAAGACGGCGGAAATCAGCTGGATACGGAGCAGGGAAACTGTAAGGGCGAAGATTGCCGGGTTGGCGGAAAAGCCCGGGGCAAGCGCATAGCGGACAACTTGCGGGGCGAACAAGGCAACCAATGCCGCGAGCAGGCAGAGGGTCAGTGTGACCGCCTTGGCGAGGGAGGAGGCAAGGCGCCAGGCGGAGTCTTTGTCACCTTTGGCAAGCAATGCGGTGAAGGTTGGAATGAAGGCGGAGCCAAGCGCCCCGCCAGCGATCAGAAGGAAGAGGGTCTCGCTGACGCGGTTGGCGGCGTAGAAAGAATCGAGTTCGATGGACGCCCCAAAGAGATTGGCAACAATGATGCCGCGCGCCAGTCCGGCAAGTTGACCGAAGAGGATGGCGAGCATCACCGTTCCTGCGGCGCGGGCAATCTGTCGGTTGGCGAATAAGCCGGGTGCGGTCACGGAGAAGGATTATAATCTTGAAAATTCCGATAGGGTATTGATGGACAATATATTCAAGCGCATTTGTATTCCGGTGATTGCCTTGTTCGTCGTGGGTGTCGCTCTTTCCGCCTGTTCCGAAACGCGCCCCACATCCGTGCCGGAGGCGGGCATCACCCCAACGCCGGCTGACGAACTTGTTCCCATTGCGTTGCAGGCGGGTTACGGTGTACGCGGTCCCTGGTTCGAACTGTATGTGACCAACCCGGAGAGTCCGCTTTCGCCGCAGGGAACGGGCGGCATTGACGCTCCGCTGGTCGAAGCCATCAACAACGCCAGATTGAGCATTGATGTGGCTGCCTACAGCATTACCCTGAACAGCATCCGCAGCGCGTTGATCAACGCCTTTCGGCGCGGCGTGATCGTGCGCGTTGTGATGGAATCCACGAACATGGATACGTCCGATGTGCAAAAATTGCTCGAAGCGGGCATTCCAATCGTCGGTGATGAAAACCAGGGATTGATGCATAACAAGTTTATGGTGCTGGACCGGGCGGAGGTCTGGCTGGGTTCCATGAACTTTACCGATTCGGGGACATACGAGGACAACAACAACATGATCCGCATCCGTTCGACGAAAATCGCCGAGAATTATCTGGTCGAGTTCAATGAAATGTTCGAAGAAGGCAGGTTTGGAGAGAATGTCGTCGCGCAGACGCCCCATCCGGCGGTGACGCTTGCCGGTTCCCGCGTGGAAACGTATTTTTCGCCAGATGACCGTGTATTATCGGTTCTATATACGCTCCTGAGTCAGGCGGAGGAAAGCGTTCATTTTATGGCATTCTCCTTCACATCCAACGAATTGGGCGCCATCCTGCGCGAAAAGGCGGCGGCGGGTCTGGTGATCAAAGGCGTCATGGACGAGGAGCAGATTGCTTCCAACACCGGCACCGAGTTCGATCCGTTTCGCCGGGTGGGTTTGGATGTACGCGTCGATGGAAATGACGGACAGATGCATCACAAGGTTTTCATCGTGGACGGCAGAATCGTCGTGACCGGTTCCTATAATTTTTCGAAATCTGCGGAGGAGCGCAACGACGAGAATGTGGTGATTATTTATGACGAACGGGTCGCCCGTTTTTTTCTGGAAGATTTCGAGCGCGTGTACGCGCGTGCCCGCAAATGAACAAGGATATGCCAATGACCGAAAACCTGAAACTGCTTGCGGTTCTTGCCCACCCTGACGATGAATCCATGGGCGTCGGCGGCGCGTTGGCGAAATACGCCGCCGAAGGGGTGGAAACCCGACTTGTCTGCGCAACGCGCGGGGAGAGGGGCTGGTTCGGTCCTGAGGAGGCGAATCCCGGCTTCGCGCGACTCGCCGAAATCCGCACCCAGGAATTGGACGCGGCTGGAAAGGTTTTGGGGTTGAAGGAAATCAATTTCCTGAACTATGTGGATGGCGATCTCGATCGGGCACATCCCGAGGACGTGATCGGAAAGATCGTGGCGCACATCCGCCGAATCAAACCGCAGGTGGTTGTCACGTTTTCGCACGATGGAAATTACGGGCATCCCGATCATATTGCCATTTCGCAATTCACCCACGCGGCGATCCTTTGCGCCGCCGACACAACTTTCAACGATCCTGAAGAGAGGTCCCCGCATCGTGTGTCGAAATTGTATTATGTTGTGGACTCGGAGGAGATGGCGATGGTTCTCAAGAAATATTTGGGCGATATCGAGTTTTTTGTGGACGGACAGGCGCGCGGAGAATCGCCCTGGAAGGATTGGATGATCACGACGCGGGTGGATCTCTCCTCCGCCTGGAAAACCGCCTGGGACGCAATCTTGTGTCACCGAAGCCAGTTGCCCAGCATCGCTCCCCTGCTGGATCTGGCGGAGGACGAAGTTCGCCGATTGTTGACCCTTCAGGGAACGTTTTACCGGGCTTATAGTTTGGTGAACGGCGGCAGAGAACGAGAGACCGATTTGTTCGAAGGTTTGAGGTAACCCGTATCCACGGTAACGCGCGATTCATCCCGGATTTCAGGGCAACACGGTGGGGAACAACAGGAATACTCTGTGCAGATAAGAAAAAGCGTCGGGAGGTTCGAAACGTCCCGACGCCTGTCACCCGTCAGCCCAAATTTTTCTTCATCGAAATCTTCATGGCGGTTTTGTAGACTCTGTTGAGTTTCTCGCTCAAGGCTTTTGCCTCTGGGTTGCCTTGCTCCGCCGCCTGATCCATCTGCGCCACAAGACCGATCAACGCCTGCATGAACTCGTCGTTGACCATTTGTTGATTCTCTTCCAGTATCTTTTCGAGCGCCGAATCGTCGGGTATATCCAGCAGGCGTTCGATAAATTCCACTTCAGGCGGCATGGAAGCCTGCCGGAGCGTTTCGATCATTTTTTGCAGTTTGCCCATGCGCGCGTAATCGTTCCTTTCGGAAGCCTGCCGGAGCATTTGCGTCGCAATGTCAACGACATCCTGTGTGATGCGTTGAAGGTTTGCTTCAACCGCCCGAGGGATGTCCTCTTCCGCAAGTATCCTCTCCACCACCTCCTGTGCCTGTTTGTAGCGCGCTTCGATTTGTTTGTCCACCTCATCGGTGTAGTCGAGGAGTTTCTGGCGCATCGCTTCGAGCTTCGCTTTTTCCTCGCCGGAGGATCGCTCGATTTTATCGGTCAGTAATTGGAAAAATTGATAGTCCATGCCGCCGCGCGCCAGACTCACATAAGCCCTTAAGCGCGCCTCGGAGGGGGATTGCAGGACGATCTCCAACAATTTCTCGCGAGTCAAACCCTGCCCCGCCTCCTGCAGCGACTTTGTAGCCGCCTCCAATTCGCCAACCGATTCCCTCAACTGACGCCCGAAGGAGGTTTCTTCGAGCAATTGGTTTTGCAATTCGATCATCGTTTGGGCAATCTGCTGTTGACCGCTGCCCGCGGCGCTTTGCGCAAGCCGGCTGAACAACGCGAAGAACTGCTCGTCCAACAGTTTCTCGTTCTGTTTGATGATCTCGCGGCGCACGTCCTTTGAACTCGCCTGTATCAGCCTTTCCACCAGCTGGACGCGCTCCTGCTGTTCCTTGAGCATCTCGGGCGTGACGCCGTCTTTTTCGAGGATCAACTTGATCATGGACTCGTACGACAGGTTGGGAATCGGCTTGAGTAGATACCCTTTCCGCTTTTCGGGCGGCAGGGCGTCGGTCACCTTTTTGATGAGCGGTCCAATGACCTTTTCCTGTTCGTTCACCGGAACGTTCAATTCGGGCGGAAAGAACGTGAGCAAAAGTTCCTTGGCGTTATCGTGATAGACAATCGGTGTTGCCAGCCTGCCTTGGAACCCGCAATACGGGCAGCGTGCCGTGTTCGAAACGCCGCCAAGCAGTCTCTGTTTGGCTTGAGGATCCTGGGTCACGTCGAAAAGCTGTTCGATGTTTGCCGCGATCATCTGGCGGCAGTTGGGACATGCAATCTGTGTTTGTGGCATTCTATGACTTCCGATTTTGGATTGGGGGATTTGCGAAGATTTTCGCACCGGGCAGATTACAGTACAGCACGGTAGCGTTAATTCATCAATTCTTCCAGCCGGTCAATATATCCTTCCATCACGGCAAAGGTTTCTTCGACGGTCTTCGGCGAGGTCAGGTCAATGCCCGCTCTCTTCAAAACGTTCAGGGAATAATCCGACGAGCCGGACTTGAGGAAACCGAGATAGTCCTCCACAGCGCCCGGTTCTTTGCGCAGGATCCGTCCCGCCGCGGCGTGAGCGCCCGAAATGCCCGTCGCATAGGCGTAGACGTAATAATCCGAAAACAGGTGGGGAAAGGTCGCCCACGTCATGCCGACGCGCTCGTGGTCCATATCGAAATCGGGACCAAACCCCTCGGCGAACAGCTCAGTCATCAGGGCGATCAGGGTGTCGGCGGTCAGAGGTTCGCCGCGCTCGGCGCGTTGGTGGGTTTCCAGTTCGAAGCGGGCGAGCGTGGGCATCTGGAAGAAGTATCTGAAAAAATTTCCGCCGACTGCCTCCTCGATCAACGCCAGTTTGAAATGTTTGTCTATCTTGTTCGAATTGAGCAGATGACCGCGCATCATTGCCTGATGAAAATTGGACGCCACCTCCGCGACAAACAGCGAATACCCTGCGTAGACAAACGGCTGGTTCTTCCAGGTGAGATACGAATGCATCGAGTGCCCCAATTCGTGCGCGAGTGTGCTCATGCTGGTCACCTCGTCGGTATAACTCATCATGATGAACGGATGGGTTCCCTGCGCGCCCCAAGAGAACGCGCCATGCCCTTTCCCTTGATTCGGAGAACGATCCACCCAGCGATCTTTCAGCGCCCCTCTGCGGATCGTGTCCACATACTCCTTGCCCATGGGCGCAAGGCTCTCGCAAATCAATTCCACCGCCCGCTCGAACGGCACTTTGATCTTCCTTGTGGAAATCGGCGCCCACATATCGTAATAGGCAAGCTTCTTCACGCCCAGCGCTTTGCGCCGCAGTTCGAAGTACCGATGCCAGACGGGCAGGTTCTTTCGGAACGTATCAATCAAATTATGGAAGACCGCCGTAGGAATGTTCAAATTGAACAGCGAAGCCGCCAGCGTGGACTCGTGCCTGCGGGCGCGCATGTAGAAGACATTCGCCTTGATGGATGTGGCAAGGTTTGCCGCCAGCGTGTTCTTGTGCGCCAGGTACTGATCCATATAGGTGTTGTAGGCGGCTTTACGCACCTTGCGGCTCGGGTGATGCATTAACTGCGTATCGTAATTTCCCTGCGTAATGTCAATGATCCTGCCCGTTTCGTCCTTTACGGGTTTGAACTTGAAATCGGCGTTCGTCAACATGCTCGTCGAATTGGACGCTCCGTTCAACGGTTCGCTGACCAGTCCGAGAATCTCCTCGACCTCAGCCGAACGAACGTGCGCCTGTTGGCGGAACAGATCGTCGAAGAAATGTCTGTAAACCGCGAGGTTGGAACTTTCCCGCATCCATTGCTCGAGCCGATCTTTGCCGATCGCCAGAATCTCGGGATTGACAAAGGCAACCGCCGACGACACCTGTCCGTACATCCCCTGCGCCCTGCCGAACAAGCCGGCGGCTTGTTGGTTGGTGGTATCCACATTGTAAGAAAACCCCGCATACATGAAGGCTTTTTGCGCCCGTGAAACCAACTCGTCCACGGCATTCAGTGCATTCACCAGAACTGTCGAACCTTCCCCAAGCCGCCCCTGGTATTGCTTGATCTTCGCGAGATCGCCAATGATCGCTTCGACTTCCCGTCCCCACGCCTCCTCCGATTCAAAAACGCTTTCGGCGTTCCATTTGAATTCCCGGCTGATCTTGTTTCTTGGAAGGACTTTATTTGCCATGTTTTCCTCTTTCGGATGAATTACCCGCTTCTTTGCCTACGGGATGCTTGATTCGCGTTCGACACATTGTACCACCCCGAGGTCATTTCCTCTCCCGGCGCGAGCGGCATGAGGCTAGCGCGGAAGCGAGAAACAAATCCTCGCTCCAGAATCGGGTTTCGGATCCGCCCAGATGCGTCCACCGTGTGCCTCGACGATGGCGCGCGCCAGATAGAGCCCCAGCCCGGCGCCTTTGGTGTTCTTGACGGCTTTTGTCGAGCGGTAAAAACGGTCGAAGATATGCGGCAGGTCCTTGGCTTCAATTCCCGGACCCTCGTCCGAAACGCAAACAACCACTTGTTCCGAAAGAACCCGCCCACTGATGCGAATTTCGCCCGCAGGAGCATATTTCAGCGCGTTGGAAACAAGATTGGAAATGACCTGCCCCAGACGGGTTTCATCGGCAAGGATGACCGGAAAGTTTTCCGAAAAGTCGGTGACGATTTGGTGCTGCTTGCTTTGCGCGCCGAATCGTTGGGCGATTCGGTCGGCAAGCGCGGGGAGGGAGACATCGGCGCGGTTCAGGTTCATCCCGCCCGCCTGCAATCGTGAGGCGTCGAGCAGATCGTCAATCATCCTGCTCAGGCGGTCAGCCTCCTCTTCGATGACGGCAAGCGATTCGCTGATGGTGGTTTTATCCCATTTGGCGTCGTCGCGTCGCAGAGTGGACGCATACCCTTTGATGAGAGCAACGGGCGTGCGCAGTTCGTGACTCACGATGGATATGAACGTGGATTTAATTTCATCGGCGGTGCGGAAATGGGTGATATCGCGCACGCTGACAATGATGTTGAGCAATTTGCCCTCTGCCGACATCAGGGGAGCATAGGTGATGCCGACGGGAAGCGGGGGCTGCGACTCGCGCATCAAATCGCCTTCCGCATACAGCGTGGCGTTGGGTGTAAGGGGCCAGCCATTGGCGATGGATTCTTCCAACGTAGCGCCTTGCGGTTCGTTTGCCCACCGTATGACTTGGTCGTGAGGCCGGGTGACAAGTTCTTCATGAGTTTTGCCGTACATCCGCTCGAACGCGTCGTTGACGCGCTCGATGGTCAGGTCGGCGTTGAGGATGAGGATACCGTCTGCAGCGGAGTCCAGAAGCGCATCCAATCTTTGTTTTTCGAAAGAAATCTGCCCGTACAACCGCGCATTGAACACCGCAATGGCGGCTTGATCGGCGAATGACTGCAGCAAAATACGGTCGTTCTGCGTGAATAAATCGGGATAATTGCGGAAAATGAAAATAACCCCAATGACCTGCCCGTGCGCGGCAAGCGGAAGAGCAGTGCCGTTGAGAAGTCCCATACTGGCGGTATAGGTCAATTCCTTCAACATGCGGTTGAGTTCGCGTACATTCAATTCACGGACGTTTTCCTCAGCCAGCAGGGGCGCTAAGTAACTTAGAAAAGCAGGGGCTATTCCCTGGGCGGCGGCAACGCGCCACCCGTCCAGTTCCTTGAGGGCGATTAATCCCGCCTGCCCGGCAAGCATTTCGATGGAAATTTTCAAAACACGGGCGAGAAGTTTCTCGAGGTCAAGTTCCTGGGTCAGAGCGCGTGAGAGTTCCAACAAGTAATCACGCTGCCGGACGCGAAAATCTGGGAGCATAGGTGGATTGTATCACTGGGTTATATGCAAAACATAAGAGGAAATCGCTCTGTGGTGGATAACGTTTAAGAAGCAGTATTCAGAGTCTTTTCTTGCGGATAGTCTGCTGACATCTTCTTCCTATGTGTTAAGAGTCTATTCGACAAATACTCTTGCGCCATCCCGCGCGGACATGAATATCGGGGCTGTCTCATTCAAAGCTGTCTGAAGACGGCTAACGCCGGCTATTCAGTCCGCTCGAGCGGACTTCGTACAAATCGTCTGGGGATTGATCTCTCCGGGCGGAGTTTCCCATAAAGAATTCCATATATGTCTATACAAATAGATCTGTAACTTATCCGTCTTGAATTTGTCTTGCATTTACCTTACAATAATGAAAGGTATTGTCGTGCAGATCAAAATCTGCTTTGCCTTTCACGTGGAACCCCACCGGAGATGTACGAATGAGAAAATTATTTTCGCTAGTGTTTGCTCTGATCCTGGCTGTTTCTGTTTTTTTGCCTCGGCACGTGTTGGCGGCGTCTCCAACTAGCCCGTTCAATACTACTCTAAATTCTGGTGTTTCCGCCACCGTCCACTATAGCGATTGGCTGGCGGGCACGAACAGCACACTGGACATATTTCTGAGCGACATTTTGGAAAATACCGATTTGTCGAATGGAACGTACGTCGGATGGTGTATCCAGCCGAGGATTACCGGCTTGATGCATGGCGAACATGCCGTGATCTATTCAAGCCTGAGTGAGGAAGCCCTTCCCTCCGAACTTGCCGGTCTGCCTTGGGATAAAATTAACTACGTTTTGAATCACAAAATTCGCGGGGATGGAAAGACCGATCTTGAATACTTCGAGGACGTTCAAACGGCAATCTGGCTTTTGGTGGGGGATGATGATCCGGAGTTTGGGGTTAGCCCCGAGGCGCAACAAATGGTGGATGATGCCAACGCCAATGCAGGTTTTATGCCCGGTAATGGCGATCTCGTTGCCTTTATCGTGTATTCGGATGGTATAAACCGCTCGAACGAGGATTTTGTTCAGGAGGTGATCATTGAAGTGGAATTACAGCTTCCGCCGACGCCTACTCCTACGGAAAGCCAGACGCCGCCTCCTACCGAGACCTCCACTGTGACGCCGCCTCCATCCGAAACAATTACTCCGACGGAAACAGTCACTGGAACCCCTTCGGTTACCGCCACGCCACCCACCCCCACTTCGACGCCATCGCCGACGGTCACGACTACGCCGGAGGCATGCCAGCCGAAGGTGGTGAATGCCGATTTTTCGCCGGTGACGGTGGGGCAATCGGT
>JACAET010000060.1 GCA_013388685.1 Chloroflexota bacterium | reverse complement strand
TTCAGCGCCAGCGGGTCTTGCAGTTCGCGCTGGATGGCGCGTTTGAGCGGACGGGCGCCGAATTGCGGGTCGTAGCCGACTTCGGCGAGATACTCGCGGGCGGCTTCGGTCACTTCGAGTTTGTAGCCCTTGTCTGCCAGCAGTTGGCTGACGCGGCGCAGTTGAATATCCACAATGCCAGAGAGATGTTCCCTGCCCAACGGATGGAAGATGACCATCTCGTCAATGCGGTTCAGGAATTCGGGGCGGAAGTGATTCTGCAAAATCTGTGTTACCGTGTCACGTGTCACGGTGCCACGTGAGGCTGGATCACTCCACAACTGGTTGCCCAGGTTGGAGGTCATGATGACGAGCGTGTTGCGGAAGTCCACCGTGCGCCCCTGACCATCGGTCAATCGTCCATCGTCCAACAGTTGCAGCAGCACGTTGAAGACTTCGTGATGCGCCTTTTCGATTTCATCGAACAGCACCACGCTGTAGGGGCGGCGGCGAACCGCTTCGGTCAGCTGGCCACCTTCATCGTAGCCGACGTAGCCAGGCGGCGCGCCGATGAGACGGCTGACGGTGTGCTTCTCCTGATACTCGCTCATGTCAATCCGAATCATGGCGTGTTCGTCATCGAACATGAACTCCGCCAGCGCGCGGGCGAGTTCGGTCTTGCCAACGCCTGTGGGACCCAGGAAGATGAACGAGCCGATCGGACGGTTCGGGTCCTGCAGACCAGCGCGGGCGCGGCGCACCGCGTTCGAGACGACGCGGATGGCTTCCTCCTGCCCAACGACGCGCTCATGCAGGCGTTCTTCCATGCGAATCAGTTTTTGCGTCTCGCCTTCGAGCAGGCGCGAAACGGGGATGCCCGTCCAGCGCGCCACGATGGCGGCGATTTCTTCGGCGTCCACTTCCTCTTTGAGCAGCGCGCCTTCGCCCTGCATGGATTTCAGTCTGGCTTCCGCGCTTTGAATCTTCTGCTCGATCTCGCGCAGTTCGCCGTATTTCAGCCGCGCCGCTTTTTCGAGATTGGCTTCGCGCTCGGCGCGTTCGATCTCGACGCGGGTTTGTTCGAGTTTCTCTTTCAGGCTTCGCAGTTCGGCGATGGCGCCCTTTTCGGTCTGCCAGCGCGCGGTCAGCGCCTTCGACTTCTCGCGCAAATCGGCGAGTTCCTTTTCGAGATTCGACAAGCGTTCCTTCGACGCCTTGTCCTTTTCCTTCTTCAACGCTTCGCGCTCGATTTCCAACTGCATAATCTGACGGTCCACCTCATCCAACTCCTGCGGCTTGGAGTCAATCTCCGTGCGCAGGCGGGCGGCGGCTTCGTCAATCAGGTCAATGGCTTTATCGGGCAGGTGACGGTCGGCGATGTAGCGGTGGCTGAGGGTCGCCGCGGCAATCACGGCGGGGTCGGTGATGCGCACGCCGTGATGCACTTCGTAACGTTCCTTGAGTCCGCGCAGAATCGAAATCGTGTCCTCCACGCTCGGCTCCTCCACCAGCACGGGCTGGAAGCGCCGCTCCAGCGCGGGGTCTTTCTCGATGTTCTTGCGGTACTCGTCCAGCGTGGTTGCGCCAATCATGTGCAGTTCGCCGCGCGCCAGCATGGGCTTGAGCATGTTGCCCGCGTCCATGGCGCCTTCGGCTTTGCCCGCGCCGACGACGGTGTGCATTTCGTCAATGAACAGGACAACTTCGCCGCTGGCTTCGGTCACTTCTTTGAGGACTGCTTTGAGACGTTCCTCGAACTCGCCGCGATATTTCGCGCCCGCGATGAGCGCGCCCATATCGAGCTGGACAATGCGCTTCTTTTTCAGACCTTCCGGCACGTCCCCCTTGACGATGCGCTGCGCCAACCCCTCGACGATGGCGGTCTTGCCAACGCCCGGTTCGCCGACCAGCGCGGGGTTGTTCTTGGTGCGCCGCGAAAGGATTTGCACCACGCGGCGGATTTCCTCATCGCGCCCGATGACGGGGTCGAGTTTGCCCTGACGCGCGTAAGCGGTCAGGTCGCGCCCGTAGCGTTCGAGCGCCTGATAGGTGTCTTCGGGATTCTGCGATGTGACGCGCTGACTGCCGCGCACCGCTTTGAGCGCGTTGAGAATCGCGTCCTTGGTCAAGCCAAAGGAGGCAAGCCGTTTGCCTTCGATGGATTCGGTCAAGCCGAGCAAAATGTGTTCGGCGGAGACGTAGTCGTCCTGCATCCCCTTGGCGTAGCGTTCGGCGGCGCGGAGAACGTCTGCTGCCGGCTGGGCAAGCCCAACGTCCGCGTTTGAGCCGTGGATTTTCGGTCGCTTTTCGAGGTCGCGGGTCAGTTCGTTCCGCAGTCCATAAGCGCTGCCCGCCACCTTGTTCACGATGGCAGGCACGACGCCCTCCTCCTGATTGAGCAATGCCAACAGTAAATGAGCAGGCTCGATGGCCTGATGGTTGTAATCCTGTGCGAGCTGTTGCGCGCGCAGAATGGCTTCCTGCGATTTTTGGGTGTAGTTGTTTAAATTCATATGTTCCTCCGAAATAATCAGCGCCACGCTTAATCCGCGCCCTCTCGCGCGGAATGGGCGCTAGAAAACGCCAAATACGCGCCTCATGAATCACTGATAATTACAATTTCGGAGAAATAGTACACTGCCCCTATCGGATGAAAGTTAATGCGGTGTCAGAGAAAAATTAAAGGGAACGTTTCTGCTCTTCCAAATCGGTCAACAGCAGGTCCGGCTTACACCCACGTACAGACGCCATTTACCGCCGCTCCAGTCCCAGCCCTGCCCTTTCGGGCAGTACCACCCTCGCCCCATCGTATTCCAACCCGCGATACGGATCGTTCTTCACTAGCAGCGGACCGTCCAGGTCGGCGTAATCGCACAACGGCGCCAGATGCACCGCCGCCGTCACCCCCACCGACGATTCAACCATGCAGCTGACCATCACCTGCATATCGTGCGCCCGTGCCGTGTGAATCATCCTCAGCGCCTCGCGGATGCCCTCGCTCTTCATCGTCTTCACCACCACCCCATCCACCGCGCCTGCCAGTTTCACCACATCGTGCGCGTTCTTTGCCGTCTCATCGGCAAAAATCGGCACATTCACCCGCAAAGCACGCAAGCGCTCCTTCAGCCAGAAATAGCCCTCCACATCCTCCACCGCCAGCGGCTGTTCGATCAACTCCAGGTCGTAATCCACAAGCCGAGGGATGATCTGAAGCGCCTGCTCCCGGCTCCAGCCTGCGTTCGCATCAACCCTTAACTTCGCGCGGGTTGCCTCTCGAATGGCTTTGATCCTCGCCTCGTCCTCCTCTCCGCCCAACTTGACCTTGAGAATCGGATACCCCGCCTCCCTTGCCTGCTCTGCCATGACCTGCGGCTCGTCCATGCCAATCGTAAAGGAAGTCAACGGGACATTCGCCGGGTTCACCCCCAACAACCGAAACAACGGCTGCCCCAGCCTCTTCCCCCACAAATCATGCAGGGCGGCATCAATCGCACAGCGCGCTGCCCGCGAGCCGGCAGGGCGTTTTGAAAGCACCCCGTCCAAATCGAACGGGTCATCGCCCAACCCAGTCACAGACTTGAGATACTCGATAATCCCCTCCTGCGTCTCGCCGTAATACGGCACAGCCGCCGCCTCCCCCACCCCCTCATCGAGATACACCAGCACATTCCGGCGCACATCGCTCGCCCCGTGCGCCACGCGGAACGTCGTCCGCAACTCCAGATCAATCGGTTCCCAGGATAGTTTCATCGTCTTTTCTCATTATTAGCCACAGATGAACACCGATGAAATAGATTTGCTCGATAAAAACCAAAAATTTGCATATCAACAAACTGGGTTTATCAAAATCAGAGTTTATCTGCATTTATCTGTGGCTGAATTGAATTACCGAATGCTTTCCTCCTCAAAAAATCCAACACCCTCTCGATCCACTCCTCCCTGCGCTCCTGATGGACGTTGTGACCCGTCCCTGCAGGGACCCACAACTCCGCGTTCGGCACATGCGCGGCAATATACTGCGCGTGCTCATCGGGCGCATTGACCCTGTCCTCCGCCCCCTGAATGACCAGCATCGGCACATTCACACGCGCCAGGTCGGCAGGCGAATAATTCGGTTCGGAGATGATTTCCTTCATCGTCAGCCACAGTAACTCACGCCAGTAGCCCGCGCCGTTGACCGCCTCATGCAGGCGAATCATCTCATCGCGCCAATCGGGCGCCTCGCGCTCCACACGGGCAGGGTCGAACACCTTCGGCTCGCGCTCCACCAGATAGCGCGTCACATACGCATTCGCCGCCTGCGGAATACACGTCCGCGTTACCTCGGGATGCTCCACCGCCGTCACCAGCGCCACATTCCCGCCGTTGCTGTGACCGATGATGTGCGCCTTCTCATACCCCATTGCCCGCACAAACGCCGCCGCATCGTCCGCCAGTTCCCGAAACGAGTAACTCCTGCGCGGATTATTCGATCGTCCGTGCCCGCGGCAATCGGGCGCAAACACCCGGTACTCCCGCGCCAGCGCGGGGATGACCGCATCCCAATCGGTATGACTGTCAATCGTCGAGCCGTGAATCAAAAGGATGGGCGTCCCTCCCTCCTCTCCATACTCCTGATAGTAAATTTCGGCATCACGAATGGTTATATACGGCATATTGCCTATCTTAACACAACTCGTTACAATCGTCCCATGAACCGCATCCTCGAAGAATACGCAAAAACCATTGACCCGCGCACCTCCCTGTTCGATGTGCAGATTCTCTCCGAAGCAAACGAAACCCTCACCCTCGGCGGACGCCTCCTCGACCGCGCTCAACTGGACGACCTCTCCCGCCTCTTCCCCGACCGAAAACTGGATACCGCTTCGATACGCATTCTCAACGCTGAAACTCATCCCCGCGCTTACGTGGCGACCAACCTGACCGGCTTGTACGAACGTCCCACCTTTGGAATGCCCCTCTCCAGCGAGTTGTACTACGGCACAGAGTTGGAAATCCTCGACGAAAATGGCAACTGGGTCTTCACCCGCCAATCAGACGGGTATTTGGGCTGGGCATACCGCCGTTACCTCAACGAAGGAACCGCACCCGCCGCCACCCACCTCGTCCTGGCGCCCTCGATCGAGATGCGCGAGAGTCCCGATCAAGCCAGCGGGGTGGTGACGCGTCTCGTCAGCGGGACAGGCGTCGGCGTGGTGGAGAAGCGGGGAGATTGGGCGCTGGTGGAGGCAAATCGGGCAGGATGGGTCCCCTCCTCGAGTCTGCGCCCCCTGGCAGACATCCCCAAAGAAATCGAAGGGAAGCGCAAACTGATGGCTGCCGATGCGCTGCGGATGATCGGCGTGCCTTATCTGTGGGGCGGCACGAGCGGAAACGGCATTGACTGCTCGGGCTTTGCGCGGCTGCTGCACCGCTGGGTCGGCGCGACGATTCCGCGCGATGCCGATATGCAGCATACGGCATCGAAACCCGTTGAGCCGCCATACGAGACTGGCGATCTGTTCTTTTTTGGCGAGGGGGACAGTGAGCGGCGTATTACGCACGTGGGCGTGAGCCTGGGCGGCTGGACGATGATTCACTCGTCGCGCGGCAACAACGGTGTGTATGTGGATGAGTTGCAGGAACGTAAATCGCTGATGGATATTTTCGTCAGCGCGGGGTCGTTTTTGAGGTAGGTGACTTTCGCCGACGCGACGCGGGCGTTCGTGCCGCAGGTGAAACCATCCGCCGTGTGCTGCGCACGTCAGCCAGTGACCGATTGAACACTATCGGGTTTTTGAAGATGGTTTTTATTCCGCGACAATAGATTAAGCGCCGCGCTGATGAACATGAACAGCACCATCCACATCCACATGATGACGGTGCTGAGGGTTGTGGTCCAGAGGGGGAAGCTGGTGAAGGGGAAGGAACTTTCGTACAGAAGAGTCTGTCCCATCACCGCAATGGACATGGCGATCGTCATGCCAAACAGCAACGACCAAAATTTTTTCCAAGGGGTTGTACTTCGCAGGTATAACCATCCGCCCAGTGCCAGCACCAGGAAGGACAGCAGCAAAAACGGTTCCTCACGCTTGAACTCCTCAAAGGAAAATACGATTATCAGAGGCAAGGCTCCATAAAGAATAAAACAGAGCAGTGTCCAATCTGCTCGCAACCGCTGATGGAATACACGCATACGCGGGATCAATCGGGTCAGCAGGAAGATCAACAGGATCAAAACAAATATCCATATCCAAAGTATTCCCTGATGAACGAATTGCCTGATGAACCAGGAGGAATCCTCCAGGAAGGGGAAACCGCGCCATTCGGGGTTGACCAACGTATTGAAGGCAATTACACTGATGATCGGCAGCGGAACTCCCAGATACGGCATAAACCAGCGCGGCGCACCCGTTCTAAATCCGATGAAAAGTAAACTAACCACTAAAAACCACATAAAGAGAGTGAAAACGATCTGTATCCACAAGGGAATTTCCATGGCGCTGCCAATATAGGCAAAAAGAACTGGCAACGCTCCACCCAACAAGAAGGGCGCTAGCGCCGCGAGGGATTCATTTCGTGAACCCGGCTCAAAGTCGAAGCGTGAGGCGGATTTTCCTGTCATCTTTGCCTTTCTCCTCTCCCGCAGGTGTGCCTGCAGAACCGCATACGGCAAACTGCTCAATTCACGCAGGGCCACACGCGCAACTTCCAGCCCGCCCGATGCCATCGCATCGTCGAGCGACAAATCGAAAACAGACTGCAACTCCTCGCCGAATTCCTCCCGATATACTCTCGGGAATAAATACAGGAGCAGGGCGTACAAACGTTTCACGCGCCATCCTCCCGCAAGCGCAGACGCGCTTCCCTGACCATCCCCTGCAGGCGGACATGCTCCGCTTCGAGCACACGCCGCCCCAGGTCGGTCAACGCGTAGGATTTACGCGGCAAACCCGGACCTCGTTCCTGCCCGTCATCATCGAGACGCTCGATCAATTCCTGGTCCAGCAAGCGCCCAACCGCTGTGTACAGGGTGCTGGTGCTCAGGTTAACCCGCCCGCGGCTCAAATCTTTCACATCTTTCATGATGGCGTATCCGTGCTTTTTGCCGGGCGCCAGGCTGAGCAAAATATAAAAGGTCGGCTCTGTGAGAGGGAGATAGGAGAGTGGGTCTGTGGTCATTTCTTTCACCTAAAGTCAATTCTTGATATATCGTTATAAGATATATGATACACCCTTTCAAACTCCCTGTCAAGAGTTATGGTATCCTCGCGGGCATGAATCCTGTCGCTTCCATTCTTGACCGTTATCCCGTCCTCGTCATAGACGGCGCGCTTGCCACCGAGCTGGAACGCCGCGGCTACAACCTGAAAGATGAGTTGTGGTCGGCAAAGGTACTGCTGGAAGAACCCCAAGCCATCAAACAACTTCATTACGATTATTTCAAAGCCGGCGCCGATTGTGCCATCACAGCCAGTTATCAAGCCACCATTGAAGGTTTTATGAAACGCGGCTTGTCCAGGGAGCAAGCCTGGTCTCTGCTTCAAAAATCCGTCCACCTTGCCATCGAAGCGCGGGATGAGTTCTGGGCGGAGGAGGCAAACCGCGTCGGCAGGGCAAAGCCGTTCGTTGCGGCGTCGGTCGGACCGTATGGGGCATATCTGGCGGACGGTTCGGAGTATCGCGGAAACTACGGTCTAAGCGAGGAGCAGTTGATGGACTTTCACCGTCCGCGCATGAGGGCGTTGATTGAAGCCGGCGCGGAGTTGTTGGCTTGCGAAACCATCCCCACACCCCTTGAGGCGCGGGCGTTGGTCAAACTTTTGGACGAGTTTCCGGGCATCCATGCATGGATCAGTTTCAGTTGCCGCGATGAGGCGCACGTCTGTGAAGGGGAAAGCCTCGAAGTGTGCATCCGGCAGATTGAGGCAAGCCCGCAGGTGGCGGCGGTCGGAATCAATTGCACGTCACCAAGATTCATCCCCTCGTTGATTCGCGAAGCGAAAAAGGCGACGAACAAACCCATTCTGGTGTATCCCAACTCGGGCGAAACCTACGATGCCGCCCAAAACGACTGGGACGGTCAGCCTGTATATGCGTCGTTCGGCGAAGAGGCAAAGGTCTGGCATGAGGCGGGGGCGCGGATGATCGGCGGCTGCTGCCGCACCTCGCCGCAGGATATCCAGGTCATCGCGGACTGGGCGAGATCGTAAAGGAGCCATGATGGAACCGCTGCTTAAGAAACGCGTGCTTTTGGTCCTGGGGGCGCTTCTCATCCAATCCATCTATATGCCTACCAGTTTGTTCATAAAGGGCGGCATTGCGCCCAAATTGCCGATTGATGTTTTCCCGCTGTGGACGGTTTGGGTCATCCCCTACGTGCTGTGTTATCCGCTTTGGGCAACTGCGCTGGTCTGGCTGATTCTCAAAACGGACGAATGTATGTTCCGCAAGGCCATTGCCGCGCTCTTCTTCACGTGCTCGTTGGGGGTTTCGATTTATGTCTTGTTCCCGACCTACGTCGTTCAACCCGAATTGCAAGGGTCGGATATTCTCACTCGCCTTCTGCGCGTCATCCAGGTTGCAGGCGGCGACCACGACGCCCTGCCCAGTGCGCACATCTATGCAACCATCCTGCTTGCCTTGTTGTATAACGACTGGTATCCGCGCCTGCAAGGGCTGTGGCTTTCCCTCGTGGTGATCGTTTCCCTCTCCACCCTCTTCACCGGACAGCATTACCTCGCGGACGTGCTGGCGGGTTATCTGACCGGCTGGCTGGGTTACCGCTTTGGCCTGCAGTGGGACAGGTTGAACGCCAAATTCAAACACAGGAAAATTCTTCATGCCTGAGCCCAAAATCTCCCGCCCGAAATTTCCTCCCGGCTATGCGGACAACCCCGCCTCCTACCTGACCTGGGAGTGGGTCGCCGCGCAATTGACCGAAGCAAAACACTACTGGCTGTGTTCCGTCCGCCCGGACGGCAGACCGCATGTCGTCCCGCGCTGGGGAGTGTTCCTCGATAACAAGTTTTACTATGATGGCAGTCCCGAGACGCGTCACGCCCGTAACATCGAGAAGAACCCGCATGTCACGTTGAATCTCGAAAGCGGAGAGAAAGCCATCATCATGGAGGGGACATCACGCGCCGCGGACAAACCCGCGCCCGCGTTCGCGCAAAGACTGGCGAACGCCATCGGCGGGAAATACGCGGAGAACGGTTATTCCCCCGAACCGAATCAATGGGACGAAGGCGGACTGTTCGTCTTCACCCCGAAACAGTGCATCGCGTGGAGCGTCTTCTATGAAAACCCGACCAGGTTCGTTTTCGAAACGGAGGAACAGACATGATCGTACGCATGTGGCACGGACGCGTCCCAGCCTCAAAGGCAAAGGCATATCGTGAGTTCACCATTGCACGCGCAATTCCCGATTATCGGTCGGTGGAAGGGAATCTCAGCGTCCACATCCTGGAACGGACGGAAGGCGACGTCACCCATTTCATCACACTCACCTTCTGGAAGGATTTAGAGTCCATCCAGGGTTTCGCAGGCGAAGATGTGGAGGTCGCCAAGTATTACCCTGAAGACAAAGACTTCCTGCTCGAGTTCGAACCGAAGGTTGTACATTATGAAGTCGTGGGGCAATCGTAGATGTGGGCGTACATTCTTCAAAGCATCGGGGTTGGCTTTGCCGCCGCGGTACAACCGGGTCCATTCCAGACGTATCTCATCGCGCAGTCATTGACCAGAGGGTGGCGGAAAGCCATCCCCGCCGCGCTTGCCCCGCTGGTCAGCGACCCGCCGATCATTGCGCTGTGCCTGTGGGCGCTCAGTCAGGTTCCAGCCTGGTTCGAGCGCCTGCTTTACTTTGCGGGCGGGGGGTTCGTCATCTATCTCGCCGCGGGGGCATATCGGGCATGGAAAAATTTCAAGGCGGAGGTCTCCGCTGTGGAGGCGGAAGCCGGCGGAAGCGTCTGGCGAGCCGCGCTGGTCAATGCGTTGAGCCCGGGTCCGTATCTTTTCTGGAGTCTGGTCACAGGTCCGATTCTGATGCGGGGCTGGCGCGAGACGCCCATGCACGGGATCGGTTTCCTGGCAGGGTTTTACGTCACCTTCCTCGCCAGTCTGGCGGCGATTGTTCTTGTTTTTGGACTCGCACGGGAACTGGGTCCGCGGATCAACCGCGCTCTGATTGGCGCGTCGGCGATTGCCCTGTTCGGTTTTGGACTCTATCAACTCTGGATGGGACTTTCCTACGCTTTGCCTTGAACCGCCCAAATCTCGATCGGGTCACTGCGACCCCGTATCTGCACCGACCCCAATGAAATCAGGTTGAACTTGGAACGGTGCTCACCCAAGGCATCATATGTCCACGGACTGATGAGGATATCGTGAGAGGGGAACTGCTTGTTCAAACCGTCAATGCGCGCCGCCAGGTTGACCGTGTTGCCAACCACGGTATATTCCTGCCGTTCCATCGGTCCGACGGCGCCTGCAAGCGCCGTGCCGGTGTTGATGCCCACCCCCACGCGGAAGGTTTCGCCCCGTTCGGCAAGGCTGACGTTCAACCGTCTCACCGCCATGCGGATTTCGAGGGCGGTGAGAATCGCCTTATACGCATTATCCTGCACTTCATAAGGCGCGCCGAAAATGATGAGGGTGCTGTCGCCGCCGAATTTATTAACCATGCCGCCGTACCGCTGCGCCGCCTGCACCACCAACGGCAGGAACTCGTTGAGCAGTTTGACCACTTCCTGCGGGGTGTGACGTTCCGAAAAATCGGTGAACTCACGGATGTCGCAGAACAACACCGACACCTGGCGATTTTCGCCTTCCAGAATCACCTGCCCGTTGCGTATCGCCTCCGCCACCTCCTGGCTGACGAAACGCCCGAACATATCCTTCAGCCACTCGCGTTCCTGCAAGCCGGTCGCCATTTCGTTGAATGCCCCCGCCAATTGACCGATTTCATCGCCCGATTTGACCGCCACGCGCATCGAAAGGTTTCCGTCCGCCATTTTCTCCGCCGCGCGGGCAAGTTCTCTCAAGGGATTGGCAATCTGCCGCGCCAGGAACACGGTCATCGCCGCGCCGACGACAAGGGTAATCAGACCGAGCAAAACCCCCTGATAGGTGATCGTCCGAATCTTTTGATTGAGCGGGTCGGTGGAAAGCCCGATCAGAACCGCGCCGATGGGCTGATTGCCCAGGATCACCGCGCGTCCCATCAACAACTGCCCATCCTGCCATTCCGAGTACGTTGTGCCCTCCGCTAGCCGCACCAGACTCGCTCCCAGCGGATCGGCGGTTTGCGAAAACAGCAAACCTTCCCTCGAGGAGTCCACCAGCACCCTGCCGTTCTGATCGTATACCATGAAAACCGTCACATCGGGGTTGCGACTGATTACGTTCGCCATATCGTTCAGTTCGTCAATCTGCAAACGATACAACTGGTCGCGCAGTGTCAGGGAGGTGGCGTCGAGCAGGAGGTTTGCCTGTTCGAATAGTTCGCTCTGAAAGTTCGCGCGCTCGCGCTGGATGGAAAGAAAGGTCAGGGCAAAGACCGCCGCCATGACCAGCAGACTGGTCAGCCCCACGATCTTGCCCTGCAGCGACAACTTAAGCCAGTAACTGCGAAAACGTTTCATCAGCGAAAAAATCAAGGCAGTCGGATAGCGTTGACGAGTTCCATCATTTCGCGCATGCGCGCCGTGGCAGATTCGATCCCTTCGGGAAACTCATCGAACCTGGAGGTTTGGAAAGGCTCCAACGCCGCCGCGCCCGCTTCCGTCTCATGCATCGTGGTCAAGGCACGCACAATTGCCTGAACCAGTTCCTCGCCCAGCCCAGAGCGGATCAGGGCAACCTGTCGCGGCGTAAATTCGGTGCGAGCCAGTTCCACGAGTTGACTCTTCGCCTCCTCGGGAAAAGCGACATCGAAGTGAAAATCGTCGGTCACGCCGGCGGCGGTGAATCCGTTCAGCACCCACTGCAGGGTGTTTTCGTCGTCGTAACTGAAGGCAAAGCCAATTTCGCCGGGCGCGACGGGATCGTCATAGCGCTCTTTACCGCTCAGCGTGAAACCTTTTTCGAGAAGGAGCACCGAAGGCAGGAGAAAACCGGAGGTGGAATAAGGCGCGTCCATGGCAACCATGTGACCGGGCAGTTGCTCGAGGGAAGTAATGCCGCTGGAAGCGCTGGTAAAAATCACCCCTTGATATTCATCCACACCAAAACGCCAGCGGCGCAGGACGATTTGAGCGCCCGTCTGGTCGCTAATCAACGTGGCGGGATAAATGCTGTCGAAATACAGGTCCACCTCGCCTTTTGCAAGCAATTCCGCCATCTCTTCGATGGACGACGCAACCCGCACCTTGCCTTCCGTGATCCCGAATTCGCTTAACTGACTGGCAAGATAGTCCGCCAGCGGCTGGGCTCCCTCGATCACCTCCGCCGGGTCGTCGGAAATATCGCCAATCACGATTGCGCGGGGTTCAATCGGCGTGGCGGGCGGCAGATCGGTGGGCACCGCCGGCGTTTGTCCGGCGCAGGATGTCAACACCATAACAGCCACAACGGCAAGGAGCAAAGTATTTTTTATCTTCATATTTCCTCGAAGGATATAAAAACGAATTCCTCACGCCTAGGATGTACGCGGATCAGGCAATGCAGCGCACAAGGCAAATTATAATCTCCCCACTCCATAAAAGACCCACCCAAAAGTGTTAACAACTGATTATGAATAACCGCTCAGCGGCGATATGCCAGTTCACGAGTCCGCAATAAATAGGGGATGGCATCCATCTCTCCAAAGATGCGGATCGCCTCATCGAAGTGCATTTTGCGCACACTCGCATCGCCCAAAGATGCCGCGCCCAACCGCATGTGGATCAATCCCTGTTCGTGCCACATCCTGAATGTTCGGGCGGCATTCAGACCCTGTGTCCAAAGGCGAACGGCGCGCGAGTCTCGTCCAGCCAGCCAGTCGTACAACCCCGCATAATACGCCAGCATTGGCTCGCCGATTGGAAAGGCGCTTTTGAAGGCGCGCAAGAGTTTCAGCGCCTTTTCCGCAAGACTTTTATATCGTGCGGCTTCGATCCTTGCATCCGCTCGCTGAAGCGCAGTTTCCCACAAATCAAAGTAAATCTCGGCAACGGCGGAAAAGCCCAAGCCCATGGAGTAGACGGTGGGACGCCGGTTCATTGCCAATTGCAGTACGTGAGCGGCGGACGCCAAGGCTTTTTCGATCTCACCCCGGCGATAATGGGCAAGGGCAAGATGGGCATAGGTATTGACGGATGAGGCAAAATTGGGAAGCCCTTCCAGCATTTGGAGCGCTTCCTCCAGCATGGACACCGAATCCGCATCCCTGCCAAGCCTGAGGTTGTTCGCGGATACTCCAAAGAGCGCCCACATTTGTTGCAGGGGATTCCTGCGGCGCCGCGCATCCTCGAGCAGTTGGGTTTGAATGTCCAGGGCATATTGACTGTCTCCGGCAATCAAAGCGCTCTCCGCGAGCAGAACGGTCGCATCGCCCCATTGGCGGTAATCACCCAACTGCTCACAAAGCGCCTTGGCTTTGAGGGTACGGGCGCGCACCTCATCCCATTTGCCGACGGTGATCAGATAAACACAAGACACAACATTAACCGTGATCAGATTGGACGGCTGGTTGACCCTCTCGGCAACGGAAATGCCGCGCTCCACATAAGTCTCGGCAAGTTTATGCAACTGCATGAGACCCGCCAAAACCGCCGCGCTGGTATATGCCACTGCCAGTTCGGGCGAAATTCCGGCTTTTTCCGCTTCGTTCAGAAATCGTAAAGCCACATAAACGATGGGGAGCGTTTCGTTCGAATAGAAATAGACGCGCGACATCAATTCGTACAGCCGCGCCACCTCCAATGCCGCCTCCCGATGATCGCCTGTGGTCGAACCGACATAGCGGGAAGGAAAGAAACGATGGAACGCCTGGCGCGCCGCTTGCGGCAGGAGACCCAATGCAAACAGCATGCCCGACCCGGGAATGGGACTGTCCAACAGGCGCAGCGCCTCACGAACCTGTCTCTCGCAATCGGGGAGCCTGCCCAACCCATAATAGGACAATCCAATGCGACTGTGCCAGCGCGCCCGGCGCACCTGTCGCCTGCGGGCGGCATCCCTGCCCGGATGCCTGGGCAGTCTCGCGTCCCATTCCAGCGCCTGGGTAAAAAATTGAATCGCCTCCGCGTTGGCATAATTTTGCATCGCCTGTTCACCGGCTCCTTCAAGATAATGCACCGCCTTCTCGATGGCGAATTCGTTCCTGGTTGCGTCCGGCATTTCGGCGGCTTGCGTCCAGTGATGGGCAAGCAGGGTGAAATAAGACTCCAGGTTGTCCGAATGGTTCTGCTCGATCCATTCCGCCACCGCCTGATGCAATTGCCTGCGCTGGGAATAGAGCATCAGATTGTAAGCCACCTCCTGCGTGACGGCATGCTTGAAGATGTACGCCAGATCAGGCGCCTCCGTCTCGACCAGGGTCAGGCTCAGGCGGGTGAGCGATTCCATGTACCCGGGAAGCGATGGTTTATCCGCTTCGATCGGGTGCACCGCCTGAAGCAGGCGAAAGGTAAAAATACGCCCGATGACACTGGCTACCTTGAGAGTCAATTGTTGCGACGGGTCCAGGCTGTCAATCCGATTGGTGATGGCGGCTTGAAGCGTATCCGGCAGGGCAATATCTTCAAAGTTCATGAAGCGATGATCCACCTTGCAATCCTGATTTTCGATAATCAAGACTCCCGATTCCCTGAGCGCGTATGCAAGCTCTTCCGCAAAAAAGGGATGTCCCTCCGATTTCTCGCGGATCAATCTTCCGATCATGGGCGGAATGGATTTGACCCCCAGCCGCTGACAAACCAGCGCCTCGACATCGTCGAGCATCATTGCCTCCAGTTTGACGAGACGCGTATTCGGGTAATCTACCAACTGCTTGAATTGAACGGGCACCGGGTCGGACAATGGACGCGTATTGAGAGCCAGGAAGAGCGGACGCACCTTCTGTTGCACATCCACAAGCAGCGCCCACGAAGCCGAGTCGAACCAGTGCAAGTCTTCCAGAACGATCAGCAGGGGTTTATGGTCGGCGGTGTGAGACAGCACACGGGTCAACACTTCGCGGATGTTGCCGCTTCGAATCTCACCGGTCATGGCGGAGGTCAACTCGTTATCGGGCACGCTCATCGGCAGAATCACGCCCAACAACGGATAATACCGGATCAAATCCGCATCCACTTCCCTGAGTTTGTCAAGCACCCTGTCCTGCACTAAAGCACGCGCTTCGTCAGCCGAAGCCGCCTTGCCTGCCAGTTCGTCAATTTCGAAGATTTTGTAAAAGATGGGACGCCATGCGTGATATGAGTTCGTTCTCTCGATGGGGTCGCCGCCCCCGGCAAACATGTGCACATGCAAAGTTTCCGCCTGACGCACCAGGTCTTCAAAGAGGCGAGATTTGCCGATGCCCGCCTCACCCTGCAAGATCAGGGTCTGATGCTCCTCGCCGCGCGCCAATTCCTGCAAGGCGTTGGCGATCATGGTCTTTTCCTCCTGCCGCCCAATCAACTCCGTCCGGGGGCGGATGACGCTCTTTTTCAGGTCTATCGGATGAAAAGCTTCCACCGGTTCGTCCCGACCCTTGACCCGCTGAGGAGGCAAAGCCTCGAACTCGACCGTTTCCTTCGCCGCATCGAACGTGGCGCGATCGCAGATGATCGGGACGCCATATTTGACGACCAACTCATCCTGTTTGAGCGCCGCCCCCATCAAACGCGCCGAAAGGTTGACCGCGTTGCCAATGGTCGTGTATTCGCGGCGTGAAGCGTTGCCGATCGAACCGCAAAAAATGCGTCCGGTGGTAATGCCGATATAACTGCGGACTTTCAGGCGCGTCAACTCCTTGCGAATCATCAATGCGGCTTGTATACCGCGCGCCGGGTCATCCTCGTGCGCGAACGGCGGCAGTCCCAACGCGGCGACGAGCGTGATGCCCTTGTCGTCCACGCTGATCTTGTTGATGCTTCCCTCGTAACGATACACCGATCGCTGAATCAGACGCGCCAAATTCTGCGCCTCAGCCAGTTCGGTGCGCTGATCGATCTCCGGCAGATTGATGAATAACACGGTGACGCGCCGCAACTCCGCTATCCAGCTGCTTTGCCCGGCAGTCAGGCGGTTGATAATGGCGCCGGGGATGTAGGGTCGCAGCGAGCTTTCCGCGCCTTCGGGAATGACAGGCTGGGGCGGGTTTTCAAAAATCGAGGAGGGTTTGGTCAGATACTTCAACCGCCCGCCCTGGGCGATGGCGTCTTTCAACTCGAATTCGACCACGTCGGCAACACAGTCATTATGGATCAACTTCCATGCGGAAGGGGTGATGAGAATCTCGTCCGCCTTGACCAGGGAATTTGCGATGCCCACCTCGACGAGAGGGTTTCCGGTGAGAAGGAATTCCCAACGATTGAAGACACCTCCAACGTGAGCGGTGATCACGCTCCCGGTGCTGATGGCAAGTTTAAGATAGAGATTGGCGTTTTCGACCTTGTAGGTGGAAAGTTTTTCACGGATTTCGAGCGCGCATTCGGCGGCGCGCATGGTCCACTGCCATTGATCGGCTCTCGAAATAGAACCGAGTTTCCCTTGATCCGAAGCAATGGTCCAGACTGCGATCACCGCGTCGCCCGCAAATTTGACAATATCCCCGCCGTAGTTGTGCACGATGTCAATGAGTTGTCCAAAATATTCGTTGAGGATGTTGGCGATCGTCTCGACCCCGGCGGGACCCGCTTCCGCAAGACTTTCCGTAAGCCGGGTAAAACCGGAAATATCGGCAAAAAGAACCGCCGCGTAAATCTCCTCCGTCACAGGTGATTCGATCGGCGAGGGATCGGCGGCGACTCGTTTTTGAATTAGTCTGGGAACATAACTGGCAAGCACATCCGCCAGCGCAGGATTGGTCATTTAAGATTCGACTCCATTTAAAACCGGCAGCCTGATGTTCGATATGATACCCTATTCCTCGGTTCTATGCGAGGGAAAGGCGGCTTCCTGCGGTTGAAAACGGGGAAGCACATCAAAATGCCCCCCATCGGCAGAATCATACTGAGGGCTGACCTATTCGCTGGGAAAAAACGCATGAAGATTGGTCATTTCACAGCGTGTGCCATAATCCCGATTGGTGCCCGAAAGCAGGGTGAGCCCCAACTTGCCGCGCACCTGCTGGCTTGGCAGCAAAAGGTATTCCCCTTTCGGCAATCCGTCTACAAGCACAAATGCATACCGCCCTTTCACAAAAAGGACAAAATCTGCCTCTGCCGGGTTGCCAAAGCGTACGTTCGGGTTGCCGCGGGTTAATTCGACTTCTCGAGTTCCCTTGGAATTCGAAACGAGGAAGATGACCCTCGAACGATCCAGGAAAACGGCGTAATGGTCCGTATTCCTCTGAATGGCAAAGGCAAACCCGCAACCCGAATTCACGGCATTTTGATACGCGCTGGACCATTTGACATGGGCGCTGAGGTAGAAATTTTCGGCTTCTTCGCCGAGAATCCACCAGTTGTACCAGCCCATCTGCGCCCACTCCTCGGAAAAATCATCGTATTCCACGAATTTTCCATCCGCTGTGGAGATGTACCCCAAATCGTAATATTTTTGCGCCTCGGCGGCATAAGTTTCGAATCGTTGTGTGGCGGTCATATTGGGCGTACGCGTAGGCCTGAGAGTTGGGGAGGGGCGCAGTGTGTTCGTTGGAACAGGCGTACCGGTGGCGATTGGGAGGGGCGTACCAGTGGAGCGCGGTGTTTCCGTGGACATAGGCGCGGATACAGGCGCCAGGGCTTTGCAAGAAAAGGAAATAATCCACAAAAAGACGCTAAACCACAAAAGGGCATGACGCTTCAGGCTTCGCATATGTCCTCCAAATTGACGCGGTGTATCTCCATACTACAGCAAAGCCGGTTATAAATCAATGACGGTTTGTCCGCACGCGGTTTTGTACCGTATACACTCATGCGCCATTGCCGGTTTGCGCTTTCATAATATTTTGCCCGACTTTGCCGGGAGTGCCTCAAATTGGTTAAAATACCGGCATTACCTTCAGGAGAACATCATGCAACTGACAGATGACATTCGCAGCAAACTGCTTCTATTCCAGAAAACCGAAATCACCGAATATCACATCTACAAGCGGCTGGCAAGGCGCATCAACTCCCCCGAAAATGCAAAAATCCTTGACCAAATCGCCGAGGACGAGAAACGCCACTTCGAAAGGTGGAAGACATACACCGGGGAAGACGTTCAGCCGAACTGGGTTGCCGTCTGGTTCTATTACCTGGTCAGCCGCCTGCTGGGGTTCACCTTCGGAGTGAAGCTAATGGAAATGGGCGAGGAAAAGGCGCAGGACAGTTACGAATCCGTTGTCGGCGTCATTCCCGAAGCGCAGCAAATTCAGGAGGAGGAAGATCGCCACGAACAGCAACTCATCGAAATGCTGGACGAAGAGCGATTGCAGTACGCCGGGTCGGTAGTGCTGGGTCTGAACGACGCGCTGGTGGAACTGACCGGCGCGCTCGCCGGTCTGACGCTTGCCCTGCAAAACGGAAAGTTGATCGCCCTTTCGGGCCTCATCACGGGGATTGCCGCCTCGCTCTCGATGGCGGCGAGCGAGTATCTTTCCACCCGCTCGGAGAAAACCGCCAAGAACCCCATCCGTGCGGCGATTTACACGGGCATCGCCTACATCATCACCGTCACCCTGCTCGTCCTGCCCTACCTGCTCATGCCCGAAAACTTCTACGCCGACCTGGTCATTGCGCTGGCAACCGCCGTCGCAATCATCGCCGCCTTCAATTACTACATCTCCATCGCCAAGGGCGAGTCTTTCAAAGCTCGCTTCCTGGAGATGGCAGGGTTGAGCCTCGGGGTGGCGTTATTCTCGTTCATCATCGGATATTTCATCCGCCAGTGGCTGGGGATCGAGATCTAACCTCACCCTTTGCCCCTCTCCCAAAAGGAGAAGGGGGAGTCTCACATGAAAATTTTAACGGTAGACATCGGCACCGGCACGCAGGACATTTTCCTCTACGATTCGAACCTCGACCTCGAGAACGGATTCAAACTCGTTCTGCCTTCGCCCACCATGATGATTCACCGCCGCCTCAAGCAGTCGCTTCATGCCCGGACCCCGATCCTGCTGACCGGACACCAAATGGGCGGCGGACCTTCCGCCTGGGCCATCGAGGAATACGCCCGCGCCGGGATTCCCGTGTACATGACGCCCTCCGCCGCGACGACGCTCAACGATGAACTGGATAAAGTGGAAGCATTGGGAATCAAAATAATTTCAGAAGATGAAGCAAATGGCCTGCCGTCCACGGTCCATCGTCTTGAATTGAAGGATTTCGATTTCCCGCTGATCGCCAGGACATTCGCCGATTACGGCGTTTCGCTGGATGACGTATCAGCAATTGCGGTGGCGGTCTTCGATCACGGCAACGCGCCGCCGGGCGTTTCGGACAGGCAATTCAGGTTCGATTATCTCGATGACCGCATCAGGAAAAAGAACTCGCTTTCCGCCTTTGCCTATCGCTCCAGCAACATCCCTGAAATCATGACCCGCCTGCAATCCGTCGCGGACTCGGCGGGTGACCTGCCTTGTCCGCTGGTGGTGATGGATACCGCCCCCGCCGCCGTGCTGGGCGCGACCTTCGACCCTGTGGTGGCAAAGCGCGAACGCAAGATTATTGTCAATGTGGGCAATTTCCACACGCTGGCGTTTCGGCTGGGTGAAAAGGGCATCGAGGGCGTTTTCGAACATCACACAGGTGAGATTGACCTGCCCAAACTGGAAGGGTTGATTCGCAAATTAGCGGATGGTTCGCTCGAGCATCAAGATGTGTTCGACGATATGGGTCACGGCGCGTTGATGTACACCGGCGAAGTGTTTGAATTCGGGCGGGATGATTTTGACGTGGTGGTGACGGGTCCAAGGCGAAGCATGTTTCAGACGGCGGACAACAGACTGCTGACCGCGAATAATCGTCCATCGTCTGCGGTCAGCGGTCGACTACACCCCTACTTTGCCACTCCTTTCGGCGACATGATGATCGCGGGCTGCTTCGGTCTGCTGGCGGCCGCGGCGGAGATTCTGCCCGATTTGGCGGAAGCCGTTATCGGGTCATTGCGAAGCGGGCGCGGACGCGGCGTCGCGCCGTGGGATAATGAATAGTGAGCTCAGGAGGCGCACTCATGCGCCGTAGCGGATATTTTAGAGAACGTCTGCCTATGCCATAGCGTCAGACTTTGCACTATAAAAGTAAGGGGATCTTAATCCAAAGGGACTGCCCAAGGCGGACAGTCCCTTTTGGTTCCCGGCGCGGTTATTTCAGTTTGAAGTACGCCAGCAGGGCAGAGCCATCCTGCGTGATTATGGTCACACGATAGCATTTGTTGGCTGTGGATGGCGCCTTCCAGTTGTAGATGAACTGCCCGCTTTGTACGTCATAGCGCAGACTGGTGCCGCCGGTGGCGGTCAGTTCGATTTCGTCCGTGATCGCATTTGCATTACATGACGTTTCCGCATAGGAGAGGCTCTTCACGTAGACAGTGTCGGTAAGTTCGGTGGAACCGGCAAAGATTTCGAATTTCAACGGCACGGTGCTGCCGCCTTTGACCAGGTTATAAATGCCGTTCATGTCCACCGGCTGGTAAAAGCCTCTGAGCGTCCAACCCAACACGGTGTACTGGCGCGATTGCACGGACTGATTACCTGCATGATCAGAAGTCCGGGCAAACAAGGTATACGTTCCGGGTGTGATCTGATAGCCGCTGACCACGCAGGAACCAGCTAGCCCGGAGGTCGGGTCAACGGCAGTACAGGTCGACTCGGGCGGGACGAAACCATAGTAGAACGAATCGCCGTTGTTTATGTTGCCCAACCAGGTGATGACCGGCGGCGTCTGGTCAATCTTGACGGTTACGGTTTCTGTGGAAGACAACCTGGCCGAATTTTCGGCAGAGCAGGTAAAAGACTCGCCAGCGGTGTCAGCCGTGAGCGTCACCATTCCACAGCCGTTCATACTTGTAACTTCCGATTCGCCATCGCTTACCTGCCAGGCAACAGTCACCGCGCTGGTGTACCAGCCATTCTCGCCCTGCGTGCCTGTAATGACGGGCGTGATGACAGGCGGGGTGGTATCGATTGGCACAGCCAGTTCAAAGAGACTCAAATCCGTGATTTGAAGCGACAATTCATTGGCCGTCATGTTGCAATTTGGGTTGACTGCACAGGATGGCGTCAAAATCAAGCCATCTTTTATGATCAATATTTTGGTCTCGCTCAGGGATGTTCCATCCACAATGCCATCGTTGTCAGCGTCGGCCCAGCGGAAGGTGATGGTGACAGGCTGATCGAAGCGTGTGTCGTGCGGTTGAATGCTGTAACTCTGGAAAACATTCATCGTACCCTGATAGGTGGCAACCTCATACCCACCGCCCATATCGGTGACGGAGATGACTGTATTTCCTTGCAAGGCATTCGCCGGCACCATTATTTCAACTCTGTCATTTTCGGTTGCAAGGGCGCCGCCGCTCGCGCCAATGATGGAGGCCGCAGAGCCGTTTGGATCACAGGTATTGTTTGCATCGCCGGGGCAGGGATCGAGCAAGTCGTGCCGGCCGTCGCCATCGGTATCCACATTGCCCCAAAGATCAAAATATGGGAAAAGGCCTCGGTCATCGGTGGTGAAGCCCGCTTTGACTAGCCCAATACCCTTGGTGTAGATGAGGGGAATAACCGCAGCATCCTCTTCGACAATAATCGTCTCAGCCTCCTGATAGTAGAGAATGCGCTGTGCTGGGTCCGATTCGGCCAGGCTGAGCTCCAACAATTCGTTGTAACGCGGATTATGCCAGCCAATCGGACCAAAACCGCCAAGCACATCATTGCCAACAAGCATATCGCCCAGGATATTGTAAGCGTCAAAATAATCAATCAGCCATCCCATGCGGTATCCATTGAGAGAGCAATCTGCCGGGTTAACTTGACATACATCTCGAATATATCCATAAAGATCTGACCTATACACAACATGAACCGGAATATTCAACACAGTACGCCATTGTTCCGCAACCGTCTCTATGATCGCATTGTATCGTCTGCTGTACAGCACGATTTCGGGAAAACCTGCGCCGCCCGGATATCCAGCCTGGGCCAGCAAATCTTGTGCGAGGCTTGGATTGAATGGATACCCAACAGAATCGCCCTGATAGCCGGGCAGGGCAGGCGGAATAATCCCCGTCGCCTCCTGCAACCCATAGGGACCCAATGTCAGAATGGATTGCCGGTTAATGGCAGAGGCTAATGCTTTGCGAACCAGCAAATTGTCAGTGGGCGGTTGAGCAATGTTGAGGCTTATATATTGTACCCCTGGCGTATTGAAGTCCACGCGATCTGGATCCAGGGACGGATCGTTTAGGGCCGAATTCGGAATTCCTAACATGGCATCCACCTCGCCGCGGCGATAGGCTGCCAGCAGTTCTTCTTCATCGGAAATGACCGCAAAACCGATCTGCTCGAGCATGATCTGATCGGCGTTATGGAAGTAGGGATTTTTTTCCACCAGGATATGAGATGGATCACGCTCGACCAGGCGATAGGGGCCGTTCCCGGCCAGTTTGCCAGGTTCAACCCACGTATCTCCATAGCGGTCAATCAAATCCGCTCGGACTGGAAACATACCGGGAAAGGCCAGAGTCTGCAAAAAATAGGAGGTTGGCTTGATCAGAGTGATTTGAAGCGTATGCTCATTCAATGCTGCCAGCCCAACCGTAGACGGATCCGTACCTGGATTATTAGCATAGGTCGCTGCACCGACGATTGGATACAAGAAAAAACGATAGTCCGTAGCAGTATCAGGATGGAGCAGGCGCAGGAAACCATCCACAAAGTGCTGGGCAGTTACGGGAACCTCATCCGACCAGTATGCATCGTCGCGCAGGGTAAAGGTATATACACGTTCATCCGCTGAGACGGAATAATCCTGAACCATTGCTTTGATGAGGGCGCCGTCTTCAGAGACACGAAAAAGGGGCTCCCACAAGAGATTTGCGATGATCATTGTCGTCTGCTCATAGTCAGGGCGCTTCAAATTCACATCCCCCCATCCCACTCCCACGACGAATGGAACCGAATCTGGCGCCACCCAGACGGGCCAAGGTGGAGCATTCCAGCCATATTGTGTGCAATCCCAGTCGTCATCACATTGGCGGACCTCACCACGGCTACCATATTGAATATCATAGGTGTTGTTTTCCCAATTTTCGTCGCCCGGGACGGAAAAATCGGCCAGCCAGTCCCCATTCGCATCGGCAACGATATGCCGCGAAGGGCAGTCTCCGTCACACCACACATCCACCCAAACATCCTGGTTTGGATTCCCATGCCCGGATACGGTATCGGTGTTGGGATCTACATTTGTGACGGTCAGGTTTGTCGCCACATGTGTTTTTGTGATAACGCCGTCCGTCATAGTCACGATCATACCGGGCTGCAGGGTGAAACCGTCTTCCCACAATCGGAACTGCACCGAGCCATTGAGAGCGTTCACTGTCTGTGTTTTGGTATAGTCGGGCAATTGAGTTGTGGTTGGGTCATCAATGGTCAACATGACAGAAGCGCCAATTATCCAGCTCTCACCGTTGACCTCGTGTGACCACATTTGCACAGAGAAGCGGTGATTGAATCCAAAGGCAACGTTCGTGCCATCCCCATCTTCATCATTGACCCACGCCTCGTTTGCCTGTCCATAGCGAATATCAACGATGTCTTGTTCATCGTCTTGCTCTCCGGGGATTGAATAGTTTACAACCCAGTTGCCATTAGCGTCGGCATAAGCATATCGAGTGAACATTGGACTGTTATTATAGGTCCACACCGTCACACGTTCACCAGGGTCTGCAATGCCGTAAACAAGATCTCCGACAGGGTCAATGCCAATAATCGCTATCAGTTTGATAATGTGCTCTTTGGTTGTAACACCGTCAGAGACAACCACTCTATCCCCTACTTTGGGATAATATCCTTCTATTCGATGTTGAAAATTTGTATTGTTAGGATCCCACCAAAAAGGTTCGACCGTTGCGCTGCCTGTATAAACCGGCAACGGTGCGTATGATGGGGAGTAAACCTCAATTATCACTGTTGCGCCAGGCGTCCAGCCCCAACCTTCGATTATTTGAAAGTGCGGCCAGCGGACGCCAAAGACAGGGTTCCCGCCCTCTGCCTGAACAACGGCCGCCGGCGCTCCCACCATCCCCAGCGCGAACGCCAGAGCAATAACCACCCGCATGAAGTTGTCAAGGAATTTTGTGTTCATTTCGTCCCTCCCAAGGACAATGTCTTAAACAAATAACCGGCCACTACCGGCCGGTTTCGCTATTGGCTCGCCCGTTGCCCATCCCATCGCGGGAAAGCGACCATATCAGGCAACGGGGTCTTCGCCGCCCGAAATCACTCGCGTTCGAAATCGAGTTTTAATTTTTGTATAGCAAAGTGGAAAACGATAACAATAGTAACGAATGTCATGAAAAATTGCGACATTTGTCATAGCGCCATAAACAGCAGATGAGGCCGTTTTCCGCTCATACGAGAGACGCAACAAAGATATAATCGTCCTGCAAATCCATTTCAGGAGAAACAACATTCCATGTGCGGAATTTTCGGTTATGTGACGAACAAAGAAGAAGCGCTCGGACCCATACTGATCGCGGCGGCGGAGATTCTGCCTGATTTGGCGGAAGCCGTTATCGGGTCGCTGCGAGGCGGGCGCGGACGCGGCGTCGCGCCGTGGGATGCAGGTTCTTGACGGGAGGTGGACCTTAATCCACCTCCCTGTTTCATCGAAGAGAGAATGTGCCTGCGGCAATCAAGGCGAAGGCAAGGGAAAGAACCGCGCCAATCAGGATCAGGATGCGCCAATCCAGGAGGGAGGTGATTTGCTCTGTCGGTTGAACAGGACGATTTGTTGAAGGAAGCGGATTCACATTGGTTGTGTCATTTCTCAACCAGGGGGGACCTCCCCCGCCAGGACGAGTGAGTACCGCAACTTCGGGCGCGGTAGGCTCCCATTGGCGAATGAAGCCAACGATGGCTTGAATCTCTGCATCCGACATGCGGTCGCCCCAACTGGGCATGGCGGTGCCAGGAACCCCCAGTGTGATGATCTGTTGAATGGCTTGGTCGCTGGTTTGGGTGAGAAAGGATTTGACGTTGAGGGAGGGCGCGCGCGGCGTTCCCTGCCCTTCCGGTCCGTGACAGCGAGCGCAGTTGGCGGCAAAGAGTTGACCGCCAAGCGCCAGACTTTCCTCCGTAACCGGGATGGGGACGTTTGGAGCGGGAATCGTCCCAAGAGGAATTTCATCCCAACGCTCGATGAGGGAGGTAAGGGCGTTGATTTCATCGGTCGCCAGAACGTTGTTCCAGCCAGCCATGAGGGTGCCAGTATTCCCGTAGGTGATGATGCGGGAGATGTCCTCAGCGGTTTTTTGGCGGACAGCAGGATCGTTCAAAGCAGGGGCAATGGCGGTGCCAAGTCCATCCGCCCCGTGACAGGCAACGCAATGGGCGGCAAAAAGTTGAACAGCGGTTTGAAGGGTGGAGCCATCGGGGAGATTCGCTATTTCAGCGAGCAACACAGGATCAGGTTCGGTGGTGAACGGGATGAGCGGAGCAAAGCCGAGGTTGATAGTGCGGTTTCCAGTCTCGGTCCAATCTCCGTAGAGAATCAGCGTCACCAATTCGTTGATCTGGTAGTCGCTGAGCGGACCGCCGTCTTCAATTGCCCAGGCAGGCATGGCGGTTTGGTAACGTCCACGCGAGATGGTTTTGTAGATTTCATCGTAGGGCATGGTGCGCAGGACGGCGCTGTCGAGGGGAGGGGTGGCGCCGATGCCTTCACCGTTCAAGCCGTGACATACGGAACAGTTTTCGGCGTACAGGGTCATGGCGTCATCGAGTTGGGCAGCGATAACGTCTCTTTGGGCGTTTAGGATGCGGGCCGGTTCGTTGAGGATGTAATAGCCGAGGGCGGAGACGACGACGAGCAGTGCGCCCAAGCCGATGAGGGATTCGATGAGGTAGGATTTTGGTTTCATGGATACACCACCTGCGCAGTTTCGAAGGTTTGACGTTGAATGATGGTACCGGTGTCCACTTTGAGTTCGCCGTCTTCGATGGTGAGGGCAAACAGGTCGAGCGGACGCGGGGCGGGGGAATTCTCGACGACGCCCTGGCGGTCAAATTGTGAGTTGTGGCAAGGACAGATGAATTTCTGGGCGGTCTGGTCCCACGGGACGGTACAGCCGAGATGCGTGCAGCGGTGGTAGACGGCGAGGAAGCCGCCGTCGCCGGTGCGGACAATGTAGAAACGTCCGTTGGGGATGTGGGTCACGGAGTTGGGCGGAAAGTCGTCCACTTTACCGGGGACGATGACGGAGCCGAATTCGCCTTCAGCCAGCCGCGGCTGGAGGTAGGCAATGAATATGCCGGCGGTTTCGAGTGCGGCGATCCCGCCAAGGAACATCCACGCGGCTTTGAGGAAGTCGCGGCGGGAGAGGGGGGTGGAGGCAGGGGTGTCGGTCATGGTTGGTTTCCAGTACGTCGTGATGGGGAATTAGTGGGTGACGATAGGCATGTTCCAGGGAAAGTAGAGACTCATGCCTGGTCCACGGAAGAAGATGCCGATGACGGTCAGGATGATGAAGGCGGTGAAGAGGAAGGAGGCGATGAAAAGCACGCGCTCCTCCGTATCCGCCTTGAAGGAATTCTGAATCCAACTATCGAGCAGGAGGAGCGGAAGCAGGATGACGGCCAGCGGGATAAGCCCGTTCGAGAACAGGGTGTTCCATGTCGGAAGCCAGAGCGTCCAGTTCAGGACGTATTCGTCGAGCAGAACCCAACTGGGTGTGGCAATCAGTGCGATGCCGACGGCAAGCAGAGTGAGGGAACGCCCGCGGCGGGAACGGAAGTACACGCCCACGCTTTTCGGATTGAGGTCAAAAAACGGGAGCGTGAAGATGCCGATGATGACAAGCGAAGGAATGACAATTGCCCCAACCAGCGGGTGGAAGTGAAGCAGGAGTTCCTGTAATCCCATGAAATACCACGGCGCCTTGGCAGGGTTGGGAGACATGGCTGGGTTGGCGATCCCCTCCAATGGCGCAGGGACAAGCATGGCAAAGGTCAGAAGCGCCGCTGTCCAGGCGAGGGCAAAGATGAATTCACGGTGGACAAGGTGCGGGATGGTGGTGACGCGCTCAGGTTTTGGGTCCTCCGTCTGTTTGGATGATTTGGGGACGGTCAAGCCGCCGTCTTTGCGGACGCGCCAGAAGTGATAGGACATCAGCCCAAAGATGATAAGCGGGATAAACGAGATGTGCATCGAGTAGAAATTGAGCAGGGTGTTCGCCCCCACCTCGGGTCCACCGAGGACAAGCCGCGTGAGCCATTGCCCGATGAGCGGCACATAACTGAGGATGCTGGTGCCGACCGTGATCGCCCAGTAGGCAAGTTGATCCCATGGCAGGAGGTAACCTGTGAAGTTTGCACCAAGAACAAGCAGGAGCATGGCGACGCCAATCAGCCAGTTCAACTCGCGCGGCGGACGATAGGCGCCCGTCACAAACACGCGGATCAAATGAAGCACCGACACGACAATAAGCAGGTTAGCGCTCCAGTGATGCAGGTTGCGGATCAGTTCGCCGAACCAGACGTTGGAATTGATCTCCAGGATGTCGAGATATGCCTGCGGCACGGCAGGCGTGTAGTTGTTGAGGAGGACGATGCCAGTCAGACCAAGAATTATCATCAACAACGCCGCCAGACCGCCCAATCCCCAGGTGTACGTCCACTTCATCGAAGAGACCTCCACTTTGGCAGGATGGATATGCAGGATCAGGCTGTCCATCACCATGCGCATTCGTCCACGGTCGTCACTGGGAATGCCTTCGGGCGTGAGGCGGTTTCGCATTCGTTCGAAGATCGAAGGTTCAGGCAGGGAATTTTTTTCGTCCATGGCATGCTCCTGTAAATATTTTCACAAACTACACCTTTGTTTTATCAAAACCTTTTGATGAAACAAGGAAGAAATTATGAAGATACTGCAAAGATCATCCACATATTTCCTTGTGCTATTCTTCACAATTTCTTTACACTAGGCAGGTATGATGAGCGTCAGAAAGATTGGATCTCAAACGAACGAGATCGGCAGAAAAACAACACGCAAGGCGTGAACCGAAAAACAAGGAGAACAAAATGAAAAACCTGAAGAACCTCTTGATCGGCATCCTTTCAGCGGTCATCGTGATCGCAGTGGGAGCGAGCGCCTACAACGCCTACGCTTCCCCCGATGCCCAGACCGCCGCTGCACCCGACACCGCCATCCAAACTGGGAATGGAAACGGAAAGGGCGGCAACGGAAACGCGAACGGCAACCAGAACGGTAACGGCGCAGGCATTACGGGCATCCCCGCCTCCGACCTGAGCGCCGAGGAAACTGCCAGCCTGCTTTTCATGCGTGAAGAGGAAAAGCTTGCCCGCGACGTCTACAACGCCCTCTACGCAATCTGGGGACAACCCACCTTCCAGAATATCGCCGCCAGCGAGCAGATGCACATGGACGAGGTCAAACTGCTGTTGGACCGCTACGGTCTGACCGACCCGGTGCTTGCTCCCGGTCAATTCACCGACCCCAACCTCCAGGCGTTGTATGACCAACTGACCGCGCAAGGCTCTATCTCACTGGCGGACGCGCTCAAAGTCGGCGCAGCGATCGAAGAGATTGACATCCTCGACCTGCAAACCCGCCTCGCCCAAACCGATAACGCCGACATCCAATGGGTGTACAACAACCTGATGAACGGTTCCTACCACCACCTCAACGCCTTTACGGGCGCGCTCCTCCAGACGACAGGTGAAGTCTATCAGCCGCAATATCTCTCCGCCGAAGTCTATGCATCCATTGTGGCAGGTTCAATGGGCAATGGCAATCAGGGCGGCAACGGATACGGCGCAAACGGTCAGGGAGGGCAGTCAGCCCAAAGTCAGGCAGGAAGCGGGGTCCCGCAGGCGAATGTCACGAATGTCACCACAGTCCACGGCGTCATCTCAGCGTATGACGGAATGGGCATCAGCCTCACCACAGACGACGGTCAGGCAGTGTATGTGGATACGGGCAACCCGCGCTTCAGCCAATCCATCGGGTTCACCCCGCAAATCGGTGAAGGCGTGACTGTGGTGATGTTCCCCGGCGACCAGGGACTGTACAGCGCCATCTCAGTCACCCTGGACTCGATGGGTATCACCTACACGTTCCGCAGTGAAACGGGGCAGCCGCTGTGGTCGGGCGGTAATGGAAACGGCAACCATCCCTAATTGAAATTGAAACGTCACCCCCGAAATGAGCTCATCTTCGGGGGTGACGTTTTTCTTAACTTTCTTCCAGGAGACTTGGTCATATCGCATCGGCGATATAATCCTAAAAAACAGGATCCAACAGGAGAAACCCATTCCATGTGCGGAATTTTCGGTTACGTAACGAGCAAAGAAGAAGCCATCGGACCCATCCTCATCGCGGCGGCAGAGCGATTGACCTACCGCGGCTACGATTCGGTCGGCGCGGCGGCGCTGAACGGAAGCAAGATTGATTTGCGCAAGGACGTTGGGAAAGTGGAGGAAGTGGCGGCAAAATATAACTTTGCCGAACTGCGCGGACAGCGCGGCATCGTGCAGTTACGCTGGGCGACATTTGGCGAACCTTCACAGGTCAACGCGCAGCCGCATCTCGACTCCGATGGTGATTTAGTCGGCGCGCACAACGGCAACGTGGTCAACAACGTCGAGCTGCGCGAGCAGTTCATCGCCGAGGGGCTCACCGTCCGTTCGCAGAACGACGGTGAGACCTGCGTCCATGCGGTGGAGCGTTACCTCAACCGCGGCTACGAGTTCATTGACGCCATCCGTCTGGCGTACGGCGACCTGCAGGGCGATTATGCCTTCGTCATCGGGCGCGCGGGCGACGATAAACTCTACGCCTTCAAAAAAGGTTCGGGCATGGTGGTGGGACTCGGCGAGGGCTTCACCTGCGTCTCGTCGGACCTGCCATCCATTCTGCCACTCACCCGCACGGTCATCCGCCCGCAGGATGGGGAGATCGTCACGTTGTGGGCAGATCATGTCGAAGTGCGCTCGGTCAAGGATGGGAAAAAGATTGATCGAATGCCGGAAACCGTTACGGAGTCGATGGACGCGGTGCAGAAGGGCGGGTATCCGCATTTCATGTTGAAGGAAATCCACGAGCAGAGTCAGGTGGCGCGTGAGTTAATCCACTTACTGGATGCCAGCCCTGAGATCGAGACGGTAATCGAGAAAATGAAGAACGCCCGTCATCTGTATCTCATCGGCTGCGGCACGAGTTACCACGCCGCGGCGGTCGGCTCGGTCTATCTCGCTCAACTGGCGGGGCGCGCCGCCATCCCTGTGCTGGCGCCGCAGTTCATCGCGCAATACGCGCCCACCGTCGGTTATCAGGACGTGGGGATTTTCGTCAGCCAGTCGGGCGAAACCAAAGACGTGCTGAACGCGCTCGAAGCCGCCGAAGCGCGCGGCATGACCTGCTTTGGGCTGGCGAATGTGGTCGGCTCGACGCTGACCAAAGCGACTTCGTTCTGCCTGCCGTTATGCTGCGGCTACGAAATCAGCGTGCCTGCCACCAAAACGTTCACCAATCAGGTGATCACCTTCCTGTATCTTGCCTATCGGATGGCAAACCGCCTCACTTCTGACCTGGAGCGGATTCCCGAACTGATGGAGCAGACTCTCGCCCAGACCGCGCCGCAGGTCGAAGCGCTTGCCAAGGAAATCAACGAGTGGAACGACCTGTACTGTCTCGGCTACGGCGCGACCTACCCCATCGCGCTCGAAGGCGCGCTGAAGTTGAAGGAAATCACCTACGCCCACTGCGAAGGGATGCTCTCGACCGAGTTCAAACACGGACCGCTCTCGGCGGTGAGCAAGGGCTTCCCGATCCTCTTCGTTGCGGGACCCAACGACGTGCCGCTCATCATCAGCGGACTCAACGAGGTCAAGGTGCGCGGCGCGCGCACGATTGTCATCGCTGAGGACGACCCGCGCCTGCGCGCCAACGCCGACGACCTGATCGTCATCCCCAAATCGGACCCGCAGATTGCCGCCCCGCTCGGCGTGTTGCCGCTGCAACTCCTATCGTATCACATGAGCGTAATGCGCGGCTTCGATCCCGATTTCCCGCGAAATTTGTCCAAGACGCTGACGGTGGATTGACCCAACCGGTTCCGCCGTTCTGCGCGGTGTCGCTACCCTGGGTCTATGCCTCCAACCAAAGTGTTCGGTCCTCGAACGACGGACGTTCCGGCGGGTCGGGAACAAATTCGGGGTAGCCTACATAAATAAAACCGACGATGTGCTGATCGGGGTTAAATCCGAGGAATTCTTTCACCTTCGCATCTCGCGCCCATTCGCCGGTGCGCCAGATCGCGCCAAGTCCCAACCCATGGGCGGCAAGCAGAATGTTCTGGCACGCTGCAGAAGCGGCACACACATTTTCGATTTCGAGCACTTTTCCCTCGGTCGGTTTGTCCACGCCCACGGCAATCACCACCGGTGCTCGAAGTGGGAGAGACCGGGTTTTATCCAGGGCTTCGGGCGGCAGGTCAGGTTTACGGTCCGCTTGAGAGGCGGCCATGACATCGCCAAGTCGTTTGCGTCCATCCCCGGTCAGAACGACGAAGCGCCAGGGACGCACTTTATGGTGATTGGGCGCCTGAACAGCCGCATGCAAGAGCTTTTCGATCGTTTCCTTCGGCAGGGCATCCGGTTTTACCTTGCCTTGTGTTTGTCGGGTATGAATGGCTTCGAACAGTTCCATGGGTTCCTCCGCACTATTGATACAATTGTTGTATTGTATCTTACGGAGGCGCAATGAAGGTCTTCTTTTCCCAAGCACATCGCGGGCACACTCCCCCATTCGAGGTGTTCGACGGAGGATTGCGTGTGCCATATCTCGAAAACCCCGACCGTGCGAATCGGATTGCGGATGCCCTGCGAGGTGCAGGCTGGGCGGAATTTTGCGAACCGCTGGATCCCGGACTCGAACCCATCCTTGCCGTGCATGACCGGGAATATCTGGATTTTCTCGCCTCCGCCTGGACCGAGTGGCTGGATTCCGCCCCCCAGGACCCCTCCACGCTGATACCTGCCACCTTCGCCCTGCGGAGATCAGCGAGGAGACCCAAATCGCTGCTGGGACGCGCAGGTTACCACATCATGGACTTGAGCGCCTGCATCATGGAAGGGACTTACCCCGCGGCGCGTGCGTCCGCCCATTGCGCCCTGAGCGCGGCGCGGGCGGTGGTGGAGGAGGAACGCCCGGCGTTTGCCTTGTGTCGTCCGCCGGGGCATCACGCCGGCAGGGATTACGCGGGCGGCTATTGCTTCATGAACAACGCGGCGGTTGCCGCACAATGGCTTTCCTCGAAGGGACGCGTTGCCGTCCTTGATATTGATTATCACGCCGGAAACGGCACGCAGGACATCTTCTACGAGCGCGATGACGTGCTGACCCTCTCCATCCATGCCGACCCCGATTTCGAGTATCCGCATTTTGCTGGCTTTGCCGATGAGCGCGGCAGAGGGAGGGGACTGGGGTTTCATCACAACTTCCCGCTCCCCAGAGGGACGGGCGATGCCGAATACCTGCAAACGCTCAACCAAGCCCTGGATTTAATCCGCGCGTTCAAACCCAGAGCGTTGGTGGTTTCTGCGGGCATGGATATTTACGCCGACGATCCGCTCGGCACATTCACAGTGTCGGCGCAGGGAATCGGGGAAATTGGAAATCGAATTGCATCGCTGGAGTTGCCGACCGTCATTGTGATGGAAGGGGGATACGCCAATGAGGCGCTTGGGCGTAACATTCTGGTATTTCTATCGGCATTTCCAACCTGAAGAGGAACTCGAATGAAGCGTTTATGTCCACTGATGTTTTTGTTTGTAGTGTCGCTTGTCTCCTGCAATATACCTTCCGCCGAGGTGCGGGCGAGCGCAACGGCAGATTTTGCCGCATCCGCCACCCCAACAATGGAGACCCCGTCAGCCACCCACACCCGCCTTCCCACTGAAACCCTCACCGCCACTTTCACCCTGACCCCAACGGAGACTTTAACGCCCGCGCCGAGCCTTACGCCCACCGTCACCGCCACACCCACCTACGCCTTCCCAACCGTGACAGTCAACAAGCAGGCGCACTGCCGTTACGGTCCCTCGGTTGCCTATCTTCATGCGGCAGATCTGTATGCCGGCGATACCGGCACAGTGCGCGGGCGGTTTCGCTACAGCAGCTGGCTGTATGTGAAATTCGACAAACTGAATTATTCCTGCTGGGTCGCCCCGTCTGTGGTGAATGTGGCGGGAGATGTCTCCCTGATCGCATATCGAGAGTTGAATTTGCAAGCCATCGGCACCAACATGTATGGACCGCCGAAAAACGTCTACGCCGTGCGGGATGGGAACAAGGTGACCATTTATTGGGATCAGGTTGTCATGACGAAAGACGACGACCGCGGCTACCTGATCGAAGCGTTTGTCTGTCAGGATGGCGCATATTTGTGGTGGACATTTTCGTATCCCGATCAATTTACGACCCGTTACACGGTCAAGGATGAAGCGGGCTGTCCGTTTCCCTCGCAAGGCGTCATCTACACCGTCGAAAAGCACGGCTTTTCCCAGCCGGCGGTCATTCCGTGGCCCGCGCCTTGAAGTAAGCGGCGAGTGAAATTAAAAAATCTCTCACATCCTCACCCGGCAATGGGGTGTTAAACCTGGTGAGGCAACAATCCTCAGCGTCGCCAACCGTCAGGTGGCTGTTTTCACAGCAGGGAATGTTGCCGATGAGTGCGGGAACGGTGTCAAAATGTCTTTCAAACCGTTTCAGCCGCGAATTTCACGGCATTACACCGATTTCGCCTTTCAAAATCTTTGGACGTATGCAAAATCATTCGTTGTTCAGCTTTTGACCGCTGACGACAAACCCTGGTCGGTGGTCAGCGGTCAAATCTTGGGAGTTTTGCGTCCGTCCTGACTCTCAAACCTTTGTGTTCCTTGCGGCAAACCAAGAAACAGTGTCTTAGAGGAAATATGAACCGTCGAAACAAAGTCTTTTCAGTTGTAGCGCTACTCGGTATTCTGGCTGGGCTTCTTTCGGGATGCATCTCTCCGAAGGCGCGTGATGCGCGTTCTTTTGTCATTGCCGTTGTCGAGGAAAACCCCGGCGAGGCGGGCAGACCGAATCCACAGTCCGCGTATGCGGGCGTCCGGCTGGCGGTTGACCAGATGCGAGACTATTGGGGCGTTGACATCCAGGTTGTGCCGTACACGGACGGGAACGACGCGAACACGGCAATCTTGAAGGCGCAGGAAATCACTCAAAGCGGCGCAATTGCCGTCATCGGGCATTCCTCCATTGAGACCTCGCTTGCCGCGGCGGACATCTACGAACAGGCAGGGATTCCGGTTCTCAATGTCGCCCCGGTCACTGAAAAATTGAGTCTCGAACATCCCCATTTTTTCAACACCACATATACCGCCGAGTCGGAAGCCGCGTATATAGCGAACTATCTGAGAAAGATCAACGGCGCCGAGACTGCCAGCGTCATCGCAACGAACGACGGTTATGGGCAAACCCTTGCCCGGCAATTCAAGAACACCTTCAAAGGTCTCGGCGGTCATATTACCATCGAGGGAATCGTTCGCCCATCAAACGAAGAAGACATGGAATCGGCGATCTCGAACATCATTTCCGCCAACCCCGAAACGAACAACCCCGGCACGATCTTCATTGCCACAGACGACAAGACTGCCGCGCAATTGATCGTCAGGATGAAACGAAAAGGCGTTTCCTACCCCCTCGCGGGAGCGAGTTCACTCACAACGCCCGCTTTCCTGGAGCTGATCCGTGAAGAACCGGAGGAGGAAACGATCCCAGGGTATTACACGGACGGCATTCTTGCAACCCGCGCGATCATCTTCGACAGCGCCAATCGTTTCGCAAACCAGTTCCGGCGGGATTTTCAGGGGCAATACAATGACGAACCCGGCGACCTGGTGGTCAACGGTTACGACGCGGCATTGGTGGTCATGGCGGGAATTCGCAGTTCCAGAGCGACCGGCGCGGCAGACGCCACCGAACAAGACCGGGAACTGCTTTACAAAGCCCTGCTTGCCATGGACGATGGACAAACTGGCGTACAGGGTATCATCAACTCCATCTATTTTGAGCCTTCGCGCAACATCGTACGGGCGGCGCGTTTCGGAATTTACCAAAGCGGAAAACTGATCTCCGCGAATACACAATTTGAACCGATTACGACACCTAATGAAATCAAGGATCTGCCCGCACAATTGGCAAAAGGGCGCATCATGACCGTCAACGGCGCGTACGTCTACAAGGCCAATGTGGTCTACGCGGGCGTGGACCTGCTTGGCATCGAGCAAATAGACATCAAGACATCCTCCTACAAGGTGGATTTTTATCTGTGGTTCCGCTACCGTCCCAACGAGCAGGACGAAGATTTCAAGCCGGACGATTTTGTATTCACGAACGCGGAAGGCGACTGGCAGGAAGTGCCCGTACGAGAAGAGGCGAATGCCGATGGCACCTTCCTGAAGACCTATCGCATCAGCGGCGTCTTCAAAAACCAGTTCCAATTTCACGCCTATCCCTTCGATCACCAGGACCTGGTCGTCGAGTTTCGCAACCAGAACGCCAATACCTCCCTCATCCAATATGTGGTGGATCAGATTGGAATGCGCTACGAGAACGAGGAGGTTCTGCTGAAGAACTTCCGCGACAACGGCGCCTTCGATTCGATCTACGGCTGGGACGAGAGGCATGTCGAAGTGACCCAGGACGTTTTCCCGACCTTTTCCACCTTCGGAAGCCCGCAAAACTTCGGGCGGAAGGTGGCGACCAACTATTCCCTGATCAACATCAAAGTGGATGTTCAGCGCTCGTCGCTTCAATACATCATCAAGAGTCTGCTTCCGTTGTTGATGACCCTGATACTTGCCTATATCACCTTTTTCCTCCCCCTCGGACATTCCGAGAGACTGGCGGTCGGCTCCACGGCGCTGTTAACAACCGCCTTCTTCCACTTGACACTCGCCGATTCGCTGCCCGAGATCGGCTACACGGTGGCAATGGAATACCTCTTTTATGCCTCGTATTTAATGTCGGCGCTCATCGTTCTGCTGGAAACCATCAGCATCCGCTACGAAAAATTCGGCGAGGAGGCCAAGAAAAAAAACGAAAAGGAGCGCTTTCAGGAGCAGCGCAAAAGGCTGAATACAATCGGACGGCTGATTTATCCCACCATCCTTTTGATCGTACTCGGGTTGGGGTTCTTTGTATATAACGGGCAGATCGCACTCGGGTCGCAGTCAGCCGCGTCCAGCAGACGTATGGTCGAATTCATCCTCGATCGCGAACCCCCCTCGTCTGTGGCGTCCCTCACGGATCAAAGCGCCGACGGCGACACCGTCAAATTGAAACTGGCAACCTGGAGACCCGAAGACACTGAACAGATCCAGGTCCTGCTGGATGCTTTCCATGCCTACGCCGAATCGCTCGGCAGGGATATCGTCATCGAGCATGAGCCGATTGTCAGCGTAAATTACGATTCGATATTGGACATCCAGTTATCCCGCGAGCAGGGAGCCGATCTCTTGTACGTTCGCCCCTTCTCAGTGGACGGGAGCATCGCCCGATACCTTACCCCCCTAAACAATCTTCCCATCACCGATCACTATGACGAAACAAAAATCGAGCCGTGGAAGAACCGGGTCGGCGTTTTTTATGCCGTGCCATATGTCGGCGTGGTGCAGGGCGTGTATTACAACCGCGACCTTTTCGACAGGTACGGCATCACGGAACCCAAAACATGGAACGAGTTCATCGGGATATTAAGGACAATTTCCCAACAAAATCCCAACATCATCCCGATTGCCAATGGACTGAACGAGCGGGAGGACAGTGAAATGTTCATGAGCATCGCCGCCAATTTCCTGGGCGGTCCGGAGGGACGAGCGCGCATGATGCGCACCGACGGCACCAGCCTGTGCTACAACAGCGCGCGGGTGGTGAATGCCTTCCGCGCCATCGAAGAACTGAAACCCTACCTGCCCGAAAACGCCGGCACCATCAGCACCAACGCCAGCAAGGAACTTTTTTTCGACAAACAGGCGGTGATGTTGTTCGGCGGTTCCTGGGACTTGCAGAAAGTCTCCGAGAAAGCCGGTTTCAACTGGGGCGTGTTTGCCGTTCCGGCAAATGCCTTTAGCGAGACCTACGTGATCTTTCAGCCTGATATTGCCATCGGCATCAACAGAGACTCGCCTCACCCGCAGGAGGCGCGCCTGTTTTTGGAATGGTTGATGTCTGAGGAGGCGGTAAATCTCACCTCACGGAATCTGGCTGGGTTCTATCCGTTGAACAAGAATAAACCGATAGAAAGCAGCGGGCCGGACGACAGTAAATTCCTGTCGCTCATCAGGAACTATCCAAGCGATATTCGCTGGATGTTCACGGAGATATCGGACAAAATCCCCACCGCAGCCGACATCGTTCGCAAAAACCTGCACCGCATGGTGACAGAGAATCTTACGCCCCAGGAAGCGGCACAAGACCTTCAGAACGGTTTGGGAGAATGGTATGAACCGGCGCAAAATTGCAAATAAAACAAAAAACCCGGACAGGTCTCCCCGCAGGAGGCTTGTTCGGGTTTTTTCCCTTTTCGGGTCGTTTAGTCCTGACAGAAAAATAACTTTTCGGATACGTAGTATGCTTGCAAAGCAGGTCAGATAAGACCGAGTTTACCGTAGAATTGCGAGCCATGAGAACAAGAAAGCAGAAACCAATC
>JACAET010000062.1 GCA_013388685.1 Chloroflexota bacterium | reverse complement strand
GGGTTTGGGGGAGGGCTTGCCCTCCCCCAACGCGATTTTGTGATACACTGGCATTGCGATTCTCGGATCGCGGGGGCCGGTCGAAACGGCCGCGTGGTGCGCGGCGGCTCGTTCCTCAACAACAATAGGAACGCCCGCTGTGCGTACCGCAACAGGAACAATCCTGATAACCGTAACCACAATCAGGGTTTTCGTGTGGTGGTCGCTCACGCCTCTCCGTATCAGGAAATAAACCTCGAAGGCTTTCAAGGCCTTTGGGGTTTATCCAGCCGGAAATTCTGCGCGTTGAACGCCCTGGCGCCTTAGACTCGCAGACGAGGCGCCCAAACGAGAGAGATGGTGGACCGTGCTCCTGGCTGCGCCGATTCGTTCGGCCGGGCAAATATAAAAGAGACCTGCCGCCTGGGATCACGAATCCCCGCGGCAGGTCAATTTAACGGCTTGACTCGCATTTCCCTCCCGCGTATAATCCCCCTCACATCCAGGAGTAGTAAGCGGCGCTGGTCGAGTAGGCCGAAGGCCGTATCGAGACCAAAACGCTGATAGAGACGGAGGTGGTGGTCGAGTAGGGTTGAGTGAAACGAAACCTGTATCGAGACCACACGCTGGAAGCCTCCACAGCCGAAAGCCGCCGAAGTCGCTTGGATCCAATTGATGAAGAACGCCGTTGATCACTGATCACTGGCAACTAGAACATCACGGGCGCGCCCGTTACCGCGCAGGCTGATGATGGTCAGCCACAGAGAGCATTGGGTAGTCAATCGTCAAATCGTCTGATGGTGTCGAATAGCCAAGACCATGAGACGATAAGACCAGAGACTATGAGACTACCCCAATGAATTGAGGTGGTACCGCGGAGCGCACGCTTCGTCCTCTTGCTGGACGAGGCGTATTTTATTTAATGTGTCATTGCGAGGGCGAAGCCCGAAGCAATCTCCGGCTGTGAGGGGATTGCTTCGTCGCCTTCGGCGACCCGCAATGACATCTACAATCAAGGAGCGCGAATGACCAAACACGAACTTCCCAAAACCTACGACTTCAAATCCACCGAATCGCGCATCTATGCCATGTGGGAGGCGGGCGGCTACTTCCAGCCGTGGAACGACCCCAACCAGCCGGGCTTCGACCCGAACGTGAAGCCCTTCGTCATCTCCATCCCGCCGCCCAACGTGACCGGAGAATTGCACCTTGGCCACGCCATGTTCGTCAGCGTCGAAGACCTGATGATCCGCTATCACCGCATGAAAGGCATTCCCGCGCTCTGGGTGCCGGGCACCGACCACGCCGGCATCGCCACGCAGCTGATGGTGGAACGTCACCTGCTGAAAACCGAGGAAGTGACGCGCGAAGAACTGGGACGCGAGGAATTTCTCAAGCGCACATGGGAGTGGAAACGCAAATACGGCGGGATCATCACCACGCAAATCCGCCGTCTGGGCGCCTCCTGCGACTGGACCCGCGAACGCTTCACCCTCGACGCGGGGCTGAGCCGCGCAGTGCGCGAGGCGTTCGTGCGCCTCTACGAAAAGGGGCTGATCTACCGCGGTCCGCGCCTGATCAACTGGTCGCCGGGGCTCAAAACCGCCGTCTCCGACCTCGAGGTGGAATACAACGAAGAAGACGCGACGTTGTATTATTTCAAATATATGCTTGCTCCCTCACCCCTGCACCCCTCTCCGATAGGGGGAGGGGAGGGGGATGAGGGAGAATACATCCCCGTTGCCACCATCCGCCCCGAAACCATTTTGGGCGATACGGCGGTGGCAGTGCATCCGCAGGACGAACGTTACAAGAAATTCATCGGGCGCAAGGTGGTCGTGCCGATTCTAGGACGTGAGATTCCCGTCATTGCCGATGAATACGTCAGCATGGAATTTGGCACGGGCGCGCTCAAGATCACGCCCGGTCACGACCCGAACGACTACGCCATCGCCCAGCGTCACCACCTGCCGATCATCTCCATGCTCGACGCCGAGGCAAAGGTCAACGAAAACGGCGGTCCGTATCAAGGTCAGGATCGATTCGAGGCGCGGAAAAATCTGTGGGCAGATATGAACGCCGCCGGTCTCGTCATCAAGACAGAGCCGTACCGCACCACCATCCCGCGTTCTCAGCGCGGCGGCGAAATTGTCGAGCCGATGATTTCCACACAATGGTTCGTCAGGATCGAACCGCTTGCCCGGGCGGCCATCGAAGCCGTGAAGGATGGGCGCATCCGCATCGTGCCGGAGCGCTTCGAGAAGGTATATTTCAACTGGATGGAAAACATCAAGGACTGGTGCATCAGCCGCCAATTGTGGTGGGGCCATCGCATTCCGGTGTGGTATTGCCCCGAGGGTCACATGACGACCGGACGCGAAGACCCGACGCGGTGCGGAACCTGCGGCTCGAAGGATATTCATCAGGATGAAGATGTGCTGGACACCTGGTTTTCCTCCGGCTTGTGGCCTTTCTCGACTCTGGGCTGGCCCGATGAGACGCCCGATTACAAATATTTCTATCCCACGTCCTACATGGAAACGGGCTACGACATTTTGTTCTTCTGGGTGGCGCGCATGATCATGATGGGCCTCGAATTCACGGGCAAAACGCCGTTCCATACCGTGTACCTGCACGGCCTGATCCGCGACGAGCACGGACGCAAGATGAGCAAGACCTATCAGAACGTGATTGACCCGCTCGTGGTCATGGACGATCTCGGCACGGATGCGCTGAGATTCACCCTGCTGGTCGGTTCCGCGCCGGGCAACGACATGAACCTCTCGCTGAAGAAGGTGGAGGCCAACCGCAACTTTGCCAACAAGGTGTGGAACGCGGGGAGGTTCGTGATCAATGCGATCGATTCACTAGATGGTGGACCGAAGACGGTGGACGGCACGGTCAGCGGTCAACCGTCCACGGTCTGGACCTTGGCAGACTCCTGGATTTGGGCGCGACTGCAACAACTCGTCCGTGACGTGGAACGCCAGTTCCAAAACTTCCAATATGGGCAGGCGGGTCAGCAAATCTACGACTTTCTGTGGTCCGACTTTGCAGACTGGTATGTGGAGATTGCGAAAATTCAAATTCAGAATTCAGACTTCAGAATTCAGACCATAGAGACCCTCGCGCGCGTGTTCGACATCTGCCTGCGTCTGTTGCATCCCTTTACGCCCTTCGTCACCGAGGAGTTGTGGGGACACCTCCGCCGCGCGGTGCTGGACTCTCCGCTCGCCGCAATTGCCGCCGACTGGCCCGAAGCCCTGATCGTGACCCGCTGGCCCCAGCCGCGTCACTCCGAAGGGTGGGAGGATTCCAAAATCGCGGAATTCACGCTCATCCAGGAGATCGTGCGCGCCATCCGCAACCTGCGCGCCGAGAAGAACGTGAGTCCGGCCAAACGTTTGCAGGCGGTGTTCGTCGGCGGCGAGAAGACCGGCCTGTTGAAAGAGCAGGAGACGACCATCGCCGCGCTCGCCGGGTTGGATCCTTCCGGGATTTCGATTCTCGAATCGCTCAAGGAGAAGCCGGGGGACAGCGCGGTCCTGGTGGTGGGTTCTGTTGAGATCCATCTTCCCCTCGCGGGCATGGTGGACCTCGCGGATGAAAAAACCCGTCTCGAAAAAGAATTGAAGGAGGCCGAGTCGCACATCGCGAGGCTTGAAAAATTGCTCTCGAGCGATTTTGCCGGCAAGGCCCCCGCGCCGGTCGTTGCGAAGGAGCGCGAGAAACTTGCCGCGTACAAAGAGACGGCGGAAAAAATCAGAGCGCAGCTGAAGTAACGTCAGCTCGGGATAGCGGAAAAAGCGTCCCGAAGGTTGGCTTTACCGCCAAAATTGCCCTTTGTAAAACCTTCGGGACGTTTCAACGGTCTAAAGTAGGATCACGCAGGTCACGTTTCAAACATGACCTGTTTTTTTCGGTACGCGGGAGGTTCTGATTTTCAATTGTTGATACAATAAGCACAATCCCTTCACAGACTGGAGACCCCATGGCAAAAGCAGAAAAGAAACTACAGGAACTCAAGACCCGCTTACTCGAAGTGGGCGACCTCAACCACATCAATGCCCTGCTCGGCTGGGATCAAGCCACCTACATGCCGCCCGGCGGCGCAGCCGCGCGCGGACGCCAGTCTGCGATGATGGCGCAAATGGCGCAGGAAAAATTCACCGACAAGAAAATCGGCAAACTGCTCGACGACCTGCGTTCCTACGAAGAAAGCCTGCCCTACGACTCCGACGACGCCAGCCTGATCCGCGTCACCCGCCGCGAATACGAACGCGCCCTCAAAATACCGCCCAAATTCATCGGCGAGTTGAACGAACATGCCGCCAGGTCTTATCAGGAGTGGACGGAGGCGCGTCCTGCCAACGACTTCGCCCGTGTGCGCGGCAACCTCGAAAAGACCCTCGACCTCAGCCGCCAACTGGCAGATTTCTTCCCCGGTTACGAACACATCGCCGACCCGCTGATTGACTTTGCCGATTACGGCATGAAAGCCTCCAGCGTCCGCGCCCTGTTTGCCGAACTACGCGAACAACTTGTGCCCATCGTGCGCGCCATCACCTCCCAGCCGCCTGCCGACAATTCCGTTTTGCACAAACATTACCCCGAAGCCGACCAGCTGGCATTTGGCGCGGAAGTGGTGAAACTGCTTGGCTACGACTTCAACCGCGGGCGCATTGACAAGACCCATCACCCTTTCATGACCAAGTTCTCGCTGGGCGACGTACGCATCACCACGCGCGTCAAGGAAAACGACTTCGGCGACTGCCTCTTCAGCAACATGCACGAAGCCGGTCACGCCATGTACGAACAGGGCATAGACCCGTCTTACGAGGGACTGCCCCTCGGCGGCGGAACCAGCGCGGGCGTGCATGAATCGCAATCGCGGCTGTGGGAAAACATCGTCGGCAGGAGCCGCGGCTTTTGGGAGCACATGTATCCCAAACTCCAGGCAAAATTCCCCGAACAACTCAAAGACGTTTCCCTCGACACCTTCTACGCCGCCATCAACAAGGTCGAAAAATCGCTCATCCGCACCGACGCCGACGAAGTCACCTACAACCTGCATGTAATGCTGCGCTTCGACTTCGAACTGCAGCTGCTCGAAGGGACACTCTCCATCCGCGACCTGCCAGAAGCATGGAACGAACGCTTCGAACAAGACCTCGGCATCGTCCCCCCAAACGACAGCGACGGCGTCCTCCAGGATGTCCACTGGTACGGAGGCGTCATCGGCGGCTCGTTCCAGGGCTACACCCTCGGCAACATCCTGTCCGCTCAATTCTACAGCGCGGCGCTCAAGGCGCATCCGTCCATCCCCGATGAAATGAAACAAGGCAAATTCAGCACCTTGCACGGCTGGCTGCGCGAAAACATCTACCGCCATGGGAGCAAATACACCGCGCCCGAAATCATCGAACGCGCCAGCGGCAGCCCGCTCACCATCGCACCGTACATTCAATATCTCAAGACCAAATACGGCGCGCTGTATACGCTATAACAAAAAACGTCCCGAAGGTTCAAAACCTTCGGGACGGTGTATAATCACAACAATCAAATATTCAACCTTCGGGGCAGGGTGCAATTCCCGATCGGTGGTACAGCCCACGAGCCTGTTTGGGTGGAACGTCTTTCCTCTTTGGGAAAGCGGGCATGATCCGGTGAAACTCCGGAGCCGACAGTAACAGTCTGGATAGAAGAAGGTCACGTACGCTCTATACGAGTCTGATTTGACCGTCCCGAAAACGCGCTTTGTTTTCGGGACGGTCATTCGGTTCAGACTTCGCCGAGTCCTGATTCTGCGCCCCGAACCTTCGCGGCGCTTTTTGTTTCGACCTCACCCCTGCCCCTGAAGGACGGGTGAGAAAAGATACACAATGATCAAACGCTTTTTACCTGTCTTGCTTTCCCTTCCCGCCTTCCTGCTCGGATGGCACCTGCTCACGCGCTACAGCGGAATCCCGAACTTCATCCTGCCCTCCCCGCTCAGCGTGTGGACGCGTTTCCTGCGCGCCGTCGGCGACGGGAGCCTGCAATACCACACCTGGATTACCCTGACCGAGATTCTGCTGGGCTTGCTGGCAGGCGTGACCTTTGCCACTGTGGTTGGGTATCTCCTCGCCAAATCACGCTCGCTGGAAAAGGCGCTGTCGCCATACCTGGTGGCAAGTCAGGCGATTCCGGTTATTGCAATTGCGCCGCTGCTGGTCATCTGGCTGGGAGACGGCATCCTCTCGAAGGTGGTCATCTGCGCGCTGATTGTGTTCTTCCCGGTGCTGGTCAACACCGTTGTGGGAGTGCGTGCAGTGCCAACGGCTCTCTACGACCTGATGCATTCGCTCCATGCCACGCGGGCGCAAATCCTGTGGAAGGTGGAGGTACCTGCTTCGCTGCCCGTCTTCCTCGGCGGCTTGCGCATCGGCGCCACGCTCTCGGTCATCGGCGCAATCGTGGGCGAGCTGGTGGACGCGGAGGAAGGTCTCGGCTTTTTGCTGCAGGTGGGCGACTTTCAATACGATACGCCGATGGTCTTCGTGGCGGTCTTCACCTTGATTGCGCTGGCGCTGGCGTTGTATGGGATTGTGAGATTTCTGGAGAATAAATTCTTGAAGTGGCAGGAACGTTCGAACGTTTGAATGTAAAAAACGTAACTACTCAGCCACGTCATTGCGAGCCGTTTTTTGGCGAAGCAATCTCCCATTTATCAGGCCAGATTGACCGCTTGGGGATTGCTTCGTCGCAAAGAGCGCTCTCCTCGCAATGACATGCAGAACAGTTTTGATACAGGGCTGAGTAGTTACAAAAAAAACAGTATAAGGAGTTTCTATGTTCCGTAAGTTTGTTTTACTCATGCTCGGGCTGGCAGTCGCTTTGGCGGGCTGTGGCAGGTCCGAGGTCCAGAATGAAGCGGGCGCGTTGACGAAGGTCCGCCTGCCGATGGGGTACATCCCCAACATCCAGTATGCTCCGTTCTACGTTGCCGTCGAAAAGGGCTATTTCAAAGAGGCGGGGTTTGAAATCGAGTTCGATTATTCTTTCGAGACCAAGGGCGTGGAACTGGTGGCGGCGGGCGAACTGCCGTTTGCGGTGGTTTCGGGCGAGCAGGTGTTGCTGGCGCGCGCGCAGGGGTTGCCCGTGACGTATGTGGCGGCGTGGTATCAGCAGTATCCCGTTTCGGTGGTGGCAAAGAGCGAAGCGGGGGTGATTGTGCCGCAGGATTTGACGGGCAGGAAGATCGGTCTGCCGGGTTTGTTCGGCGCAAATTACATTGGCTTGCGCGCCCTGTTGAATGCGGGCAAACTGACCGAGGCAGATGTGACGCTGGATGCCATCGGTTTCAATCAGGTGGAGGCGATGGCGGCGGGACAGCAGGAGATTGTGGTGGGATATTCCGCCAATGAGCCGATTCAACTGCGCGCACGCGGCATCGCCGTGACCGAAATCCGCGTGGCAGATTACGCTCAACTTGCCGCCAACGGTCTGCTCACCAGCGAAAAGAGGATTGCCGAGAATCCCGAAATGGTGCGGGCATTCGTCGGCGCGTTCCTGAAGGGACTGCAATACACGCTCGACCATCCCGATGAAGCGTTTGAGTTGAGCGCGGCGTACATTCCCAACTTTGCCGATCTCGATGCGGACGTGCAAAAGCAGGTGCTGACCACCTCCCTCGAGCAGTGGCATGCAGAGCGCCTCGGCTACTCTGACCCGCAAGCCTGGGAGAACATGCAGTCTGTTTTGCTCGATATGGGCTTGCTCACCGAATCGCTGGATTTGAGCAAGGCGTTTACGAACGAATTCGTTCCGTAAAGGCTCTGTTGCAGAACCCTTTTTCACCCTCACCCCAACCCCTCTCCCAGCGGGAGAGGGGCAAGAGGTGAGGGGAAAGGCGATACTCCATGCCATTGGGCATCTTTACAACAGAATTCCGTAAACTGTTACCCCAAAGGACACGAAGAACCCAATGGACTAGACCCTTCACAGTGTAACCTTCGTGACCTTTACGTCCTTCGTGGTTAAAAAAAATGACCCAGCCTCCAATTTTGACCGTCCGCAACCTGACCACCGTCTTCCCCGATGAAAACGGCGGCTTGCACGCGCTGCGGGATGTTTCCTTCGATGTGCATCCGCGTGAGTTCATCTGCGTGCTGGGTCCTTCCGGTTCGGGCAAGACGACTCTGCTGCGGGTGATGGCCGGTTTGCTGCAACCCACCAGCGGACAGGTCACGTTTGCGCGCAAACAACATCCGCGCATCGGCATGGTCTTTCAGCAGGCAACCCTCATGCCCTGGCGCACGGTGCTTCAAAACATCACGCTCCCGCTGGAGATTCGCGGCGACGGCACTCATTCCGCTCACAGAAAAGCACGCGAAATGATCGAACTGGTGGGATTGCAGGGATTCGAACACTCGCTCCCGCGCGACCTCTCCGGCGGGATGGCGCAACGCGTGGCAATCGCCCGTGCGCTCATTCATGACCCCGACCTGCTCCTGCTCGATGAGCCTTTCGGTTCGCTGGATGCCCTGACCCGCGAACGTATGTGGACGGAACTTTCGCGCATCTGGCAGGCGCGCCAGAAGACGGTCATCATGGTGACGCATTCGATCAGCGAGTCGCTCTTCCTGGCGGACCGCGTCCTGGTGTTGACGCAGCGTCCCGGCACGATCAAAATGGACATGAGGGTGGACCTCCCCCGTCCGCGTGAGGAAGCGATACGCTTCACCGCGCACTTCGGCAAACTGGCGAGGAAGTTGCGGGATGCAATCGAGTAAATTTTTAGATGGTTAACTTCAGCGTGATGTGACTGCATTGTCTATAGGATTAAACATTTAAAGCATCACGCGAATGATAAATATAAATTTATCTTGTAATAGACACTTTGTTGCTATCTTTGCTCTTTCCACAAGAATTAATGGCAACCACAACATATTCATAAGTTGTACTATTTGGAATTGAATCCTTCATGGATGTTCCACTTGTCGTTCCAATACTAATGAATGCTCCACCATTTTCAGATCTAGACACCTCATAACTAGTTGCATCCAAAACTGAACTCCATGATAGGTTGACATTCCGACCATTTCGATCTCCGTTTAGGCTTGGCGCCGACGGAACACTACAAGGCGGAGGCGGTGGTGTGGTAGGTGAAGGGCTTGGCGTATCAGTAGGGGTTGTTGTCGAGGTGGGGGTATTTGTTGCAGTTCGAGTTGGCGTATGCGTTGGCGTAACAGTTGAGGTGCTTGTAATAGAGGATATATCAGTTTGAGGGGTACTACCCTTAGCAGGTGATAATATTTGTGCCGTAGCAAAAAAGGTTCTTTGCGGCGTGAAAACAACAGTGACCGCTGTCGTTGAAGTAGTAGTTAACGTCGGGTTAGTAGTTGCAGTTGGTTCTGGTGGGGTGGGAACGATCTCTGCAAGATAATAATCATCAGAATTTACAAATTTCCTCTCAATCCAACAGTCTGGATTAGGAGGGGTACTCCATCGCACAAGAAGCCAATCTGCCTGTTCACTATCTTTGCCAATAACCATTACAACTTTATCCTGTGGAAGTGTGGTTACTAATTCATATTTTTCGCCCGTTCCGGATCGACAGGGTATCTCTATAATGGTACGCGCCCTAAAAAACGTATTAGTCGAGGTTGGAGTCACAGTATCTTCTGGCCCAAACGTGGAAGTCACAGTTGGTTGGGGGATATATTTATCAGGGAGGAGAGCCAATAATAAGACAGCAATAGCCGGCACAACAAATCCCCAAAGCAGCCCTTTTCGATTCTTATTCATGTTTATTTACCTCCACTATACATTGCTCATAGGGGATCGAGAGTTTCTGATTCCCCGGGTAAATTACTTACTGTAGAGCCTCGCAAGAATACAAACTCCCAAGTGTCTGTTATATTTGCACTTGATCACGACCCCTCAAGAAAGTCAATTTTTTTTGTATTCTCTTTACCAAAGTAGCCGGTGTGGTGATTCTTTTTATATCTTTGGACTTAATAATAATCTCTACCTTACTATTTAGCTTGTATACAACAGCCGGGAGAGGATAGATTTCTTCATATGTATTTTTAAAATCATCCCTGTAGGAAACCTTACAGTAAGCCACCTCAGCCAAATCACTGAGGATGGTTCTCTGCTCATTGTTCTTATTGCCTATTAAGAACGGTGCTATGTCTCGTGCAGCAGAAGAATGATTTGTCCTGCGCTTGCGTGAAGACTGATACTTTGCATGCAACAAGGCATACAATGCGCATGGAGGGTTAGGGAAAAATCTCCGGATAAAAGCCCATGCTACAGAGAAACGATTGTTATCTAGGTTGTAAACGAAAAACAAGGTTGGTTTTAGTTCGATTTTTTCGCCAAGCAACTCCCATTCATCAATATTTATTTTCCATGTTCCTTCGAATGGATCATCCAAATCCTTTATGATCACTAAAATAGCAACGACAACGGCAGTCACACCTCCCACCAGAATGATTGCCACCCAGTCATTTTTGAAATCCAGTCCGTAGAAGGGGATTAGCCATAATATTGATGAAGTCAGAGAGATTCCCCAAACTGGATCTGGAATACTTTGCTTGGAGTGCGAGATCCGGTCACCGCGTACATCAACGGCCTCATGAAATTTCTCGACCAACTCGGACATAAGTGATTCTCGTTCATCTCTGTGGAGTAAGTTGCCTATCACTTCCCTGATTTCCTCAAGAATTTTGTCTCCGGTTTCCCTCGCTTTGAGGTTTTGGTGCTCATTTGAGTAGTTATTGATTACATGTGAGACATATTTTTTGATACCCTTGATGATGCTTTCCTTAAGATCTTTTTGACCATTTGTTTCTTGTATCTGTTTCGCAGATTCGTATAACATAAAGATTGCATCTGCTTCTCGATCGAACTCTCGTTCGGTAGTGTCATACTGTGACCAGACATTAACCAAAACCAGAGCAATAAACAAGCCATATGCAACGCCAAACCACTCGATAAAATTTTGTATCAGTTCGAAATCAGATTTCAAAAGATGGGCGTATCTTGGGTAGACCCAAAAACGTATAACAAAGGTATAAAGAGAAAACAATAACCCAACAACAAGTGGTTTGCCAATAGTGTTATAAAATTTGTTTCTAAAACTTTCTTCCATTATTAATTTATCCCCGAAATTTAATCAGTATATTTGTACCAGGCGAATATTTTTTATTATGTCTGCCCCTGGGACCGAATAGCCATTTCGTAATGAACCACGTGATGGGAGGAATTATCAACAAAGCGATAATCTCTAGATCGCTGAGACCAATATATTCGAGTATATCTCTAGCTTTTACCTCTAAATTGGATAAACGGACAATCGCCCATGGAATGATGATGGTTGCCGATATAATTAAAAGCCTGATTGTTGCGTTCATCGTTTCTCCAACTTTTGATGAAAGAGTAACTAATGCAATCCAATTTTTTGTAAGAACAGTATACAACGCATTATTTTGCAATACAAGACATCACTACAAATGAAATGTTACTGTCTGCTTTCAAGTCAACTTCTAAATTTGTCTACGCAACCCTTCCAGCATTCTCCTCGTCGCTTCCGCCACCTCCTCCACCGCCCGCTCGAACGCCGCCTCATTGACCTTCGAAGGCTTGCGATATCCACTCACCTTTCTCACGTACTGTAACGCCGCGGCACGGATTTCTTCCTGCGTGGCGGGGACTTCGGCGTTATGCAATGTTTTGATGCTTCGGCACATGAAAGACCTCACAGAATGCCCGCCCATTGACGGTAGAGAACGTCAACAGCACGGTTGCTAAATAGTCGGTCGAACGAACATCATTAGACGCGCAGGGGACGTTCTCCAATGTCCCTGTCGGCGCAAGAGAACGCCGACTGTGCCAATGGATTTCTAAAAACATACGACCGACTACTTACAGTTTCGGCAAATCCAGCAACAATACCTCCGCCAGCAGACGCGGGTTGACGTTCTTCTCCAGCCGCTCGAGGGCGGTTTCGAGATGGACAACTATCCTGCGCGCAGTGGACAAATCCAACTGTCCGGCGAGACCTTCGATCTCCACGTTGCGGTCCACGTTGACGAGCGGGGTTTCGGCTTTGGCGGTTCTCAGCATCACGTCGCGCCAGTAGGAGAGCCAGAACAAAATTGCCTGGCGCATGGCATCCTTATCTTTCGACAATTGTTCAGCGTATTTGAATTTTTCCACGCGCGAGGCAGGGAGCAGGGAAAGTATCTCGTTCAGGCAGTTCTCGCGTTGACCGAGCAGGGCGTCATCCTGCGCCAGTCGCCGCGCGTAGCCAGGACGCCCGCCAGAGATGTGAGCGATGAGCCGGGCGCGTCCGCTTTCGACACCCATATTTTCCAGGTCTCTTTGTACTTCGGCAATGGAGAGAGGTCTCAGCCGCAGGATTTCGCAGCGCGAGACGATGGTGGGCAAAAGTTGTTCGGGGTTGTCGGCGGTGAGGATGAGGACAGCGTAGGAGGGGGCTTCTTCGAGGGTTTTCAGCAGGGCGTTGGCAGCGTTGTCATTCGCTTCGTGAAAGCGGAGGAAGAGGGCGACACGGTATTTCGATTGATACGGTTTGAGCGAGAGCAGTTTGCGCGACTCGCGGATCTGATCCACCTTGAGAATACCGCCTTCCGCATCCGCCTGGATGACGGTCAGGTCGGCGTGGTGCATGGCTTCGATCTGGCGGCAGTCGCGGCACTCTCCACAGGGGATGCCGGGCGCGGCGGGGGTTTGGCAGTTCAAGGCTTGGGCGAAGCGTAAAGCCAGTGTGCGGCGACCCAGCCCCGGAGGTCCAGAAAAAAGATACGCATGGCGGGTTGCACTGTGGATGACGTGCTTCTTCAGCATGTCCACAGCCCACTCGTGACCGGTCAGATTCCAGTTCGTGTTCATTCTTCGCCTGCGCGCAATCGCAAATAAGAGTCGTACCGCTGCGGGTGAATTTTACCTTCGTCGAGGGCGCGGCGCACGGCACAGCCAGGCTCATGGATGTGGGTACAGTCGCTAAATTGGCAATGCGCCACAAGGCTGCGCAGTTCGGGGAAATAGGCGTCCATTTCTTCGGGCTGAGTGTCCCACAACGCCAGTGATTTCCAGCCAGGTGTATCGGCAACGTAACCGCCGCTCTCCAGCGGAAACAGTTGACGTGTGACGGTGGTGTGCCTGCCTTTTTTGAGGGCATGGCTGATTTCTCTCACTGCCAGCCCGAGCCCCGGCTGAATGGCATTGAGCAGCGAAGATTTGCCCACGCCGCTGGGTCCGGCAAGGGCGGAAATTTTCCCCTTGAGCGCGTCGTGCATTTCTGCAATGCCCGCGCCGGTTTTGGTGGAGGCGTAGAGGACGCGATAGCCGATGGTTTCGTACAAGCCAAAAATTTCGCGCGGGTCTTTTACCAGGTCAGTTTTGTTGGCGACGATGAGAGGCGGCACGTTTTGTTTTTCTGCAATGACAAGGAAGCGGTCGAGCATCCGCAGGCGCGGGGCGGGATGTGCGCAGGCAAAGACGAAAACTGCCTGATCGGGATTTGCCAGCAACACTTGTTGATATTCGCCCTGCGGGCGCGGGTCGAGCCGGACGATAGCCCGCTTCCGCTCTTCGACCTCTTCGATTACTCCGCTGCCATCCGGCAGGACGGTGATGCGCACGCGGTCGCCGACGGCGGCAATGTCGCCGGTGGGGCGTCCCTGTTTGAGTTTGCCGCGCAGCCGGCATACGACAAAGCCCTGCCCGGTTTCCACTGTAAAGAAGCCAGACTGGGCTTTGATGATGAGACCTTGTCGTTCTGTTTGGTTTGTCAAATATCAACCTGCCTGTTATGGTTTCGGCGTATCGGTTGGGATGCCGCCGAACGGTGTCGGCGTTTCCGTCACGCCGAAGGTCGATTCGAACCAGTAGAGAGTTTGAGGTCTGCCGTAATAATAGGTTTCCACAATGCGCCTGAAGACCGGCGCGGCATAATCCGATCCCTCGCCGATGTTTTCGATGATCACCGCAATCGCGATATCCGGCAAGCCTGTGTCCTCGCTTGCCATGGTGTATCCCGCGAACCAGGCGTGTGGTTTGCCGCTGCCCGATTCGGCAGTGCCGGTTTTTCCAGCCACCGGAATCTGCAAACCGCGCAGGCGGAACTGCGCCGTGCCACGCGGGTCTTTCACCACGCTGATCATTGCCTCGCGGATCAAGTCCAAGCGAAAAGGTTGGACAGGCAGTGTGCCCCGCGCCTCAGGTTTGAAGATTTGGGTTGCTGCGCTTCCGTCCACCGGCTCGATCTTTTCCACCAATTGCGGGCGATACAAGGTGCCGCCATTGCCCAGCGCCGCAATGAACGAAGCCACCTGCAGAGGGGTGACCAGCACATCGCCCTGTCCGATTGCCTGATTGACCACGTCAATATCGCTGGGGGGGTTATTGATCTGCCCGGCTTCCTCCGCAATCTGTGCAATGCCGGTCGGTTGACCGAGACCGAAGGCGCGCGCCATGTTGGCGATGTCATTCGGACGGTCGTTGTAGTACAAGGTGTATCCGATTTCCCAGAAGAATGGGTTGCAGGAGCGCATCAACCCTTCGGACAGGGTGAGCGGACCCGACGGGACGCTGTCGCTGGTGTCGCAAGCCCTCCCCGATGCCAGCCTGTCCTGGCAATGCTGATACGTCCAGTCGTAGCGAATCTGGTCCGGCAGGCGCGTCCAGGTGTATTGGCAGTCGTAAGTGCTTTCGGGGATGAAGAGCCCGCTTTCCATGCCTGCCGCCATGGTGATGATCTTGAAGACCGAGCCGAGCGGGTATTGTCCCTGTGCGGCGCGGTTCAGGAGTGGGCGGTCGGTGCGCTGGAATAATTCCGCGATCTGTGCGGAGCCGTTGGGGTTATTCGGCTCGAAGATGTTCGAGTCGAATCCGGGGGAGGACGCCATTGCCAGCACGCGTCCCGTATCCACCTCGATGACGACCGCCGCGCCGCTGAAACCCCTGAGGGCTTGCTGGGCGTAATATTGCAGGTTGTCGTCAATCGTCAGATAGACCGAGTCGGCGGGTTTGGGGGAACTTTCCCCCACACGCGTCACAATCTGACCGGTGGCTGGGTTCACCACGTAGAGTGTGCCAGCCCGTTTGCCGCTCAAGTAATCTTCCGCCCATTGTTCGATGCCCGCCGCGCCCACGCGTTCGTCGCCGCGGTAGCCAAGGCGGCGGTATTTTTCCAGGTTTTCGGGGGAGATGAACTGGGTGTAGCCGACAATGTTGGAACTCGCTCCCTGATCGAAGTAGAAGCGCGAGTTGTATTGCACCCATTGCAAGCCGGCGGGAGCAATACTGCGAATGCGCTCGGATTCCTGAGCCGAGGCTTCACACAGAGGGATGGGGAAGAAGGCAGGGGTGTTGGCAATCTCTTCCGCCAGGGCTTCCATGCTGTTTCCGCACAGCCGCCAGACTTCGGTGAGCAGAAGGGAGAGGCTTTCTTCGGTGACATTGCCGGGCAGGATGCTGAAGGCATAGGCGTCGGTCTGCGCGGCAATGACGTCGCCCTCGCGGTCGTAGATGTTGCCGCGCGAGGGGATGCTGTAATCCATGCGCAGGGTGTTGCCGCCCGCCAGTTCGGGCAGGATGAGCGAGTCGTCCCATTGCAGTTTCCATTCGCCGTTTTCGCGGGTCAGGCGGGCGACGATATCGCGCTGGACCTCGCCGACGAGGGCGGTATGATAGGTGACTTTGTAGGCGATTTCTGCGGAGTAGGGGTTGACCAGCGAGGAAAGCACTTCGTAGTCGAAGGAGGCGGCGCTCATCTCATTGAGGGCATCGCGGTTGCGTTTGGCAAATTCTTCGAGCGGGAGCGTATCCTGAGTCACTTTGCTGACGAGCGAATACATGGTGTTGTAGTCGTCTGCTTTGTAGGCGTCGAGGTAGGCGGCGAGGGTGAGGCTGGGGTCGGGGGGGGCAGGGATGACGGTCACGGCAGGAGGCGGGAGAGGGGTGTCGGTGGCGCTGAGGGGAATGAGTCCGCTTCCGCCTGATCCGCAGGCGCTCAGGAAAGTCGTGATGACGATAAGGTGTATCCAGCGAAAAAACTTCATTCTTGACCTTTCAGTGGTTTTGTCATCCGAGGATGGATGGGAAGACCGGGCAGCGATATTCCAGCAGTGTCTGACAGTTGGCAGGCACATCAGCAGCGGAAGGGCGGTTTACCTTGCGCATCAGCCTGACGACGTGGCAGAGAGGCAAGCCCATGACGCCGGCGTAACAGCCGTCCATGCGGGCGACGGGGCGAAAGACAGGGTGTTGAATGGCGTAGGCGCCGGCTTTATCGAGGGGGTCGCCAGTGGCGACGTAGGCGCGGATTTCTTCATCGGTATAGGAGCGCATGGGTACGTCGGTGATGCACAGGTCGGTGAGGAGGAGGTCATCCTCTCTGCGCAGCAGGGCAATGCCGGTATAAACCTGATGCGTGCGTCCGCATAATTGGGTGAGCATTCTGACCGCCTCCGCCTCGTCCGACGGTTTGCCCAGAATCTCCTGTCCATCTACGACGGTGGTATCTGCTGCGAGGATGAGATGCCCGTTGTCTATGCGGTCTGCGATGACGCGTGCTTTGGTTTGCGCCAGCCTTAAAACGTAAGCGGCGGGTGTTTCGTTCTCGCGCGGGGTTTCATCCACATCGGCAACGGAGACGGTAAACTCCCAGCCGGCGAGGGAAAGCAGTTGACGCCGGCGCGGCGAGTTGGAGGCAAGGAGGAGAGTCACAGGGGAGGATTCTAACACAGGGGAGATTAGGCAAATGTGAATTTGCAAATCGTCCCCACGCGTTGTACAATTTCAATAAAATTGTCTGGTCATGGAGGCGGCTGTGAAAGAACTGGAGGAACGAATTTCGCGCGAAGGGAAGGTGCTTGGCGGGGGAATTTTGAAGGTGGATAGTTTCGTCAATCATCAGGTGGACCCCTTGTTGATGGATGCCTGCGGACGGGAGTTTGCGCGTCTTTTCGCTTCGGTCGGCGCAACCAAGGTGCTGACCGCCGAAATCTCGGGCATTGCCCCTGCGCTGACAACGGCGATTCATCTCGGTCTGCCGGTGGTGTATGCCCGCAAGCACAAGCCGATTACAATGCCCGATCAGGTCTACCTGACGCTTGCGCCGTCGCATACCAAAGGGCGCATGGTGGAGTTGATCGTCTCGCCGGAATATCTGGCAAACGGCGAGAAGGTGCTGATCATTGACGATTTTCTCGCCAGCGGTCAGACCATCCTTGGGCTGGCGCGTCTGGCGGAGGCTTCGGGGTCGAAGATCGTCGGCATCGGGGCTTTGATCGAGAAGGTGTTCGAAGGCGGACGCGATGCGCTCAAGACGCTGGGGGTGCCGATCTATTCTCTGGCCTGCATCACTTCGATGGAGGGGGATAAAATTGTCTTCGGCGAGCCGTCGTAGTTTGAGCGAATCACACAACGCCTGCCGCCTCCCATGCGCATACTTCGTAAAACGTTGCGGCTCCTTGCCCCTCTCTTCGGCTGGATCTTTACCCACATGAGCAGCGCCATCCCCGTCAGACGTCTGCGCGAGACGGAGTCCCTGATGGCATTCCATCACCCCAAGCCGTCATACGCCTTTCACGTTCTGCTGGTGCCGAAGGGAGCGGTCGCTTCGTTCCTGGACCTCGAACCCGATTCCGCATTCCTGACCGAGTTGACCGCTGTTGTGCAAAGCCTAATCGAGGAATTTCAGCTTCCCGCCTGGCGGTTGATCGTCAACGGCGGGGCATATCAGGATTTTCCACACCTTCACTTTCATTTGATTTCGGATTTCAGAGGGGAGGATTGACCGTTCTGCGGGAAACCCGGTGGCGTTGCGGCTGTGCGCCAAGACCAAAATCAACGCCCGTTCAACAGCGCCGACACATCCAGCCCGGCGTTCTGTACCAATGCGCGAAACTCGCTGAAATCTCCATCGTTCGCCGCGCGGATTTCGTCAATGTCATAGGCTGTTTGGAAGGCGGCTTTGCCCGCGTCCGTTTGCAGTATGGCGGGGATGAGGTTAGAGAACACATCACGCATCGGCTCCGGCAGGTGGGTGGAAAATACCAGCACCTCATACGGGATGAGGTCCGGCGTCCGCCAGATGACGTGCACTTGTTCGAGCAGGTCGGGCATTTCATCTTCGAGCGACGGGAATTTCCGGGCGTCAACATAGGTCGCGCCGAAATCGCAAATACCGCCCTTATACAGAGACCGCACCACCGTGGTCTGGCTTCCCGCGAAGGCAGCGGTTTGAGTCTGGATGCGAGCCTGATTCAACAACCCCAGCGGAATGATATGTCCTGACGGCGATGTCTCCTCGCTCCAGCACGGTTTCTTGCCGTTGAACTGTGCCAGCGCGGTGAAGGCATCGGCGGTGTTTTCTCCGGTGGGGGGGTCGAAATACGGGACGAATCCGTCCCTGCTCCGGGCAAGGAATTGCGTCCCGTAGGCGATTTTCCCTTCCCGTACAATGGCGAACCGGGCGCGCACCAGGTCCCTTTGATGGGCAAGCGCGTAGGCAAGCGGATCGAGAAGGGCAATGTGTGCATTTCCCTTTTCGAACGCATTCACCAGCGCGGCGTACGAATCGGGAGCGACCACCACCACGACGTATCCCGTCCGCTTGGTGAACTGGGCGGCGATCTCGCGTGCGGCATTGACCTGTTCGGGCGTAGCGCCGGCGGAGGGGGGCAGGGCGAGAATGATGGGGTTTTCCGCCCGCCCCAGTTCCGCCGTCGGCAGAAGCGGCGTTTCCTCCGCTTGAAGGGTGATCACCGGGATGGGCGTCGCCGCCGCCCCACTCAAGTCGAGACGCGGCGTCTCACATCCCCACAGGAGGAACGCGACAAAAACGAAAGGAAACAACAGGAGACGTTTACGGTTCACGTGATGTATTGAGATTATAATACGCGCATGAAAAACAACAGCCTGTTCTCGATTTTGATTTTGATCGTGCTGGTGGCGGGGGTCTATTTCATCGTCCAGACCGTGCGCGAAGCCTCGCAAGCCGCGGCGGCGCCGTTCCAGCAGGTCAACGAGGCGAACCGCTCCCTGCAAACTCAGGTAGCGAACCTGCTCAACCCCACCCCCACCATCATCCCCGACCCGGTCACCTACATCAACGAAATCCGCGCGCTGGCGCGCCTGGAGACGATTCAATACAGCGTGGAAAAGGTCATCAGCGGGCAAACCGGCGGCGGCTCGTTCGAAACGCTGTTTGGGGATAAGATCCTGTTCGTGGGGCATGGCACGGTCATCGCGGGCATTGACATGGAGAAACTGCGTCCCGAACATCTGCGCTACGAGAACGGCGTGTTGACCGTCAACCTGCCGCCCGCCGAAATTTTCATCGCCACCCTCGATAACGAAAAATCCTACGTCTACGACCGCGACACGGGACTGCTCACCCAGCCCGACCCCAACCTCGAAACACTCGTGCGCCAGAAGGCGGAGCAGGAAATCCTCAAAGCCGCGCTGGAAGACGGCATTCTCGAACAGGCGCAAATCAACGCCGAAGCCTACCTGCTCAAATTCTTCGCCGCGCTGGGTTTCCCGAACACGATTTTTGTCAGCGACCAGGGTTAAACCCGTTCTGTCCACGAGGGATGGTCGTATTTTTCCCTGGCCAACTCCTCTGCCCTTTTGGATTCGGATTCGGATAACGCCCCCCGCTCGAACTTCAACCCCAACTGCGCTTCGAATGCCTCGACGAAAGCCTGGGCAGCCCTCTCCCAACTGATTCTTCGCCCCAAAACGGATTCAACCGTCGTCGCCCGTTCGAGCAGACGCTTCACAGCATTTTCTCTTGCCGCTTCGCTCTCGAACTTCAGCGCCTGACAGATGCGAGTTAGGTCGCCGCTCAATGGGAGGGAGCCGTGTTGGAGTACGCCCTCTTTTCTGCGCGCCTGCGCCGACCCGATCAGTTTTTTTCCGCCTGCCGTAATTTCGTAGGTGGAGGGAACTTCGAAGCAGACCGGGTTGGGTATGCTGTTGTCATTTACCTTCCCCTCTTTCATCTCTACCGGAACATCCAGGCTTTTGACCGCCCGCAACAGCGCTCCCGCGAGGCGGTTGTAACTTTCGAGCACGCTTCCCTCCACGCGCGGTTCATCTGTCGGGGCGATGACCGAGTAGGTCAACTCGTCGGTGTGCAGGATGGCGCGCCCGCCTGTGGCGCGGCGGACGATCTCCCAGCCGCGGACTTCGAGGCGCGCGAGGTCCACATCGGCAATGGGTTGGGCGTGTCCCAGCGAGAGACAGGGCGGGGTCCACGCGTACAGGCGCAGGGTCGGGAGCGATTCGCCGCGTCCGATGTGTTCGAGGATGGCTTCATCCACAGCCATGTTCCACGCGCCGCGCGCAGGAGGAGTGAGGAGGAGACGCCAGTTCATCATCGGGTTTCAGATCGAAAAGTTGCAGGGGCGAATGTTCAAGCCTGCAAACCCTCCAAGTCCTGAATCATTTTATCCGCCAGTTCATCTGAAATCTCCTCCAGCGGCGGCTTGACCGACCAGCGCGGCAGTCCGTGCAGGCGGTGGAGCAGGGCTTTCAGCGTCGGCGGGAAGGGCGGGTATTTTTCGAGGATGTGCCGCTGTGCGGTGACGCGCTTCTGTGCCTGCGAGGCGTCTTTTCCTGCGTTCATCGAATCCCACACTTGGCGCAGGTCGGGGGAAATCAAATTGGCGGGGGCGGTGATGCAGCCGGCGGCGCGGTTTTCCATTGCCCGTTGCAGGTAGGAGTCTGTGCCGGTGAGGACGACCAGGTCTTCGCCGAATGTTTCGCCGAGGGTGCGGGCGAGGTCGGCGTCGTGGGAGGAATCTTTGATGCCGGCAAACTGCACGGGGAAGGCGTCCTTCAGCCGCGCCAGCAGTTCGATCGAGAAGCCGATCCCCGCCACGTGGGGGAAGTGGTAGCCGAACAGGTAGCGGTCCGGCGGGACGGCTTTGTTGATGAGTTCGCTGAACCACCGGAACAAACCTTCGTCTGTGGCTTTACGGAAGTAGTACGGGGGCAGGACGACGACCGCGTCGTAGCCGAGTTCGAAGGCGAGTTTGGTCAGGTCAATGGTTTCGGTGATGCTGGGGGTGCCGGTGCCAGCCAGCAGGCGAAACCCCGGCACGATGTGGCGGTAGGCGCGCACGGTGCGAAGCAGGCTCTCGCGTTCGGCGGGGGAAAAGGAGGGCCCCTCACCGGTGGTGCCGAAGAAGAGTGCGCCGTGACAGCCCCGGGCGGCGAGAAATTTCAGGAGGGCAGGCACAGAGTCGAGGTCGAGGGATGAATCGTGTTTGAGGGGGGTAATCGCTGCGGCGTAGACCCCCCTCAGAGGGTGGGTGGATGTCATTTTTTCTCCGATTTTTTTGTCCGGCGTTTGCGAGACGGCTTGGCGGCTTCTTCCACAAAGGTACGCGCCGCATTTTCGGGCGGCTGGAGAGGAACGCCTTCTTCTTCTGCAAGGTAGTGTTGGTGATCGAGCACCCACAAGTAGAGGTCGCCTTCGGTTTTGCCGGGGAACTGGTTGAGGATGCCGGTTTCGCGGATGACATTCACAACGGGCATATAGACGGTTTCGTACCAGTGTTTGACCGCTTCTTCTTCGGAGATGTCGCGTTTCAAGTCGAGACCCATGAAGTAACGGTGAACGGCGATGTGTTCGAGCATGCGGTCGAAGCCGTCGGGGATGGTGAGTTTGATGTTTGCATTGGGGAGGAGACGGTCGAGGGAAGTGCGCTCGAGAAAGTGTACTTTGTCTTCGAGGATTTCGAGGTCTTCGGGTCTGAGGTTGGGGGTGATGTTGACGCGGGTGGCGCATTCGCGCACTTCGGCTTCGATGAATTCCTGTCCCTTTTCGCGGGCGACGGAGACGCGGTGGTGCCCGTCCACCACGAAATAGACATCGCCCACTTTGTAGAGGACGACGGGGGGGAGGCTGATGTCCTGGTAGAAGGCGCGGTTGACGCTTTGCCAGCGGTCAGCCAGTGTTTCGGAGACGGGCAGGAAGACCCGGTCGAATTCGTGGTAACGATTCAGACTTCCCGCAATCTGATCCACGCGAACGGTCTGTACGCCCCGATAGATGGGACCGCCGATGTGGAGTTTTTCTTTGATGTCGTCGTAGGAGAGCAGGGTGGTGCGCTGACCGGAGAGCGAATCCCAGACGCGATGGAGGAACGCCTTGAGACGGGCGCGCTGAAAGTCGGCGCGGGCTTGTTCAGAGAAGGATTCGTCTGTCATGGTGAAGTAGCGGTTTAAAAAATTTGATGTTTTTTCGGTGTAAGAGTACGCCGAGTATGCGCTGGAATCTCTAGCGATTAGTATTACAGCGCAAAGTTCGACAAGTGTAACGTCTGCCCAACCTTGCGCTGTATTGTTAGTGGTACACGTCCAAAACCTTGTAGGGGTGGACGTTGATGATTTTTGTTCCTTTGTAAAGTGTTTCGGATTCGGCGAGGTTGCGGCGGTAGAAGTGGGTGTGTCCGTGCAGATGATAACGCGGTTTGGCGACGCGGATGAGCCAGTTGATGGCTTTCAGCCCCGTATGCGCCTGCGTATCGTCGTCGTGGATGCCGAAGGGGGGCGAGTGGGTGATGAGGATGTCCATGGAACGACCGTAATGGAGACGGTTGAGGAGCAGGGAGGGGATCATGCTGAAAGCGCGCAGGTAGGCGTCGGCTTGGGTGTACTGGTTCGTCCCGTCGGGTCGGTATTGGACGCACCCGCCCAAGCCGCCGATCAGGAAGGTTTTGAAACGGATCAGCCTCCGGTCAAGGCTCGAACCGCCCTCCGCATACGATTTGGCGTCTTCGGGCGAATAATTCGGATCGTGATTGCCGGGAACGTATACGAGGGGGACGTTCAGGAGCGTGACGATATTCTCGAGATAGGGGTAGGGGAGGTCGCCGCATCCGACAATCAGTTCGATGGTCTTGAAATGACCGTTATTGCAAAGGCTGTAAAGTCGTTCGACGACCTCGTCGCTGAGCGCCAGAATCTTCACGATGGGATTATTTTGCCGTAGAAAAGGGTTCCCTGCAAGGCTTTTATCACGAAATCAAGGCGCTTGTAAGGAAAACGCCCTTAATTCCAGTTGTCAAACCATGAAGGGCAAACTATAATTTACCTGATTAGGAGAACTCCTCTGGAAACAAGATTATTTCCCGAACTGTCCGATGACGACAAGGGCGAAGAGAACGTCGTCGCCAAGAGCCAGCTCCAGGCGGGTGCAATCCTTGCCAAGCGGTATGCCATTCAGGAGGTGGTGGGTCTGGGCGGCATGGGGTCGGTTTACCGCGCCCGCGACATGCATTTTCCCAATGTGACCAAGCTGGTGGCGGTCAAGGAAATGATTAACAGCGCGCCCGACCCGCTGGTGCGCGAGACCATCGTGCAGAACTTCGAACGCGAAGCCAATCTGCTTGCCACCCTGCATCATCCCTCCATACCCAAGATCTACGACTACTTTACGCTGGAAAGCCGTTCCTATCTGGTTTTGGAATTCATCCACGGCAAAGATATGGAAGCGGTCATCAACGAGACGAATGGGTTCCTCCCCGAAGAGCAGGTGCTGACGTGGGCAATTGATTTGTGCGATGTGCTGGATTACCTGCACAAACATCAGCCGGACCCCATCATCTTCCGCGATATGAAGCCCTCGAATGTGATGATCAATTCCAACGGCGATGTGATGCTGGTGGATTTTGGCATTGCCAAGGCGTTCCAGTCGGGCATCAAAGGGACGATGATCGGCACGGAAGGGTATTCGCCGCCGGAACAGTATCGCGGCGAAGCCACGCAGGCAGCGGATATCTATTCGCTGGGCGCCACCCTGCATCACGCGTTGACCCGCCGCGATCCGCGTCTCGAGCCGCCTTTCTCGTTTGCGGAACGTCCCATTCGGCGCATCAACCCGGCAGTCTCTCCCGAATTGGAAACGATCGTGAATCAGGCGCTGGAGTACGAACCTGCCAACCGTTTCAAGAGTGCCTCCGAAATGAGGGACGCGTTGACTTCCGTGGCGCGCAAGACGGGAATGCTTGTGCGTATGGGTCCAAAGACCGGTCCGATCAAAAGCGAGGGGATCAAGCCGCTTTGGAAGTTCAAGTGTGAAGACGAAATACGCGGGACCCCAGCCATTCACCAGGGGACCTTGTACATCGGTTGCTACGATCATAATCTGTATGCGCTGGACGCGTCGGAAGGCAAATTCCAATGGAAATATCCGACCGACGGCGGGATCGTCTCGCGTCCGATCATCGTGGACGGAAACATCATCGTAGGCTCCGAGGACAAGCGTTTGCACGTGGTTTCCTCGCGTTCGGGCAAGGTGGTGTGGACGTACTACACCGACGGTCCCGTACGTTCATCCCCTTCCATTGCCGAGGGACACATCTTCTTTGGGTCGGATGACAATCATTTGCATGCGGTGAATCTCAATACCGGACGCATGGCCTGGCGGTTCGAATCGGCTGACGCGATACGGTCCACGCCGTTCGTGATGTCGGAGATGGTGTATTTCGGCTGTGAGAGCGGCGATTATTATGCGATCAATTTCCGCGGCGAGATGAAATGGCGTTTCCGTTCGAAGCGGGCGGTCACCGCCTCGACCGTGGGCACTGGCCAGGCGATCTATTTTACCTCCGTGGATGGGACGTTGTACGCGCTCGATCCGCGCAACGGATGGGTGATCTGGCGGTTCCGCCTCGGTAAATCGTCCATCAGCACCCCCTGTATTGCCGATGATTTGATCGTCGTCGGTTCCGCCGACGGTTTTATCTATGCCGTGGAAGCCAAAAACTCGAAGGAAGCCTGGCGGTTTCGCACGGAACATCAGGTGAACGGTTCCCCGGTCCTTTACAAGGATTCGATCTATTGCGGCTCGGTGGATGGGAGCCTTTACTGTCTCGAATATCGCACGGGCAGATTGCGATGGAAATTCGGCACGGAGGGAGCCATCACAGGCACGCCCCTGGTATTCGACGATGTCGTCTATATCGGCTCTACCGACCATCATATCTACGCGTTGCTTGCGTGAGAAGGAGTTCTTGTGGATAAATTATTCGGATGGTTATTCGGAAGCCAGCCCAAAACGACTGAAAAAGCGATGGACATCGCGAACACCGCGCCTCTCACTGAAGAGCAACTCAAGACCATTGTCAGCAATCAGAACCCGCACTTCGATCTTCAGCAATTGGTATCCGCCGCCGGGCAGTCGGTCGGCAAACAACGCGAACTGAACGAAGATAGTCTGCTTGCCATCACCTCGACCATGGCGGGGAATTCGGGAAATTTGCCTTTTGGGTTGTATGTTGTGGCGGACGGCATGGGTGGACATCAGTTCGGGGAAGTCGCCAGCAACGCCGCCATCCGTACCGTGGCGGGGTATATCATGAAGAAATTCCATCCCTATCTGTTCCAGGTCAAATCGGAACCGATGGACGAGTCTTTTCAAGAACTCATGTCGGCGGCGGTGAACGAGGCACAGCGTATCATCCAGCGCGAAGCGCCGGGTAGCGGCACCACTCTTACCGCCGCGCTGGTCATTGGTCAGCAGATTACCATCGCTCATGTGGGAGACAGCCGCGCCTATTTCGTCTACCCGGATGGAAGACTCGAAACGATCACGCGCGACCATTCGCTGGTCCAGCGTTTGCAGGAACTCGGGCATATCACGCCGGAGGAGGCGGAGAATTATCCTCACCGCAATGTATTGTATAAGGCGCTCGGTCAGGGAGATATTCTGGACCCGGAGATATTCACCCTGGCATTCCCTCAACCCGGCACATTGATGATTTGCAGCGACGGCATGTGGGGCGTTGTGGCGGAACAGGACATCATCCGCGCGATCAACGAAGCCCCAAACCTGCAGAGAGCCTGTCAAAACCTCGTCACCGCCGCAAATACGGCGGGGGGACCCGATAATATCAGCGTTGTGCTTGCTCAACTTATTGGGTAGCAATGTCTGCGCGAAATCAGGATTATTATTCGATTTTGGGCGTTTCGAGAGATGCCTCGCCTGAGGAGATCAAGCGGGCGTATTTGTCTGCCGCCCAAAAACTGCATCCTGACCGGAACACAGCCGCCGGAGAGACCGAATTGTTTCTGGGGGTACAGCGGGCGTACGAGACGCTTTCCAATCCCAGCCGTCGGGCGCAATATGATGCCACGCTCCCGCCCCAGGCAAAGGTTGCTCTTCCCTATGAGTACAGTCTGCTCTTCAGCCGGTCCAGCCTGATGGATATGCGGGAGCCCCAGATGTTGTACGTCATTCTGGAGGTGCAGGCTCCGGCTGAGTCGCGACGCGCTCCCTCGCCGCCCTTGAACGTCAGCATTGTCATTGACCGTTCCACGTCCATGTCCGGCGAAAAAATGGATATGGTCAAAGCCACAGCCATCCAGATCCTGCGCAGTCTTAGGCAACAGGATATTTTGAGCGTGATCACCTTCAGCGACCGCGCGGAAGTGATCATTCCCGCCGCTTATCATCAGGACGACCGCGCCCGCCTTGAAGCGCGTATTCAAATGATTCAACCCTCCGGCGGCACCGAAATTTTCCAGGGTCTGGAAGCGGGCGCCAAGGAGGTCATGCGAAGTCTGGATGGGAAACGCCTGAATCATATCATTCTGTTGACCGACGGGCAGACCTATGGGGACGAACAACAATGCATTGAACTGGCATCAAAACTCGGCGAACGCGGCGTGGGCATCAGCGCCATGGGCATTGGGCTGGAATGGAACGACGTATTTCTCGATGTGCTTGCCACCCGCACGGGCGGCAGCAGCGCCTTTATTGCCGAGCCCCAGGACATCAAGAAACTACTGCTCGAAAAATTCAACGCTCTCGCCCAGGTGTATGCCGAAGAAACGACCTTGCACCTCGCGCCCGTGGAGGGTGCCCAGCTTTCCTATGCCTTCCGTCTCCAGCCCGACCCGGGGATCATCATGACGGACGAGGCGACCCTGCGGCTGGGTCCAATATTGCAAGATACTTCCACTCGCGTGATTTTCGAGTATATAATTCGTCTGGCGGAGGTACAATCGGAACCGGTCACCGTCTTGGACGGCACGCTTCGAGTTTCGATCGCATCCTCTCCGCTTCCTGTGCCGCCTTTTCGTTTGCTCATTCAACGCCCCGTTTCGGATAGGACCGAAGCGGAATCGCCTCCTCCTGAAATCGTTCAGGCGTTGTCGCGTTTGATGTTGTACCGCATGCAGGACAGGGCGCGTCAGGAGATCGAAAAAGGCAACATAGAAGCCGGAACCCGTCAATTGCAGATGCTTGCCGCCAATCTGGCAAGTCAGGGCGAGCGCAGTCTTGCGCGTACCATCGCCTTTGAAGTGGAACGCATACAACAAGATAAAGGAATCTCGGCGGAAGGCAGAAAGAGGATAAAATATGGCACGCGCGCCTTGTTCCTTGCGCCGCCCAAAAAGGAGTCACTCTCATGATCATTTGTTCGAATTGTCAACATGATAACGTCGCCGGCACTTTGTTCTGTGTTGAATGCGGGGCTCAACTGGAAGGGGTGGAGACCCTCACCACGCAGGCGATTACACAGGATCAGATTGTAGATGATTTGAAGAAGACATCCGCCGTCGCAGAGCCGCCTTCCTCTCCGGCGAACAGCTGGCTGTCTCTTCACCTGATGGACAGTGGAAAGATCCTTCCGCTCGCCACACGAAACGAGTTTACGATGGGACGCCTCAGCGAGGGACAGCCCATCATGCCCGATATTGACCTGACCCCTTATCAGGCGTACGCTTCCGGAGTGTCCCGTCTGCACGCGGTGGTCAAGCGTGAAGCGGACCGCGTCGTCATCATGGACCTTGGCTCGTCGAACGGCACCTACCTGAACGGACGCCGGCTTAACCCGCATACCGAGGAACCCCTCAAGCATGGCGATGTCGTTGCGCTGGGTAAATTGAAGATTCAAGTTTTGCTGCGCAATCTTTGAAATCATCGAAAGGCGCTGGAATGGCATATTCGGTCATCATTCATATCGCGGGAGAACCGTCTGTGGTGGGAGAGATCGAGGAACTTCCAAAAAACACGGATACGATCATTACCATCAGTAACCCGCGTCTGCGCGACGGGAAGGATGTTCATTACATCGAACCCAATGTGACCAAGGTGATCTGGCCCCTCAACAAGGTGGCTTTGATTGAAATCCTGGAGAGCGAAGAGGAAGAAAGCCTGATCGGTTTTGTGAGGGAATGATAAACTCATGCCCGAGGAATTCGAAAGACGCCGTATCCTCGTTGTGGACGACGAGGAACGCATGGTGCGCTTCATCCGCATGAATCTGGAACATGACGGTTTCCAGGTTGTCGAGGCATTCAACGGCAAACAAGCGATTCAAAAATTACGCGATACCACCCCCGACCTGATCCTGCTCGACGTGATGATGCCCGATCTCGATGGTTTCGAGGTGCTCGAAACCATCCGTGAAGGAAGCAATGTGCCGGTCATCATGCTCACCGCCAAGGGCGAGGAGGACGACCGCGTGCGCGGTCTCGAACTCGGTGCCGATGATTACATCACCAAGCCCTTCAGCCCGCGCGAGATGGTCAGCCGTGTCAAAGCGGTCATCCGCCGTACAGAGGGCGCCGGCGGTTCGATGCACGATATCATCGAGGTGGACGAACGCCTCAAGATAGACTTCGACCGGCGCGAGGTTTGGCTCGAAGGAAAACTCGTCAAATTGCGCCCGACCGAATACCGCCTGCTCTATCACCTCGTCCAGAACGCCGGATGGGTGCTCACCCATGACCAGATCCTCATCAAGGTGTGGGGATACGAATACCGCGACGAACCGCATTACGTCCGTTTGTATATCAATTACCTGCGCCAGAAACTGGAAAAGGACCCCGCCAACCCGAAATACATCCTGACGGAGAGAGGCGTGGGGTATCGTTTTGTGGACTTCAAAAGACAGAAGAATAGCACTCCCCCCCTAAAGTAGAACCATCTGGAAGTCGAAAGAACATGGCATAGTAAAGCCCAGATCGTCACCCTCAAAGAAGCGGAAATTTGAGCAGCGCTGGAAGACCTCAGGCGGGATGATTTCCAGTTCGTCTGGTTGTCGTAAATCACTCTGTATGAAACCGAATAAAAAGGGAGAACCGATATTTTAAGCCTCCCGTCCCATGTATGCCCGAACACGCGTGCTATAATCTCGATTGCCCGCTAAAAAACAGACCCTGGTCCCTGCCATGTCCTTTGCCCACCTTCATGTCCATACCGAATATTCCCTGCTCGATGGTTTCTCGAACATCAAGAAACTGGTCAAACGCGTCAAGGAATTGGACATGCCTGCCGTGGCAATCACCGATCACGGCACGATGTTTGGCGTCATTGACTTTTACAAAGCCGCAAAAGCGGAGGGGGTCAAACCGGTCATTGGCGTGGAAGCCTACATGGCGGCGCGCGGGATGCGGGACCGCGATTCCAAACTGGACCGTTCCTCCTACCATCTGCTTTTGCTGGCGGAAAATGAAACCGGCTATAAAAACCTGCTCAAGATTTCATCTGCCGCACAATTGGATGGCTTCTACTATTATCCGCGCATTGACCGGGACTTTTTGGCGGCTCACGCCGAAGGGATCATTTGTACATCCGGCTGTATGTCGGCGGAAATTCCGCGGGCATTGTTGGACGACAATCCCGAAGAAGCCTTGCGGCGCATGGATTGGTATTACGATGTCTTTGGACCCGACAGATTTTTTGTCGAACTCCAGCAGCATAACATCAAGGAAATTACCGACCTGAACCGCAGGCTGCTCGAATTGGGGGCGCGTTACTCAGCCCGATATGTGGCAACCAACGATGTACATTACATCAACCAAAGCGATGCGCGTCTACAAGATATTCTCCTTGCCGTCCAGACGAACTCATCCCTGGGCGACAAGGACCGCATGCGTATGACGGACGACTCGTATTACCTTCGCACGCCGCAGGAAATGAGCCTGTTGTTTGCGGAGGTGCCCGAAGCCTTGAGCAATACCCTGCTCATTGCGGAACGCTGCAACGTAGACCTGGATTTCAAGGGGTATCACCTGCCCGACTTTCCCGTTCCTGAGGGCTTCACAGCCGGCACCTATTTGCGGCACCTGTGCGCCGAAGGGGCAAGAAAGCGCTACGGAGGTCTCGCCTCCAGCCCACAGGTCCAGGAAAGGCTCGATTATGAGTTGAAGGTCATCCACGATATGGGGTTCGATGCCTACTTCCTGATCGTCTGGGATCTATGCCGCTATGCCAAGGAAAACGGCATCTGGTATAACGCGCGCGGTTCGGCGGCGGGTTCCATTGTCGCCTATGTGCTGGAAATCGCACTGGTGGACCCGCTGCATCATAACCTGTTGTTCGAACGTTTCCTCAACCCCGGTCGTATTTCGATGCCCGATATTGACCTCGATTTCCGCGACGACCGCCGCAGCGAGATGCTCGAATATTGTGTGCGCAAATACGGCAGCGACAAGGTCGCCCAGATCATCACGTTCGGCACAATGGGAACCAAAGCCGCCCTGCGCGATGTGGCGCGTGTGATGGAAATCCCGCTTCCGGAGGTGGATCGGGTCGCCAAACTGGTGCCGTTCGTTTCGGGACGCAATACCACCATGGAAGACGCGCTGGCGATTCCCGAATTCAAGGAAATCTACGATACCCAGCCTCACTTGCGCGAGTTGATAGACACCGCCGCAAAAATGGAGGGAACGGTTCGTAACGCAGGGACGCATGCCGCGGGGGTCGTAATCTCGGATCGCCCCATTGTCGAATATCTGCCCCTGCACCGCCCCACCTCAGGTTCCGAAGAAACGCCCATCAAAACGGTCACCCAGTTCGAAATGGGCATTCTCGATTCGCTGGGTATGTTGAAAGTGGATTTCCTCGGCCTGATCACCTTGAGCGTCATGGCGAAGGCATGCGACATGATCGAAAAGCGACATGGCACTCGTTACGACCTCAACAACATCCCGCTCGACGATCCGCAGGCGTTCGAATTGCTGGGCAGCGGGCAGACCGCCGGCGTCTTCCAGGTGGAAGGCGGTGGCATGACGCGCTGGCTGGTGCAGATGAAGCCCAAGACGCTCGACAATATCATTGCCATGGTGGCGCTCTATCGTCCCGGACCGATGCAATTCATCCCCGATTACATTGCGCGCATGCACGGCGAAGCCGAGGTGGAATACCGCCACCCGAAACTCGAACCCATCTTCAAAGATACCTACGGAATTCCCGTCTATCAAGAACAATTGATGCGTGCCGCGGTGGAATTGGCGGGATATACCCCTTCCGAATCGGATGAATTGCGCAAGGCGATTTCGAAAAAAAAGCCGGAGGAAATCGCCAAGCACCGCAACAAGTTCGTGGAGGGCGCCGTAAAAAACGGCATGGACAGGGAAACCGCAGAAGCCATCTACAGCGACTGGGAGGAGTTTGCGCGCTATGGGTTCAACAAAAGCCATGCCGCCGATTACGGCGTGATCGCGGTCGAAACCGCCTTTCTCAAGGCTCATTATCCCGCCGAGTTCATGGCGGCGACCCTCACCGCCTCCGCCGGTCAGACGGAAAAAATCGCCCTCTACGTCGCCGATACACGCAGCATGGGAATTCCCGTCCTCCCGCCCGACATCAACGCTTCGGACTGGGGCTTTGAAATCGAAGACATCAAAGGCAAGCCCCACATCCGCGTTGGATTCTGCGCGGTCAAGAACGTCGGCAAGAGCGCGGTGGAACTCATCCTCAACGAACGTCATGCGAACGGGAAATTCAAGGACCTGAACGATTTTGCCCGCCGTGTGGACTTGCGCGCCGTGGGCAAGCGCGCGCTGGAGTGCATCATCAAGGTCGGCGCGCTGGATGCCTTCGGCAATCGCGCTGCACTGCTTGCATCGCTCGATCGCCTCGTGTCCATCAGCAACAACCATTTTCGCGCCGCGGAAGCGGGTCAACTCTCCCTCTTCGGCGAAAGCACCGGCGTTTCCGAAGAGATCACACTGCCCGAAGTCAATCACCTGGACAAACGCGAAATGCTCGCCTGGGAACGCGAACTGATCGGCCTTTACATTTCCGATCATCCGCTCACGCCCTATCAGGATACCTTCCGTCGGATCGTCAGTTATTTCTCCGGTCAACTCAGCGAAGCGTCGCACGAGGAAAAGGTTCGTGTGGCGGGGCTGGTCACCAGCGTCCGCCCGTACATGACCAAGACCAACAAACCGATGGGCTTTGTGACGCTCGAGGACATTCAAGGCAACCTCGATCTTGTCCTGTTTCCGCGCACGTGGGCGCAATACCGCGAACACATGACCGTCGGGCAGATTGTGATCGTCGAAGGCAAGGTGGATGCCAACAGCCAGCCGCCGAAGATTTTGGTGGACGCCGTGCGAACCGAGATCAAGATTCTCGAGCCGTTGGAGGACGCCTCGCTTCGGACCAAGCCGGCGCCTGATTCAGCCGTGGAAACCGTATCCCAGCCCAAACCCGATTCACACGTCAAAAACCTCGATATCCGGTCGAAACACCCCAAACCGTTGGTGACGCCGCAAAAGACGCCGGTCATGCAGGTTGCCGAGGACCCCCCGGTATATCGAAAATCGCAACCCGCGCCGGCGAAAGAGGAGCCGCCCGATACGGGTTGGGACGACATGCCTCCGCCTCCCGATAATTTCCCGGACGACTGGGAAACGCAATGGCAGCCTTCGTTCGCGGAGGCGATCATCGCCTCCGCACCCGAACCGAAGTTCGGAAAGAACGAAACGGTCACGCCGCCGCGTCTCCCATCGGAGCCGGCCCCGGCGGCGTTGATGGACGTTGACGAGGAATCGGCGGAGGCGGCGCGCGAAGCGGTGGTCGCATCCCTGCAATCCCTCTACATTCCGCTGGCGAAGGAAGAAGATGCGGACCATCCGCCGAAACAGATGACGATCAACCTTCGGTCATCGGGCGACAAGGAGGCGGACCGCCGTCAGATCAAAACGATTTACGGCACGCTCATTTCGTTTCACGGGCGCGATCGTTTCAGTTTTCAAATCTTCGAGAACGGCGGTAGGCACCTGATTGACTTTCCCAACGATACCACGCGCATCTGCCCGGAGTTGCTCCAGCGGCTGAAAAAATTGACGGGACAGGAAAATTGGCGCGTGGAAGACATCACCTTTCAGTAGACCCTGTTTAACGTCAGTTCGGGATAAGCGGAAAAAGCCTCCCGAAGGTTCAATTGTGTTGCCAAAATTGCGCTCTCTAAAACCTTCGGGACGTTTCAACAGTCCACCGCTTATCTTAAGCGTCCCGCACCGCATTGCACCTCTCGCAGTCCTCCCGCTGGCAGAGTAATGCCAGCGGGTCTTTTTTGATCAACTCCACCGTACGTTCAATCAATCGTTTCAAGGGAACCGCTTGAATGAACGCGCCGCCTTCCATCTCGACGCGGCGGGTGTAGGGACGGACATGTTCCTCGATGGCGTTGAAGCCGGAGGAATCGCCAGGAAAGCGCGGACACTCGATAATGCGGTCGGGCATCAGCGCCCAGCGGACAAATCCTCTGCGACCGGCAAGGCTTTCGGCATAGTGAATGCTGGTATTGGAAGTGTGATCCACATTGATGAGGACAACCCAGCCGTCTGTTTCTGTCAGGACGCGGATGGGCGCCAGCGGATCGAACAGCGTTTGGGCGAGGAGAATCTCATCCGTTTGGAGTCCGCCGAAGGATAGAATCGGATGCGAAGTGCGCCTCGCCCCCTTTTCTGCGAGTAACGCGGCTGGCAGGACGCCCATCATCTTATCCGGGGGCATGTCCATGCGGAACGGCTCTGCCATTTTGTTGAGGTCTCTGCCGCTTCCGTAGACGATGCCGTTATTGGGCGGTCCCACCTCCGGCGTGACCATGGTTTTATAGGTAAATGCGGGTACGATCACACCGTTCGATGATGACAACAGGGCTTGAAGGAGCATTTTCGGACCGCCGGCGATGTGTCCGAATTTTTTGAGGGAAGCATGAACGATGACCGGTCTGCCGCCCACGCCCAACTCGTCGAAGGCGTGTTTCAGGTCGGCGTAACCGGGCATTATTTTCCCTTCCATTCCGGTTTGCGTTTTTCCACAAAGGCTGTCATGCCTTCCTTTCGATCTTCGGTTTCGAACAGGCGATAGAAGGCGCGCCTTTCTTCGGCGAGCCCGTCTGCCAGGAGGGATTCGTATGAGGCGTTGATCATCCTTTTGGCGGCGCGCACAGCCAGAGGGGCGCGTGAAGCGATATCTTCGGCGAGTTCGAGCGCCTCGTTCAAGTAATCGCTCACAGGAACCACGCGGTTGACCAGTCCATGTTGAAGCGCTTCCTGGGCGGTCAATCTCCTGTCGTTGATGATCATTTCCATGGCCAGTGCCTTGCCGACGGCGCGCGGCAGTCGTTGCGTGCCGCCCGCGCCGGGGATGACGCCGATGGTCACTTCAGGGAGACCGAAACGGGCGGATTCGGACGCGACGATCATGTCGCAGGATAGCGCCAGTTCGCAGCCGCCTCCCAACGCCCAGCCCGATACCGCCGCTATGACCGGTTTGCCGAGCGCGCGAAGTTTGTCAAAGACCGCGAGGGGGTCACCGTTCATCATCTGTTGAGGGGTTTTTTCCGCCATTTCCTTGATATCCGCGCCTGCGGCAAAAATTTTCTCGCCGCCGGTGATGACCATCGCCCCGACGGCGTCGTTTTGGTCGAAGGCGTTGAGGGCATCCATGAGTTCGTTCAGCAACCGATGATCGAGGGCATTCATCGCCTGCGGGCGGTTGAGAGTGACGATGCCAACGCGCCCGCGGATTTCGGTCAGGACTGTTTCGTAAATCATCTGTTCTCCTGTGTGAAATTGGGAATTCAAGCCATTGGGGGGGGCTTCCGTTTTATAGGGATTTCTAAAATCCTGGCGGCGAATTATCCACATTGGACATGAAAATCAGCGAACATTCTTGACAGGGTGCCCGAACGGGTACCTCTGCGGCAAAGATGTCTTTCCTGTCAATGACGGAAAAGAGCCCAATCGAGAAAGCCACCATTTTATTTTACATGAGATTATGCTACCATTGCGCATCCGTACATCTCAAGGAGAGTATCATGACTTTGTTGCTCGAAATTCATTCCCTTCTGCGTTGGGTGATCGTGATGGTGGGAATTGCCGGGTTGATCAAATTCGCCGCAGGCTGGCTCCGCGCAGCGGAATTCGCCAAACCCGATCGCCGACTCTCAGCGGGCTTCAGCGGTCTGATGGATTTGCAGGTCACGCTGGGATTTATCCTGTTCGTTTGGGACGGGCTGACAGGCGCGGGCTTCCCGCTTTTTCGCATCGAGCATATGACCGTCATGCTGGTCGCGGCGATAGGGGGGCATTTGCCTGCCTTTATGAAAAAAGCCGGGAATCAATTTGCGGTTGCCTTGTTTGCGGTGGCGGGCGCGCTTCTTCTCGTGTTCATCGGAGTCGCGCGTTTGCCCGGCGGGTGGAGCCGGTAAGGCGGCGATGGGCGATGGCGGTTGATTTTCAGATTGACTTTGTCCCTTTTTTTCTGTATAGTGTGATTGCCGGTCACTCGGCGGTACGGACAGTCCGGCGCTCACAAGCGTCTCTTACGCGGCGGCACCGGCAGTTATACTAGCGCCGACGTTCTCCCCTGGCGCTGGCACCCAGGGCAGGCGCAACCTCCGCATATTGTAAACGTGTCGATTTTTCTTGGGCGTTTTATTCCTGTCAAGAGAGGGAATGTGTTGCTTATCGTACCGAGCGGGCGTTATGCCGTTGCGGTTAAAACGGATTTTCAACTTACCAGAGGAGACGAATCATGGAAATCAATCAGAGCAACGAACGAATTACCGAGGAGCAGCGCGCCGCGGCGCGTTCATATTTTCAGGGGGAGTATCGCGTTCCGCATCCGCCTCTCAAACGCGCGGCATATTCTGATCGTACCGCCTACGTGATGGCGTCCATGGCTCATCTGGCGTATGACCGTTTCGAACTGGGCGGCGCCGCCAGGGAACTGTTCGAGACAAAACTCAACAGCGGCGGTTTTACTCTGGTGGATCCCATCTTCCATTCTCCCGAGACCGACACACAGGCGTTTCTGGCAAAAAACGACGAATACGCCGTCCTCGCGTTTCGAGGCACGGAAGTGACCAAAGTCAAAGATGTCTTGACCGACGCCAAAGCGCTCAAGGCTTCCATTATCGAAGGCAGGGTACACAAGGGTTTTTTGATCGCGTATAACAGTGTAAAACGCGACATTGTCGAAAAGGGGATTCCCCAGGTGCTCGGCTTGCCCATCTATATTACCGGGCACTCGCTGGGCGGCGCGCTGGCAACGGTTGCCACCAACGATCTCGAAGAGACGGTCGTCAATAAAACCGTCCTGCGCGACCAGATCGCGGCTTGTTACACTTTTGGCAGTCCGCGCGTGGGCAACCAGGAGTTCAACAAGGAGTTCAGATCTGCGATCTACCGGGTGGTCAACACGACCGACATCGTGACGGTCGTGCCGCTGCTCTCGATGGGATACACCCACATTGGCGATGTCCGCTTTTTGGGCAGGGGGGAGCGGGATATCTGGAATGGAATTCCAATCCTGTCTCGCTTGGGCTTTTTCCTGGCGGCGGCTTTCCGCTTCTTCGGTCCATGGGTGAGCGATCATGGCATTGTCGTGTACCGGGAAAAACTGGCGAAGATTGCAAAGAGCCGGAGCACCAAATTGCTATTCAAGGATGCGCGTTCGGGCGGGAATTGAGTCCTCGATCGAATCGTCTGACAAGCCGGGCGCGTTTCCGGCTTGTTTTGTTTTGGCACACCTCTCAGAGAGCATCTGAAAACCCACTATGTGGCATGTAGAGGACGTTCTCCTCTGGGCTTGCCCGCCAGGGCAAGTGTAACGTCTCTGCGGATGCGCAAGAGAGCGCATCCTGCGTATTGGAAATTTTGTGTTGACGCCTTTTCAGACACTTTCTCATGTAAGAACTCAAAAAAAGAGGTATTCTATATATTGTTATTGCAAAAACTTACAATAAGGCATTCCATGACCTGCTCTGCAGAATATACCCTCCAACTCCGCGCCCGCGGCTTCCGCATGACCTCTCAACGCCTGGCGATCCTGCATGTCCTCCGCCATGAGGGGACCCACCTCTCCCCGGGGGAAATCTACAAAAAGGCGCTCATGGAACTCCCCGGATTGACCGAACCGACCGTCTATCGCACGCTCGAATTTCTGGCAGAAAACGGATTGGCGCGGTCTTCCCACGCCGGAGGCGGGCGCCTGACCTACCAGATTGCCGCCGCCGACCACCACCACATCGTCTGCCGCGTCTGCAAGACCGAGATCGAAGTGGAACACCGTCTGCTCTCCTCCCTCTATCACGCGCTGGAAACCGCAAGCGGATTCAAGAACATTGGCAGCCATGTGACCTTCTTTGGGGTGTGCCCGAAGTGTCAAACCAATTAAAAAAAAGGAGAAACCCATGCATTACGCACCCGCTCCCCTTCATATCCCTGATGGATTTTTGAATGTCACCGTTTCGGTCATCTTCTGGGTCGTCACGATCGTCATGATTGGCATGGCGGTCTCGCGGACGAACAAATCGCTCGGCGAGAAACAAGTGCCGCTCATGGGCATCATGGCGGCGTTTATCTTTGCCGCGCAGATGATCAACTTCCCCGTGGCGGGCGGCACGTCCGGTCACCTGCTGGGCGGCGCGCTGGCGGCAATCGTGCTCGGTCCGTGGGCGGGAATGCTGGTGATGACCGCAGTCATCGCCGTGCAGGGACTGCTCTTCCAGGACGGCGGTCTGCTCGTGATGGGCGCGAACATCTTCAACATGGGCTTGCTGACCGCCGCCATCGGCTATGGCTTGTACCGCTCGGTCATGAACAAGCCCACAGGCACAAAACTGGCGGTGGCTGGCGTTGCCGCCTGGCTTTCGGTCATGGCGGGAGCGCTTGCCACGTCTCTGCAACTGTGGCTGAGCGGGACGAGTAACCTGCAAACGGTCGTGATCGCCATGCTGGGCGTCCACGCGTTGATCGGACTCGGCGAGGCGCTCATCACGGTCGCCGCGCTGTCGTTCATCTTCCGCACGCGTCCCGACCTGCTCGGCGAGGGATCGGCTTCCGCCGAGGGCGGGCGCGGCTGGATCATCGCCGGCGTGATCGTTTCGCTGATCGTCGCCCTGCTCTCGCCGCTCGCCTCCGCCGCCCCCGACGGGCTGGAGCGCGTCGCCATTGACATGGGCTTCATTGACGCCGGTCAAGACGCGCCGTATGAAATCATCCCCGATTACACCGTCCCGTTCCTCGGCGAAACGCCTCTCTCGACCATTCTCGCCGGAGTGATTGGCGCTCTGATCGTACTTGGCATCATGGTGGTGACGGGGCGCTCGTTACAGAAGAAAACGTCATAAAGCGGTCTCGAAACGGCGGCGATGGTCGAGTACGAAGGCATCATCGAGACCCGCCGCCTGCTTTCGACAGGCTCGACACAAGCCTTGACCACCGATCGTCAATCTGAAATCATAAATCGTAAATCGCCCCATGCATTCCGACGTCTTTGATCGTTACCACGCTGCCAACAGTTTCATTCACCGCCTCGACTCGCGCGTGAAGGTCGTGGTGACGGTTGCGTTCATTCTCTCGAACGCGCTCCTGCCCGATGCCGCGTGGACGGCGTTCGGGCTCTCGTGGTTGTTCCTGCTGTTTGCCAACGCGCTTTCGGACCTGGGACCCGGCTTCACACTCCAACGGTCGTTCATTGTCCTGCCGTTCGCGCTGGTGGCGGTCACGGTGCTCGTTTCGATCCCCGGCGAGCCGCTGACCACCTTCCGCTTCATCGCCTGGGACCTGACCATCACGGACGCCGGTCTGCTCCGCTTCGTCAGCATTGTCATCCGTTCGTGGCTGTCGGTGCAGATGGCGATCCTGCTCGTGGCGACGACGCGCTTCCCGGATGTCGTCCATGCGCTGGAACACCTGCGCGTGCCGTTCATCCTGACCACCATCATCGCCTTCCTCTACCGCTACCTCTTCGTGCTGGTGGATGAGGTCTTCCGTCTGCTCAGGGCGAGGGAGGCGCGTTCGGCGGCTGTGGCAGGCTTCAGGGCGGGAGGAAGCGTAGCGTGGCGGGCGGGAGTCGCGGGCAATATGGCGGGTCAGCTCTTTTTGCGGAGTTACGAGCGCAGTGACCGCGTCTACAATGCGATGCTGGCGCGCGGCTACACGGGTCATCTCAACACGATCAATCCGCATGAACTGCGCCGCGTGGACTACGTCACGACCGCGCTGGCTCTGTTTGTTATCCTGCTGTTTCAAGTGGTGGGACGAGTATGACAAACGTTTTATCGGTACGCGATCTGCATTTTTCGTATCATGACCACCATGCGGCTCTGCGCGGCGTCTCGTTCGAGTTGTGCGAGGGCGACAAGGTGGCGCTGGTAGGACCGAACGGCGCGGGGAAATCCACGCTGATGCTGCACCTGAACGGGATTTTGCGCGGGCAGGGCGACGTGACCGTGGGAGGCGTCCGCCTCACGCGTGACAATCTGCCCGCCATCCGCGCCATGATCGGACTCGTCTTCCAAAACCCGGACGACCAACTCTTCTCGCCGACGGTCTTCGATGACGTGGCGTTCGGTCCGCTGCACATGGGACTGCCGAAGGAGGAAGTGCTTACCCGCGTGGAAGCCGCGTTACAGGCGGTGATGATGTCCGCATACCGTGACCGCATGTCGCATCACCTGAGTGTGGGGGAGAAGAAACGCATTGCCATTGCGACGGTGCTCTCCATGAACCCCCAGATTTTGGTGTTGGATGAGCCGTCAGCGGGGCTCGATCCGCGCGCGCGGCGGACGTTGATCAATTTGTTGCGCGAACTGCCGATTACGATGCTGGTCTCTACGCATGATATGAGGATGGTGCAGGAGTTGTTCCCGCGCACGATCGTGATGGATGAGGGTCTCATTGCGGCAGACGGGGAGACGAAAGAAATACTCTCTGATGAGGGGTTTTTGAACGAGCATGGGCTGGAGAAGCCGTAGCGTTGCATGAGACTTCGGAAGTCTCCGAGACTTCCGAAGTCTGAACATGGATGAAGACAACTCCGCTTTATGAAGAAGCGGAGTTGTTTGTTGTAACAAAAAGGCGACAGTCCAACATGCCTGATTTTTCTTCTTTCAAGTGGTACTGCAAGTCATCTCAAAAATGTCACCCTGGGCGTAGCGAAGGGTCTCTACAGCCCAAAACAAGAGACTCTTCGGTCGCAACAACCGCTCCCTCAAAGTGACAGGGTATTTTTGAGACGAGTTCTAATATTGGGAGGTTGACAGGTTTGGCTCTAGGAGGGCACCATTCACACTATCGGATGATGTCCTCTCTCTCAGACTGATCATAAACATTGTCGGTAAAGATCGCTCTTCATCGAATGACGCGAATTTTTCGAGCAATACGCGAAAATTCGATGATTAGGCGGAAAGCAGTATGCACATATTGGTTCTGTTACTTTTCAAAATTATGGGTTCGGATAATCTACTCGTACGAGCCGGCTTATTTTATGATTGGGATTGGCGATTCGCAGGGCTCGATCATGGCAGATCCGGTTTGGCGTGTTCCGATTTCGATGCAAGGAATGGATTGACTATGAGGAAGAGAATTCGAGATAATCATGCCGGGAGGGGGCGAATGCTCCTTTTGGCATTCTGCATCACAATCCTGATGACAGCCGGTACAACGAACGTCTATTCTATGCATTTGCCCGGCATGGACATCCCCGACCGTTCTTCCGGTTTCAGAGACGCTGCGGCGATCAACTGTTCCTATCAGATCAATACGGCATTTGAAACGCGCGTGCTGGAATTGATCAACATTGAACGTACAAAGGTTGGCGCGCCTCCCCTGCAATCGCAATCTCAACTTTCCACTGCGGCGCGGCTCCATAGTGCAGACATGGCTTGCAATGACTTTTTCAGCCACACAGGTTCTGATGGCGCATCTTTGTCCACGCGGGTTGCGCGCCAGGGTTACAGCGGTTCATACTTGGGTGAGAACATTGCCGCCGGTTATCCCACGCCTGAAAGTGTGATGGATGGATGGATGAATAGTCCCGGTCACAAAGCCAATATTCTAAACACCAACTATACCGAGGTTGGGGTGGGTTATGTCTATTGGTCGGGTAGCACATACGGCGCCTATTGGACGACGGACTTTGGAAAATCCACGAATCGCACAATTTCAGGCAGCGTGGGAATCGCATATGCAACCGTCTCGTATACGGGCGGTTCTGTAACCGCCGGAGGAAATGGCAGTTACTCGATCTCCGTGCCTTCGGGCTGGAGCGGGACGGTAACGCCGACACATGCATGCTACACCTTTACTCCCGCCAGCCGCACCTACACCAACGTCACCGCCAACCAAACG
>JACAET010000016.1 GCA_013388685.1 Chloroflexota bacterium | reverse complement strand
TGCGGGTTGACCATGACAGCCAAACCGTCAAAAGCGACAGGCAATTCCACATATTCAATTCCATTCTGCGCGCACAGTTCGGTTTCGGATTCCTTGATTGGGCGCGAGGCGTCGGAAATATCGGTCTCGCCGACGCAGAACTTCTTGAAGCCGCCGCCCGTGCCGGAGATGCCGACCGGAACGCGCACTTCAGGGAATTCCGCCTGGAATTCTTCGGCGACAGCCGCGGTGATGGGCGCCACTGTGCTGGAGCCGTCCACGAGGATGGTGCCTTCGACGGGACCGGTCTTTTCGACTTCGACGATCTTTTCGACGACCTTTGTCTCGACAACGGTCACGACTTCGGGTGTGGAAGTAGCAGAAGACCCACAGGCTGCCAGCAAAAGGCTGGCGGCGACGAACACGAACAATAAGGAACGAACAGTTTTGGTCATTTCTTTTTTCTCCTTTAGTTTTTGTAACAATAAGATGTTATCAGTGGGTGTTTAAGGTCAAAAGAAGAACAGGTTAACGTCTCGTTAAATATTGAGACCCTGGGAATTTTGAAATTCCCAGGGTCTATCCAAAGAGAAGAAGAAACTCAATCGCTGCGGAACAGGGTCAATTTCCCGGCGGATTCGAGCAGTCTGGTTTCGTAGATCGATTCGTCCCATTGCCAGGTGTTCAGATCGGTCAGGGCGCGGTAGGCGGTCAGGTCGAGTTGAAGCGGCGTGACGGAAACGAACCCCTCCGCCAGCGCGCCCACGTCGGTGCCGCGCTCAGGGACGCCGGTCGGCGCGTCGCCGCCAATCCAGTAATAAGGTTTGCCGCGCGGGTCGGTGCGTTCGTCGAGGCGGCTGTGGTAGACGCGCAGTCCCTGGCGGGTGAGGACGATGCCGCGCAGTTTCTCGTCGGGGAGAAAAGGCACATTGATGTTGAGCAGGATCTCGTGCGAAAGACCGTTTTCGATCACCTGACGGACGATCTTCGCGGCGGCGCGGGCGGCAGGTCCATAGTCAACATCCCCGATGTGGTTGTCCATTGTTTCAAGCGAAACCGCAATACCGGGAATGCCGGCGATCACCGCCTCCATGGCGGCGGTCACTGTCCCCGAATAGGTGACATCATGCCCGAGATTAGCGCCGGCGTTGATGCCGGAAACGACGATGTCAATCGCTTCCTTGAAGAAGCCAAGCGTGGCGAGCGCAACGCAATCGGACGGCGCGCCGTCGCTGGCGAATGCCTGCGTGCCATCTGCCAGACGGACTTCCTTGACGCGCAAGGCGCGATCCAATGTCTTGACGTGCCCGCCTCCGGACCAGTTTCGGTCTGGCGCAAGCACCGAAACTTTTCCCAGCCGACGCATTTCACGCACGAGCGCCAGCAGTCCCGGAGCCAGGACGCCGTCATCATTGGTCACGAGGATGTGTTTAGCCATTTTCAATGGTTCTCTTTCAGGTATCTGCGGCGTTTCTGATAGGTATCTATGGTAAATATGAGTAGAAGACCGACAATCATTATAGTGAGAATGATCGTTTCCATTTTTTACTCCTTGTTTTTAATCCTTGAGAATGAGCATCAGAAAAAGGATAACGGCGGTAATGACGATGGACTCCATGGCGAGTCTGCTCTTTACGCAAAGCCCGCCAGGCGGGTAAAGGCGCTGCCAAGGTAGTTCGCCGCCCAGCTGCCGATGATCCGTACAGAGTTCCATTCGGCTCGTTTGCGGATGCGGACATTTCCGTTCTGCAGGGCGGAGATCAGGTCCGGGGCGGTGCGACCGTCGAATTCGGTCGCGCCCAACCCGATCGCTTCGACGACGTGCGCGTCACTGTTGGCGACCTGGGCAATGTTCAAACGGTCTGCCAGGATGTGGGCGTAGCGGTTGCTTATCTTGTCTATGATGGTGGCGTTGTAGGCTTCGATGGCGATGAGAATGCGGGGAACGTCCGGGTGACGAAGCGCCTTGAGGATGGAATAGGCGCTCAGGCTTTTCATCCCAAATCCGCCTGCCATGGGATGCGGCGCGATGCAGAAACCGCCCAACTCACCGACTTTGAGAATTGTTTCAATCAAAGGCATATCGCGCGGAATTTTCTGAGTGACGTTCAATGCCAGCAGGTCGCCTTCTGCGGTGGTGACCTCGGTTCCGGGGATGACTTCAATTCCGTAGACGGGGGCAAGTTCCAGCGCCTTGAGTGAGCCGATGATCTCGTCATGGTCGGTGATGGCGATCACGTCCAATCCGCTCTGATAAGCGCGTTTCAAAACGGCACGCACAGAGGCAGTGCCGTCAAAACTGTAAATGGTATGAATGTGCAGATCTGCAAGTCCCATGTTGCTCCTTTAGTTTCCCCATCAGTCTAGCAAAGAGCATTTAAAGGGAGTTCAAGAACGGTTTAAGATCGGGTTAACGATTTAAGACACAAGAGCCCGGGAGGAGAACCGGGCTCTTGCGCAGAGGAGAGATGTAGTCTTTTTTTTGGAATAGGTCAGGAGCGATTTCGCGCATCTTCCTGCTGGCACAGGAAGGCATGCCGCTTCTGTCCCACATCCACGGAGATGACCACAAGCAAACCCAAAACCAACAAAAGGAGGAGAGTGACCACGCCAATAGGATAGCACAGAGACCATAATCCGTGCTTTACAGGGAGTTTGCCGTAGCAAAACAATTATGCAAGCCTATCCCGGGCGTGTCGCTGGGAAGCAACCTCCATTTACAAGCCGTTAACCCGGTTTTCCTGCCGCGTTAATGGGAGCATGTACAATTAGCACAGTCGGAAATGACGAAAAAGCATCGCCGCAACATGGTTGACTGGTCAGGTTTCCGGTTGTATGATGAAAACGACATGAAAACCCTTTTCGTGTGAGCGTCCATGTTGAAAATTGCCGCAATTGACGTCGGTTCGAATGCCATGCGCATGGCGGTGGGGGAAGTGGACGAACGCTGGCAGGTTCACCTCATCGAAAATGTACGCCTGCCCGTGCGGCTGGGCGGGGATGTATTTGGGGAAGGGGTCTTGCAAACCAGGACCATTCAACAGGCAGAAGAGGCGTTTCTGCGCTTCAAACATCTGATAGAGACGCACGGCGTCCAGCGTTTGCGGGCGGTGGCAACCAGCGCTGCGCGCGAAGCGGCAAACGGCGCCCTGTTGATTGACCGCATCCGCCGCACGAGCGGCATCGAACTGGAGATCATCAGCGGCGAGGAGGAGGCGCGGCTGATTCACCGTGCCGTGACCCACGCGCTCGGCTTGAAGAACAAACGCGCCCTGCTGATTGATATCGGCGGGGGCAGTGTCGAGGTCACGGTTTCGAACGGACAGAGCATCATTTCCACCGAGAGTTACAACATGGGTACGGTGCGCCTGCTCGAAAAACTGGACGAGGTGAAAAAGTCCCGCCAGCCGTTCGGGAAACTGGTGCGGGAGTACGCCGAAGCAGCGCGCTACCGCATCGAACGCGACCTGGGGGAGGAGAAAATCCAAATCTGCGCAGCGACGGGCGGAAACGTGGAGGAGATCGGGCGTCTGCGTCAGAAGCTGCTCAAAGGCGAGAGCGACCGTCTCATCACTTTGCCAGAACTGGAGAAATTGATCGAACGGCTCAGTGAGATGAGCGTTTCGGAGCGAATGCGCAAACTGGGACTGCGCCCCGACCGCGCCGATGTCATCCTGCCGGCTTCCATCGTCCTGCACATGGTGGCGCGGGAGGCGGGGGTGAAACAGATTTCCATTCCCAACGTCGGCTTAAAGGACGGCATTCTGCTCGACCTTGCGGAGGACCTCTCTAAAGGCCTTCGTCCATCCCGCCGAGACCAAGCCTGGGAATCGGCTCTGTACCTGGGGCGCAAATACCGCTTCGACGAACGACACGCCCGCCTCACCGCCCGGGTGGCGTCGCGTCTCTTTGAACAGGCTCGTCCGCTTCACGACCTGTCGGACGACGACCTGCTCCCTCTCGAAATCGGCTCGCTGCTGCATGACATCGGTCACTTCATCAACTCGGTGGATCACGACAAACACGGTTTTTACATCCTGAACACCACGCGGCTGATCGGGCTGAGTCAGCGGGAGCAGAATATCGCCGCCAACCTCGTCCGCTATCACCGCAAGCGCACCCCCACCCTGGAGGATGAAAACTTCAAAGCCCTGCCGCCCAAAGACCGCTCGGTCGTTCTCAAACTCTGCGCGCTCCTGCGGCTGGCCGATTCGCTGGATGTCAGCCACACCGCCAAAGTGAACGACATCCTCCTGCGCGAGACCCAATCGGGCTGGCGAATGCACGTCGTTGGCAAGGACGAACTCCTGCTCGAAAACTGGTCGCTCGAAAAACGCAAATCCCTGTTCGAGGAAGTGTTCGGCGTAAGGCTGGAACTGGAATAGCGAGACTACATGATTACCCCGAACCAACTCCTGCTCGAAGCGCTCGAAAAACGCTGGAAAACCTTCCTGGCGGAACTCAAACGCTGCCGCGCCGAATTTTCCAACGAAGCCGTCCACGATTTGCGCGTGGCGCTGCGCCGCCTGCTTTCGCTCATTCAACTGCTCAACTCCGTCGAGCCGCGCCCGCGCCTGCGAAAGTTGAGCCGCGCTCTTAAAATTCAGCTCGATGAGTTCGACGATCTGCGCGATACCCAGGTGATGCTGGCGGAAATCTCCGAGACGATTCACGACCTGCCCGGGCTGGAACCCTTGCAACGCCATCTCGAGCGCAGGGAAAAACGCCTGCTCAAAGACCTGCGTAAAAAACTCAGCAAACTCGACCTGAAGGAAACGGCACGCCGCATCCGCAAGACGCACGATGCGCTCACAGCGGAGACAAAGACAGAGTGGGACGCGCCCCTGCTCCAGTCGGTGGATGACGCGTTCCAAATCGTCAGGCAAAGGCTCACGCTCGTGGATTCATCCCAGCCCGCCACCATTCACCGCGTGCGCGTCGCCTTCAAAAAATTCCGCTACATGGTCGAAATCATCCACCCCCTGCTGGAGGGGTTCCCCGAAGCGAACCTCAAACGCATGAACGAATATCAAACGCTGATGGGCGAGATTCAAGACATGGATGTTCTCCTGCAGACCCTGACCGAAGTCGAACCCGCCTCCCTGCCCAACCCGCAGCCTGTGCGCCGCCACTACGAGTCCCGTCACACCGATGCCATTTCCGCCTACCTGCAAGTCAAAGATATCCTCGCCGCCTTCTGGCGCGCCTCGCCCGAAGAACCTTTCCCCTGGGAGAAGACACCATGAAACTCTACCTCGTCCGCCACGCCATCGCCGAAGACTCCGCCGAGTATGAAGACGACAGTCTGCGTCCGCTCACCGAAAAGGGACGCGAAAAGATGAAAAAGATCGCCGCCGCGCTCAGAGACCTGGGCGCCGCGCCCGACCTGATCGTCTCCAGCCCCTACCTGCGCGCCAGCCAGACTGCCGCCATCCTGGCGAAGGAACTCAAATATAAAGAAGAACTGGCGTACAGCGATTCCCTCGTGCCAATGGGCGAGCCTGATGTTATGATTGGAGAAATCAACGAAAAATACAGCGTGGACGAACTCATGCTGGTCGGTCACGAACCCAGCCTGAGCGCGCTGGCGGGCGTTTTACTGGCAGGGAACGCCGAAATCGCCCTCAACTTCAAAAAAGGCGGCGTATGCTGCCTCGTTGTGGACGACCTGCACTACGATCGCAAAGCCGCGCTGGAGTGGCTGATTACACCCAAAATCGCAACCCGAATTTCCTGAGCATGAAAAAAGAAAAGGAGACCTTCAACCCCGAACTCTTCCTCAACCGCGAACTCAGCCTGCTGGAGTTTCAAAACCGCGTCCTGGAAGAGGCGCTGGACGAGAGCAACCCTCTGCTCGAACGCGTCAAATTCCTCGCCATCTTCGGCTCCAACATGGACGAGTTCTTCATGGTGCGCGTGTCGGGTCTGCGGAAACAGGTGGAGGCGGGCATCGTGGAGCTTTCACCGGATGGTCTGACCCCCCGCGAACAACTCGCCGCTATCCGCAAACGCTACATCGAACTGAACGACCAGGCGCATCAATGCCTGCAGCGCAAACTCCTGCCCAAACTGCACAAGGCGGGCATTCACATCCTCGACTACGAAAAACTGACCAAAGCCCAAAAGGAAAAAGCGGACGCCTATTTCCGCGAGACGGTTTACCCCGTGCTCACGCCTCTCGCCCTGGACCTGGCGCATCCCTTCCCTCACATTTCGAATCTCAGCCTGAACCTTGCTGTCGTCATCCGCGACCCGAAAGGGAACGAAAAATTTGCCCGCCTCAAAGTGCCGGGCACCCTGCCGCGCCTGGTCCCCATCAAACGCTCCTCCGGCGGCATCCGCAAAGACGGAACAATTCCCTTCCATCATTACTTCGTCTGGCTCGAGCAGGTCATCGCCGCCAACATCGGACTGCTCTTCCCGGGCATGGAAATCGTCTCCGTGCATCCTTTCCGCGTGGTACGCGACGCAGACACCGAGATTCAAGAAATCGAAGCCGACGATCTGCTCGAATCGATGGAGCAGACCATCCGTCAGCGCAAGTTCGGGTCGGTGGCGAAGGTCAGCGTGTACGACAAACTGCCGTCCAGCATCCGCGACGTGTTAATCGAAAACCTCGAAATCAAACCCACCGACATCTTCGTCCAGCGCAAGCCGTTGGGGCTGGTGGACCTGTGGCAGATCTACAACAACATCGAACGACATGACTTGAAATACCCTCTGTACAAACAGCGTATCCCCGCCGCATTCAAAAAGGTGGAAACGACGGACGATATTTTCGAAGCCATCCGCCAGGGGAATATTCTGCTTCATCACCCCTACGACTCTTTCAGCCCGATTATAGATTTCCTCAACGCCGCGGCGCGTGACCCGAACGTGCTTGCCATCAAACAAACGCTTTACCGGGTCGGGCGTAATTCACCGGTGGTGGAAGCCCTGCTCGAAGCGCGCGAACGCAACAAGCAGGTGGCTGTTCTGCTCGAACTCAAAGCCCGATTCGATGAGGAGAGCAACATCGGCTGGGCGCGCAAACTGGAGGAAGCGGGCGTGCATGTCGTCTACGGGCTGGTGGGGCTGAAGACTCATTCCAAAACCTGCATGGTCGTCCGCCAGGAAGGGGATGGCATCCGCCGTTACGTTCACCTTGCGACGGGCAACTACAATCATTTCACATCCAGCCTCTACGAAGACCTCGGCATGTTCACCTGCGACGAAGCCATCGGCGCCGACGCGACCGATCTGTTCAATTACCTGACCGGCTATTCCGCGCAAACCGAATACCGCAAACTGCTGGTCGCCCCGGTCAATTTGCGGCAAAAAATTGAGAGCCTGATCCAGCGCGAGATCGAGCACGCTCAAAACGGCAGGAAGGGGCGCCTCATCTTCAAGATCAACTCCCTCGTGGACCCGCATATGATCCAACTGCTCTATGCCGCTTCACAGGCGGGTGTCAAAGTGGATCTGTTGGTGCGCGGCATGTGCTGTCTGCGCCCCGGCTTGAAGGGCGTCAGTGAGAACATCCGCGTGGTTAGCATCGTGGGGCGATACCTCGAGCACAGCCGCATCTACTATTTTCACAACAACGGGCAGGAGGAGGTTTATCTCGGCTCCGCCGACCTGATGCCGCGGAATCTCGACCACCGCGTGGAGGTGGTCTTCCCTGTGGAAAGATCGGAGCACATCCAGCATCTGCGCGAAAACGTACTTGCGGCTTACCTGCGCGACAACACCCGCGCCCGGTGGATGCAAGCCGATGGTACATACGTCCGTTTGAAACCGAGGGAGAAAGAGGAAAAGATGGATATACAGGAATGGCTTATGAACAGGGCGTTCAACAAAAAAACATGAATAGAGACCAGAAAGAGAAATGAAGCCCGGGCAAAGGTGCCCCACCGCCCGGGTGCATCGGTTCGACCTTCATCCGGTTTACGCTGTGCTCATTTGACCTCTTGTTGCGTCAGCCGACGTTACACTTGCCCTCCCCTCTGCTTCGCTTCGGGGATGCTTCGCAATGGCGGGCAAGCGCCGGGGGAGAATATCTCTTACGCATCGCGTATTACGCGCGCTCCAGCGCGCTTTTGCAAGAGGTCTATTCGGTAAACAACGGCAAATGCCCCAGCGAAATAATGTGCATCCACTGGGCGCGGTCGCCTTCGGTGAAAATTGCCGCTTCACGGACGACGGTCGAGCCCGCCTTATCGAGGATCATCCGCATCCCTTGCAGGGTGGAACCGGTGCTGATTACGTCGTCCACGATGACGACCCTTTTCCCCTTCATCGTTTCGATGTCTTTTTCATCCAGAATCAACGTTTGCGGTTGACCGGTGGTGATGGAGAGAGTCTCCGCCATGAGCGCCGCGCCCATGTAGGGCTTGTACAGTTTGCGCAATACCACATAGGGCTTCCGCGTCTCCACCGAGAGGGCATGCGCCAGCGGAATGGACTTGGCTTCCGCGGTCACCAGCACATCATATTCGACTTTCTTGAGCTTGTCCGCCAGTTCCTTCGCGCAGGCTTCGACCAGGTCGGTATCGCCCAGGATGTTCAAGATGGCAATCCTCAACCCGGGTTTGATTTCGAACAGGCGCAGGTCGCGTTTCAGACCGGCGACTTCCACGGTATAGGTTTCGTATTTCGACATCTTCCGCTCCGCTGTCAGGCTGAACGCCGCAAGGCATCTCTTCGCCCGAAGGCGAGATTCGTCGCTCAGAATGACATGATGATGTTGATTTCGAGTTCGTAGTGTATCACGATTCGAAAGGGCGGTTCGAAAGCCGGCGCATCAAGAGGACGCCATCGAAAAAGACTCGCCCGCCTTGTACATGCGCACGTCCCCCTGGCGATACACCGCAACCCCGCCGCGCCCGCGCACGGTCCACCGGCGGTTTTCGCCGTCGTCCAGCACGCCGGTCTGCTCGTCAATGCCGAGCAAAGTGACGCCGGGAATCTCCCTTGTCAGCCGAGGCGCCCAGTTCTTTCCGAATGTGTCGTAATGCGGCAGGACGAGCGCATGGGGGACGAGGTTCAACCCCTCGTGGACTTTTCCTTCGTAGGGGTCGTAATAAAACTGACACATAACCATCGCTCCCGCGCTGGAACCTGCAATCACCGCGCCGTTACGATACGCCTGCAATACCGCATTCCATGCCAGACTATCCTTCAACGTCTGCCCAAGATAATGGGTGAAACCGCCAAGCAGGTAAATCAGTTTTGCCTCACGCAGAGACTTTGCGAGTGCTGCGTCGTTCGCGCTGGCTTTGTCAATCAGCGGCAGGGAAAGCGCATCCACTGCGCCCAGCCCTTGAAACCAGCGGACTCCGTTGTTCCCGGCGTGGATGTGGTTGCGGTCTGGCGCGGCAGCCGTCGGCAGGATGCGCAGCGGGGCGTCGAAGCCGCCTGCCAGTTCGAGGGCGCGCCGGTCGAGGTCGCGCATCCGCCCGCCGAACTCCGCGCCGCCTCCGAGAAGCAGGTATCCCATGAAGAAATTGTACCTCATGCATCACGCGCCGCCCGAATGCCGGTTGTATAATGGATGAAAAGGAGTCGCCATGCCGGACACAACCCATCATTTCGAGAGCCTGTTCGAATACGCGCCCCTTTCGCTGTGGGAACAGGATTACAGCGCCATCAAGACCTTTTTGGATGGGTTGCGCGCGCAGGGGGTCGGCGATCTGGCAAAGTACCTCGATGATCACCCCGACGAACTCGACCGGAGCCTGCGCCTCATCAAAGTAAAGCATGTCAACCAGGAGACCTTCCGCCTGTTCGGCGCCAGAGACGAGGCTGAACTGCTTTCCAATCTGGACAAGATGTTTCGCGATGAGATGCGCGTCCACTGGCGTTCCGAATTGCTGGCGTTATGGAACGGGGAAATGAGCTGGTCGGGAGACGGGATCAACTATCGGCTGGACGGCGAAGCGCTCCAAGTCCGCCTGCATTGGAGAATCCTGCCGGAGTGCGAATCCAACTGGGAGTGTGTGCTGGTCTCCATCGAAAACATCACCGCCTTGAAACTTGCGGAAAGACGATTCCGGAATCTTTTCGAGCATGCCCCGATTTCTTTATGGGAGGAGGATTATTCCGCGCTCAAGAGGGAATTCGACGTGTTACGCGGGCAGGGGATCGAAGACCTGCAGGCGCATCTCGCTTCGCACCCCGAGGCGGTCTCCCGTTTCATGGGCATGATCCGCGTGCTGGACGTGAACCGCAAAACGCTCAGCCTGTTCGGAGCAACGGATAAGGACACCCTGCTTGCCAATCTCAATAGGGTTTTCCGTGACGAGATGCGCACACATTTTGTGGATGAACTCGTGGATATGTGGAACGGAAAAACACATTACGAACGGGAGGGAATCAACTACTCCCTTTCGGGCGATCCTGTGGATATTCACCTGCATTGGACGCTGATGCCAGGCCACGAAAAGGATTTCGACTGGGTGCTGGTGGCGCTGCAGGATATCACGGCGCGTAAAAAGGCGGAGGAATATCTGCGCTACCTCGGCACGCACGATGTGATGACGGGCTTGTATAACCGCGCCTTTTTCGAGGAAACCCTGTTGCATCTCGAAACGAACCGTTCCGACCCGGTCAGTTTCATCGTCCTGGATTTGAACGGTTTGAAAAACACGAACGATACGCTCGGACATCACGCCGGCGACAAATTGATCCGCCGCGCGGCGGAGGTGCTGACCGCCTCCATCGAGAACGGATTCATCGCGGCGCGCATCGGCGGAGACGAATTCATCGTCATCATGGCGGGCGCGACAGAACAGACCGCCAACGAGATGATCGAACGCATCCAGTCCCTGACAGCAGTGAACAACAAGTATTACCGCTCCCCAGAACTGAGTTTTTCCATTGGAACCGCCACCAGCAAACCGGGCATGAAGCTGGAAAAGGTCATTGGCATTGCAGATGACGCCATGTATCGCCACAAAGGCATGTTTTATCGCCGCCGCAGGGGCGATCTCTGAAAATTCCTCGCGGCAATCATGGACAAAGGGTCTGTGATCGGAAATAGGTCTCCCACACCCGTGTTTTCTCCCGTTCGGAGATGAACGAAGCCTCATACGCGTACCGGTTGCACGCCGCAATCTCCTCCATATTCATGCCCAGCACCTCGTGCGCAATGCGGTATTCGTTGTTGAGGTTTGTCTCCAACACTTCGGGGTCGTCGGAATTGATGGTCACTCTCACGCCGAGGTCGAATAGTTTCTTGAGGGGGTGTTCCTCAATCGTCCGCACGGCGTTGGTGAGGTAATTGCTCCAGGGGTTGACCTCCAGCGTGATGCCGCGCTCCTTGAGCAGTTCCACAACCTGCCTGTCCTCAATGGCATGAATGCCATGACCGATACGGTCGGGGCTGGCAAGCTCGATGGTCTCCCTCACGAACGAGGCGGGCGTATCCTCGCCGGTATGAATGGTCACTTTCAAGCCCGCCTCCTGCGCCTTCCTCACCGACGGGACAAATTCACGCAGCGGAAAGTCGCGCTCGCTGTCGGCAAGGTCAATACCAAGGATGTGCTCCCTGTGGCGGATCGCCCAATCCACGGTTTTGACGCAGGACGCCGGTCCCATACTGCGGGAGGTGATGGCAATGTAGCCGATGGCCATGTCGAACTCCGCTTCGGCGCGTGACTTCGACTTGATCAGCCCCTCCAGGCATTCATCCCAATCCAGGCTGTGACCGTGAAACGCCCAATCGGGCGAGAAGCGCACCTCGAAGAGTTTGATGTTCTGTCGCGCCGCGTCTTCGAACAACTCCCAGGCAATGCGCTCGACAACCTGCGGCGAAGCGATGCTTCGTTGAAAAATCTCGAACGCCTCCAGCACGGCGTGCAGGTCGCGCATCTGGTCATAGACCTTGACGTGCCTGTCCAATTCGCCGGCTTCATACGCGGGCAGAGGCAGGTGATATTGCCGCGCCACGTCAAGAATGGTCTGCGTGCGAATCGAGCCTTCGAGGTGGATGTGAATCTCGGTTTTGGGGATGTCATTGTATTTCGGGTCGAAGTTTTTCATAGTACAACCTGAGTTCGGGATAGGGAAAAAGGCATGTTGCCCGACGCGAGAGAGCGTCTTTTACGCCAAGCGCAGGGGACGTTCTCTAACATCCGCCCGCTTATCCCGAATTGACGTTAGTACAGACATTTTTTAGAGACCGTCGCTCGTCATGATGAACAAGGGGGTCATCTCAAAACTTTCGAATTTCGGCCGCAGGCGGTCTGTGTTGTAGAAGCGTTCGACGTTGACGAATTTCTTCGTGCTGGTCACAATGTCAACGGGGATGTTGTCGTATCGTCCATTTTTCAGAACCACCAGCCGCCCATGCACGTTCTTGAGGATGAGATCGAGCGCCAGGTTTCCGTATGCCATGGGCACGATCGAATCGATCGCGTCGGGGTCGCCACAGCGGACGAGATACCCCAGTTTTTGAGTGACCGTATCCACGGAGCGTCCATTGTTGTATTGGGCGGTAAAGTCCTTCAACCGTTCGGAGACCAGATCGCCTATACCGCCCAGTTTGGCATGACCGAAGGCATCGGTGGTCTTGTCCTTGAACACCATCTCCCCGCCTTCGAACATGGCGCCTTCCGAGACCAGCACCACCGAATAGTGACTCGGATTGTATTTGCGGTCGAGCATCAATAATTCCGCCAGCCGCTCGATGTTGAACTTGAATTCGGGAATCACACAACGGTGCGAGGCGCCCGCCATGGTGGGAAGCATGGCGGTAAAGCCGGCATACCGACCGAAAACCTCCAACACCATCAGCCGCTCGTGCGAACCTGCCACGGTACGCAGACGGTTTGCCAGCTCGATGGTGCGCGTAACACAGGTGCTGAAACCGATGCAGTAATCTGTGCCGGGCACGTCGTTGTCCATGGTCTTGGGAATGGCGACGACCTTCACCCCCTCCTGATACATGCGGACGCCGTAACTGAGCGTATCGTCGCCGCCGATGGGAATGAGATAGTCAATCCCGATGAAATCCAGATTCTTGAGGACTTCCTCGGTAACGTCGTTGACCTTTTCGGGATATTGATCGCGCAAATGCTCCGGAACCCGATCCTGCTTGACTTTAGCCGGGTTCGTGCGCGACGTGTGCAGGAACGTGCCGCCTGTGCGTCCCGCTTTGTTGACGATTTCCTCGGTCAACACCTGGAAGTTATTGCTGTTGTCTGCGTTTTTATCGCGTAGGGTATCCACCAGCCCCGCCCAGCCGCGGCGGATGCCAATCACCTTGTATCCTTCGCGGAGGGCGCGGATGGTCACCGCGCGGATGGCCGGGTTGAGTCCCGGCACGTCGCCGCCGCCGGTCAAAATTCCGATGGTGCCAGGTTTTTTGATATTCATCTCTCTGCCTCCTGTGGGAATATTCTCCAGGCGCTTGTCCGTATCGCTGCCTGAAAGGGTTTGCGGTGGAGGGCGTCGGTCGGTTGTTCTTCGTGTACGCTTGGGCTATTGTACAACCTTCCGGCGGTTATGGGAAATGCGGACGCCGCAAACCGGAACGATCGGCACTCTTCCATGCGGCGGGGGGATTCGGGCAACTTTCATCCAAATCCAGTGTTTGAAAATACAAGATCCAAATTCAAACCGTCATAAGGAGGCTGATCATGGATTTCAATCAATTGTTGCAGCAATTGGGAGGTCAGGCGTCCGTGTTTTTGCCGCTTGTCGCCGTCATTGTGGGGCTGTTCGTGGCGTGGGTGGTGGGACGCTTCGGCGCATTCATTGTGAAGCGTATTTTCGAGCGGCTTCAGGTGGATGAACGCGCTTCGAAATCTCTCGACACAAAGACGCAGATCACCCGCTGGGTGAGCGGCGCCACATTCTGGCTCCTGTTCGTCTTTGTGCTCTGGCAACTGGCAACGCTTGCCAGCCGGTTCATCGGCATCCCCGAATCCACGGTGGACCCGCTCGGCGCGCTCTTCAACGAGTGGCTTCCGAGGCTGGTCAATGTGGCGATCTTCTTTGCGATTGCGTGGCTGGTGGCTTCGCTGTTGAGATTCCTGGTGGTCAAAGTGCTTGATTGGACACGCCTGGATGAAAGATTGGGGGAACAGGTGGCAGATAAAAAATCCGCCGGGAAAATGAACGAATCCATCGGCAGGGCGATCTTCTGGCTGACCTTCCTCGTGTTCATGCCGTCCATCCTGGGAAGCCTCGGGCTGGGACAGGTGGCTGAATCGGTGCAGGGACTTGTGGCGCAGATGATTGGGTACATCCCCGGCATCATCGGCGCGATCCTCATCCTGATCCTTGGCGGTTTGCTGGCGCGCATCGTGCGTCAGATCGTGACCGGTTTTCTCGAAGGAATCGGCGTGGACCGTCTTGGGGAACGCATCGGGTTGAGCAGGTCCAATACGGCGCAGCCGCTGTCGGCGTTGCTGGGCACCGTGGTTTACATCCTTGTGCTGATTCCGGTGGTCGTTCAGGCTCTGGATGTGCTTCAATTGCCGGTCATTTCGAGTATCGGCGCGCAATTGCTGAGCGGTGTGACGGGACTGATCCTCAACGTGCTGGGGGCGGCGGTGATTTTGAGCGTGGCCTACTACATCGCAAAGTTCATCGGCGACATTGTTGCAAGCCTGCTGGCGGGGCTTGGCATCAACCGTCTGCCCTCGGCGCTGGGTTTCAAGACGGCAAAAGACTCGAACGTTTCGAACACGATCGGCTATATCGTACTGGTGGCGGTGATGTTGTTCGCCATTCAGGGAACTGCGGATAATCTCGGTTTGACCTCCATCGCCGCTTTGGTGGGAAGCCTGATCACGTTTGCGGGCAATGTCCTGCTTGGCATTGTCATCTTCCTGGCAGGCATTTATCTCGCCAACCTGGCTTCCAATGTCATCACCTCCACCGGCGGCGAGGAGACTTCGTTTCTTGCGAATCTCGTGCGCTGGGCGATACTGATTTTCGTGGCGGGCATTGCGCTCAATCAGGCCGGCGTAACGCTTGCGGCAAACGTCATTCAGATTGCCCTGATTGCCATCGGCGCGGCGGCGGCTCTTGCCTTCGGGCTGGGAGGTCGTGAAGCCGCGGCAAAGCAGATGGAAAGGTGGTTTGCATCCGCGTCCGCGCCGTCGGTGAAATCCAAAAAGACGGAAAAGGCTGGCGGCTCCAAACGGGGCAAGAAGTAGGGGATGCCTCGCGAAAACGCCGAGGTCTTGAAGACCTCGGCGTTTTCGTCGAGCCCCTAGATCATCGTCGGCTCTTCGTACACGCCGAAAACTTCCTTCATCACCTGCACAATCTCGCCCAGCGTGGCGTAGGCGTGGACGGCTTCCAGGATGTGCGGCATGGTGTTCTCCGTCCCTTCGAGGGCAATGCGCAGACGATCCAAAGCCTGACCCACACGCCCGTTATCTCGCGTCCTGCGCAATTCCGCAAGACGTTTGATCTGCCTCTCGTAGCCCTGCGGGTCCATCTCCAGAATCGGAATGCTCAGCGGCTTTTGCTCCACGTAGGCATTCACGCCCACAATTTTGCGGACGCCCTTGTCAATCTCGCGCTGATAGCGGTACGCCGCATCGGAAATCTCGCTTTGGAAGAATCCCTTTTCGATGGCGGGGATGACGCCTCCCAATTCCTCGACGCGGCGGAAGTAATCGTATGCCTGCTTTTCGATACGGTCGGTCATCGCCTCGACGAAGAAACTGCCCCCCAATGGATCCACCGTATTCGCCACCCCCGATTCTTCCGCAATGATCTGCTGCGTGCGCAGGGCAATGGTCACGGCATGTTCGGAGGGAAGCGCCAGCGCCTCATCGAGCGAATTGGTGTGCAGCGACTGCGTCCCGCCCAGCACGGCGGCGAGCGCCTGAATGGCGACTCTGACGACATTGTTTTCCGGTTGCTGCGCCGTGAGGCTGACTCCCGCCGTCTGCGTGTGGAAGCGTAATAACCACGAGCGCGGGTTCTTTGCCTTGAACGTTTCGCGCATTTCGCGCGCCCAAATGCGGCGGGCGGCGCGGTATTTGGCGATCTCTTCGAAGAAGTCGTTGTGGGCATTGAAGAAGAACGATAGACGCGGCGCGAACTCGTCCACGTCCATGCCGCGGGCGATGCCCCAGCGGACGTATTCCATCCCGTCGCCGAGGGTGAACGCCAGTTCCTGCGCGGCAGTGGATCCCGCCTCGCGGATGTGGTAGCCGCTGATGGAAATCGTGTTCCACTGCGGCACGTGCTGCGAGCCGAACTCCATCGTGTCCACCACCAGCCGCATCGAAGGCTCCGGCGGGAAAATGAACTCCTTTTGGGCGATGAATTCCTTGAGAATATCGTTCTGAATGGTGCCGCGCAATTGATCGCGGCGCACGCCCTTGTTTTCGGCGGCGGCGATGTACATCGCCCAAATGATGGCGGCGGGCGAGTTGATCGTCATGCTGGTGGACACTTTGTCAAGCGGGATGCCGTCGAGCAGAATTTCCATGTCTTTCAGCGACGAGACCGCCACGCCGCACTTGCCAAACTCTCCCAGGGCTTCCGGCTGGTCGGTATCGTAGCCCATCAGGGTCGCCAGGTCGAAGGCGATGCTCAAGCCGGTCTGCCCCTGCTCGAGTAAGTATTTGAAACGTTGATTCGTCTCTTCTGCAGTGCCGAAGCCGGCGAACATGCGCATCGTCCACAGTTTGGAGCGGTGAAGCGTCGGGTGGATGCCGCGCGTGAAGGGGTACTCACCCGGAAGTCCAAGAGAGGACGCGTAATCCATATCTGCCACATCCAGCGGCGTGTAGAGACGGTTGACCGGTTCGGAGGAGGTCGTAATGAATTCGTCCCTGCTTTCGGGCAGGGAATTGAGCGCTTTGCTGAGGGTGGTATCCTCCCAGCGTTTCAACTGTCTTTCGAGTTCTTTCAGTGTTTGTTTGTCGTACATGTCGGCTCCTTCGGCAGGTTGCTTGCGATTATACTTTCCACTTTTCACTTCTGGTATACTCACTTTGAAGGTACGCCATGCCCCGTTTCGAAATTGACGTTGACCCCTGTGACCATATCACCGCCGACGCCATCGGCAAGCCCGGACAACGGGTATTTTACATCCAAGCCTTTCAAGACCAGCGCACCATTACGGTGATTATCGAAAAGGCGCAACTGCACTCGCTCGCCATCGGCATCGAGCAATTCCTCGCCCAATTGGCGGTGCAAAACCCCGACCTGCCCGAAGCCTCGGGCGATTATGTGGAGGCGGTGATGCGCATCAACCCTCCCGTGGACCCGCTCTTTCGCGTGGGCGAGATTGGTCTCGGCTACGATAAGGAACGCGATGTGGTGGTTTTGTTCGTCAAGGAGATTCTGACCGAGGAGGAAGACCCGGAGACGGCGGCGGTCATCCGCTTTTGGGCGACGCGCACACAGGTGCGTCAATTGGCGCGCTGGGGCGTGGAGGTCGTCTCGCGCGGGCGTCCCATCTGTCCGCAGTGCGGTCAACCCGAAGAGCCGGAAGGTCACTTCTGCCCCAAAAAGAACGGGCATTTGCACTAACCGATGAAGGTTTACAAGTTGGCAGGTTCCGACGTTTCAACGTTCAAACCTGTAAACCTCAAACGATGACCAACCCCCATCCCTTGCAAACAGCCTTCCAGCACGGCGCCCTGACCATCCGGGGTCAATTCACCTTCGGCTCGAACTACACCTTCCTCGTCGAAGTCTCATACGAAGGCAAAACCTACCCCGCCGTCTACAAACCCACGCAGGGTGAACAGCCGCTTTGGGACTTCGAAGAAAGCACCCTCGCCCTGCGCGAAGTCGCCGCCTACCTCGTCAGCGAGGCGCTCGGCTTTCACATCGTTCCCTTTACCACCCTGCGCCGCGAGGGTCCCTTCGGCGCCGGCTCGCTCCAGCAATACATCGAACATGACCCCAACTACCACTACTTCAACTTCACCCCCGAAGACAAACTGCTCCTCAAACCCGTTGCCCTCTTCGACCTGCTCGTCAACAACGCCGACCGCAAGGGAGGACACGTCTTCTTCTCGGCAGACGAACACCGCCTCTACGCCATTGACCACGGCATCTGCTTTCACGAAGAGGACAAACTCCGCACCGTGATTTGGGACTTTGGCGGGCAGGCGATACCCGAAGACCTGCTTGCGCGTCTTTCTCTGACCTCGAACCTGCTCGCCGACCTCGAACCTTACCTCAGCCCAAACGAGATTCGCGCCCTGCAAGCCCGCGCAAACGCCGTTTGCCAGCGCGGCGTCTTCCCCCGCCAGCCGCGCGACCGCCGCGCCATTCCCTGGCCTCCTCTTTGAGCTTTCAGGTTGACATGTGGGCAGGTTTGAACGTTCAAACGTGTAACCTGCCAACTTTCAAAAGGAGTTTTTATGCATTACAACCTCTGCTTCATCGGCTTTGGCAATGTTGCCCGCGCCCTCGTCCGCCTGCTCGAACGCAAACGCGGACTGCTCCAATCGCAATACGACGCCACATACACCGTCACGGGCATTGCAACGGGAACTCACGGCTTTGCGGTGGATCCCGCCGGGCTGGACGTGAACAAAGCCCTCGAACTCGTCGAAAACAAACGATCCATTTCGGTGTTGAACAATGACCCCTCGCCCATGACCGATTCCTTTGCGGTCATCCGACATTCTTCCGCGCATGTCATGTTCGAAACCTCCCCTGTGAGCCATCATACTGGTCAGCCCGCCGTGGAGCACGTCCGCGCGGCGCTGGAAGCGGGGCAATATGTCATCACTGCCAACAAAGGTACGGTTGTGCATGGATACCGCGAACTGACGGCGCTGGCAAAAGCCAAAGGCAGAAAGTTCCTGTTCGAATCCACGGTGCTGGGCGGCGCGCCGCTGTTTTCCGTTTTTCGCGAAACGTTTCCGCTAGCAGAACTGCACTCTTTCAGGGGCCTCCTCAACGCCACAACCAACCTCGTCCTCTCGCGCATGGAAGCCGGTGAGAGCTTCGAGCAAGCCATCAAATACTGCCAGTCCATCGGCATTGCTGAGACCGACTCTTCGGCAGACGTGGACGGCTGGGACGCCGCCATCAAAGCGGCGGCGCTGGTCACCGTGCTGATGGGGATTCCGCTCAAACCGCAGGACGTGGAGCGAAAAGGCATTCGGGAGATCACGCCGGGGATGATCGAGCAGGCAAAGGGGAGCGGGAAGCGTTATAAATTGGTTTGCTCGGCAGAGCGGGTGGGAGATTCGGTCAATGCGCGCGTCGCACCGGAACTGGTCGATTCGTCCTCTCCCTTGTATGGCATGATGAACTCCTCGACCGGCGTCACCTTTCGCACCGATGTCCTGCCCGATTACTCGATTACCGTCACCGAACGTGAGGGCATGACAGGCGGACCGCTCGAGACGGCATACGGTCTGTTTGCGGATTTTATAAGCCTGGTCGGGTAGCCGCGTTCAAACGGAAATGGCGTCATCCCGATGGAGGTTCAGCCGGACGCTCGGAGAGGTCAGCGCCATCAAGACGATCACGCCGAACATGCGCAGATAACTAAAGGGAAAAACATCGAAGGGCGAGAGAACGAAGATACAGGCGGCGGCAACACCCACCCAACCCGGTTTGTCTTTGCCGCGCAGGGCAATCGCCCATACAACCAGCGGCAGTGCCAGCACAAAGTGATGATCCCATGCGGAGGGAGTGATGAGCAGTGAAAGGTTCACGAAGTCTATCAAATTGCCGAAGTTCCGATATGCCTCGCGGGCCGGACCGGGTGGCAAGGTGGGATACGTCTTCTCGCGTTGATAAAGGCGCAATGCAATCCATGCGATCACGATCAATGCTCCTGCACTGTAAAAAGGCACAATCATGGATTCGGGCAGATTGGCAAAGCGGGAGAGATTACGCCCCAGACTGAGGATGGATGTGTTCCTGAGCCAGATCGAACTCTCTCTTTCGGCGGGGAAGGAGAGCATGAACTCGATGAACTGCCGCCAACGCGTAAAATCCCTGCCGAAATCGGTCAGCAGAAACACGATGAAGGCTCCGCCCACAAGACCGCCCAATAAAGCCTTCCATTTTCGCATGAACAGGAGCGGCGCGCCGAGGACAAGCGGATAGAGTTTCACCAGCCCTCCCACAGCAATCGCCATGCCGCTCAACACGGGAAACCGCGCCAATGCCAGCAAACTGACCAGCGTGGCATTTAGGATGAGCAGGTTGACCTGGTTCAAATGCAGGGTTCGGACGAGGGGAAAGTTGAAAAGAAATAGACCGGCGGTGAGCAGTTTCGCCTGCACAGCCGGGAAACCGAGGGCAGAAGCGAAACGTCCGGTCAACTGGTATGCCAGGTTGGCAAGCAGAAATTGCACGCACTGATAAATGTAAAACACGAACAGCCAGGGACCCACGACTGCAGGCGCGACCGTTTTCATCCCCAGGGCATGGATGGCTGCCATGACCTGGGCAAACAGCGGCGGGTACAAATACTGTTCGCTCAAGTAGGGGTTGCGCCGCTGTACCAGCGCCCGGGCGGCGTCTTCGTATTGTTCGTAATCCCACGAGACATCGGCATATTCGACGACCAGGACGAGCAGAAAGAAACTGACGAACAGAGGCAGAAGAACGATCCCCCCCTGTTCGAAGGAGATCCCTGGGCGGGTTTTGATCTCGCGGACGGCGGCAATCAACAGCACACACCACATGCACAGACTGAACATGCCGAACAGCCTCTGATCGGTGGTGATGATGAGAGGCGCAATCGGCAGGTCCGCCCACAGGAACAGGAGCGGCAGAGCGATCGCAAGAAGGGGGAATAGGAGATGAACGATATAGTCCGAAAATCTTCGGGGATTGAAATCAAGCGCAAGCATGGCGGCTATTGTATCATCTGCGGCATGATGGGGAGGGGACTGCCGGAGAGGGGAAAAAATTCAGGCAGGCTTCATCGTTGTAAGGGCGCTGTGCGAAAGGCTGGACCGACACCGGCGGCTTCGAAATTTGCATTCGAGGGCGTTGTTGACAGGCGTATCCGCTTTGGAGCGGACAAATGCCGATCCCCTACGGCTCATACGTCCAGCCGTTGCTCCTCACCCACTGCAACACTTCGTCGCAGGTCTGTTCGGGGGTTTTGTCCTTTGTGTAGGCAATGTACTTGGCGAGGTCATAGTTGGAATGATGTCGAATGAAGAGTTCGTTTACCGCCCATTGCTCCTCAGAGGCATATTGATTGCGGGCATGCAGAATGCGGATGGATTCCTCCGGGTCGGGCGAAGGCAGGAACAGAATGACGTGGGGATAGGGTTCAAAGACCCGGCGCACCTGTTCGAAAAGGTCATCCTCTTCGTACACCGTCTGACTTCCCCCAAAGTCGAAAATACATTCGCTGAAATCCTCCAGCATCCTGCAAACGGCATGCACCTCAAAGGGTTTCCAATAGTGATACAACCCCCAGAACCCGTTTTGCACATATCGCTCCCGGGCAATTTCCCGGTCATAACCGATTTCATCGAAGTATTTCCAACGCAACAGGTCCATGGAGCGGTGCGGCAACATGGTTCTTTCATAAAGCAATTCGGCAACGGTGGATTTACCCGAGCCAATCGGACCGATGAGCAAAATTTCGGAGTTCATCTTGTTATACCGCCGGAATAATCATAACGGAGAAACGCCATTGTCAGACAATTGTATCGTGAATGTAATGCAAGATCAGCCGCAACATCACCGTGTTGTACAGTACGTTCTTCGCGCCGGAGATGGCGCGCCCAGTTTTCGCGACGCGCCGGGCGTCCACAAACGACCGGTGGGGTAAAATAGACCAAGACCGATAACCCGGTTTGCCAAAGACAAGATCAATTTCGGGAGGTTGTGCATGGCCATCATCACAAAGGAACGCGCCCTGGGGTACATCGAACAGGAATGGGGAACGTATGTCGAGCGTTTCAACCGCCTGCCCGGGCATGTGCAGGAAAAGCGGGTCAGGGCGCAGGGATACGAGCGATTCCGCGACATGCTGGCGCATATTCTCGCCTGGTGGGAGGAGGGCATGGATATCATCCACGCCGTCGCGGCAAACCGCGAGTTCGAACGGAAAAAATACGATTTCGACGCGTTCAATGCGGAAGCGGTGGCGAAATACAGGGACTGGAGCGATGCCGATTTCATGACTCATTTCGAAAATACGCGCCGGAAAGCGCAAGCAGACCTGAGGTCCATGCCGGAGGCGGTTTTCGAAAACCGCCGCGTCCGCGCCTGGATCCACGGCGTCTTCCTCCATCACGCGCGCACACACCTCGTCGCGTTGAGTCGTTTTCTCGTCGTGGATATGCTGGAGAACGACTGGGCGGCATATATCGAGGAGTTCAAGCGCCTGGATGAGGAAAAACAAAGGGAGTTCATCTCCAAACAGGGCTTCGCAAATTTTCACGATCTGGTTGCGCATGTGATCGGCTGGTGGGAGGAAGGTGCGCGTGTAATCGCCGGCATCATGGACAGTCCCTCGTTCTCCTGGGAAAGCCGCGACCCCGATGCCTTCAACCTTGAATTGACCCGGAAATATGCGACCTGGTCCGACGACGATTTGTTCAAGCACTACGATACGGTGCGTCTTGCCATGCTCGACCTTTTGGCAGAACTGCCGGACGACGCCTTTCAAAACACGGACATCGAAGGCTGGCTCGCCGCGGACGTGGTGGAACATTATGACGAACATCCCATTCCTCTGTGACGCCCCGCTTCGCCCCCCGCTGCAACCCGTCGCGCCGAAACGGACATGAATCACACCGTTTACCTCTCTCTCGGCTCGAATTTGGGCGACCGCGCCGCCAATTTGAAACAGGCTGTCGCCTCCCTCTCGCCGCAAATGAGGGTGAGGCAGAAATCTCGCATTTACGAGACTCCCCCCTGGGGCTATACCGAACAGGATCCGTTTCTCAACCAGGCAGTGATGGCGACCACCTATCTCGAGCCCGAACCCCTGCTCAAACATCTCAAACGTCTGGAGATTGCGCTGGGGCGAAAGGCAAGTTTTCGCTACGGTCCGCGCCTGATTGACATTGACATCCTGTTCTTCGACGACCTGATTCTGGATACGCCCCTGCTCAAGATTCCCCACCCGCACGTCCATGAACGCGGATTTGTGCTTGTTCCACTCATGGACATTGCGCCCGATTACGTCCATCCGGTCACCGGGAGAAGCGCCCGTGAAATGATCGCCTTGTGCAACACCGAGGGTATCGCCCCCTACCTGCCGGACGCAAAATAGCAAAGGGTATAATTCAACCGGCGCAACCAGCCCGATACCAATGTCCCGAAGGCTAAAGACACATCGCGCCCATCAAGCCTTCGATACGACCACCATCAAACACCAACCGGAGATAACGCATGACCGAAATCAAACCCCTGAACTGGAAACCCAAGCCCAGCGTGGGCATGTCCGTGGTGCGCCGCGGCGACGGCGGCATGACCCTGACGTTCACCGACCTCTCCGATGCCACCATCAACGAATGGCGCGAGTTTGCCCTCGAGCATCTGCTCGGGCTCTCGGGGCGCACGCGCAACCTGTACGACCTGCGCGCCGTCAAAAACATCCCCGAAAAAGCAATCAAAATGGCAGTAGAGGCAAACAGCGACCCCGCCGCCCGCAACATCCGCGTGGCGGTGGTGGTGGCAGACGAATCGGTGGCACAGGCAATTCGCAAAGTGGCGGCGCTGGCGCTGCCCGAAACCGCCGCCGCCATCAAACTCTTCACCGACATCAACGAAGCCGAAGCCTGGCTCGCCCGCCCGCTGGATCAAATTCCATAGCGCCGTAACGACAGATCACCGTGAAAGCCCCCTCTCTCCAAATCGGCGGTCACACCTTCCAGTGGGGGTCCCGCACCTACGTGATGGGCATCCTCAACGTCACCCCCGACTCGTTTTCGGGCGACGGTTTGATGGCATACGGCGACAGAGTCGAACAATCCCTGCGCCAGGCGGAGCACTTCCTCAAGCACGGCGCAGACATCCTCGACGTGGGCGGCGAATCCACCCGCCCCGGCTCACAGCCCGTCAGCGCAGAGGAGGAACTGGAGCGGGTGATTCCCGTTATTCGGGCGATTGCCGGGGAATTCCCCAACGCGCTGATTTCGATTGACACTTACAAAGCCAAAGTGGCAGAAGAGGCATTCAAGGCGGGGGCGCGCATCCTCAACGACGTTTGGGCGCTTCGCGCCGACCCGCAACTTGCTTTCGTTGCCCAAGCCTTCAACGCCCCTGTCATTTTGATGCACAACCGCTCCAACCCCGCCAGCGTGGAAGTCCGCGAACGGCTGGGGAGCGCCTACCTCGGCGCCGAATACGACGACCTGATCGAAGACGTGAAGCGCGAACTGCTTGCCAGCGTGGAACTGGCGAAACAGGTGGGGGTGGAGGAAGGGCGCATCATCCTCGACCCCGGCCTCGGCTTTGGAAAGACGCGGGAGCAGAATCTGGAACTCATCAACCGCCTCGACGAAATCCGCGCGTTGGGGTATCCCGTTTTGCTGGCTCCGTCCCGCAAATCGTTCATCGGCTTCACGCTCGACCTGCCGCCCAACCAGCGCGTGGAAGGGACCGCCGCCGCGGTGGCAGTGGGCATCGTGCGCGGCGCCGACATCATCCGCGTCCACGATGTCAAAGAGATGGCGCGTGTGGCAAAGATGACCGATGCGATTGTGAGAAAATGATGTTCGACAATTACGGCAAGGACCTGTTACGCACGGGCATCATCGAAGCAAAGGCGGGACACAAGGAGACGGCGCGCCGCTACCTCGACCGTGCCATCTATTCGCTCAACGACCACGACGAACTCGCCGAAGCCTGGTTCTGGATGGCAGAGGTGACCGACGACCCCGGGGAAAAACGAAACGCCGTCGAAAACTGCCTCGCCCACGACCTGCAACACGCCCGCGCCCGCAAACTGCTGGCGATCCTCGACGGCAAACTCAAAGCGGACGAAATCGTTGACCCCGACCATCTGCCGCCCGCGCCCGCCGGCTTGCGCGCCGCCGACGCCGAACGCTTCATGTGCCCCAAATGCGGCGGACGGATGGCGTTTTCGCCCGATGGTCAGGCGCTGGTGTGCGATTACTGCACGCGGCATCAGGCAGTCGGGTTTTCGCGCGCGCCCGCAAACGAGAAAGACTTCGTCGTGGCAATGGCAACCGCCCGCGGACACGGCAAGCCGCTCGACCAGCAGGTCTTTCATTGCGAGGGGTGCGGCTCCGAGTTCCTCCTGCCGCCCAAACAAATTTCCGCCAACTGCCTGTACTGCGGCTCGCCGCACGTCGTCAAGTGGGAAGATACCAAAGACCTGCTCGCGCCGGATGCTGTCGTCCCTCATCAGTTCAGCCGGCGGCAGGCGGTCAAACTGCTGGTCAACTGGGTGGAGGAAAACCGCCTCCAGCCCGAAAAGCGGGTGGAGATGCCGCGCGGCTTATACCTGCCCTTGTGGACGTTCGACATCGGCGGCGAAATCGAGTACACGGGCGAAGTGATCGAAGGGGAGGACAATCCCTTTCGGGCGCGCTCGGCTCAACGTCGAGTGAGACGCGTGACAGACCGCTATCCTGTGCTGATGAACGACCTGGCGGTTCCCGCCTCCCGAAAGCTGTCCGCCGTTTTCCTCAGGCTGATTCCCACCTTCGACCTTTCCGCTGCCAAACCCTACGACCCGCGCTTTTTGGCAGACTGGCCCGCCGAAGTGTACGATATTCCGCTGGCAGAAGCCTCGCTCGACGCGCGCGAACAGGCGTATGCCAGATACAAGACAGATCTGCCTCACAAACTCGCACCGATGCACATCCTGCATTCCTCTTCGGCGAAGATGTCGGTGGAATCGTTCAAACTGGCGCTCGTCCCCGTGTGGATGACCGAACTGCCCTTCGGCGGGCGCACCCACCTGGTGCTGATCAACGGGCAGAATGGCGTTACCGCCAGCGACCTGCCTGACGAGAAAAAGAAGGGCGGCTTGATGGATTGGCTGGGGGATTTGCTGGACGGTTGAGGCTTTGGGAGCGGATCCTTCGACGGGATAAATCCCACAGACTCAACGTTCTTTTTTGCGGTCAAACCGATGATTCGGCGACCTGCGCGCTCCCCCCATCTCCCTCTGCGGTTGGGCGTGCATCCGTCCGCCATCCTCCCCTTATCAATTTTCTCTTGCCGTCGCGCCCCAGACGTTTGATTTGAATCTCCCGCCTCATTGCGGTTTTACGATCCGGTTGTTCCTCCACGTACACCAGTTTCACCGGCAGGCGCGTTCGTGTGTATCTTGCGCCGCGCCCCTTGTTATGCGCCTGCGTTCGTTTTTCGGGATTCATTGCCCAACCGGTGTAATACGTCCCGTCGGCGCATTCGAGGATGTAACAATAGCACCTGGTCACTTGCGTTGTTTTGTTCGTTTTGTCATGGCTGAGCCGAAGAACATCTGGCTCATACGCTCGCCCATGGATTGTCCCTCGAGCGCTTGTTCGCCGACCCGCTCTGTCCAATCCGCCCGGGCGCGTTCGCCCAGCCAGCGATTCCGTCCTTCCAGGGCATTATTGAGCCGTTTACCGACTGCCTCGCGGTCGCCGTCTTCGATTTCGTCGCGAAGTTCGATCAGAGAGGTAATATACGCGTTCAACAGGCGGATGGCATTTTCACGGTCGGTGAGGACAGCTTCACACAGGGAATTGGAATCGTCATTGTAAGCCGCGCCCGCCGTTACAGAGGCGTAGGGTCTTCCAGCGAGTTTCCTCGCCTCCTGCCAGCCGGGCTTGTCCAGCGTTGCATCCAGCAGGGCAGCGGCGGCAAGTTGCGGCAGGATATGCACCTTGCCCACCAAGCCGTCGGCTTCCGTGATGTCCATAAACAGAGGCTTCGAACCCAGCAGGGTGATAAAATCCGTTGCAAGTTTGAAGACGCTTTCCGGCGTCCCCGGGGGCAACGCCGCGACGGTGACACTGCGCTCAAACAAGTCTGCACGGGCGGCTCTGACTCCTTGTATGGTCTCATGCAGGCGGTCAGGATGAATGGCAGGAAAGAGCCCTGCATAAAATCGTCCCTGAGGAACAAGTTCCCTGGCCCACGCGGCCACCGTCCCTTTGGCAAGAGCCGTATCGAGAACAACCGCGCTTTCCTGCAGGTCGGGTCCGATCACCTCCAGCGTTTCGCGCACCTCCGAAAGCGGAACGGCAAGCACTACCACTTGGGCATCCCGTATGGAATCCGGCAGGTTATATTTATAGGTATCCACCGCCCCCATGGCTTGCGCCGCTTTCGCCGCATCCGGTTCCTTGTCGTGCCCGACAATGTACAGGTTGTCGCTATGCGATTTCAACGCAAGCCCTACAGAAGCGCCGATTTGTCCAAGACCGATGATGGTAATTTGTACTGACATGACATCCTCTCAGGTTTGAGTGTCCGCATTATACTGCCAACCCGCCCGTTAAATGCGAGAACCGCGGACGCCGACCGCGGTTCCCTTGCAAAAGGAGGAGAAGAGAAATCACCTTACTGCCCCAAATTTATCATAATGGCGTCGGCGGTGCTTGACGCAAAACCTACGATTCCCCTACGATTGTCCGACAATTTGCATGAATGTCAGGGAAAAAGGATGTATAATAGAACATATTTTCCATGAATCAGGAGAAAAATGACCCACTTCGCCATCGAAACGAAAGACCTGAGCCGCATTTACAAGATTCGCGGAAACAAAAAGGAGAAACAGATCCGCAAGGAACTGGTTGCCCTCGAAAACGTCACGCTGACGGTGGAACGCGGCGAACTGTTCGGACTGCTCGGACCGAACGGCGCCGGCAAAACGACCCTGATTAAAATCCTCACCACGCTTCTCGCGCCGACCTCCGGCTGGGCACGCGTCGCCGGTTACGACGTGATCCAACACCCGAACCTGGTCCGTCCGCGCATCAACATGGTCTCGGGCGGAGAGTCATCGGGCTACGGCTTGTTGACTGTGCGCGAAAACCTGTGGATGTTTTCGCAGTTCTACGGCATGCCCTCGAAGGAAGCCAACCAGCGCATTGTGGAACTGCTCAAGATGGTGGGGCTGGAAGACCGCATCCACACGAAATCGTCCGACCTTTCGACGGGTCTGCGGCAGAAGATGAACATCGTGCGCGGCTTTTTGACCGACCCGGAAGTGCTCTTCCTCGACGAGCCGACTCTGGGGCTGGACGTGGGCGCCGCGCGCGACGTCCGCAAGTTGATTCGCAGTTGGCTGGAGGCGGACAAGTCGCGAACGTTATTGCTCACCACCCATTACATGGTCGAAGCCGAGGAGTTGTGTGACCGTGTGGCAATCATCAACAAAGGGCGCGTCCTCGCCTGCGATACGCCCGCCAACCTGAAGCGCAACCTGCAGCGCGACGCGATCTTCGAGATCGAAACGAGTCCGCTCAACGGGTTGACTCCGCAACTGTTGCAGAATCAGCCCGAAGTCCGCAAAGCCGCGCTGACCGACATCGAAGGCGGCGCAAGGCTGGAGTTGATCCTGCAGGAGGAGGCGGCGCTGGCAAGCGTCATCAACATCCTGACTCAAAAGAATGTCAAAGTCCGGCGGTTGACCAAGCGTGAGCCGACCCTGGAAGACGTGTTCATGGACCTGGTGGGTCAGAAGATGGAAGACGTGGAGAAGGAGGAGGCGCCCCATGCAGGCTAATCCTTCGCTGGTGTTGCGCGGTTCGCCGAAAGTGAGCGGCTGGCGACTGTTTTTGAAGACGATTGTGGCGCGGGCTTATCCGCGCGTCATCGGGATGCAGAGAGAGAAGTCGTGGCTGTTTTTCGACGTGTTCCTGCCGATGCTGGCGGTTTCTGCTTACGTGTTCGTCTATCGCGCGATTGGCGCGCCCGAAGAGTACGTGGGGTTTGTGGTGATGGGCGGCGCGATGACCGCATTCTGGATGAACGTGCTGTGGAGCATGTCCAGCCAGTTGTATTGGGAGAAGGAACAGGGCAACCTGGCGCTCTACATCATTGCGCCCAACTCGATGATGGCGATTCTGCTGGGCATGGCGGTGGGCGGGTTGTTTGCCACGGCGCTGCGCGCTACAGCGATTGTCATCGTTGGGTCATTGATGTTCAATGTGACGTATTCGGTCGCCAGTTTTACGCAACTTTTGCTGGTTTTTTTCCTCGCCATGACGGCGCTGTACGGCATGGGCATGATGAGCGCTTCGCTCTTCCTGCTGCTCAGCCGTGAGGCGTGGCACATCTCGAATCTGGCGCAGGAACCGGTCTATCTCTTTTCGGGGTTTTACTTCCCGATCAAATCGTTCAACTTCTGGGTCGCGGCGGCGGCTTCGATCATCCCGCTCACGCTGGGGTTGGACGCGATGCGTCAACTGGTCTTCCCTTCGGGCGCATCGCTCGGTTTCCTGAGCGTGAACGTGGAAATCGCCGTGTTGATTGTTTTGTGCGTGCTTTTTCTCATCGGCGCCAAGTTCCTGCTCGATTACATGGAGAAACTTGCCATTCGAGAAGGCAGGCTCACGGAAAGCCGCCGCTAAATTGCCAGTTACCAATTACCAATCTTTAGCGCCAATCACGCTAAGCGGTAATTGAACCGGAGAATTTATGAACCGTTCCGAAACCACTCGTTCGTTTACCATGGCAACCTGGCTGGGATGGCAGGTCGAATCAAACTGGACCGATCCCTTTCTGTTTGCCGTCTATGTCATCATCAAGCCGCTGGCGTCTGCCGCCATTCTCGTGGTCATGTACAGCATCATCACCGGCGGCGCGTATAACTCTCCGCTCTTTCCGTACATCTACCTCGGCAACGCCTTCTACACCTATGTCGGCGCGGTCATGGCGGGGGTTTCATGGGCGGTGATTGACGACCGCGAGCATTACAAGACGCTCAAGTACATGTACATTGCCCCCATCAACATCCCCTTTTACTGGCTGGGGCGCGGCGTCTCCCGCTTCCTCATTGGCACGGTGGCGGTCATCGTCATCCTGACGGCGGGCGTGCTTTTCCTCAACGTCCCGCTGGACCTGACACAGGTGAACTGGGGGCTCTTCTTCGTCTCGCTCGTCATCGGCGTGACCATGCTTGCCATGATGGGACTGATCCTTGCCAGCATCACGCTCATGGTGGCGCATCACTTCTTCCTGATCGGCGAAGCGGTAGCGGGGGCGCTCTATCTTTTCAGCGGTGCGATCTTCCCGCTCGAGGTCCTGCCCGCCTGGCTGCGTCCCGTTGGGTACGCCATGCCCATTACCTACTGGCTCGAACTCATGCGCCGTTCCCTGATCGGGGATGTGGCGCAGGCTTTTCCCACGCTGGCACAGTACAGCAACCTGCAACTCCTCGGCATCCTGCTCGGGCTGACGGTCGTCTTCGCCATCGTGTCTGTGTTCACCTTTCGCTGGTGCGACCATCGCGCGCGCGAACTCGGTCTGATTGACAGAGTGTCGAATTATTGAAACCAGACTTCCACGGTAAGACTTCCGAAGTCTTAAACAAACAAGGCTATAATCACCATTGAGGCGTATCCTCGGTGGTGATTTTTTATGAGGAAGAAAACACCCGACGCAACATTCATCTACACCGGCGAATTGAACGGGACTCCGCTCGGAGACCTGCGCCTCGCCGCCTCCGACTTTGGCTTGGTCGCCGTCGAATGGGCAGACTCTCAACCTGAGTTTGACGCGTACCTCGCGCGGCTCAGGCGTCCCGTCCAGCCCGATGCGAAAAAGATCAAACCCTACGCCCGCGAACTCGCCGAATACCTGAACGGAAAGCGCACCGCCTTCACCATCCCCATTGACTGGACGTTCTTCACTCCCTTTCAACGCGAGGCATTGCAGGCGGTCTACCGCATCCCCTATGGAGAAACCCGCACCTACATGGACATCGCCCGCGAAATCAACCGTCCGCTGGCGTACCGCGCCGTGGGAGCCGCCAACGCCATGAACCCCATGCCACTGGTCATCCCCTGTCACCGCGTCATTGGCGTGGACGGCAAACTCCACGGCTACGGCGGCGGGGATGGATTACCCACCAAGGAATGGTTGTTGAGATTGGAAGGCGCTCTCATTACCTAAATCACAGACATCCTTGCAGAAAGCCCTCGATGATGCCTACAAAAACAAAATCATTCATCCAAACGCGCGAATTTCTCCTTCCCCTTGGGCTGTTCCTCCTCTTCCTCGCTTTCACCCTGCCCGGCATCGCGTGGGGCGCGCCGAGCGTCTGGCATCCGGATGAGATCGTCGTGCGCTCGATCAACGCCGTGATTGGCGATTACAAATTCAGCGAGATCAACTTCGACTATCCCGATCTGCCGCAATATGCCATGTACTGGCTTGGGAAGGTCGTTCTCGCGCTGGGGTATGAAACAAGGGAAATGCTCGTCGCTGCGCGTCTCCTTTCGGCGGTTTTGGCCGGTCTGACAGTGGTCCTCACCTACATCATTGCCCGCCGCATCGGGGGGAGCATCACGGTCGCGGGTTCGAGCGGGCTGTTCCTGATCTGCGTCAGCGAAATGTCGCACAACGGGCGCTTCGCCCACAACGACACCTATCTGCTCTTCTTTGTTACCCTTTCCGTGCTTTGCCTGCTCGAATACGTCCTGCGCGGAAACCGCCTCTGGCTCTACGCCCCCTTCCTGACCTTAGGCATGGCGGCTTCGAGCAAATACATCGGCGGCAGTCTCATCCTCGCCCCGCTGACGGTGTACCTGCTCGAACAGCGGAAGCGCCTCCGTACCGACTGGCTCTCCAGTGCAGAGACATTATTCATCAGCGTCGCACTCGCCTTTCTTGGCTTTGCCCTTGGCACCCCCAAAGCGCTGACCTGGATGGCATACTACTTCAAGCGTTTGTTCTCCACTCTGCAGTGGCAGGTCAACTATGGCTACCAGGCGGACAGCGTGCGTGGGTTCATCGGTCAATACCGCGTCATGGCAGAGGGACTGGGGCTCGCGCTCATCCTGCTCTTTGGCGCCGGGTTGATGTGGGCGGTTTGGAGGGTCGTCCAGGCGTGGCGCGGCGGAGAAGTTGCACGCACTCCGCAGATGAAATCCTTCGCCGTCCTCCTGCTGGCGATCCTCGCCCTCGACCTGCCGATGACGATTTCCTACAACTACCAACTGCGCTACTTCCTGACATTGATGCCCTTCCTTGCCATTCTGACTGCATTCTTTCTCGCAGACCTGCACGCGCGGGCAAAAGCGACAGGCAAATCATTCCTTCCGCTGGCAGTCAATTTAACGGTGGCGGGAATCGTCCTGTATTCCCTCGCCCGCCTGCTCAGCCTGACGCTCCTCGTCATGAACGACGCGCGCATCCCCGCCTCCGCATTCATGGACACCCTTCCGCCGGGCAGATCGCTCGAGCACACCTATTATCCTCCAACGTACGATGGCGAGCGCTTCGAACGCGAGTACAACTACCCCATCTATTTCGTCAGGGGCGAGGAGCCGCTGCCGACCGACAAACGGTTCGAATACAATGCCGGCGAGACGGGGCTTGTAGACCGCCAGACGGATTATTTTGTGGTGGACAGTTTCACTTCAGATAAATTCAACGACCCTCATTACTGCGAAACCATGCCGGCGGAATGCGCCTTCTTCAAACAACTGGAAACGGGGCGAACTGCCCATTATCAACTTTTGAAAGAATTCAAATACACCCTGCCGCCCTGGCTGCCGCAAATTCGCTTTGAATTCATCAACCCTGCCATCCGCATCTACGAAAGGATTCCATGAACGACTTCCGCACGGGTTACATCGCTGTCATTGGCCGCCCAAATGTCGGCAAATCCACGCTGATCAACGCCCTGCTGGGTCAAAAGATCGCGGCGGTTTCGCCCAAGCCGCAGACCACGCGCAAGCGTCAGTTGGGCATTCTCACCACCGAGACCTGTCAGCTCGTTTTTGTGGATACGCCCGGCATTCACAATCCGCGCCACAAACTGGGACGCTTCCTCAATCAGGAGGCGCAGGAGGCGCTCGAAGGTGTGGATATTGTCCTGTGGCTGGTGGATGCCTCTGTGCCGCCAACAGAAGAAGACCGCCAGATTGCCTCCCTGCTCGACAACCTGCCGCGTCGGACTCCGCTCGTACTTGCCGCCAACAAAATGGACCTGGTCCAGGCTGAGGCGTTGACCCGCCATCTCGAAGCGTATCAGGCGTCGGTCAAGAAAGAGGCGCAGGTCGTTTCGCTGTCTGCGCTTCAGGGGAAGAATCTCGACAAGTTGCTCGATCTGCTGATTTCCCTTAGCCCCATCCGCCCGCCGGAGTTCGACGAGGATCAGATTACAGACTCTTACGAACGCGACATTGCCGCCGACCTGATCCGCGAGGCGTGCCTGAACAACCTGCGCGACGAGGTGCCGCACAGCGTGGGCGTGCGCATTGACGAGTTCAAGGAGCGCGAGAACGGCATGGCATATATTGCCGCGACGATTTTTGTGGAGCGCGAGTCGCAGAAGGGGATTGTCATCGGCGAGGGAGGCAGGATGCTCAAGCGGATTGGCAGCGACGCGCGCCGGGAGATCGAAGCGATGGGCGGACGCCCCGTCTTTTTGGAGCTGCGCGCCAAGGTGTTGAAGGATTGGCGCAACGACGAGAACGCCCTGCAAAGGTTTGGGTATCGGATCGGGAAGAAGAAAAGAAGATAATGTCATTGCGAGGGCTGGTGGTGAGTGGGGCGAATGCTCTTCTCGCCGGTATCGAAACCACAGCCCGAAGCAATCTCCTTGTAACAGGAGATTGCTTCGTCGCAGCGAACGCTCCTCGCAATGACACATGATTTCAGGAGGTACGAATGATTCTCTGGCTCATCCTGGCACTGGGGTTTGCGGTTTGGCAGGTGTTGGTATTGGCGAAGGGATGGGGGAAACTGGAATATCTGACGAAGCCGGCGGTGATGGTTTGTCTGTTCGGCTGGCTGTATTCCAGCACGGGGCTGCAGGGGCTGACGTTCTGGTTTGGGCTGGGGGTGTTGTTTTCGCTGGCGGGGGATGTGCTGTTGATGATCTCGCTCGACCGCATGTTTCTATTTGGGTTGATTGCCTTCCTCTTCGCGCACGTTGCGTATCTCTTCGGTTTCCAAAATGAATTGAGGGAGGTCAATGCCTGGTCGGTTTTGCTGATCGTGATCCTTTCGGTCAGCGCGGTGCGGGTAATGCGGCGGATCGTTTCGGCGATGCGGGCGAAAGGACAGACGCGGCTGGTCGCTCCTGTCATCCTGTATGGAGTGGTGATTACCGCAATGTTGTACGCCGCCATGACGACCCTCTCGAACCCCGCATGGAAGACGGGCGCTTCCCTGCTGGTCAGCGCCGGGGCGTTCCTGTTCTACCTTTCGGACATCATCCTGGCGTGGAACAAGTTTGTGTCCCCCCTCAAAAACGGACGCATCCTCAACATCGCCGCGTACCACCTCGGGCAGATCGGCTTGATCGCCGGGGTGATCGGGCAGTTTGGGGGGTGAAACCTCCATCTCCCCATAAGCGGGAAAATCTTAATTCATACGGCTGAAACGTCGTAGAATGCCGTTTTCATACCGTTGTGGAATCCCCGCAACGGGCGTACAATTCCGCTGCAAGGATATGTGATGTACACCAACGAAAGCAATTCCGGAAATTCCGAGAGTCAGCCGCCCAGTAGTACGGACGGAGTGTACGCGTCGAAACGAACATGACATCACGCGGGTGAGCCATGCCCGGCGTGGTGATCTCACGCCAGGAGGCATTCATGCTCACCATCTACAAGACCACCGAGCACGGTCTCGAACAACTGGATACCATGGTGAACGGCGCCTGGGTCAAAGCCATTGATCCCACGCCGGAAGAGATCGAGCAACTCGTCAATTGGGGGGTGGATATTGATTACATCAACTACTCCCTTGATCTCGATGAAATGCCGCGCATCGAACGCGACGAAGAGTATACGTTCATCCTGCTGCGCGTTCCGCACCGTCAGCCCGAAAGCGACATTCCCTATACCACCATCCCCTTGGGCATCATGATCCGCGGCAACATGATCGTCACCATTTGCAAATACGACAAGGAAATGTTCAAGGTGCTGGCAAACGGCAAGTATCGCATGTTGAAGACCGGCAAACGCTACCGTTTTGCCCTCTACATCTTTCTCGAAACCGCCACGCGCTACCTTACGCATTTGCGCGAAATCAACCGCATGACGGAAACCATCGAAGATCAACTGCAAAAATCCACGCGCAACAGAGAATTAATGGAATTGTTGAAATACCAGAAGAGTCTCACCTACTTCGCCACCGCCCTGCGCTCGAATGAGGTGATGATGGAACGCGTCCAGCGGATGCAGATCTTCAATTATTACGAAGAGGATCAGGACCTGCTGGAGGACGTCCTGACCGAAAACCAGCAAGCCATCCAGATGACCAGCATAAACACCGAGATCCTCTCCTCCATGATGGACGCCTTCGCCTCCATCATTTCGAACAACCTGAACGCGGTCATGAAGGCGCTCGCCGCCATCACCATCGTGCTCAACCTGCCCACCATCGTCGCCTCCTTTTACGGCATGAACGTGACTCTCCCCGCCCAGGAAAGCCCGTTTGCCTTTCTCTCCATCATCGGCGTCACGGTCGGCTTGACCGCCCTCGCCACGTATATCTTCTACAAACGCGATTGGTTCTAGGATGCGGGTCGAACTTCTCTACGATATTCGGGCAACCCTCGGCGAAGGTCCCGTTTGGGATGCACGCGCACAAACACTATACTGGATTGACATCCTCCACAAGCGTGTGTACGCCAATGCAGACGTTCTACTCGAACTGAATGAAACCGTCGGGTGCCTCGCCCCGCGCAAAAGCGGCGGAATTGTCTTCACCAAGCGCTTCTCTTTCTGGACCTTCGAAACGGATTCATCCCAATTGACCCCTCTCGCCACCCTGACCAGGGAACCCGCCCACAACCGCTTCAACGATGGCAAATGCGACCCGCGCGGACGTTTCCTCGCGGGAACCATGGACATGGGCGAGACAGACCCAAACGGCTCGCTCTACTCGTTCGACGGAAAGACGATCTCGAAATTGTTGGGCAACGTCACCATCTCCAACGGCATGACGTGGGGCCCCGATTACAAGACCTTTTACCATATCGACACCCCGACGCGTACCATTCGGGCGTTCGACTACGACCTCGAAACGGGGACGATCACAAGTCCGCGTGAGGCGGTATCTATCCCCGAGTCCTTCGGTTGGCCCGACGGCATGACCTCCGATTTGCAGGGCAATTTATGGGTTGCCATGTGGGGCGGCGCGCAGATCACAAAATGGAACCCGGATACCGGTCAACTGCTCGAGCGCATTCCCCTCCCGGCAAAGAACGTCTCCTCCTGCGTGTTCGGCGGAACCGGCGGAAACGACCTGTTCGTTACGTCTGCACGCGTCGGGCTCGATGAGGCGGCTTTGCGCGAATATCCGCTGACGGGCGCCGTCTTCCGCATCACCACAAAAACGGAAGGCATGCCGGTCTTTGAATTCGCAGGGTAAAATTCTGACGAGGAATGGTCGGCATGGCAAAACGAATCGAATACATTGATATTGCAAGAGGCATCGGCATTCTCCTGGTGGTGCTGGGTCACAACGATTTTGGGTATATCTCCCCTTTCGGATACAAACTTATCTACTCCTTCCACATGCCGTTGTTTTTTTTCCTTTCGGGATACTTTCTGAACGCATCCGTTCCGTTTTGGGAGTATTTCAAAAAACGAGCGGACACCCTTCTCAAACCGTATTTTTTCACCATCTTCCTGATCTATTTCCTGAATGTCTCCTTCGAAAAGATGAGTTTCGAAACCGCCCTGCGGCGCATCATCAAATCGCTGTACGCTTCAGGGGCATACATAGACTGGGTGCAATTGTGGTTTCTGCCGCATTTGTTTGCCGCAAGTTTGTACGCCTTCCTGTTTCTTGCCGTTTTCGGACGAGGGAATAATCGTTACCTTCGCTGGGGCGCGCTTATCCTTACGCTCGGACTCTCCGGCGTGTGGCTCAAAGATTTCTATCCGTTCGCCCTCTCCATTTTGGGAAAACGCTATGAGTTGATGGGCTTGCCCTTCGGGCTTGATCTTGTCCTGCTAAGCGGGTTCTTTTTCATCCTGGGAAGCGAAGTTAGAAACACCACTTCCGAGAAGACATTTGAAAATCTCGGGCTGTTGATCGGCTTGGGGATTGCAGTGGTATGCACGGTCTATTTCTTCGAAGCGCGCAGCGACTTCAATACCCGGACATACGATTCCATTCCCATCAACACGTTCGAAGCAATTGCGGGAATCCTGTTCGTACTTGCCTTGTCGCGTCAAATCGAATTGCGGAGTCCCCGCCTCGCCTCCCTGTTCGGATATTTCGGACGGGTATCCCTGTTCATCCTGTTGTTCCACGTTCCCATTCAGGATTTTTGGGGGCAGAAGTTCTTTGCCGTGACAGAGAACCGGCAACTCTCTATTTGGGTGGGGTTTTTGATGGGGGTGGCAGGATCGGTGCTGATCTATGAACTATTCATCCGGGCGAATCCAGTCGCTTCGTGGTGGTTCGGACGCAAAGCAGAAACGGTGGAATCGCGCCCAGCCCCATAGAAATGGCTCCCCTCCTCTCCCTGTCAAAGGTTGATCTGCTCCTGGCTTTCCGCCTTGCTCACTCTCGAAGGCTGGATGCTCACCCCTGCAGGCTGGGTTGCACGCGCGACCGCCGCCTCCTTTACCAAATGAGCCAGATGCTTGACCATCACCGCCTGTCGCTCCCCTGCCCGTGCCCCCAAATCCGCCAGGACGGGCTCCAGCCACGCCTGATACGAACGTACACAAATATACACGGGGCGGCTGCGGCGGTCTGGCAAATGAGCGATCAATGCTGAAACTTTTTCGCTGACGCTCGTCGCTTCGGGATGAATCAGCGGAGTCAGCACAATTCCATACATGCCGTGCGACACGTTTACATAACACTTCGCGTCAGCGTTGCACATCCAGCCAAGGGGGGTCCTCGGCGACGGCTCGACAGGATGCAACAGCGGCGGCACGATCTGATGATACAGACTCTGGATCGAGGGCAAATGGACCGACTTCACCCGCACCCACGCTTCGACCTCCGTATCGCTCCGCTCCGCGCGGGACCCCAAACCTGTCGCCGCCACCTCAGACACATCCCACATCCTCTGCCATGCATACACCGAAAACCCCGACTTGCGCAGTGAGACAAAGGCATCGCTTGTTTCATTCACTTCGGCAAGTACATGGAACGCTCCCCACGCTCCCGCCTGGGCGGCAAGATGTTCAATTAAATCCGGCAGGAGGGGATGGTCAAGTTGGGAGATGGGCGCCAGATAATACAATTTGGCAAACGTCTCATCGCGCGTGTGGATGATTCCCCCAAGCACCGAGGCGTCCTCTCCGTTTGCAATCGCCGAATAAATGTGCCGCGACGGATTCACATACGACATCAATCCCACCGCTCCCAGCGGACTGCCGCGCGTCAACAGCCGCGCGGTATCCAGCCCCACTGCCTCCTCGCGGAAGCCATAGATATAAGGTAGATCCAACAGAGCAAGAGGACGAACGGACATTCTCGTTTGCAGATTCACAAGTTGATAGATTTACAAGGATTGTAACATTCAAACCCTTGTGAACAGTCTAATCCACCAGCGTCAAGAAATACTCGTGGAAGCGCGTGTCGTTCGTCAGTTCGGGATGAAAGGACGTGGCGAGGAGATGTCCCTGTTGGGCGGCGACAATCCTCCCGTCGGGGACGGAAGCGAGGATCTTCGCGTCGCCCCCCACCGATTCGATGATCGGCGCGCGGATGAAGACCGCGTGATACGGCGCATCCGAGCCTGTGGCTTGTTTGAGTTCGGGAATGTCGAGGTCGGTCTCGAACGAATCGATCTGCCGTCCGAACGCATTGCGCTGGACCTTGATGTCCATGAGACCCAGCAGAGGCTGGTCGCGTCCGATATCCTTCGATATGAAGATCGCACCGGCGCACGTTCCCAAAATGGCATGCCGCTGACCAAATTGTTTCAACGGTTCCATCAAGTTATACGCGACGGCAAGTTTGCCGATGGTGGTGGATTCGCCGCCAGGGATGATCAGTCCATCCAGTCCGTTCAAGTGCTCAGGCAAACGCACTGCGGCGGTCTCCACCTTCAGCCGCTTGAGCATGGCGATATGCTCGGCAAAGTCGCCCTGGAGAGCAAGAACACCTATTTTCATACGTTGACCGTTGACAATGGACAATGGACGATGAACCTGCAAGGCTCATCGTCGGTGGTCCATGGTACCTACCACCCGCGCCCCGCAATCCGCTCCGCTTCGGGCATCTGCGAGACATTACGCCCGACCATTGGCTCGCCGAGATTCTTGCTCACATCGGCAAGGATGGACGCGTCCTGATAATGTGTCACCGCCTTGACGATTGCCGCGGCACGCCTGGCAGGATCGCCGCTCTTGAAGATACCCGAGCCGACGAACACGCCATCCATACCCAGCTGCATCATCAGCGCCGCGTCGGCAGGGGTTGCCACACCGCCCGCCGCAAAGTTGACCACAGGCAGGCGTCCGAGTTCCTTCGTTTCTTTCACCAGTTCATACGGCGCACCGATCTCCTTGGCGTATGACATCAACTCTTCCTCTGCCATCGTCGCCAGGCGTCGGATTTCGCCGATCACCGCGCGCGCGTGGCGCACCGCCTCGACCACATCGCCCGTGCCTGCCTCGCCCTTCGTGCGGATCATCGCCGCGCCTTCGCCAATGCGCCGTAGTGCCTCACCGAGGTTGCGGCATCCGCACACGAACGGCACCTTGAAGTTGTGTTTCAGGATGTGATGCGCCTCGTCGGCGGGCGTCAGCACCTCCGACTCGTCAATGTAATCCACGCCAATCGCTTCGAGGATCTGCGCCTCGACGAAATGCCCGATGCGGCACTTCGCCATCACAGGGATGGATACTGCATCCATGATCTTCAAAATCAACTCAGGGTCGCTCATGCGCGCCACGCCACCCTGCGCACGAATATCCGCAGGCACGCGCTCGAGCGCCATCACTGCACACGCCCCCGCATCCTCGGCGATCTTCGCGTGTTCGGGCGTTACCACATCCATGATGACGCCGCCCTTGAGCATTTGCGCCAACCCCTTTTTCTCAATCCAGGTTCCAGTTTTGACTTCCATTTTTTCACTCCTTGATTCCGCATCTTGCGCGGTCATCCTAATATGGATAAATTGTGCGCATGGGATTCTACCACGCAGGACAATGCACTTCATGCGCCGCCGACTCCTGCTTCGGTTTCTATGAACCTTTATCACACCCGAAATTTCCCCTCTCTCGGGCTTTTTCGCCTCTTGACAAAACTTGCAGACTAAATACAATTATGACAATAATACAACTATACAATAATACAAAGATACAATTTATGACAAAGAAGAAACTCATCCTCCAAATTGACTTCCGCTCGGGGCTGCCCATTTATACTCAGATTGTCAATCAAATCCATGCGCAGGTTGCCAGCGGAATCCTCAAGCCGGGAGACCAGCTCCCGACCGTGCGGGCGCTTGCCGAGGAGTTACGCGTCAACTTCAACACGGTAGCAAGAGCCTATCGGATTTTGGACGAAGAGCGGATCATTTCCACACAGCAGGGACGCGGCACGTACATTACCGAGATCCCGCCGCCGAAGGTCAGCGAAAAATTCCGCAGAGAGGCGTTGGAAGCGTTGACGCAACGATACATCAGCGAAGCCAGGCGGCTCGAGTTTTCGAAGAGCGAGATCAAGCAGATGGTCAACGAACAGCTCAAGGCTTGGACAGAATCGGACGAATTCCAATCGTGAATATATAAAGGAGAAGGTTATGGACAGCAAATTTATCAAATCAACATCGGAAAAGAAAAAAAATCAAAGCGCGGATCCGCATATCTCGCCAATTGCAGGGACGATCTTTACTGTGACTCTGTTGATTGGCATCTTTGGCGCGATCCTCGGCGACGGCAAATTCAGCGACGCCGTGCTCGGCGGCTGGGTGCTTGCGTGGACGTTGAGCGGCATGTATATTCTGTTCGCGCTGAAAGTGGCGTCGCAATGGGAAAAGGTTGTGATTCTGCGGCTCGGAAAATTTCAGAAACTGGCAGGACCCGGTCCCTTTTGGATCATCCCAATCATTGATACCACGCCGACCTGGATTGATCACCGCGTGATGGTCACACCGTTCGCCGCGCAGAAGACGTTGACCAAAGACACTGTGCCCGTGGATGTGGACGCCGTGTTGTTCTGGGTGGTATGGGACGCCGAAAAAGCCGCACTCGAAGTCGAGAACTACCGCGCCGCTGTGGACTGGGCGGCACAGACCGCCCTGCGCGACATCATCGGGCGCATGATGCTGGCAGACATCCTCGTCGGGCGCAGTGTGATTGACAAGGAACTGCAGCAGGTCATTGACGAGCGCACCACGCCCTGGGGTGTGACCGTGCAATCGGTGGAAATCCGTGACATCGTCATCCCGCAGGATTTGGAGGACGCCATGTCCCGCCAGGCGCAGGCGGAACGCGAACGCCAGGCGCGCGTGATCCTCGGTGAATCGGAGAAGCAAATCGCCGAATCCTTTGCAGAAGCATCCCAAGCCTACATCAACAACCCGACCGCCCTGCACCTGCGCGCCATGAACATGCTCTTCGAAGGCTTGAAGGAAAAAGGCGCCATGGTCATTGTCCCCAGTTCGGCTGTAGACACGATGAATCTCGGCGGTCTCAGCGGCATGATCTCGCTGGCACAGAACAATTTGCCGAAGGAAAACAAATAACTCGTAGCGCAAGAGCCATCTTGCATCACAAAAGGAGTAAAAATGACAATCCGCACAATCACCATTACCTCGCTCGTCCTCATCCTCGCCGCGACGCTGGCAGGCATCCTGCTTTGGAATCGCCTGCCCGACCCCATGCCATCGCATTGGAACGCCGCAGGTGAGATTGACGGTTACATGCCCAAGTTCTGGGGTGTCTTTTTAATGCCAATTGTTACTCTCGCGCTGTTGGGTTTGTTTCTTGTTATCCCGCACATTGACCCGCTCAAAGCCAACATTGCCAAGTTTATCGGGACCTTCAATGTGTTCATCGTGGCATTTGTGGCCTATATGCTTTACATTTACGCCTTAACTCTCTCTGCCGCGTTGGGCGTTCCCTTCAATATGACCGTTATGCTCCTGCCCGTTGTCGGTCTGCTCTTCATCGGCGTAGGCTATATGATGGGTAAAGCCAAACGTAATTTCTTCATCGGCATCCGCACGCCGTGGACGCTCTCCAGCGAAACAGTCTGGGATGAAACGCACAAACTTGGCTCAAAACTTTTCATGCTCGCTGGCGTTGTCACCATTGTCAGTGCATTCCTTGGTGAGAGCGGCGTCTGGCTGCTCATCGCCGCCATATTCATCGCCGCGTTCATCCCCATCCTCTACTCCTACATCCTGTGGAGGCGTGAAAATCCGTGAACGCGGTCATTGAGGTCAATTCATTGGCTCGCATTTTCGGGCGGAACCGCGCCGTGGACGGTATGACGTTTCACGTGGAACAAGGCGAAGTCTTTGGACTGCTCGGTCCGAACGGCGCAGGCAAGACGACCACGGTTCGACTCCTTAACGGAATCCTGCCTCCGTCTGAGGGAACGGCGCGCGTCTTCGGATTTGATCCTGCAACACACGGCGAGGACGTCCGCCGCAGGACAGGCGTCCTGATGGAAACACCCGCTCTCTACGAACGACTGTCCGCTCGCGAGAACCTGGAATTTTTCGCCACGCTGCAAGGGATTCCTGAATCGGACATAAGCCGCCGTGTAGATGAGATGCTGGGGTTTTTTGAACTCTCGTCGCGAGCGCGAGATAAAGTGGAGACCTTCAGCAAAGGGATGAAACAACGGCTCGCCCTGGCGCGGGCGTTGATCCACAAACCGCCGCTGTTATTTCTGGATGAACCGACTTCAGGTCTCGACCCCGAAGCCGCGCAGCAAGTCAATGACCTAATCGCGAGTCTAAGCCGCGCGAATGGTCAGACCGTTGTATTGGCGACTCATAATCTCTTTGAAGCCCAACGTCTATGTGACCGAGTCGCCGTGATGAACAAAGGCCGGATCCTGGCATTGGGCAGTCTCAAAGAACTCGCGCACAAATTGTGGCCCGTCACGTGGGTGAGCATCACGTTTCACGTGAAACCGTCGGGGGATGCCGCGGGGAGTCTCAAGGCTCTTCGCGGCGTGATCCAAGTGTCGGTTGAGGGTGAAGCGTTGGCGGTTCAGGTCAAGAATGAAGATGTGATTCCTGATGTCGTCCGTCATCTGGTAAATAGCGGCGAATCCATCCTGCGAGTCAACCCGATGGATTACACGCTGGAAGATATTTATTTCGCATTGCAAGCAGGTGAAGCATGAACTGGCGTTCGATTTGGGCGATTGCCCGCAAGGACTTGAAGGAAGTGCGTCAAAACAAAGTCGCCTGGGGACCCGCCATCGCGATACCGTTGATCTTTGCGATCCTCATGCCGATCCTGTTTTCGGTATTGCCGCAGGTAATGCCTGTGGAGGATATTCAACGCGAACTGGGGGATATGGATACATTGTTGAAGAATTTACCTCCGTCAATACAGGCGATCTTCGAAGGCTTAAAATTAGAACAAATGTTCGTATTATATATGACCGCCTTCATGCTGGCGCCGCTGTTCCTGATCATGCCGTTGATGTTCTCGTCGGTCGTCGGCGCGGACTCGTTCGTCGGCGAACGCGAACGCAAAACGATGGAGGCGCTGCTCTACTCCCCCGCCACCGACATGGAACTTTTCCTCGGTAAAGTGCTGGCGGCAGTCATTCCTGCAATCTTGCTTTCGTGGCTGACGTATCTGGTTTATATCATTGTCGCCAATATAGCAAGTTATGGATTGTTCCAGCGCATCTGGTTCCCGTTGCCCACCTGGTGGCCCCTGATGTTCTGGTTGACGCCCGCCTTTGCCTTGCTTGGTATCTCTGCGACCGTGCTGGTATCTTCCCGAGTCAGGACCTTCATGGAAGCCTATCAACTCTCAGGTTCGCTAGTCGTTCTCGTATTGGCGCTGGTAGTCGGTCAAGCCACGGGGGTGTTGTTCCTTGGCGTTGGCACGGTGATGATCGTCGGGACCTTGATCTGGATCGTGGATGCGGTCTTGATCTATTTGAGCGTTCGCAACTTCAAACGCAGTTCGTTGATCGCAAAATTATAGGAGGCACAAATGACGGACGAATATCAAAAATGGGAGTACCGCGTCCAGACCATCGGCAGTCTGTTTGGCACAAAAGATGAACTGATCCAGGCTACGTTGGATGAATGGGGTGAGGAAGGCTGGGAAGCGGTCAACGTCTTCACGCCCGAAAACAGCGGCAAGATCACCATTGTCGCCAAACGTCCGCTGACAGAACGGGTGCGGCGGATGAGATCCATGCCGTTACAACGATAAGGAGTTGAAAATGCTCTCGGCTGCGTACATTTTTAGTTTTCTGGGTATGATCTTTCTGCCCATCATCCTCTGGTTCTTTTTTACACGCAGATTTTCACTTTCCTGGAAACTCGTGCTGGCTGGAGGTTTGACGTTCATCGCGTCACAAATCCCCCATATCCCCCTGGTGTTGGGGTTGAACAATTTTCTGAAAAATCAATCCTTGTTGATCAATGCTCTCACCCTTGGTCTGCTGGCTGGCATCTTTGAAGAGACCGCCCGTTATATCTTGTTCAAATTCATCCTCAAGACGGCGCGGACATGGAAGGAAGGCGTTCTGGTCGGATTGGGTCACGGCGGCGCAGAGGCGCTCATCCTGGGTGTCTTCGCCGCATTGGGCTTCATCAACATGCTGATCTATCGCAACGTTGACCTCTCCACTGTACCGAGCATTCCCGCCGAACAACTCGAACTGGCACAGCAGCAGGTAGCCGCGTATTGGTCTGCGCCGTGGTATATGGCGGTCATGGGATTCGTCGAGCGTATCTTTGCGATGTGCCTGCATGTGAGTCTGTCTGTCATGGTGTTATATGCTCTGGCAAACAAGACCCCGATGTGGTTTTGGCTGGCTTTGCTTTGGCATGCCCTCGTGGATGCGGCAGCCGTATATATTGGACAGTCTGTTGGAATCCTGCAAGTGGAAGGCTTGATCGCCGTCTTTGCGCTGGTCAGCGTGTGGCTCGTGTTCGTGCTGCGCCCTAGATTTGTCGAACGGGTAATAGCGCCACCCGTGCAGGAAAATGCGTCAGCGTAAGAGCGCTTCGAGGAATAGAATCAGGCTTCGGCTGCGTGCGAAGCGTACGAATATCCGCTCGACATTGAGCGGATATTTTTATTTAGGAGCGATACAATTATCTCCATGAAGAAAATTCGAGATCCATTCCTTGTTGTTGCTCTCCTGTTGAATCTTATGCTTGGTCTTTCCACGCTGACGCGCGGGCATGAATGGGGCGACGATTGGGCATCATATGTGATGCAGGCGCAAAGCATCTTGAATGGAAACATGGATGAATTTGTCGAGCGCAATGCCTTCACGATTTTCGAATCGTCGATTCAAATTGGACCTGTGGCGTATCCGTGGGGCTACCCGCTGGCGCTCACGCCTGCCTTGTTGTTGCGCGGCGTTCACCCGCTGACGTTGAAGTTGCCGGGGCTTTTTTTCTTTGCCGGGTTTTTGATTTGTTTTTATTTGTTGACCGAAACCCGCCTCCCGCGGACCGAACGCCTGCTCCTCGTTTCCCTGTTTGCATTCAACCCGGTGTTGATTAATTCCACCGATTACATCATCTCGGATATTCCATTCCTGTTTTCTGTATTTCTGACATTATGGGTCATGGAAAACGCAAAGGTTCAACCGGCGAAGAAGTCTCAAGTGTTGCTGGGATCGGGCATCTTCCTTTCGTTCTTCTTTCGCACGACGGGGATCGCTCTGCTTGCGGGTTATCTTGCCTGGCAGGGATGGCGTTTCTTGAACGATCGCGCCCGCCGAAAGGAAATTTTCACCGACATGGCAGTGGTGGGTGGTGTTTTTGCCCTGCTCTGGTTAATTTCATCTCTCATTTTTCCCGGCGGACAGAGTTCGTATTTTCGTCAACTTGCAGGATTGACATTCGATACGCTTCAAAGCAATCTCATCAATTATTTTTATCTCTTTGTTCAGTTCTTCGATCCAAACGCATCAACGGCGTGGACGTATCTGTACCACCTGCTGGTCGCTTTTTTCGTCGCAGGCGCATGGATACGCCGCCAAACCGACCAGATCTTGATTATTTTCTTTACGGTCTATTTTGCGATCGTGATCTTCTGGCCCGAGTGGCAGGGGATTCGATTCATCTTTCCGCTGATACCCATTTTCGTTTATTTTGCCTTTCAGGGTATGCTTGGCATAGTCGAAAAACTGCCCGCAAGGTATCTTTCCGTTGGAAGAGGGTTTAATTCCGGCCTGTGGATTCTATTGGCGGGACTCTTCCTGTTCCATTCGGCGAATTACGCCCACACAAACCTGAAGAACGAACGACAAATCAACGGTCCGTTCGAACCGTTCAGTATGGAGATGTACGAATACGTCAGGGAAAACACCCCTCCCGACAGCGTAATCGTCTTCTTCAAACCGCGTGCCCTGCGGCTTTTTACCCATCGCAATACGATCATGTCCATCGAATGTGACCGCCTCCTTCGGGGTGATTACGTCATCCTGCACAAAAACTGGGAGTACAGCCAATTTTTGCCCGGCGATATTCAAACCTGCCATCTGCCGCTGAAACTGGTGTACGAAAACCGCAAATACCTTGTTTATGAACTGCACAAGTGAAATTGCCACTTGAATCCCGTCTATAAAATCGGTAAACTATATCCATGAACACCACGACAGGCAGATTGCGCGATATCGAGGGGAGACAAAATCAACTGTTGCGTCTTGTCGAATTGAGCGTTATTCTCAACTCGACCCTCGATTTGGACGAACTCCTCCAGCAGATTACCGCCACAGCCGCTGAATTGCTGGATTGTGAAGGTTCGTCCATTTTGCTCTATGACGAGAAAAATCCGCGCCTCTATTTCGCCGCCGCTACCGGCTCCGACCCGGCGGAACTCGCCAAAATTCCCGTCCCCATCGAAGGCAGTCTGGCGGGGACGATCTTCCGCACCAACCAGCCGATGATCCTGAACAACGTGGAGCAGGACCCGCGTCACTACTCCCTCGTTGCCGACAAAATCAAATTCAAAACGCGGACTCTCCTCGGCGTCCCCATGCCCATCAAGGATCGCACGATGGGTGTGCTCGAGGCGGTTAACAAACGCGACGGACAATTTACCGAACGGGATGTGGCGATTCTCTCGGTCACTGCCGCTCATGCCGCTATCGCCATCAACAATGCCCGCCTTCTGCAAGCCACACGTCAGGCACTCAAACAAGCCCGCCAGGCAAACGAAATCAAGAACAACTTCCTCGCCCTCGCCTCTCACGAACTGCGAACGCCTCTCGGCATCATCATTGGCTATGCCACCTTTTTGCAGGAAGAGGCAAAGGGCGAACTTTCAGACCATGTCCGTCACGTCTTGACCGCCGCCTCGCAAATGAAATCCCTGCTCGACCAGATGAGCAATCTCACCCTCCTGCAGGCGGAACAACTGGACATACGTCCTCAAAAAATTTCCATTCAGGATATTTTGACTTTTGCCAGCGATGAAATTACCTACCCCGCCGCACGACACAATCTGGAATTGACCCATGCCTTCGGTGATGATCCCCTCTATGTTCGCGTTGACCAGGAAAAAACCACCCTTGCCTTCGTTAACCTGCTCAACAACGCCATCCGTTTCTCCCCGGAAGAAAGTCAAATCGTCATCGGCGCAGTGGACCAGGGCAATCACGTCCTCGCCTGGGTACAGGATCACGGCAAGGGCATCCCTCCCGACAAATTACAAAAGATTTTCGAAGATTTCTACCAAGTCGAACCGCCCAACACCCGGAGTTACGGCGGGCTGGGCATCGGTCTCACCATCGCCAAGGGAATCATCGAAGTGCAAGGCGGGAAAATCTGGGCGGAATCCGAAGGACTTGGCAAAGGTGCAACCTTCAAAGTGACATTGCCCAAAGCCTAAGCATCCCGAAGGCTTGCCCTGAGCGTATGGAAGACTTCGGCTTTGCCGCCCAAAGCGCGCACAAAAAAGCGCCTCGTCTCTCGGACGGGCGCTTCCTTTTTTGACTATCAGGCTAACGACTGGTTGACGATTCGACTAACCAAGATGCATCGGCATGATCACATGCAGGAAATCGTCGTCGCCCACCGGGCGGATCACCCCCGGCGCGTTCGGAGCGGAAGTTTCCAACGCGACATTCGGCGTACGAATTACCTCCAGCGCTTCCCGCAAAAACTTCACGTTGAACGCAATCAGCAGCCCGCCGCCATCCACCGTCGCCTCCACGATGGTTTCATTCTTGCCGGTCTCCTCCGAGACGGCGGAAATCTCCACCTCGCTGGGCTGCAAATCGCCCTGCGCACTCTTGATGTTCAACCGCGCCACATTCGACCCGTCGCGCGCAAAGATCTCCGCCTGCTTGCACGCCTTCAACAGCGAAGCCGTCGAAACCAGCGTGCGCGACTTGTAGGAGCGCGGAATAATTTGCTGAAAATCGGGGAACGTCCCGTCAATCAACTGCGAAACGACCTCCACATCCTTCACGCGAAACACCACCTGACCACGCCCCTTTGGCAGCACCATGTAAATTGGCTCCTCGCCGTCGCCCGCCACGCGCGCTAATTCCTTCAAGGCTTGAGCAGGGATGATGGCTGAAACCGGAGCAGGCACAGGCGCCGCAAGAACCGCCTTGCGAACCGAAAGACGGAAACCGTCTGCCGCCGCCATCGTCATCTTATCCTTTTCCACCTGAATCAAAACGCCCATCAACACCGGGCGCGCCTCATCCGTCGAAGCCGCAAACGTCACCTGATGAATCATCTCACGGAAGTCGCCCGAATTGATCTGCACCGCGCCTTCCAGGTCTGGCACAGGCAGCGGCGGAAACTCCTGCGCATCAATACACTTGATGTCGTTCGTCGAAGTTCCACAGCGCACATTCAAAGTCTGCGTTGGCACATCAAGTTTCAAACTCACCTGATCGCTCGGCAGGGTGTTCACCAGGTCGCTGAACGTACGCGCCGGCACCGTCGTCGAACCTTCCTCCTCAATGCGCGCCGGAACCCAGCACGTAATACCCAACTCAAGATTGGTGGCTGAGAGACGCAACCGTCCCTCGTCTGAAGCAATCAACACATTCGCCAGCACCGGCAACGTACTGCGCGGCGAAACAGCCTTCGAGACAATCCCCAAACCACGGGCAAGGTTTTCCTGAAGCACAGTCACTTTCATGATGCGTCTCCTCGAGAGATAATAACCCTCATATTTTACATCATTAAATCAGCAGGTCACGTACGAGACGTGACCTGCAAGTGATCAGAACCCCGTCAGTGTCGAAATGCCAATCGCCAGCACCAAGAAAAACAACTCAATCGCAAACAGCGCCGCGAACACATACACCACATACATCCATGCCGGAGACGCTTGTTTTTTCTTTTGGATTTCCTGCCCCTCCGCCAGCCTCTGCACCGATTCCGCCGCCTGCCCCGCATCCTCCGCCCACACCAGATTGTTCGCTTCATCCTGGACGATGATCCGGCTCCCCCCAAAAGAGCGAATCCACTCTGGGGCATTCACCGCCGTCGCCCCGCTGACAATGAGCGCGCTGAAATCGCCTTCGGGCTTTTGATCGGGCGTTGTCACCATCACCCGCATCGTCGCGCCAGCCTTTGCCAGCGCTGCCTGCACTGCCCCTGCGATGCCGTTGCCCGAATCCACCAGCAGCAGCGAAAATGCGCTCTGCTTCTCCGTCAGCGTATCCGCCATAGAAGCGCCATCCCCTCGCAGGACGCTAAGATGATAAATCATCACCACACTGAACAGGAGTAACAGTTGCAGGGTGTTGAGCAGCGTGTTGACAAAGTTACTCCCTGTTTCGCCCGTCAAAACGACGCGGATAAGTTGATAGACCAGCCCCACCGCACTTGTCATCACCCCGATGACCGAAGCAAACAACACCAGATACAGATAAGTCTTGCGAAGCGACGACCTTCTGGCGTGGTCGCCCAACTCGCCGCGTGCCAGCGCCTCGGCTTGCATCGGGCGCCAGGTCATCAGCCAGAGCGGCAAGCCCACCACAAGCGCGGCAATCGCATTGGCAAGCCGCGTACGTTGAAAATCATCTGTGAGCAGGATGTTGGCGGTCACCATATCGATAACAAATTCAATCAGCGCAGCCACCCCGACAATCGCAACCACCAAACCGATAAGCGCCAGCAGGTAGTTATACAGCCGCTTCATCCCCGCCTGCCGCACCTTCTCTCCAACCGCCTCAATGTGACGGTTCAGCCAGAAACCGTAATATGCCCACACCACCCCCAAGGGTACGCCGATAGAAATCGATCTGCCAAGTTGTTGGACAAAAAATTGCAGCGACCAGTCTGCGCCAAGTAGCTGCATCATCACAGTCTTCACCAGGTTGGCTGCCGCGCTGACAACTGTGACCACTCCGCCGAGCGCCAGGATGTAGAGAATGCCGAGGCGTAGATTCGAGTCCATTTCAGCGGGATCCGCCAGGGAGTCCTGAATGACGCGCCATGAGGAGACCCACACGGGAACTCCAATCACGAGCAATGCGCTGCCGTTCACCAGGTTCGCGCGTCCCAGTTGTCCCACCATATCGCCGGGGAGGTAGATGAGGAAACCCAGAATTTGTTGTACGCCAAAAACCGTCATCAGCAGACCATAGAGCATCCAAATATAACGGTACAGGCGGCGGATGTCGGAGAAGTTTTTCCGCTCATTGAGTGTTGCCCAATCAGTGCGTAACACATTCCAAAAGTATGCCGCCAGGGGCAGGTTGATGACGATGGCGATCAGGTTATCGGCAAGGCTTTGGTCGCGGAAGATGGAAAAGGCGCTTTCCACGCCCAAGCCGGCAAGTTCCACGAGCCAGCGGTCAATGAACGCCAGAATATTTTGCACAACCGGGATGAGCGTGGCGAACAGGATTGCGTAAAGATAAACCGCCCGCAGGCTGGCGCTTTTCTCCTCTTCCTCCTGCGCAGAAGCCTTTTGCCCCCACAACCAGTGAATGAGGAAGATTGGCACGCCTACCAGAATCAGCGCCAACGCCTGCGCCAGCATCTCTGCCCCGCCTGAAATGGTTCTGCTCACAACCGAACGCAGCAAGCGGATCAATCCCCACGCCACCACCTCAAGGCTGATGAAGGCGACAAGGTAAAAGTACAGACGACGGATGGATTTCATAGTGGGTTCCTCCCGTCATTGCAAGGATGGGGCAACCCGATACAGCAATCTCATCGCTGCTGGTGTGGATTGCTTCGTCAACCCCAAACGCTCCTCGCAATGACAGACTATTTCGGCACTTCCTGATACCAACTGTAATCCCAGAATTCATACACTGGCATGTGTGTAATTTTCCATGCGCCGTTTTGTTTAACCAGAGTGACGCTGAAGGTATTACGATAGTTTCCTGAGAATGGATCGCCAGAATTATAAATTTGGGAAATTTCTACCGATGCTTCATCCCCATTGATGACCGAGATACCGATGTCTACGGCGGTATTATAAGAATCGGGATACCTTTCAAAAAACGACCGTCGGAATTCCTCATAGGTGGGTTTGTACTCAAGATCGGCGAGGTAGCCATACGCCTTTTCATAATCCTTGTTGATGAGAGCCAACACATAGTTGTGCACCACGCCTTCGGGGGTGTCTTCCGCAACATACGTCTGCTTGTCGGGGCGTGCGAAGAACACAACCAGCGCAGCCACCACCAAAATGCCGATGCCGATCAAAATACCCGTCAAGAAGCGATCTTGTTTCATGGTTTCCTCCGATATTTCAAACGATTGTAGTGTTTTTAGGACGAAAATACAAGCAGAGAAGTTTCCGGCTGAAAGCGCCCGGGCAGGATTTGATATACTTGCCTTATCAAACAAAAGGAGTGACCTATGACCGTTTCCGCCCCCCGCTGGGATATGACCAACGTCTATCCCGCGCTCGCCTCCAGGCAGTTCAAAAGCGCCGTCAAACAATATCAAAACTCGCTGGACGACTTGGAAGTCTTCCTCAAAAAAGCCGCCAAAGCCGACGCTCAAACCGAACCAAAGAAACTCGGTAAACTGCTCGGCGAAGCCGTGGACCGCTTCAATGCGCTCCTCGAACTTTCTGGCACAATCAATCCCTACATTTATTCGTTCGTCACCACCGATTCACGCGACAAGGAAGCCATGCGCGCCCTCTCGGAATTCGAGCAGATGTCGGTGAAGCGCGACATTCTCAACACCAAATTCCAGGCATGGGTTGGCAAATTGGGCAAAGCCGCCGTCAAAAAAGCCGCCAAAACAAACCCCTCGGCAAAGGCGCATGAGTTTGCCCTGCTGGAAAGCGTGGAGCAATCCAAATACCTGATGAGCGAAGCGGAGGAAGCCCTCGCCGCCGAACTGACCCTGAGCGGAGGCAATGCCTTCGGCAAACTGCAAGGCACAGTCACCTCGCAGATGACCGTGGATTTCGAACTGGACGGCAAAATGCAGAAACTGCCCATGCCCGCCCTCATCAACCTGCGCTCTCACCCCGACGAAGCCACCCGCCGCCGCGGCTACGAAGCCGAGAATAAAGCCTGGGAAGAGGTCAAGGAAGTTTTGGCGGCGTGCATGAACGGCGTCAAAGGCGAAACGCTCACGCTCGACCGAAAGCGCGGGCGCGAAGACGCCATCCACGCCTCGCTCGACTTCGCCCGCATTGACCGCGCCACGCTCGACGCCATGCTCGGCGCCATGCGCGATTCCTTCCCCATGTTCCGCCGCTACTTTCAGCACAAGGCGAAACTGCTCGGCAACCCTTCGGGAAAACTCGCCTGGTGGGACCTCTTCGCCCCGATGGGCAAAACCGACAAGGTCTACTCGTGGGACGAAGTGCGCGACTTCATCGTCGCCAACTTCAACAAGTTCTCTCCCGAACTGGGCGCCTTCGCCCAACGCGCCTTCGACAACCGCTGGATTGACGGCGAACAACGCGAAGGGAAGCGCGGCGGCGCCTTTTGCATGGGCGTCGAAGGCGTGAAGGAAAGCCGCATCCTCAGCAACTTCGACGGCTCGTTCGACCAGGTCAGCACGCTGGCGCATGAACTCGGTCATGCCTTCCACAACGAGTGCGCCTGGCAGGCAGGCAAGACCCCCATCCAGCAAAACACCCCCATGACCCTGGCGGAGACCGCCTCCATCATGTGCGAGACCATCGTCACCGAAGCCGCCCTCGAACAGACCACCGACTCGCAGGAGATGCTTGCCATCCTCGAAGCGCAAATGAACAACGCCTCGCAGGTGGTCGTAGACATCTACTCACGCTTCCTGTTCGAAAAGGAAGTCTTCGAACGCCGCGCCAAAGCGGAACTCTCTGCCGACGAGTTGTGCGACATCATGGAGCGCGCCCAGAAAGCCACCTACGGCGACGGGCTGGACGAGCGCTACCTGCAAAAATTCATGTGGACGTGGAAACCGCACTACTACTCCAGCGGCTTTTCCTTCTACAACTATCCCTATGCCTTTGGTCTGCTCTTCGCCACCGGCTTATATGCCATTTACCAGAAGCGCGGCGCCGAGTTCGTCCCCGCCTACAAGGAACTGCTCGCTACCACCGGCGAAGCCCGCGCGGCAGACCTTGCCGACAAGTTCGGCATCAACATCCGCACTAAAAAGTTCTGGGCAGACAGCCTCGCCATCATCGGCAAACGCGTGGATCGGTACTGCCAGTTGTAATAAAGACAATGGACCGCAGACGGTGGACGACGGTCAGTCGTCTTGCAGAGTTTTCATCGAACCATGACTAAGACGCCTCAGGTCACCCCGTGGGCTGGTTCAACCGCCCCAACCGAATCTACGCTGAGACAGCTCATGGCAGACGAAGGTCTCAGCCCTTATGTCTGGTCGAACGGACCGCACGAGGTATATGCGGCGCACACCCATTCCTACGATAAGGTGATTTATGTCGTGCGCGGCTCGATCACGTTTGGGCTGCCTGAACTGGGACAAAGCCTCCCCCTCAAGGCGGGTGACCGTCTCGACCTGCCCGCCGGCACCGTCCACGATGCGGTGGTGGGAGAGCGGGGCGTGGTTTGCCTGGAGGGGCACAAAGGCTGATCGGAGCAGAATCAGTTCTCCGCGGGGATGAAGCGCAGAATCAAAAAGGATGCGTCCGCATGGGGCGCATCCTTTTTGATGGTTAATTACCGTTTACCACGTCGCATTCAACCAACCGCGCAGTTCCATCGCCTTCACCACACGGGTAATGGCGACCATGTAAGCCGCGTCGCGCATGTAGACGCCTTCCTTCTCGGCGGTTTCGAGTACGGCATTGAAGGCGTTCGTCATTTTGGTATCGAGTTTTTCGAGCACTTCCTGTTTTGTCCAGTAGAAGTTCATGTCGTTTTGTACCTGTTCGAAATAGGAAGTGGTGACGCCTCCGGCGTTGCAAAGGAAGTCGGGGATGTTGAAGATCTTGTTCGCTTTGAAGAACTCATCCGCCTCCGGCGTGCATGGACCGTTGGCGCCCTCGGCGACGATCTTCACGCGGCTGGACATCTTCTTGACCGTCTCCGCGTTGACGTGACCTTCGATGGCGGCAGGGATCAGCACGTCGGCTTCCTTGGTAATCCAGGCTTCGCCATCCTCGATCAAGTAACCGGCTTCCTCGGCGGCTTTCCGATCTATGGTGCCGTATTGGTCGGTAATGGTCAACAGGAAGCGCGGGTCCACCCCCTGTTTGTGACTATAGGTGTAGGCTTTCTTGTCGTGACGATCCCAACAGGAAACGCAGGCAACCTTGCCACCCAGCATCTCGACAAAACCGATGGCGGCATATTGCGCCACATTGCCAAAGCCTTCGATGGCGGCGACGGCTTTTTTCGAATCCATTTTTAGATGTTTCAGCGCTTCGCGCACGGTGTAGATTACGCCGTAGCCGGTCGCTTCGGTTCTGCCTTCGGAGCCGCCGCTTCCCAGGGGTTTGCCGGTGAACACGCCGGGCGTATATTGACCGACAAGACGGGAATACTCATCCATCATCCAGCCCATCATTTGAGGCGTAGTGCCGACATCCGGCGCGGGGACGTCGTTACGCGGACCGATGTTCTTCCACATGGCGTCCACCCAACCGCGGCAAATTTGTTCCTTTTCGACGTTCGAGAGGGTGGCTGGATCGCAGATGACGCCGCCTTTACCGCCGCCCAGGGGGATATCGGCAACGGCGCATTTCCATGTCATCCAGGTGGCAAGGGCGCGTACGGTGTCGAAGGTCTCATTGGGATGAAAGCGAATGCCGCCTTTGTTGGGTCCACGCGCATCGTTATGCTGGACGCGAAATCCCTGAAAGACTCGGGTCGAACCGTCATCCATGCGGATGGGAATGCGGAAGGAGTATTCCCGCATGGGCCAGCGCAGCACTTCGCGCACGCCGGGATCGAGTTTGAGCATCTCGGCAACGCCGTCGAATTGTTTCTGCGCCATTTCAAAGGCATTAATTTGTTCAGACATGATGGTTCTCCTGAAAGGTATATTAAGTATGGGGGAAATATAAACGGGCATCCCGGAACGGGTGCCCGCTTGTTGCCTGGGTTATGTCAACTGTATTGCCATCGGTTACATCCCAATCAGCCAACTGCCAATTAACAATATCATGAGTGACAAAAACTCGTCAATATGACTAAAAGCAGTTATTTCGAAACAAAAAAACCGGGGCTTGCCCGGTCTTTTTTTGTCACTCAGGGTCGCTGCCGTCAGCGTCGTCTTCGCCTGTATCGAATTCGTATTCCACCTTTTCGTGGTCGAGATAGACCCACAGGAGAAGGACATGTCCCTCGGGCGTATCCACATTGCGCGCTGCCAGAATGGGAGCGGATTGTTCCACGCCCATTTCGTTGCTATAATGAAGATGAATGGGGGATTTTGCCTTCCACGCCCGGTAACAACGTTCCACAAGCGCCGGTCCGTTGAAGGTGCGCAAACGCGTCAATGCCGGGACCGACAACCCCGCGCTTTCGTTCAAGCCCAGCGCCCAGCCGTCGTTGACTGCCTCGAACAGGGGAGGCGGTCCTTCGATGATTGTGATTTTATCGTCCATGGTGACCGGGAATATACCACAAAAGGGGATATTCCAACATTACGAGACCGTTAGCCAAAAAGTACTCTTATAAAACGATAACAAGTCTCCTGTTTTTCTTGCATTCCCTCTTTCGGCTGAGTATACTTGGCATATTATGGCACCCGAAAAGATCGGACGATACGAAATCAAGGCGGAGTTGGGACGCGGCGGCATGGCGACCGTCTATCACGGCTACGACCCGCGCTTCGAGCGTGAGGTGGCGGTCAAGGTTCTTCCCTCCGAACTTTTGCATGCAGACCCTCAATTCAAACTGCGTTTCGAACGCGAAGCGAAAATCATTGCCCAGCTCGAGCATCCCTCCATCGTCCCCGTATACGACGTGGGCGACGAGGGCGGGCAGCCTTATTTTGTCATGCGGTTCATGAACGGCGGTTCACTTTCCGACCGCATCAAGGCAAAGGTGATGACGGTGGAGGAAGCCGCCCGAATCCTCGGGCAGATTGCCCCCGGGTTGGATGAGGCGCACAGCAAAGGCATCGTCCACCGCGATCTGAAACCAAGCAACATCCTGTTCGATGCCAAAGGAACGCCTTACATCTCGGATTTCGGCATTGCCAAGTTGTCCCAAGCCCAGGCGAGCAGCGTCACCGGGAGCGCCATCATCGGTACGCCCGCTTACATGGCTCCCGAACAGGCATCCGGCGAAACGGTGGACGGGCGTTCGGATATTTACGCCCTCGGCATCATCCTGTTCGAAATGCTCACCGGAAGGCAACCCTACGAAGCCGACACCCCCATGGCAGTGGCGATCAAACACATCACCGACCCTGTGCCGCGAATCCTCGACGCCAACCCCACACTGCCTCCCGATGTGGAAAACATCATCCAGGTGGCGATGGCAAAACGCAAAGAGGACCGCTTTACCAGCGCGGTGGAACTCGTGGAGGCTCTGCGCAACATCAACTCCCCCGAAACCCGGACGCAAATGCGCACGAGAGCGCTGAAAGCCACCGCCCAAATCCGCCCGTCTCAGACAAAAACGGTTGCCAAGCCCCTTCCCCGGGCGTCCTTCAACATCTGGCTGATCGTCGTTCCCATCCTCCTGTTGGGACTGATGGGGGGAGGGTATTTCTTGCTCAACGGGATCAACCGTCCTGTCGAGACCGAACCGCCGGTGACGGTTCCCACGCAAACATCCGTCCCAGCCACTCCCACCTCCGCCCTCACCTTCACGCCGACAAAGGAAGAACCTGTCGTGGTGGCGCCGACCAAAATTCCCACCGATACGCCGATTCCCTCCACGCCCACACCGGAACCGCCCAAGATTCCCGTGATCGGCGGCGCGGATAAGATCGCCTTTTTCGCCAACGGAGAAATCTGGCTGATGAACGTGGACGGTTCGGAATTGGAACGACTCACCAACGATGGCGCCGTCAAAAGCGACCTGCAATGGTTGGATCAAAACACCATCCTCTTTATCAGCGGCAAAGCCATCAAGTATTACGACATTGCCGCCGGGGTGGTGGACACGCTGACCAGTTTTCCCTCCGAGGTCTCGGTGGACGCCTTCCAAATATCGCACGACGGCAAGCAGGTGATGATCGCCATGAGTAATAACGTCTTCGTCGTGCCGTTCGATTTCGAGGCATTCAAACGAATCACCCTGCGCAGTCAGCTCGGTCAAATCGAAGGCGCTTGTTTGTATCGGCAGGTTGCCAAGACGCGCACGGTGGCGCGCGTCCGGGAGGTGCGCTGGTCACGCGACGACAAACTGGTTGCTTGGCTCTATGTGGGCAACGACCCCAACGACGCCACCATTCAATCGGAACAAGTGGATGTGCTGGATGTCTCATCCTGCAAACCCGAATTGATTGACCTGCTCGATAATTTCCCCGGCTCGCGTTTTGTGCCCGATGGTTTCGACAACCGCCTCATACCCGATTTCGACTGGAACGGCACAGACCAGTTCCTGTTCAACACATCCATCCGCAACAACGGCTGGGGGAACCTTTACCTTTACAACACCGTCTCGCACAAAGGCTTCAGGCAGATCCCGCTGGGTCCATGCTGTTTTCGCGATGCGCGCTGGAGCCCCGATGGCACGTTTGTCCTGTTTGCCTTTCAGGATATCGCGCTGGGATCCAGCACATTCACCCAGCTGTATTACGTGCCGGTGGCTGAATTGAATACCGGCGCCAAATTCCAACCTCTGCCGCTGGCCGAAGACTTTTTTAGAAACCTGCGCGAGGCGCCGCAACCCGCCCTGCGCCCCGCCCGCCCCTAAAGCGCTCGAACGATCTCGCGCACCAACCCCGGTCCGCGATAGACCAACCCGGTATACACCTGCACCAGACTCGCCCCCAGGGCGAGTCTCCTTTTTCCATCTTCAGGATGCAGGATGCCGCCCGCGCTGATAATCGGGATCTTCCCCCCGACCAGACCAACCACCCGTTTCAACACCGCTTCGCTGCGGACCCGTAACGGGCTTCCGCTCAACCCGCCGGTTTCACGCCGATACTTCGACCTCAATTCCTCGCGCGCCAGGGTTGTGTTCGTGGCAATGACCCCATCCATGCTCTTGTCCAAGATGACCCCGATGGCATCCTCCAGTTCTTCATCGTTCAAATCGGGCGCGATCTTGACGAGAAGGGGGGTTGCAAGGCGTAAGGCGTGACGTTCCTTTGCCATGGCGCCCAACAACCCCTCCAGCATCTCCCGTCCCTGTAATCTTCTCAAGCCGACGGTGTTGGGGGAGGAAATGTTGATGGTCAGGTAATCTGCCCGAGGGGCAAATATGCGCATCAGTTCGATGTAGTCTTGCGCGGCTTCCTCGAGCGGCGTGTCTTTGTTCTTGCCCAAATTCACCCCCACGACCGCCGTGCGCGCCCGGCCGGCTTTCGCCATTCGACCTGCGACTTTCCACGCTCCCTGTGAGGGGAAGCCCATCCGATTGATAACGGCTTCATCCTCCAGGAGGCGGAAGAGGCGCGGTTTGGGGTTGCCAGGCTGAGGCTTAAGTGTGACCGTCCCGACTTCAATGTGACCGAAACCCAGGGCGGCAAGCCCGCGAACGGCGAGGGCATCCTTGTCATATCCCGCCGCAAGTCCGACCGGATTTTTGAAGGTCAAGCCGAACGCCTGAACGGGCTTGGAAGGAAATTTATAGATCTGTTCCAACAGCCATAAGGCGGGAGAGACGGATTGCATGACCTGCAACGCGTAGAGCGTGAGTTGATGGGCTGTTTCGGGGTCGAAACGAAAGAGGAGGGAACGCAGGATCGGGTACATCAGTCGAATGCCGCCGGGCGGTGAGGGTCTTCGACGTGGGCGAATACTTCCTGGAGCATGGCGTGGTTTGTGCGAAACCCGGAAAGGGGAGGCAGGTCGTTCAACTCGAAAAAATTCACTGCCAGGGTTTCATTGCTGGGGCGCGGCTCACCGTCGATCAGCCTGCACAGAAAGATGATCTTGAAGGCATGGTAGAACTCCATTGGCTGAATGCGGTTGGCGTCCAGCACGGCGATCAGTTTTTCGGCTTTTACGCGATAGCCGCTTTCCTCCCACACCTCCCGCTCGGCCACGGAGGCGGGCGTGTCGCCGAGGTCTGCCCAGCCGCCGGGCATTGCCCATTTTCCGTCTGTGCGCTCCTGAATCAGCAGGATCTTCCCTTCATGCACCACCGCGCCGCGCACATCGATCTTTGGGGTGGCGTATCCAGCCTGCAGGGAAAAACTTTGCAATATTTTCTCTTTGGAGAGTTCCGAGCGGCTTTCGATCATTTCGGCGGCGATTTCCTGCAGGCGTTTGTACCGGGCGATGTCGAATTCGTTCCTGCCGTACGTCAACCCCGCCTGACTCAGGGAGAATATCTCGCGCGCCCATTCGATCCAGTTTGACTGTTTTTGGGGTTGCTCGCCGTACTGTCTTCCGTTCATGGAAAGTCTCGTCAATGTTTCGAGCATGGGCAGGACGTAACGCAGGCGCTTGTTGGTCTCCTCCGGGCTGCGTTCGCGCTCCGCTTTGAGTTCGTGGGCGTCTCGGTTGAGAATGAACGGATCCTCCCATGCCAGCCAATCCACCTCGCGGGTGTGGAGGGTGTCGTGCATGTAAAAGATCATTTCAGCCACCATGCTCAGGTCGGGATTTTTGACTTGGGGCATGACCTCGCGCAATTGCTTTGCCGGTACGACGATATGACACCAGCCGTAATCCAGTTCTCTGCCGAAGAGGTTTTTGCCGACGGTCGTGACGATCGCTTCGAGCCGGCGGTAGTTTTGCGGGTGTGTCTCCCAGGCGTATTGCGAGCGCTGGAAGATGAGCGGCAGGTCGGCAGGGGTAAGCGAGTCAATATCGGCGAGAAAGGAGTCGCGATGGGCGCCTTGCAGGGCGAAGGAAAGACGATCGAGGTAGCAAAGATGAAGCGCCTGTTCAGGAGGCGCTTCGATTGCGGCGCGCCGATACAAGAGATGAAAACGCTCGCCGACCGGGGCGTTGCCGTTCACAGGGTACAGGGTGAAAAAATCGTCGGTGAGGAGCGGGTCGTTTTGCCGGAGCAGGCTGAGGGTGGCGGGAGGCGAGCAGAGATAGGCATGGTCGAAGTGCTCCTTTAAGTCCTGCAGGATGTGCCGCAGGCGGGGAAGCATCGTCCCATCCGGGTCGTTGTAGGGAAACGCGAGGGCGGGCCGCATAAAGACCTGTGTCTACTCCTTTTTCTGTCCGCTTTTGAACAGGAAATACTGCACGATTTCCTCTTCGGGATGCGGAATGTTCATGAGAGCAAACATTGCCGCCAGTTCGCCGCGGTGATGGGTGTTGTGATTGGGCGGCTGGACCATCATCTGCCATAACGGGAGGGTGAAGGTTTCGCCTTTGGGATTGGTGTAGGTGACGGCGCGCTGGAGCGATACTTCGTTTTGTTCGGCGAGGAAGGCTCGCAGATTCTCCTCCACGCCCGCCCAATAGATGCGGATGGAAGCGGCGGTCGGGAAGTCTCCGGGGGAGAGGAACTCCCCCGGTGCGCCGCGCCAGCGTTGTTGCCACATTCGTTCCGAACTCATCATGTGGACGAAAACGGCGTGAACGCTATCCCACGAATGTCCCTGATGACGGAAGAGTTGTTCCTCGGCGAGTGCTTCCGCAACGGCGAGGTAGCGTTTGTTCGCCCAGTAGTTATAGTCGTACAGTTCGGTCAGATAATCCTTGAGGTTCATATCGCCTCCTCGGCAGACATGCCTTGCGGGTCAAACAACGTATTTTCAAACCTGCGAATTTCAAACGTTTTTTCTTCGATTTTTCAACATCTGGATGGTTTTGGCAATTCGATTTTGCCGCGTCTCTTCCCTTTTCGCTTCGGCAATCCATGTCAGGTATTCTTTTCGATGGGTGGGTGAGAGTTTTTCAAAGAACGCTCTGGCTTCGCCGTCCTGTTCCAGCGCTTTCATCAAATCTTTCGGGATTTCCACGAACGCGCCTCTTCCAGCATCGTGGCTGAGGGCTGTGAAGGTGGGTTTGGATGGCATGGAGAAATTCTAACATGCACCGGCATTCCGCCGCTATGAGAATTTCCAAATCCTCTTTTGCAGGTAAAATCAATGCCGTATGAAGGAACTTCTCTACTCCCGCAATGCCGTTTATGAAACCTTGCGCGCCAGACGCAGGGAGGTGTTCAGACTCGAGATCGCCGATAATGTGCAGGTCAAGGGCAAAATGGCGGACCTCCTGGCTTTGGCTTCGCAGAGGAAGATTCCCGTTGCCAGAGTGAAACGCGCCCAACTGGATAGAATCCATGAGAACCATCAGGGCGTCGTAGCGGAGGTCAGCGCGTACCCGTACAGCGATTTGATCGAGATTCTCGACCATGCCAGGGAATTGAACGAGCTGCCTTTCGTCCTGCTGCTCGATTCGCTGAATGACCCGCAGAATTTCGGCGCGCTCATCCGCACGGCGGAGGCGGTGGGCGTGCATGGGGTGGTCATCCCGCTGGCGCACACGGTGGAGGTGACGCCGGCGGTGGTCAACGCCTCATCGGGGGCGAGCGAGCATTTGCGCATTGCGCGGTCGAACCTGGCGCAGGCGATAGACGCTCTCAAGCAGGAGAATATCTGGGTGGTGGGGTTGGATCAGGAGGGGGAAACGGTTGGGGAGAGGACAAAGCGTCATTGGACGGGAGCAACTGCCGTTGTGGTTGGAAGCGAGGGCGAGGGCATCCGTCAACTCACGCGGGCAAAGTGCGACATCGTGTTGAAACTGCCCATGCGCGGTCACATCGAGTCGCTCAATGCGGCGGTGGCGGGGTCGGTGGCGTTGTATTTGGCTTATCTTGCAAGGCTGGAGACTAGAGACTAGAGACTGGAGACTGGAGACTGGAGACTATCAGACTAACATGGTTCAAGCATCCTATCATTTCCCGCGCGGGTTCCTGTGGGGGACGGCGACCGCCGCGCATCAGGTGGAAGGGAATAACACCAACAACCAGTGGTGGCAGTGGGAGCAGACGGGTCACACCAACGGGACGTCTGGTCTTGCCTGCGATTGGTGGGGCGGCCGCTGGAGAGAGGACTTCGACCGCGCCGCCGAGGGCGGACAGAACGCCCACCGCATGTCGGTGGAGTGGAGCCGCATCCAGCCGACGCCCGATACCTGGGATGAGGACGCCCTCGAACGGTACCGCGCCATGCTGCGCGGATTGAAGGAACGCGGCATGACCGCGCTGGTTACCTTACATCATTTCTCCGATCCGTTATGGTTATATGAACAGTGCGGATGGGAGGATGAAGCGATCGTCCCATTGTTCGAAAAATTCGTACGGAAGACAGTCGAGGCGTTGAAGGAATATTGCACGCTGTGGTGTACGATTAACGAACCGAACGTGTACGCGTTGAGCGGCTATGTGGCAGGGACGTTTCCCGCCTGCAACAAGGGACTGAACGTTGCAGTGCGCGTGCAGGCAAACATGCTGCGCGGGCACGCCGCCGCGTACCGCGCCATCCATGAGATCCAGCCCGAAGCGCGCGTAGGGTATGCCCTGCACTACCGCCCGATGGTGGTGAAAAACCCATGGTCTCCTCTCGATGTGTGGATGAGGAACATCCAATACAACGGGATCAACATGTCATTTCCGAGCGGTATCAGCACGGGGGTGATGAAGTCACCGCTGGGCAGTGTGCGCGTCCCGGAAGCGAAAGGCACACAGGATTATTTCGGGCTGAACTACTACTCCGTGGATACGGTCAAGTTTGATATCACCAATCCGAAGGAGGTGTTTGGAAGACGATACTATCCTGAAAACTCCGATTTCAGCGCGACAAAGTTCATTGCCAACATCCCCGAAGGGATCTTCGATTCGATCAAATGGATCATGCGGACATACCCTGATACGCCCATCCTCATCACCGAAAACGGCGTGGAGGATGCCGAAGACAAAATGCGCCCGCGTTACATTGCCCAGCATGTTCATCAGGTCTGGCGGGCGGTCAATTTCAACTTTCCCGTGAAGGGATACTTCTACTGGTCGCTGGTGGACAACTTCGAATGGGAGCGCGGCTGGACTCAACGCTTCGGTCTGTGGGCGCTGGACGTGGAAACCCAAAAGCGGACGAAACGCCCCAGCGCGGACCTGTATGCCGAGATCTGCAAGGAGAACGGTCTCACCTCCGAGATGGTGAAGAAGTATTGCCCTGAGGTGTTCGATAAGCTGTTTCCGGTGTGAGCGAGTGTACAGGTTACATGTTGAGGGGTGAACAGGTTGAGATGTCTGTTCACCTGTTTTTGTTATCCAGGAACAACCGGCACATTTCCTCTGAGAATCCCCCGGTCATTTTCTCGAACTCGATGACTGTCCGTTTGATGGCGGCGTGCATGGCGTAGTCGAATTTGAAGCCCTGCTCGGGAGAGTCGAGATTCATCCAGGCGTGCGAGTCGCGGGGGAGGATGCGCAGGGAGAGGGCGCGTGTCCGGGGGAAGAAGTACAACAGTTCGAACGGATAGTACACTTTGCCGGAACGCAGGTCTGGGCTGTGGATCAGGTCTGGGTCCATTGGGTCAACTTCGGGCGGAGGGGGAAGCGATTTTCCTTCGAAGCGATTCACCCACAATGTAATGTAATTGCTGTGGGCGTAGAAATCCTGAGCGGCATGCAGGAATCTTCCAAACGCTTTCCACGCCGAGTCAGCATCTCCAGACTTCAAAGATGAAACCGCAAGGGCGCGTTGCTCCCCGATGTAGGCATAAGACTTGTCGAAGGCGTTGTTGTCGAAGTGAAATTCGTCGTGACCGATCTGCCCGGCAAGACGGTCCTGGTTTATGTTCGCCTGAACGATGACCGACATGGCGCGCGGGCTCAACCGCCCGCCCAGCGAAGCCAGCATGATTTCGATGTGATACTGCGTGAGCATTTGCCGATTATAACTGCGTTATAATGCCCGCATGACATTTTATACGACCAAAGGCGACGACGGAACGACGGGATTGCTGGGCGAGGGACGCGTGATGAAGTACGATGCGCGCATCGAAGCCATCGGGACGGTGGACGAATCGACCGCGGCTCTCGGCTTGGCGCGTGCCCAATGTCTCGATCCACGCTCGGGTCCCATCCTGCTCGAAGCCCAGCGAGATTTGTACAAACTGATGGCGGAGGTGGCGGCAACGCCCGAAAACGCCGAAAAATTCCGTTTTATTGATGAAAGCCGCGTGAAGTGGCTCGAAGAGCAGACGGACGAGTTAGCCAAAGCCGTCGAAATGCCGAAGGAGTTCATCCTGCCCGGCGATTCGCTGGCGGGCGCGGCGCTCTCGCTGGCGCGGGCAATCATCCGCCGGGCGGAACGCCGCGTGGTGGAAATGTACGACACGGACGGACTCTCGAACCCCGATTTGCAACGATATTTGAACCGCCTGTCGTCTTTATGTTTCGTGCTGGAGTTGCTGGAAAACAAAGCGGCGGGTCACAAAACGACGCTGGCAAAGGCGTAAAAGTAGATGCGCCACAGGCCACCCCTACAGGCGTAAAATGACCGGCACATTCCTCAACATCGCGACCGTCTTGATCGGCGGGATGATCGGCTTGCTCTTTGGCGCACGCATCCCCGACAAATTGAAAGCGACCGTCATCGCAGGGATGGGTCTCTTCACGGCGGCAATGGGATTGCAGATGTTCCTGAAGACGGAGAATCCACTGATCGTGCTGGGCGCGCTGTTGATCGGCACCCTGCTCGGCGAGTGGTGGCGCATCGAAGACGGTCTGCAGAATTTGGGGAAAGTTCTCGAACAGCGCTTTTCAAAAACGGACGATGACGGCTCGAACGCGTTCGTGCGCGGCTTTCTGACCGCGTCGTTGTTGTTCTGCGTGGGACCGATGACGATACTGGGTTCGATTCAGGACGGGTTGACAGGCAACTATAACCTGCTGGCGGTCAAGTCTGTGCTGGATGGGTTTGCGTCCATGGCCTTCGCGTCAACGCTGGGGGTTGGAGTAATGTTCTCGACGGTCATCATCTTCGTTTACCAGGGCGGTATCAGCCTGCTGGCGGCGCAGTTGAACGCAATCGTCACCTCCTCCATGATGAATGAATTGACCGCGACGGGTGGCGTCATTTTGCTGGGGCTTGCAATCAGCAGTCTGCTGGAAATCAAAAAGATACGCGTGGGGAATATGCTGCCGGGGCTGTTGGTCGCGCCGTTGATTGTGTGGGGGGTGGGTTGGCTGTGAGGGGGCGTCGCCCTGTTGCCGGGTATCAATCCGCAAAAACGTTCCATTTGCCGTCCACGTTTGGCAGAGTTCGCTCCCCATACCAGCCAAAGCGATCCCAATAGGCACGGTTCCAAATGTTGTTTCCGAACGGAGCGCACTCCGCAAGGACAAATTCGTACGGGAGCGTATCCGCGATGGGGCAGAACGGTTGATCTTCTTCCACCAGGGTGGGCGGGCGGAGGATGTTGCCGCTCAGGGAGTTTCGTAAACCGGGGGTCGGGAAACAGTTCATGTTCCAGTCGCCTGCACCGCCGTTATCAGGCAAGCGGCAGAAGGATTGATTGGGAAACTGGACCACCGAGTAGTTGTAAGCATCCATCAACTGTCCGTTTGGCTTGAGCAGGCGCACGCCGTCGCCGCCGTCGCTGAGGAGCAATCCCGTTTGACTGCCGTAGAACACGTACCGTTCGCCGGGCTTGAGTGTGATGGAAGGAAGCGGGAAGGGAGCAGAGCCGACGTTGACTTCATCGTCCAGTTTGTATCCGCTCAGGACGATGTTGACGACGCCGTAGTTGAGCAGTTCGATGTACTCGTCGCCGGTATTAATGAAGCCGTCATTGTTCCAGTCGCTGCCGGGACGCGGGACGAATTCACTGATGGCTAGAAGAGGCGGAGGGGGAGGCAGAGGGGTTGCGGTGCGCGTGGGCGTTGCGGTGCGCACCGGGGTGGGGGTACGGGTGCGGGTGGGAGTGCGGGTGGGGGTGACGGTGGGCGTGGGCGGCGGTGCATATGTGACAGTATTGTCTGTGCTGGTGCTGGCAAGGTTGGTGTTGCCCACGAGGTCTGTTACACGGTTTGCAGGGATGGTGGGGCGAAGCGTGCCGGGAACCGTCACGGCGGTGGCAGAGACTGTGAAGGTCTTGTTATCACCGGAATTTGTAATGGTCCAGGTAATGCCTGTGGCGGTGCCGGTCTGGGTAATATCAGAGGGGGTGAAGATGCTGGCAACAATCGGCTCAGAAAAGACGACCGTAAAGTTGATCGGCAATGCGGTTGCCGGGTCTGCCTGACCGGTTGCCTGATTGATGGTCACAGCGGGCGGGGTGGTATCCAGATAAGTGACTGAATTATCAATGCTTGTGCTGGCAAGGTTGGTGTTGCCGGCCGGGTCAAAAACCGTGCCTGCGTCAATTACAGGCACCAATGTCCCGTTTTGACCGATGGATGTGGCAGTCAAGGTGAAATTTTGATTGTCGCCCGAATCGGTAATGCTCCATGCAATAAAATTTGCGCTGCCGGTTTGCCGAATATCGCTGACGGTGAAGGTGGAGGGGTTGATCGCTTCCGAGAATATGATCGTGAACTGCACCGGCGGCACACCGGTGGGGTCTGCCTGACCGGTTGCCTGTTCGATCATCACCGAAGGGGCAGTATTGTCGAGGGTATAGGTTTCGTCAACGACAGGTTCCGCAAGAGGCAGCGGGTTTCCAAGAGCATCCGTGATGTTTTGAGCGGGATTCAAATCCAGCCCAACGGCGCCGTTATAGGCTGGCAGAGTGCCGCCCGAAGCGGTTACATCGTACACGCTGCCGCTGACCGCCGTCACCGATAACGCCGCGCCGGTGGCGCCTGTCAGCACAAAATCCGAAGCGTCAACACCGATGACCGTTTCCGTAAAAGTCAGGCGGAAGGTAAGGGTATCGGCATTGGTGATTGCAACAGTTGGATTCTGGCGGCGAATGGAGTTCAGCGAAGGAGGCGCACCGTTATCAATCACAATATCTTTGTTGTCGCTCAAAGAACCCGGTGCGCCCGGATCAGGCAGAAACAAGATTGCGTTTCCGGCTGCGCCGACAATCGAGCCGCCGTTCAACGCCAGCGCGGAGGTCGAGACATAATCGAGGTCAATCGAGGAATCGCCCGCCGCGACGGTATAGCGGAATGTCAGGGTGTTGGTTCCGCTGCCGGAGAGGTAGGAGGCGGTTCGATCGGTGATGCCTGTTTCCAGCAGCAGCGTGGGGGTGCCGGTGACATCCACCACTGCATTGAAGGAAACGGTAACATCTATGATGTTGCCGGTTGTGTACGTGCCGTCTGGGGTTGGCGAGGTGACGTTGGTTACAGAAATACATGCCACCGGCAGGCTGGCAGAATTTTGTGGATTGCTGCTTGTTTGATTCCAGGTGAAATCTGCCTGGTTGTTGTCTGTGTCGTTACAATTTCCTCCGCCGCTTGCCGTCTTTCGTTCGTAGCTCTGGTCTGCCGTACCGCTGAGAGGGGTGAGCGGGGTTCCCTCTTTATAGGCGGAACCTGCGCTCAGCCCGACGGCATCCATGATGGTGACGCCATCGGACAGGGTCAGGGCAACGCCGCCGTCATCCGTAATGCCGGTGGTGTAGTTCAGGTCTGCCAGGGTGGCGCCGCTGTAGCCGCCCGCTGCGTTGTTGGCAACGAGGTAATATTGACCGGGAGCGAGAAAGGTCGAGGCAGGAATGGTTGCGCGGGTGCTGACGGAGCCGGCATTGTTGGAGCCTCGAATCAACCAACCGCTGATGTCAATCGTTGCGGCAGTGGGATTGTACAACTCGATAAATTCATCGTTTCCCCCGGCGGGTCCGAGAAATCTGAATTCGCTAATCACTACGCTAAAAACTGCCTGTCGCTGCGGCGCCGCCTGCACCGGAACGCGTACCGTCCCCGCCAGCCCGGTCAACAGACAGGCAAGCAAAAAAATGAAGAACAGAAAACGGACAAAAGGTTTTGGACGGCGCATAAAGTTCGAAGGGCAGACAAGCCCTCGTAAACAGAATCGAACGTCCCTGCGCGGGAGGCGGGGAACAATATGTCATATTATAAGCCCCCTAGAAGTGGAATGTCCAAGTACGGACGGGCTATCGAGGCTCCACCACGATCTTGATGGCGGTGCGCACTTTGTCTTCGATGGTTACATCGGCAAATTCGGGAATGCAGACTACGTCGAGACCATCGTTTTTGAGATAGCCAATCGCCAGCACCAGCGCTTTGATTGCCTGATTGACGGCGCCAGCGCCAATCGCCTGCACTTCCGCCCGTTTATGCTCACGGACGACGCCCGCAATTGCCCCAGCAACGGCAGAAGTACGGGAGTTTGCAGAAACTTTGATCATCTCCATGGGAACCTCCCAACAATGAAAAGAGGGGCTGTACTAAAGGCATTGTACAAGATTAAGCCTTTCTATTCAAGCAACTCTTATGATAGAGGATACTGGACTCGTAACAGTAGCAGGAACTGTGGATACTGTGGACAAAGCCCGTATGACCGCAGATATGGGGTGATGCCCCCGTCTCGCTCCGGATGTAGGGTTGGAACCGCCATAAAGGACATTGCCTGATTGTGGAAAGAATCTTGAAAACATATCCACATCTCATCCACAACGAAAGTAGATTTTTTATGTTTTCTATATTTTGACATCCATCGAGATCAGCCCCCACATATGGGGGTAGGCTCTCTAGTCAAATGGATGCAGTAAACAGGAGTTCTCCACAAGGGCAGGCACTTATCCACAAATAAACGATGGTTATCCACAATTTAGTTGTCTGAACATGCAAGTCGGAAAACTTTCCATCCCCCAAATCTGGATATGAATCTAGTACCAACGGGTGATTCTTCGTGTCGCATTCAAGGCAGATCTCAACCCTGTGGATAAGTTGTATGGATCAATCCAGAAAGATCGGCTCGGCTTTCCCCAATATTGGGAGGGGTTTTTCGAAAAATACATCCACGAACGCCGTGACCGTGGCGAATTGTTCGCGCAGATTCCACAGGAAAAGAGAGCGCTTCAGGTAGTTAAAGTTGTTTGCCTCCACGCCAGCCGCTTTGACTCCCAATGTGTTGCAGAGAAACAGGGCGCGCGGCAAATGGAAACTCTGAGTCACCAATAGAGCACTCTTCACGCCAAAAATCGCTTTTGCCCGGTAACAGGTATCGTAGGTGCGCCTTCCGGCATAGTCCAATACGATCGCCTCGTCTGGTATGCCCAGAGAGAGCGCATATTGGCGCATCGCTTCAGGCTCGTTGTATTCTACAACCTGGTTATCGCCGCTCATTAGCAGTTTTTCCGTCTTCCCTTCGAAATACAGGCGTGCACCGGTCTTCACCCGGTCGCGCAGAATGGTAGTCGGTGTACCATCGCGGCGTAAACCGGCTCCAAAGATGATGGCGACCCGTTCAGCGGGAGCGTTCTCCACGGTGTAAATCTTCTGCCACGCGTATAAGGAAGTGAACAGACGTGGTAAAGCCAATCCCAGGAATCCAACGATTCCTGCAATGAAAAAGATGCGCCGGACGAAGGCAAGAATTTTTCTCAACCAGAACTTCTCCTGAACGATATTGCCTGCGGTTCCAAAAATTTTGGGAAAACCAAAGGCTGAAGCGTATTGGATGGTCTCTACCGTCGAAGATCACAAATTACGCCGGGTTTTCGTGAATTACTGAAAATTACCCGCCCAGGGTTGTAACATTATTCGGCGAAAATGGTCAAGTATTTATCGTTACAACATATGATAATGGAGCAGGCGCTATGTTGTTTTTTATCCAAGAGAAAGGTCAGGGGCTTGTGGAATATGCGGTTATTCTCGTGTTTGTTGCTGTTGTAGTTATTGCCGTAATGCGCGTCATGGGTCCCAGCGTTGGGAACACTTTTTCCCGGATTAATTCCTCCATCCCCTGATTTGTGAAAAAAAAGACCGGCACTTATCATATTCTTAAGCCTAACAAGGTTGAAATTAAAAGAAACAATATTCCTCTTGTGCTATTTTGGAGTATGAGTACAATATAGAAAGTTCCGGGGATGGTCCCCGGAACTTACCAAATTTTTTTTCAGAAAGGAATTTCCATTATGTTGTTCGCACCCAAAGAAAAAGGTCAGGGCCTTGTCGAGTACGCGATTATCCTCGCGCTCGTCGCCATCGTTGTGATTGCTGTCATGCGATTGCTGGGACCCAAGATCGGCAACACATTCAGCACCATCAACTCTTCCCTGCCGTAACCGGCGCGGAGCCACCAAAAAGCCCCATCATTCGATGGGGCTTTTTGGTTTTATAGAAAGTATTCTCGGAAAACCATCCCGCCCCCAAAGACTACCTTAGTCGTCCGCGGCGCGCGCCACCTCATCCGGTTCGAATACAACCTCTTCCTTGCCGGTCAGTTTCTCCTGAACCTTTTCGACAATCAAGCGCAAATGACCGGAATGGGAGACATAATCTAGTTGATCGGCGGGAACGGCAAGAACGGGACAAAGCGTGAAGTTGTCAATCCATTCTTCGTAGAGATTGTTCAAGCCATGAAGGTATTCCGCTGAAATTGTCCGCTCATAGTCGCGTCCGCGTCGCTTGATGCGGTGCAAAAGGGTAGGAACGGATGCGCGCAGATACACGACCAGGTCAGGGGGCGGGAGGAGGCGGGAAGTCGTCTCATACAGATCGCGATAGGTTTGATAATCCCGCTGGTTGATATATCCCTGAAGAAAGAGATTGTAGGCGAAAATTTCCGCATCTTCGTACACGCTTCGATCCTGTACCACGGAACCGGGATGCTGCCCAAGTTTATAATGCGAGCGCAGCCGGTGCGTCAGGAAGAACACCTGTGAATGAAACGACCAGGAGCCCATATCCTTGTAGAAATCCTCGAGGTAAGGGTTTTCAGTGACGGGTTCGTAGAAGGGTTCCCAACCCAGCCTCACGCAAAGCATTTCGACCAAAGTGGATTTTCCCACGCCGATATTGCCTGCCACTGCAACAAACTTCTTCATTGCTTCCCTCCGAAAATGATTCCGCCCCAAACGAACCATAAAGTCCACCGTTTGGAATGCGCTTCTTTTTGCTCGGTGCGAGGGCGTTGCTACGGAATTTCCCCTGCCAGTTCCCTGTCAATCACCTGCTTGAAAACGGAAAGAGGCTGCGCACCGACAATGGCAAGACCGTTGATGAAAAACGTCGGTGTCGAACGCACACCCAGGTCAATGGCAAAATCGAGATCAGCCTGCACCGCTTCCTGGTATTTGCGTTCCGTGATACAGGTTTCGAAAGAGGTCATATTCAACCCGAGTTCCCGGGCATATTGCTCATACACAACGGCGCCCAGTTCGGAACGGCTGAACAATTTTTCGTGAAATTGCCAATACGCATTCTGTTCACCCGCGCACATGGCGGCTTCCGCCGCGGAGAAGGCATCGGGATGGATGGATGTCAACGGCAGGTGGCGATATACCAGACGGATCTTCCCCGGATAGGCATTTAACAAGGGCTGATATACCTGTTCGTGCCAGCGGCGGCAATACGGACATTGATAATCGCTGAATTCCAAAATGGTAATCGGAGCGTCTTTTGGCCCGATGGAGGGGAATCCCTCGACCGCTACCTCATACCGGATGAATTGCGGTGATTGAGTGACCGGCGCCTCCACAATCGGCCCCCCAGCCTGCACTGCCGCAACCGATTTTTCCACCGCCGGATCGAAGCCCCACACTACATACCCAAGCAGGGTGCCTGCGGCAAAGGCGAGAACGGTCATCACCGCGTAAAAATGACTGCGTTTGAACGTAAACGTTTCATCGAGATCAGGGGCAGGCGGACTTGTCGGCTCTTCGAAATGCTCCAACTCGATGACCGGTTCTTCTTCCAACTTTTTCCTGCGAATTGATTTGGCTGGCATGACTGGCATTATATCATGCAGAACGGTCTGCGACTTTAACACGGGTTAAGCGTATATAACGTTAGTTCGGGATAAGCAGAAAAAGCATCCCGAAGGTTGGCTTTTACCGCCAAAATCGCCCTTTGTAAAACCTTCGGGACGTTTCAACGACCTATCCCGAACTCAGGTTATATCGAAATGGTTCTTCCGTCCCGTCATAAGCGGGAGAGTCGTAAAGATGAAACACATATGGAGGCAGAAATGACCCTACAGGAAAGACGCATCCCCTGGTATCTCTGGCCCTTTGCCGCAATCTGGAAATTGCTTGCTGTAATCGTCGAGATGACGGGACGCCTCATAGCCATGATCCTCGGCATCGTGCTGATGATCGTCGGTGCGCTTGTCAGTTTGACGGTTATCGGAGCGATTGTGGGAATCCCGCTGGCAATTATAGGCTTGCTGTTGTTCCTGAAGGGGGTATTCTAGAACTTGTCTCAAAAATACCCTGTCACTCTGAGGGAGCGGTGGTTGCGACCGAAGAATCTCTTGTTTTTGGTCGTAGCGACCCTTCACTGCGCTCAGGGTGACATTTTTGAGATGACTTATGGAAGCGCACGGTGTGCAGATTGGATTCACCGCGTGGATAACATTCAGGAGGAGGACAGGCGTATAATCGTATGTGAGTGATCCGCATGGAATGGTTACGAACCGTTGTGGGTCCGGACGGTCCATCCTGAGAAGTGTACGGTAGGTGGAGGTGGAAATGGCTAACGATCAGGACACTGTCATCAACGAACTTTGCCGCATCTATGCCGATGTGCCTGAGATCGGCCTTATGTTGGGGGCTGGCGTCACCAAGGAGTCGGGGGTTCCCAATTGGAGGGGACTTGCATTGGAGTTCTTCGAGAGGGCTCGAAATAGAAGGTTCCTGCGGGGAGCCCCGCGCACAACGGTGAAACTCCTGGAGGATGAATTGTCCCGCTGGCGCAGCGGACAGACTCCGAACATCGAACTGGACCCGGAAAAAATCCTACAGTTTGTTTGCGACCACATCAAGCCGAAGGGGAAGGTTCAGGAACTCATCAAGCAGGTCCTTTATGAGGGAAAAATCGAGACGAAATCCCACGGCATGGTTGCCGCCCGGACGTTCCGTGAGAACAAAACGCTCGACGCCGTCATCACGTTTTGTGCGGCGGTCGGAGACTCTCCCATCGCTTCTGCGCCGGGAGGGCGGTGGCAGACCAATCGCAAGGTGGGTGCCATCCTGACGACCAATTATGACAACCTGGTGGAAGGGTCTTTCAACAGCAAGTATGGGAAGCATCTGTTGCATCCCGTTGCACGGGAGGGCGCGCGCGAAGTGTTCCGGGATCGGAGGATCATTCCCGTCTATCACATGCATGGCTATGTCAGTCATGTGGATGATCCGAAAAGCCCGGATCTCGTCAAAGCGTCCGATCTTGTATTGACCGAAAAGGATTATTACCAGACCTTTTACAACCTTCTTGGTTTTGGCAACATGGCGGCGGCGAGTTTCTTCCGGCAGTTTCACTCCATTTTTGTGGGATGCTCCATGACCGATAGAAACGTTCGCAGAATCCTGTATCACCTGCGGAGGGAGAGGCTTGCCTCCTCGCAACCTAGGAGGCATTTCGCCATCCTGCCACGCAGTATCCCTGAGAGGGACGACTTCGATGACGCGGTGCTCGCTTCCTTTGGCGTCGTTTCTATTCGTATTGATGGAGGCGAAAGAGGGGAGAGAATCGGTTCGGAGGTGGATGCCATCCTGAAGCGTGTCTACCTGAGCGCTGAGGGGGTTCACGAAGAACACTGGTTGGAAGCCAGGAGGGGATCCTGGAAGCGTGGAAAGCAAAGGTGAGGGGAAGGAGGTTCGTGATGATCGCAAACAATGAAAAGCCCGCCGGTTCTTTTATCCGGGATGGATTGCGCTGAGCGCCATTGTCGTCGTCATCGCCTGGTATATTCCGTGGGCGCTTGTTGATCCGATGAAAATAATGTGGGAGATAATGTGGTCATCCGGTTCCGGGTGGGTTGAGAACCGGCAAATTCCAACACTCCTCTTACACCGTGTTGACAATCCGTCAGGACGGTTTTGTTATAATCGCACTTGTCCCACTAGACCTAAAGGTCTTTGAGACCTTTAGGGTCTCTGAAAAGGAAAAAACCCCCATGATGCGATTCGACCGATTTACCGAGAGAGCCCAGGAGGCCGCCCAACGCGCCGCGGAGATCATCCAGCGCTACGGCCATAACCAGATCGACACCGAACACATCCTGCTGGCGCTGATCGAACAGCCCGGCGGAGTCATCCCCCAGATTTTAGAAAAACTGAGCGTCAGCCCCGAAGCGTTGACCGAACGCCTTGACGCCACCCTGCGCGCCAGCCCTAAAGCCAACATTTTCGGCGGCGGCGCCGGGCAGATCTTCATCACCCCGCGCGTCAAACGAATCATTGACCTTGCCAACGAGGAAGCCAACCGCCTCAAGGACGAGTACATCTCCACCGAGCACATCTTCCTCGCCATCCTTACCGAGCGTAACACGCCTGCCGCGCGCATTCTAGAATCTGCCGGGTTGACGCGTGACCGCGTCTATGCCGCCATTCAGGACCTGCGCGGCGGACAGCGCGTCACCGACCCGCAGGCGGAATCCCGCTACCGCACTCTCGAAAAATACTCCCGCGACCTCACCCAACTTGCCCGTGAAGGCAAACTGGACCCGGTCATTGGGCGGGACAATGAGATTTTGAGATTAATTCAAATACTTTCCCGCCGCACCAAGAACAATCCGGTGCTGATCGGCGAAGCGGGCGTCGGCAAGACCGCCATTGCCGAGGGCCTTGCCCAGAAAATCGCCAATAACGACGTGCCGGAGATCCTCTCCGGCAAACGGGTGGTGGCGCTCGATTTGGGCGCGATGATCGCCGGGTCCCGCTTCAGAGGCGAATTCGAGGAAAGACTCAAAGCCGTGATGGAGGAAGTTCAGCGGGCACAGGGCGACATCATCCTGATGATTGACGAATTACACACCGTCGTCGGCGCGGGGGCCGCCCAGGGCGCCATGGACGCCTCCAACATGCTCAAGCCGGCGCTGGCGCGCGGCGAACTCCAATGCATCGGCGCGACCACTCTCGACGAGTATCACAAGCACATCGAAAAGGATGCGGCGCTCGAACGCCGCTTTGCTCCAATCTATGTGGAAGAGCCCAGCGTGGATGACACCATCAAAATGCTGCAGGGCTTGCGCGACCGGTACGAGGCGCATCACAAAGTCCGTTTTGCGGATGATGCGCTGGTTGCCGCGGCGCGCCTGGCGGATCGGTACGTCACCGACCGCCGTCTGCCCGACAAAGCCATTGATTTGATGGACGAAGCCGCCGCCAAACTGCGTGTGGCGCTCTATTCCATGCCGCCCGATCTCAAAGCGATGAAGACCGAGATCGAAAAACTGCAAGCCGAGGAGGAACAGGCGGGGTTGAATCGTGACTATGAACTTGCCGCGCGAAAGAAATCGGAACGATTGAGACTGGAAGAGGACTACCATGCAAAACGCGACAAGTGGGAATCCGAACATCAATTGGACGAGGTGGTGGATGTGGACGACATCGCCGCGGTGGTGCATCAGTGGACGGGCATCCCGGTTTCGCAGATGATGGAGACCGAAGCCGAAAAATTATTGCACATGGAAGCGCGGTTGCATGAACGCATCATCGGACAGGAGGAGGCCATTCATGCTATTTCCGACGCCATCCGCCGCGCACGATCGGGCTTGAAGGATCCGAGCCGTCCGATCGGTTCGTTTATTTTCATCGGTCCGTCGGGTGTCGGCAAAACGGAGCTGGCCAAAGCGCTCGCCTGGTTCATGTTCGACGATGAGGATGCGCTGGTGCGCATTGACATGTCCGAATACCGCGAACAACATACGGTCTCGCGTCTGTTCGGAGCGCCTCCCGGTTACGTCGGTTACGAAGAGGGCGGACAATTGACCGAGGCGGTTCGGCGGCGTCCCTACAGAGTCGTGCTGTTCGACGAGATCGAGAAGGCGCATCCGGAGGTCTGGAACGCTCTGTTGCAGATTTTGGACGACGGACGCCTGACCGACGGTCAGGGTAATATTGTGGATTTTCGGAATACGGTTCTCATCATGACCTCGAACCTGGGTACCGAATATGTGAGAAAGGGCGGAGCGCTGGGCTTTGTCCAATCGAAAGCCACCAGTGAGGAGCGCGAGGCGCATGATAAGATCGAAAAGGCGCTAAAGAGCGCGTTCCGTCCCGAGTTCCTGAACCGTATAGACGAGATCATCATGTTCTCGCCTCTCTCGGTCGAACAGATGGAAGAGATCGTCGTTCTGCAAATGAAGGAAGTGCAGGACCGCCTGAACGAATATAACATCACCATCGAATTGAGCGACGCGGCGCGCAAATGGCTGGCAAAGGAAGGTTATGATCCGGCATTTGGTGCGCGCCCCTTGCGCCGGGCGATCCAAAAACATGTCGAGAGTCCGCTTTCTGTGGAATTGCTGGGCGGCAAATTCAAAGAAGGCGCCACCGTGCATGTGGATGTGGACGAGGAGAAGAACAAAATCATCTTCCAAACCTCTGAGCCGGTGAAAAAGAAGCGAGAACAGCACGCAGATGCATGAGGATGGTATGCAGGGGTGACCTTTGTCGCCCCTGCGTTTTCCCTCGCCGTTTTTGAGTTTTCAATTTATCATGGGGAAAATTTTTCGCAAAGGGTTCATCTTTTCGGCATGGAATCAAATCCCAATCCATCTTCATCCATTGTTCCCAAGGTTGTCGGCGGCATTGTGTCCGTCCTGTTGTGCTGTGCCTGTCTCCTCATTGTCGCGGCAGGGGTTATCGTCTATCGGGCGTCCCGGCAGGTTCCTATTGATATTTCCCTTCCCACGTTCGAGCCGACGCTCGAGGTTGTTGCCACGGCGATACCTCCCAGCCCCACCTCGGAACAAACCCAGCAGGGGCAGGTGGAATCCGTTTCGTCGGAGACGCTGGAAACGCTGAATCTGACCCTGGTTCCGGAGAACGATCCGTACGATCTGGCGTGCCGCCTGAAGGGAGTTTGCGATGTTCCCCGAACCGTGCCGGGGAAGACCTACAAGGTCGGCGATACGGAACAATTCTGGATCACCAACAACGATACGGCAAAGCACCGTCAGATCACTGTCCGGCTGGTGTACCTCACGCCACACTCCTATTTCTGGGCGGAGGAGGGGGCTCGTTACAATGAATCCGACGTGAAACGGCTGATGGATACCTTTGAAGAAAAGATCTATCCCACTGACCGCGAATTCTTCGGTAATGAAAATAACCCCGGCATAGATGGCGACCCGCGTATCTTTGTCATCTACGCCAGCGGTTTGGGAAGCGGTGTGGCGGGGTACTTCAATTCGTCCGACTCATTTCACCCGCTGGTCAAAGAGTATTCCAACGCGCACGAAACGTACATGCTTAGCACCACACAAGATCTGGCGGACGAATTCACCTACGGCGTTCTGGCGCACGAATTCGTGCATATGATTCAGTTTGCCTCTGACCGCAACGATGCAACGTGGATGACCGAAGGGTTTGCCGATGTAGGAATGTTTCTGAACGGGTACAGCGTCGGAGGACATGATTGGGCGTATACCCTGGACCCCGACCTGCAATTGAACACCTGGGGCGACAGTATGGAAGACAACGGACCGCATTACGGGCAGTCCTTTCTGTATCTTGCCTATTTTCTCGATCGTTTTGGCGAAGAAGCCACAAAAGCCCTGAATACCAATCCGGAAAACGATCTTTCCGGCGTGGATGATACTCTTGCCGATCTCGGTATTGCGGATCCGCTTACCGGTGAGATCGTCACAGCTGACGATGTGTTTGTGGATTGGGCGGCGGCGTTGTATTTGAACGACGAACGTGTGGGAGACGGACGCTATGCCTATTACAATTATCCCGACGTTCCCCGCACTTCTGATACCGATACGATTACAACCTGTCCGCAGCCGCCGCGGGAATTCAAGGTGAACCAATACGGCATTGATTACATCAACATCAGTTGTGCGGGCGATTACACCCTGCGTTTCAGCGGTTCGACGGGCATTCGTCTTTTGCCCACCGAGGTGCACTCCGGGAAGTATGCCTTCTGGTCGAACAAGGGCGACGAATCGGACATGACTTTGACGCGTGAGTTCGACCTGACCGGCGTGAGCGGTCCCGTGGCGATCAGTTATTGGACGTGGTACGATATCGAGGAGGATTGGGATTTTTTTTACGTCGAAGCCTCCACCGACGGCCAGCGATGGGAAATACTCAAAACACCCTCGGGCACGGATTACAACCCCTCGGGCAATTCCTACGGTTGGGGATATACCGGCGCGAGCGGCGGATGGATCGAGGAGACGGTGGATCTTTCGAAGTTCGCCGGGAAGAACATCCTGATCCGTTTCGAATACGTCACCGATGCAGCGGTCAATGGGGAAGGTTTGCTTTTGGACGATGTTCGGGTGGAGGCGATCGGCTATCGGTCCGATTTCGAGACGGATGACGGTGGCTGGTCGGCGGAGGGGTTCGCGCGTGTCGAAAATATTCTTCCGCAAACCTATCGTCTATCGCTCATCCTTCGAGGCGAAACCACCACGGTGACCGAAATAAAACTCAACCCGGATCAGTCGGTTGAATTTCCCCTGTCGCTTCGAGCGGGCGACGAGGCTGTCCTGATTGTCACCGGTACCACGCGCTTTACGACCATTCCCGCCAGCTATCGTATCGAGGTGAAGTAATGCCTACAGCGCCCAAATCCGAGGTTTTGCATCTGGCTGACCTGGTCGCCTATAACGAAGGCTCCGTGGTGAGCCGCCAGATCGCCAGGGCAACGGGAGGCAATGTCACAATTTTTGCCTTCGACAAGGATCAGGAATTGAGCGAGCACACGGCGCCGTTCGACGCGCTCGTTCATCTATTGGATGGCGCCGCGGAGGTCAGAATCTCCGGCAAGCCATACCACTTGAAGACCGGCGACGCCATCATCCTGCCCGCCGACGAGCCGCACGCCCTCAGAGCCTTGACGCGTGTCAAGATGTTGTTGACGATGATACGGAAGTGAACAGTCAACCGGCAGTCCGTGCACAGTAAACGGTACGAAACATCCCGCGAGTGTTGCGCTTTGCGGGATGTTTTATTCAGGCAACGGCTGGTACATTCGTTTTTCTCAGGAACGACACCGACATGACCAGCGGCACGAGCGAGAGCGCCCCGGCGATGATCGCCATCATCGTGTAACTGGTGGTGTTGAAGATGATGCCGCTTGAAAGGCTGATGACCGCCGAGGCAAGCCCCACGAGCAGGTCATTCGTTCCCTGTGTACGCGAACGTTCGAGAGGAGAGAGTTGATCGGCGAGCAGGGTGGAGCCGCCTACAAAACAGAAATTCCAGCCTACGCCGAGCAGGAAAAGCGCAATGCCGAGCGGCAGGACATCCGGCGAAAGCGGGGCTGTGATGCAGGACAACAGGAGGGTCGCCGAACCGATCAGAATCATCCTGCCGCGCCCCCAGCGATCCAGCAGCCAGCCGGAAATGATCGAGGGGGCATACATCCCGAACGTATGCGCCGAAATGACCGAGTAGATGTCGCTGCGCGGGTGCATGTGATCTTCCATATGCAGAGAGGTAACGACCATGATGGCAACCATCACCACCTGTCCCAGCGTCATTGCGGTGACTGCGGTTGCCGCCGCCGGCTGGCGCAGGATTTGGGCGACGGGTCTCGACTTGCCGTGCGGGATGCTTTCGGGATAGAGTGTTGCCACTTCCCTGCCCGCTTCGCGCGGATCGGGGCGCAAACCAATGAATACAAAGACAGAAGCGATTGAAAATAACACCAGTGTAGTGAAATATGCGCCTGCCAGTTCGTCCATGCCCATGCTGACAACCAATCCGCTCATGGGCACGGCGGAAAGGCGCGCTAGAATCGTTCCGATCACGCCTCCCAATACCACCAGCGAGATGGCGCGCCCGCGCTGGTCGGGCGGGTTGACCTCCGCCGCGGCAAAACGACCGAGCAGTACGGCGCTGTTGGTCATGCCCATCATCATGAGACCGATCAATACCAGCGCGAACAGCGAGATTTGAATCGCAGCCAGAACAAGAACATTGCCAAGTGCGCCAAGCAAAAGCCCCAGGACGATTGCGTTGCGACGCCCGATACGATCCATGAGGTTGCCCCACCCCGAAGCCGAGAGCGCCCCGCTCAAGAGGTAAACCGCCGTCGGCAGGGTTGCCAACGAACGGCTGGGTGCCAGTTTTGCGCCGAGAATGGGGTTGATCGCCGCGGCGGCGATGAAGCCTGCGGATGCAAGACTCTGTGCAATGAAAAGAACGAGGGTAATTTTCAGAGCGGTACGTTTCAGGTCTGTCATGGAAGGACTCTCCGTGAATTTGCCGATTATACGTCCAAAGCGGCTGGAATGGTTTCTATATTTCTGACAATGCTTCGCAAGGATGCCATTGACCTCGAAGCCGGCCGCGTTTGGCTCATGGACGGGATTCGAATCAGACATCAATTTGTCATTCTTCTTTTTACTTGCGTCGATTTTTGGGGATATAATTTTGCCATTCTTCCGGGAGTGAAATGCATATGGCATCCTCAGAGAGAAAGACAATCGGCGTATTTGCATCGCAGGTGGGGCGCGGCTGGGGGACGCAATTCCTCGCAGGGGTTGAGGATGCCGCACGGGAATTGAACGTCAATCTTGTGCATTTCATTGGGGGACGGCTCGCTTCAATGCCCGGGGACGGTTCCAGAACCTCCTTTGGCTTGTACGATCTTGCCAAGCCGGGGCAGTTCGACGGGTTGTTACTTGCCGCAGATGTCGCCTACGGCGTCAGTGATGCGGATTTGAAAGCCTTTCGCAATGCCCACATTGATATTCCCATCGTGACGCAATCCGTATCGGTGGAGGGGGCGACGATGTTTATCCCGAACAACGCGGACGGGATGAGCGCTCTCATGCGTCACCTGATCGAGGGACACGGTTATAAGCGCATTGCGTTTATCTGCGGTTTGAGGGGACAGATCGACTCGGATCAGCGTTTTCAAACCTACAAGGATGAACTCAAATCGCACAATCTGCGCTTCGATAACGACCTTGTAGTCACGGGGGATTTTACACAGGAAAGCGGGCGCGAGGCGGTGCGCATCCTGCTGGACGAGAGAAGATCGCGTTTTCAGGCTGTTGTAGCGGCAAACGACCGCATGGCATTTGGCGCGCTGGAGGCTCTGCAGCAGCGCGGCATTCGCATACCGGACGATGTGGCTGTGACCGGTTTCGACGACTTGCGCGAGGCTCAATCCATGGGCGTGCCGTTGACCACCGTGCGGCAATCTTTCTATACGGCGGGCAGGAGCGCCTTGCAGGCTTTGGTGAAACGCCTCCGGGGTGACGCGGTGCAAAAGCAGATCGTCACGCCCACCCAGATGCTCGTGCGCTGGTCATGCGGGTGCCTGCCAGAAAACGTACGGCAGGCGGCGGTCGCCCCGCGCGATGTTGCCAGGACGGGTAAATTGGAGAACAAACGCGAAGCCGCCATGCGCGCCCTGCTCAATTCGGCGGGAATCACGGAGCAGGACCCGGCCATCCCGCCATTCAGGGACGTTTTTGGTCGAGTGTGGGATGCCTTCCTGATGACGCTGCACGAAAAGACCACCGGCGACGAGTTCCTTAAAACGATCAACGCCATGATCGAATTGATGCAGAGCCATAACATCCCGCCCTCGATCTGGCACAACGTCATTTCAACGATGCGCCGGTACGCGTTGAGCGGCATCACCAGTCATACCGTCATGTTGCAGGCGGAGAACCTCTTCCAACAGGCGCGCTTGCTGACGGGAGAATTGTCACAACGCTGGCAGGCGTACCAGCGGCTGGCGTTGGAGCAACAGGAGAATTTGTTGCAGGGGTTCAGTTTTTCGATGGCTCCAGCCATGAGCATAGAGGAGATTGGAAGAGCCATTTCGGAACATTTCCCTATTATGGGAATCGAACGCTGGTATGTGATGTTCTATAGCGATGTCAGTTCGCCGCAATCCATCACCGCGCCCACGCCGGAGAGTTATAAGTTATTGTTCCAATATGAGAATGCGAAGTTCGAAATTCCCCGCAAACAGGTCCCGATGGGAACCGGTCAACTGGTGCCGCGCGGCAAGACCCCCGAAGATCACCGCTACACCGCCGTGGTCATGCCGTTGACGCTGGCAAAGAATCGCTTCGGCTTTATGTGGATTGAAAAGGGACCGGACGATTGGGAGATTTACGTTCGCATCCGCAACCTGGTCAGCAGTGCCCTGCTCCGCACCATGCTGGTCTCGCAGAGGGAACAGGCACAAAGGGAGGTGGAGCGCCTTCTGGCAGAGGCGCGTGAAAGGGCGCAGGAATTGGCGATTGCCAAGGAATTTGCCGAAAGGACCGCGGAGGAAAACGCAGGTTTGTATTCCAGCGAACAGGCAAGGCGTCGTTCGGCAGAGGCGCTGACGCGCGCCTCGCGTCAGTTGTCTTCACTCTCCACCGAGGCGGAGGTCCCCCAGCAAATCGTCGAGCAGTTGACGCAAATCGTACCGGTATCCCGGTGCGCGTTGTTTCTGGAAGACGTCAACGGTGTGCCGCGCCTGCGCGGTCATTTGGGGTTCCCGAAGTATGTCCCGGTGGAGGATCTGAGTTACGAAATACGCGGCGTGAACGTCTACGAAACGATTGTCAGGCAGGCTGAACCGCTCGTTATTGGTGATATCAAAGACATGAAAGACTGGCGTCAGCCCGAATGGCTTCCGGTGGACGGTTCATGGGTGGGCATTCCCCTGTATGCGAAAAACAGGGTGATTGGCATGCTGACCATGAGCCGCGAGCGGGCGGGCGCGTTCATTCAGGATGACGTTTTACTCGCCAGCACGTTCGCCATTCAGGCCTCCATCGCGCTCGAGAACGCGCGTTTGTACGACGACCTGAACCGCTTCAATCAGATGCTCGAACGCATGGTTGAACAGCGCGTGGATGAACTCAACAAGGTCATCAGCCGTCTCGAAAAACTCGATAAGAACAAAAGCGACTTCATCCAGGTGGCGGCGCACGAATTGCGTACGCCGCTGACCGTCATCAAGGGGTATATGGGGATGATCAAAGGCGCTCCCGCCGTTCAAAACGACAACACCCTGCGGCTTGCCATGGACGGCGTTTTACAAGGCACTGAACGCCTGCATCAAGTGGTCAACAGCATGCTGGATGTGGCGCGTCTCGAAAACCAGGTGCTGTCGCCTCATTTCGAGAAGGTGACTCTCGGGACGCTCCTGCGCCTCATCCAAAAGGATTACACCCAGGATTTGCAGACGCGCCGCCTCACGCTCGAACTCGATCCTGTCATCAACGATCTGCCTCCACTGCGGGCGGATTCCGAACTCCTGCTCAAAGCGCTGGATAATGTCGTCGTCAACGCCATCAAGTTTACGCCGGATGGCGGCTCGATCTACATCAGCGCGGCGACCGTCAACGATGGGCGCGGCGACATGTGCGAAATCCGCATCCGCGACACCGGCATCGGAATCAACGCCGCCGATAAGGAAATGATCTTCGAAAAACTCTACCAGGTGGGCAAGGTGGAATTGCATTCTTCGGGGCGCACCAAGTTCAAGGGCGGCGGACCGGGGTTGGGGCTTGCCATTGCGGCGGGCATCGTCAAGGCGCATCAGGGAAAAATCTGGGTGGAAAGCCCCGGCTACGACGAGGAAAAACTGCCGGGCAGTACGTTCATTATTCAAATCCCGCTGGCGAAATAGTCAACCTTCGGGAGGTTTTCGCCAGAATCGAACGGACAGGCATACGCCCGTCCGTTCTTTACCAAATCCCAAACGTGAGGAGAAGAGTTATTGAGGCGGGAGGAGAACCGCATCAATCACGTGGATCACGCCATTGGACGCTTCGATGTCGGTGATGATCACCTGGACAGTGTCGTTCAGGAATACTTTGCCGTCTTTGATGGTGATGGTGATGTCCTTGCCCAGAACGGTCGGAGCGGCGGAGAGACCAACAACATCGGAAGCCATGACCTTGCCCGAAACGACATGGTAGAGCAGGATGTCGGTCAGTGTTTGTTTGTTTTCCGGCAGGAGCAGGCTGTCGAGCGTGCCTGCGGGCAGAGCCGCAAAGGCGTCATTGGTGGGAGCAAAGACCGTAAAGGGACCTTCACCAGCGAGGGTTTCAGCCAAACCGGCGGCGGTCACAGCGGCAACCAGAGTGCTGAAGCGTTCGTCGGCGGCCGCAATGTCGACAATGGTGCCCGGAGCGGCGGCTTCCTCCGCGGGGGGCAGAAGGACCGTGTCAATCACGTGTATCACGCCGTTGGAGGTCTCGATGTCGGTGATGACGACTTGCGCATCGTTGATGTAGACATTACCCATGTCAACCTTGATGGCAACGTCTTTGCCGAGAACAGTGGCGGCACTCGTGAGTCCACTCACATCCGCTGCCATGACCTTGCCGGAAACGACATGGTAGAGCAGGATGTCGGTAAGCGCTTGCTTGTTCTCAGGTTTGAGCAGTTCATCGAGCGTACCGGCGGGCAGTTTGGCGAAGGCATCATCGGTGGGGGCGAAAACGGTGAAAGGACCTTCACCTTTGAGAGTGTCCACGAGGTCAGCGGCTTGAACGCCGGCAACCAGCGTCTGGAAGCGGCCATCGGCGACGGCGGTATCCACGATATCCTTGAGCATGATTTCAGGCTCAGGTTGGGCGGTCGGTTCGGGCATTGCCGTCGGCTCGGGAGCCGGGGTGGGGGTGGCGGCGGGCGCACAGGCGGCAAGCACCAGAGCGGTGACCGTCACCAGCAGGGCAAAAATGCTAAAACGTTTCATCTTCTTTACTCCTTATTTCTAAATTTTATTGCCTGATTTATGCACATATTTTGTACATTTATTTTCATATTTTACAGTTTTTGTCCAGCTTGTCAAGCAGTACAGACAGTTCTTAACGAAACTCTTATTTTTCCCTTCTCGCCATGGAAATGTTGGAATCGAAAACTTCCGAAGCCGTTTTCAGCCTCGGAAGTTTTCATCGAAACGGGAGCAGGTCAATCCTGAGTCCGAATCGAGGTGCTGTTCCTGTCGAAGTAACTGGTGAAACGCGCCCGCAGCGGGTGGAGCAATCCGATATGCGCCAGCATCAAAATCGAAAAGGCGGACATCCCAAACAGGAAGAACAGGTCCCCCAATAGATAAATGGACTTGCCGCCCGCAAACACATAGCGAAACACAATCAACCCCAGTTGAATCAGGCTGGTGACCAGCAGAGGAATCGCAAACGGGCGCAGATTGTGTCCTTCCACAATCAAGTGCAGTCCCACCAGCGCCGCCAGCCCTCCCAGCATAACGATCACGTACTTCCAAAAGCGCCAGAAATCGTACTGCTGCATATACAGGCGTTCCAGAATTTCGACATACAGGTAGCAAATCCCCGCCAGACAAATCCACATCAATGCGTTGATTAGAATCGGCAGGATCAAATTCCCATAAACGCGAATCGCCAGCATCGCCGCCAGCCAGCCGATCAGGTACGCAATGCCCAGAGAGATCACCGCCGCAAACAAGCCAGGCGAGGTGCCGCTGGAAGGTCCGAGGATGTCATACGCCAATTTGGCTCCGCCGAGCATGGCAATGCCCAGCGCTCCCAGACTGATGAGCAGCATCACCAGGCTCAACAACCCCCGCTGGGAAACAAGATGCCCGTTGCGCGGCTGTGTGGGAGATGGCGATGTACTCTTGCGGTCGTTCACATTGACCTCCTACCCTGCGATGATGATCCAATCACAATGACGATGGAATTGCATTATACCCATAAGACTGGCTTTGGTCGGACGAAGTTCCCGCCTCCCCCTGACTTGAGCCTGCTTCTGTTCAAACAACCTTTTCCCCGCTGATAAAAAAGACTTCCGAAGTCTACAAGACTTCGGAAGTCTGCCCGCTAAATATGGATCGGCGTCCCACCCGCGCCGTGCGCCGCTTCCATCAGCACTTCCGAAAGCGTCGGGTGCGCGTGGACGTTGCGCGCGATCTCGTGCGGGGTGAGTTCCATCATGCGCGCCAGCGTCAGTTCGGGGAGCAGTTCGGTCACTTCGGGACCGATCATGTGCGCGCCCAAAATCTCGCCGTATTTTTCATCCACCACGATCTTGACGAAGCCGCCGTAATCGCCCAGCCCCAGCGCCTTGCCGTTCGCCTGGAACGGGAACCGCCCAATCCTCACCGAATAACCGCGCTCCTTCGCCTGCGCCTCAGTGAGACCGAACGAGGCGATTTGCGGCTGGCAATAGGTGGCGCGCGGCATCATCTCGTAATCGAGCGTGACCGTCTCCGCGCTCGCGATGACCTCCGCCGCCACGATCCCCATCGCCGAGCCGACGTGCGCCAGCATCAATTTGCCCGTCACATCGCCGATGGCGTAGATGTTCGGCACGCTGGTCTGCATCTTCTCGTTGATTTCGACGAAGCCGCGTTCGTTGATCTTCACGCCGACCTCCTCCAGCCCCAGTCCCTTCGAATTGGGACGGAAGCCGATGGCAACCAGCGCCTGGTCTGCTTCGAGGACCGTTTCCTTCCCCTCCGCCGACACCTTGACCTTCACGCCCGTCTTCGCCGCCTCGACGGATTCGACCTTATGCCCCGTCAGCGACTTGATGCCGCGCTTCTTGAACTCCTTTTCGAGTTCCTTCGAGATTTCCTCGTCTTCGAGCGGAACAAGGCGCGGCAGCATCTCGACGATGGTCACGTCCACGCCGTAGGAATTCCAGACCGTCGAAAACTCCACGCCGATCGCGCCCGACCCGATTACGATCACAGATTTGGGAAGTTTTTCCTGAAGGATCGCCTCCCAATACGTGACGACCTTCTCGCCGTCCACTTTCCACGCCGCAGGCACCGCCGCGCTCGCGCCCGTCGCCACGATGATGTTCTTGGCGGATAACTCCGTCGTCTTGCCGTCTTTATCGGTAACGGAAACAACTGTCGGCTTGGTCAGACGCGCTTCGCCCATGAAAACGGCGATGTTGTTCTTGCGCATCAAAAAGCCCACGCCCTTGGTCAGCCTGTCCGAGTTCTGCCGCGAGCGCTTGACGGCCACGCTGTAATCCAGTTTCAGGTTATCGAACGAGAAACCAAAATCCTTGCCGCGCTCGCGCAGGGTGTGCGCCACCTCCGCGTTCTTGAGCAGCGACTTCGACGGGATGCATCCCACGTTGAGACACACGCCGCCCAGCCATTGCTTATCCACGATCGCGACTTTCTGTTTGAGTTGCGCGGCGCGGATCGCGGCGACGTATCCCGCGGGTCCCGCGCCGATCACAACGACATCGAAATTTTCAGCCATGAGTTAACTCCGTTTGACTTTTGGAATGCTTCGATTGTACACCACTACAGCCAGCGTCTCACGCGTGACCTGTAGCCTGTGTACGCCTCCCCAAACTTTTTCTCCAGGTATGCCTCTTCGTATCGAATCACCAGCGCGTTGAGTCCCAAAACCAAAATCGGACTCAACGCCGCGCCCCAAACCGTTCCCAGCGCAAGCGGAAGCCCGATCAGCGTGCAGACGAATCCCAGGTAAATGGGGTTGCGTGAGAAGCGATAGGGTCCGCTGGTGACGAGCGCGCTGACCGCTCCGTGCGGATCGAGCGTGGTGTGGGCGCGCCCGAATTCGCGGATGGCGAGGAAAGCCAGCGTCAACCCTGCCAGCACGAAAACAATGCCGAACGTTTTGAAAATTTGCGGCAAAGACTCGGGAAAGGGCATCAGCCAGTTCAACGAAACCGCCCCCGCGACGTGAATTGACGTCAGCACGGGCGGGTGGATTTTCACCTCGGCATGATCAACGATATTCTCTGACATGACTATTCCTCAATACCTATAACCTGAAACCTGAAACTTGACACTTGACACTTGACACGTGGCACTTGACACGTGACACATGGAACTTGACACTTGGAACTCTATGCCCAATTCTCCAGCGTCTCCTTTACCTTCGCCAAAAACCAATCTGCGGACGCGCCGTCCAAAATGCGGTGATCGAACACGAACGAGAGATACACCATCGGGCGGATGGCAATCGCGTCATCTATGACCACGACCCGCTTCTGCATCGCGCCGACGCCCAGAATTCCGCACTGCGGCTGGTTGATGACGGGAAACGCGAACAACGATCCGCTCACGCCGTGATTGGTCAGCGTGAACGTCCCGCCTTTGACATCGTCGGGCTGGAGTTTCTTCGAGCGGGCGCGGTTGGCAAGGTCGTTCACTGTGCGCGCCATCGCCAGCAAGGACAGATTATCCGCGCCCTTGATGACGGGGACAATCAAGCCTTCCTCGCCCAGCGAAGTCGCCATGCCGATATTGATTGCCTTGTGAACGAGCAAACCTTCGTCCGTCCACGAAGAGTTCACCAGCGGATACGCCTTCAACCCCGCCACGATTGCCATCATGAAATATGCCGTGAACGTGAGATTAACCCCATCCCGCGCAAACGCATCCTTGTTCGCGGCGCGATGTTTGACCACGCGGCTCATATCCGCTTCCATGACGGTCAGCACGTGCGGCGACGTATGCTTGGACATGACCATGTGTTCGGCGATCTGCTTGCGGATGACGGTGTGCTTGATAAGCTGGTCGCCCTCTATCGGCGCGACGATGGACGGTGGACGGCTGACCATTGTCTGCGGTCCACGGTCTGTGGCCTTCCTGCCGCTTTCCACGTAATTCAGCACATCCTTCTTCGTGATTCGCCCGTTCAACCCCGTCCCTTTCACCTCCTGCAAGTTAACTCCATGCTCCGCAGCGATCTTCGCAACGACAGGAGAAATGAAGCCGAGGTCTTGCCTCGTTGCAGGTCGCAGGTCGAAGGTCGCAGGTTCTGGCACAGACTTTCGACTTTCGACTTTTGACTCACTGCTTACCGATAACTGTCCACCGTCAATCGCTTCCCCAGGTTTCCCGATCACCGCCAGTACCGTCCCCACCTTTGCAGGGGACCCTTCCTCCGCCAGAATCTTCAACACCGTCCCCGAAGCGGGCGCAGGGATTTC
>JACAET010000006.1 GCA_013388685.1 Chloroflexota bacterium | reverse complement strand
TTCGCCGAAGTGACTGTGGATACCGAAACGGGCGCGGTCACGGTGGACAAACTGGTCATGGCGGTTGATTCGGGCGTCATCGTCAACCCCCTCACCGCTTCGGGACAAATCGAAGGCGGCATGACACAGGCGCTGGGCTACGCCGTCTGTGAAGAGATGACCTGGGACGAGCAGGGGCGCATCCGCCAGCGCGACTTCGACCGCTACCACATCTTCCGCGCCGACGAAATGCCCGAACTGGAGACCATCTTCGTCGAGACCTTCGAGCCGACGCACCCGTTCGGGGTCAAGGCGGTGGCGGAAATCCCCATGGACGGGGTCGCGCCGGCGGTCGGCAACGCCGTGCTGGACGCAGTGGGCGTGAATGTGGACGAGAATCCGATCACGCCCGAGAAGGTGAGGAAGGGGTTAGTCGGGAGTCAAAGAGTCGGATAGTCGGTAGTGTTCAGTTATCAGTGAACAGTGAGGCGCCCGCAGAACAGGATATGAAATTCTGTGGCTATTGGGAAGGTGGCTGCAAAGCGGAAGGTTGAAGGTAAAATAAACCAAAAGGACTCCCAATCTACAAATCATGACGCTCTACCCGCAGACCGCCCAGCGCCGCCCCTCCGTCGAATACATCCCCGCGCCGCGCACAAGAAATTAGCAGGTTCCCATGACCAATCAAATCTTCGTCATCGGACACGTCAACCCGGATACCGATTCCATCGCCTCCGCCATGGGCTACGCCTGGCTGCTGCGCGAACGCGATAGGGTCAATGCCGTCGCGGCGCGGGCCGGGGCGCTCAACCCGCAGACCGCCTGGGTGCTGAAGACCCTCGGGCTCGAAGCGCCACTCCTCCTCACCGACGCCTCGCCGCGCTTCGAATCGGTCATGCAAAGGCTCGATACCATCCGCCCCGACGCCCAACTCGGCGCGGCATGGACCCTCGCCAGCAAAACAGGCGGCCTGGCTCCCATCGTCAACGCGGACGGCACACCCTACGGCCTGATCAACGGCCTCAGCCTGTTCAAATATTTTTCGGAGACCCTCGGCCCGCGTCCGGGCGACACGACCGTGCGCGAGATGATGTCCGCGCCCTGCAGTGACGCCGCCGACAAATCCATCCCCAAATACGCCGCCAGCGCGCACATCCGCGATTCGCTCAACAAAATCCTGCGCGACGAAATGGACGATTATTGGGTGGTGGACGAAAACGGCCGCTACCTCGGCATTGCCCGCCAGCGCGACATCCTCAACCCGCCGCGCCTCAAAATCATCCTCGTGGATCACAACGAACCGCGCCAGTCCATCGCCGCGCTCGAGGAAGCCGAACTGCTGGAGATCCTCGACCATCACCGCCTCGGCAACCCGCACACCCACACCCCCATCCGCTTCACTGTGGACATCGTCGGCTCGACCTCCACCCTCGTCACCGAACAGACCGCCGAAGCAGGACTCTCCGCCCCGCCCGCCCTCGCAGGTGCGCTTCTCGCGGGACTTTTAGCGGATACCCTTATATTGACCTCCCCCACCACCACGCCGCGCGACCGCGCCGCCGCCGAGAAGTTATCCCATTGGGCATTCGTGGGCGGGAGTCCGCTCAAAGGCGAGACCATCGAATCCTACGGAAAGAAAGTCCTTTCGGCGGGCGCAGGTCTCTCGAACCGCACGCCCGAAGAAATCGTCAGCAACGACATCAAACCCTACGAGGCGGGCGGCTTCAAATTCGCCATTGCCCAGGCAGAAGTGACCGATCTCGTTCAACTCCCTGAGCATCTCCCCGCGCTCACCAAAGCCCTCGACGACCTGCGCGACAAACGCGGGCTGGATTTTGCCATGCTGCTCGTCACCGACGTGGTACGCGGCTCCAGTCGCCTCATCACCTCGTCCACCCCGCCGCCCATCCTCAACGATCTGCCCTATCCTCCCCTGCCCGACGGCACCCGCGACGCCCCCGGCGTGGTTTCGAGGAAGAAGCAGTTGCTTCCGGTGGTGTTGGGATTACTGGAAAGATAAATTGACATGTCCCTCTCCGGCATTGACGGTAAACACGTCTCTGGCAACGCTGAAAATACCATTCAGCGAATCTCTGCCGCGCATGAAACCCGTCCGGGTCACTACGCCGCCCAACATCACATGCCGATGGGATGAAAATTAACCACAGATGAACACGGATGGACACAGATAGAAGGATGAATTGATGGAAGTGAATGAAATCACCGAAAGGGTTATCGGATGCCTTTATCAGGTGAGTAACACTCTCGGCTGTGGTTTTCTCGAAAAGGTCTATGAAAACGCAAGTGCAATTGCCATTGCAAAAGCGGGACTGCGCGTGCAACAACAGTTCCCCATCAAGGTTCGATATGAAGGGATTATCGTCGGCGAGTTCTTCGCGGACCTGCTGGTCGAAGAACTGGTGCTGGTCGAAATGAAGGCTGTCAAATTGCTCGAGGATGTCCACACGGCGCAATGCTTGAATTATTTACGCGCGACGGGCTTGCCCGTTTGTCTGCTTGTCAATTTTTATCGCCCGAAAGTCGAAATCAAACGCATCATTCCTCACGACTCTTGGAAGACTAACCATAGATAAACACGGATGAACACAGATTTTCTGGTGAAAACGATCGTGATTTTTTATCAACCATCCGCGTTTATCTGTGTTCATCTGTGGCAACCATAACCCCGTCCGCGTTTATCTGTGTTCATCTGTGGTTCAAGATTGGAGATTAAAATGTCAACCCTCCTCGACCTCTTCAAAACTCTCGATTACGGTCCCGCCCCCGAAGCGCCCGACGCCGTTCACGCCTGGCTGGACGCGCGCGGACGCAAGTTCGGGCTGTTCATCAACAACGAATGGGTGACGCCCAAAGGCGC
>JACAET010000015.1 GCA_013388685.1 Chloroflexota bacterium | reverse complement strand
GCTGGAGCATCTACGCGGACTATCAACGCGCCCTCGCCTATCGCGGCGCCGTGGACTTCGACGACCTCATCCGCCTCGCCCTGACCCTCCTCGAAAGCGACGAAGAATACCTGGAGCGATTGCGTTACCGCTATCCCTTCATTTTGGAAGACGAAGCGCAGGATTCCAGCATGACACAAGAAAGAATACTCTCGTTATTATCGGGTGGTCGAGTAGCCGCGGAGCGGCGTACCGAGACCACAGCGACTGGTTTCGATGAAACTGCTGGTCTCGATACGGGCTTTGCCAACTCGACCAGTGATTTGGGCGGCAACTGGGTCCGCGTCGGCGACCCCAACCAGGCCATCTTCGAGACCTTCACAACCGCCTCGCCCGACCTTCTGCGTGCCTTCATCCAAAGCAACCCGCACGAAGACATGCCCGAGTCGGGACGTTCCCAGCCGTCCATCATCGCGCTGGCAAATCACCTCATTGACTGGGTGATGACCGCCCATCCCATCCCTGAAGCGCGGACAGCGCTCTCGCCGCCGCACATCGTCCCTGTGCCTGAGGGCGATCCGCAGCAGAATCCGCCCGATAACCCCGCCGCGATTCGCTTCATCGGCAAAAAGTTCACGCCCGAAGAAGAACTCGAAGCGGTGGTCAAATCCGTGAAGAATTATCTCGATTCGATTGCCGAACTGCCCGACGAAGAAAAGCCCACCCTCGCTATCCTTGTCCCGCGCAACCAGCGCGGCGTGGAAGTGGTCAACGAACTGCGCAAGCGCGGCATCGAACCCATCGAGTTGATCTCGTCCACCTCCGAAACACGCGCCGCGGCAGGATCGTTGAGTTATTTGCTGGCGTATCTGGCAGACCCGCAGTCGGCGCGCAAGTTGTCGAAGGCGTATGTGGTGTGGAGGAGGGATTGGAGAGATGGCGTGTCATTGCGAGCGCAAGTTGTGAAGCAGTCTCCTGAGAACGGGGAGATTGCTTCGACGGAAGAGCGCCGTCTCGCAATGACATCAGATATTGAGGAGAGTGCTTCGTCCCCAAAGAGGATGCTATCGCAAACTGCGCTCCTCGCAACGACATCAGCCCTGTTGAGGAAGATTGGGAATGTGGAGGATTATGTCAGCCCCCTCACCCCTAACCCATCTCCCGTTGAAGAGGGGGACTCTGGCTCTCTCTCCCGCTGGGAGAGGGCTGGGGTGAGGGAGCAGGTGTCGGCTGAGTCCGAAGCGGACGCGCAGGCGGTCATCGAAGAATTGAGCGCGTTTCGAGTCGTCGTCCGACGCTGGCTGGAAGCGGTCACGCTTCCCATTGACCAGTTGATTCTCACGCTGGCGCAGGATGTGTTCACCGAAGCGCATGATCTGGCGCTGGCGCATAAACTGGCGCTGGTGCTGAGGCAAGCCGCAGACGATCACCCCGACTGGCGCCTGCCCGAGTTGACCGCAGAACTGGCGGTCATCGCAAAGAACGAACGGCGCTTCATTGGCTTTTCGTCGGACGATTCGGGCTTCGACCCCGAGCGCCATCGCGGACGGGTGGTAGTGACGACGATGCACAAGGCGAAGGGGCTGGAGTGGGACCGCGTGTATTTGATGTCGGTCAATAATTATGACTTCCCGTCGAACATGCCAAACGACCGTTTCATTTCGGAGAAGTGGTTTATTCGCGGCGGGTTGAATCTCGAAGCGGAGGCGCTGGCGCAGTTGACCGCCCTCGAGTCGTCGAGTGAGTATGACTGGTACGAAGAAGGCGCGGCGACCCTGCGCTCGCGGCTGGATTACGTCAAGGAACGCCTGCGCCTGTTCTACGTGGGCATCACGCGCGCGAAGCGTGATTTGATCGTGACGTGGAATTCAGGCAGGCAGGGCGATGCTACGCCGTCTCTACCGATGAGCGAGTTGATGGGGTGGTGGGAAGGGAGGATTGCTTCTTGAGTTTTATGCTATATTAAAGCCAAGTATTAGTGTCATATTGTTTTAGATGCGAAGGGTTGGTATGGAGGTAAGGAATGGTACAAAATCAGGCATCTCCAAACAAAACAAGGCACGCAATAATATTGGATTTATCTCTTTTCATCCTTGACCTTCTTGATAAAAATAAGATACGACAAAACGTTACAACTCAAGGTGACATACTTGAGGTCCCCAGCGCGCTTGTTGAAATGCTTCGTGACTCTAGGGTGGGCAGCCCTGTATTGTTTTTGTTTGTGTATTCTTTGTTGTGAGACCCAAGTGGTTCATACCGAAAAATACTCCACAACTAACGCCTTCCAATTCACCCCCTACATTATTGGTTGAATCATCCCCCACGCTGATAATACCTACACTTGTTGAAACAGAGAGTTTAATTGTCCCTACTTCGACAATTTCCGTGACCAAAATTGATGTTCAAAATTATTGTTTATATGTTGTTCGGCCTGGTGATACTATCCAGAGTATTGCATCTTGGTTTAATGTTTCTGAAAGCGATATTCGAAATAGCGACAAACTTGTCAAACAAGGTATATTTACGCTACATCAACTGATAAAAGTAAACGTTCCGTGCTGCGCGCATATAGGAGTTGATAATGGCTTTTCTTATTCCGTTAAACCTAAGGACAATGTTTTTAGATTGGCAGTAAAATTTTTAGTATCTGTTGACGAAATAGTTTCTGCCAATAATCTCAGGGATTCGCGCTACAATCAAGCAGGGCAGATGCTTTGTATTCCCTATCCATGAAAACCGCCCTGGGCACGTCGGATAAGCAAGTATATCCACGAGGCAGTTTCCAATTTTGCAACTCATCTTTGTCCTCCCTGATTTTGGGCAAATCACGTAGTACAATGAAAGCGTAAGAGTTTGACAATTTTGTTTGCGTCTATTCGCGGGGGAAGGGATAGTCTGCAGGAACGAAATCTCGAAAACTCCGAACAGAGTTCAGCCAATTTTCACTCTTTGAGGAGATGATCATGAAGGTTCAAAAATCGAAATTCGACCAAAAATGGAAGGTGATCCGCGGGCAGTCTGTGGAATGGTTCAGCCTGTTGGGTGAGCATGACCTGAAAAAAATAGACAAAGCGACAGATAAGCAGGACAAATTTCTGACCATGCTCCAGGTCAAGTACGGTTACACGCGCCAACAAGCCACGGAGGAAGTCAACAGACGTTGGGCGGCGTTTTATCGGTCGAAACACAAGCCCGGCGGATAGATGATGAAACACACACCCCGCTTGATCGAGCGGGGTGTGTGTTTTTCATACCACTAAAGTCAATTCGCTTGGTTGCCGGAAGAGCAGGGTTAAGGAAGAACGACGCGGTCAATGACGTGGATGATGCCATTGCCGGCTTTGATGTCCACGGCGATGATGTTTGCGGTACGGCCGTTCGCGTCGGTGAGAACGCCGCCGCTCTGATAAAGGAAACCGCCATTTAGGGTGCGGATACGGTCCGAGGCGAGCACCTGCGCAGAGTCACGACGACCGAACGCCACATGGTAGAGTAAAACCCTGGTGAGCAGTTTTTGGTCGCTCAACAGCTGGTCTGCGGTCACGCCCAGTTCGGCAAGCAGGTCGCCAAAGGCGGCGTCGGTGGGGGCGAAGACGGTGAATTGTCCTCTGCCGCTCAGGGTCCTGATGACCGCCGGATCAGCCGCTTGCAATGCCGCGATGAGGATCGAAAACTCGCCAGTCTGAGCATTTGCCGCAAGGGCTATGTCCACGATGGTGTTGCCCTTCTTTCCTGCCGCCTGCGCCGTCGGGGCGAACATCCCGACCGCAAAGGCAACGAGCAGGAGTGCGATCACAAACTTGGTCATACTAAAGTTTTTCATTGTTCCTCCGAGAGTTGGTTGTTGGCTTGCACGAATTCCATTTTATGTTTTCTCGATATAACGTCAATATATTGCACAATTTTCTAAAGCAATTCTAACCAAAACTGTGCAAAATGGTTGTTTTGAGCCTGTTGGTTGGAAACGATTGGAGAGTTGCTGTATCGGGCTTGGGCGGGGAGGAGGCGGGTCTTAAGTCTGAAAAAGAAAAAGGCTCCGGTTGATCCGAAGCCTTTTTGTGGGTATCCATTTCGTCTTACAGATAAACGGACGTCTCTTTGCCTGCGTCTCTTTCGCTTTGCCGAATGGCAAGCACCTTTTCGGTGGTTTTGGACAATGCCCAGAGGATAAGGGCAATGGGCAGGATGAAAAGTATCGTGGTAACCATAGTGAACTCCTAATCTCTGTCCCTCATTCTACCACAAAATTATATATAATTTATTTGCGTTTTTGTGTTGCGACGTTTCATGTCGCCAGGATTGAATATGCCGTGATGCTCAATCCCGAAATGGAGACTGCAACCTCCCGCGCCTTGATCTCCGCTTCGCCCGGGATCCTTTTCATGGCTTCTCGTGTGATGAGTACTTCGCCAGCCGCCGCCACATCTTCGCCCAGTTTCGAGGCGCGGTTCACGGCATCGCCAAAACAGTCGGTTCCCCGAATGACCAGTATTTTTCCGTAATCGATGCCGCAGGCGATGTGGATGTCCAGATCGTCGGAGGTCATCAGGTTGGAGGCTTTGAAAGCGTGTTGCATCGCCAGTGCCGCGTTGACGGCGGACAGCGGGTCGGGGAAAACGGCAAAACAGTTATCCGCTTCATATTTGAGCATATCGCCGCCATAGGCTTTCACGATCGGTTCGGTGGTCAACTGCATTCGTTTGACCATCGAAAGGTAATGCACGATCCCGTATTTGCGCGTGAGCAGCGAAAACCCGGACATATCCAGCACGAACACAGCGAGTTCCTTGCCGTATTCGCGCCAGAGTTGAGTTTCAATTTGACGGCGGACTTCCAGGTCTTCTGCCTGCGAAAACGCCAGAAGGAGTTCCTGAAATTTCTTTGCGGCTTCGGTATCCATCGTCGGTTATTTGGCTTTCTTTTCGATCTTTGCCCAACTGTCTTTGAGTGTCACTGTGCGGTTGAAGACGGGTCTGCCCGGTCTCGAATCGGGGTCGAGACAGAAGTATCCGATGCGCTCGAACTGAAATTTGTCCCCTATGGCGGCGTCTGCCAGAGCGGGTTCCACCCAGGCGTTTTCGATTATCTCCAGTGAATTCGGGTTGATGATGTTTTCCAATTCGCCATCGTCGGGTTGCTCGACGGTAAACAACTGGTCGTATAACCTCGCTTCAGCCCGTATGGCATGCTCCGCCGAAACCCAATGGATCGTGGATTTGACCTTGCGCCCGTCGGGCGCTTCGCCGCCGCGGGATGCCGGGTCGTAGGTGCAATGTACTTCGATGATTTCACCGGCGTCGTTCCTGACCACATGCGTACATTTCACCAGGTACGCATAGCGAAGCCGCACTTCGTTGCCAGGGTAGAGCCGGTAATATTTGGGCGGCGGCGTTTCGCGGAAATCGTCCTGCTCGATGTAAAGCACCTTCGAAAACGGAACTTTGCGCGTCCCGGCGGATACGTCCTCCGGATTGTTGACCGCGTCCATTTGCTCGGTCTGTCCTTCAGGATAATTGTCAATGACCAGTTTGAGCGGGTGAAGGACCGCCATGCGGCGCAGGGCGCGTTTGTTCAGGTCGTCGCGGATGACCGCTTCGAACTGTGCCATTTCCACCCAGCTGTCGTTCTTCGTCTCGCCCAGCCCGGTGACAAAGTTGATAATGGCTTCGGGGGTCACGCCGCGTCGCCGCAAACCGCGCAGGGTGGTCAGGCGCGGATCGTCCCAGCCGCGAACCACGCCCGTTTCTACCAATTTGCGGACTTTGCGTTTGCTCATCATGGCATAGGTCAGGTTCAGGCGTGTAAATTCGATCTGACGGCTGGGAAACTCCTCCAGTTTTTGCAGGAACCATTCGTACAGCGGACGGTGAATGATATATTCGTTCGAACACAGCGAATGGGTGATGCCTTCCATCGAATCGTTCTGTCCGTGAGACCAGTCGTACATCGGATAGATGTGCCACTTGTCGCCGGTACGATGATGAGGGACGTGCATGATGCGGTACATGACCGGATCGCGCAGGAGCAGGTTCGGGTGCGACATGTCAATTTTGGCGCGCAGGACACGGCTGCCTTCGGGAAATTCGCCGTTCTTCATCCGTTCGAGCAAATCCAGATTCTCTTTGACGGAACGATTCCGATAGGGAGAGTCAACCCCCGGCTTGATGGCGACTTCCGTTTCACTCCATTTTGTGCCTTTCGGCAGGGTGCCGCGGTTGGCGCTCATTTCCTCCTGCGACTGATCGTCCACGTATGCCAGTCCCATTTTGACCAGGCGTACCGCCCATTCATAGAGCCGGTCGAAATAATCGGATGCGTACGTTTCCTTGACCCAGTGGATGCCGAGCCAGGCGGCGTCCTCCTTGATGGCGTCTACAAATTCGGTCTCTTCCTTGGACGGATTGGTATCGTCGAAGCGCAGATACAATTCCCCGCCGAATTCCTGTGCGGTGAAGTAGTCAATCAGGAATGCCTTGACATGCCCGATGTGCAAATACCCGTTCGGCTCGGGAGGCAGGCGCGTGCGGACGTAAGTAAAGCGTCCGCTCTTCAGGTCTTCTGCAACGGCTTCGCGGATGAACGCGGGGATTCTACTGGTGGTCTCTTCTGGACTCATTGAGCATACCTTCGCCTGGATTTTCAGCGCTGTCCGAAAACGCGCTGTAATCGGCAATTTCAAGCGGGTATTATAACAAAGGTGCGAGCCGGCTGATTGGCCGGTTCGGCGTACAGGTCCGGCTCGAAGCGGCGCCCAACAGGGACGTTAACTGAAATGCAAACCTTTTCGCGTCAAACAGGATACAATTGATAAAATTATCCGCAACCCGTCTTGCGAGGACTCCATGTACAGCGCCATCGTGAAAAAGACAGTCGCACTCCTTCTTGCTTTCGCCGTTTCGGGTTGTTCCGCCCTGCCGCTGGACTTTTCGCTCCTGACTCCATTCACGCCGCTTCCGACCGATACGCTGAGACCGACCGTCACGCGTTTTCCGTCGCCGACAGCCACGCAGGACCTGTTCGCTCTCAAAACGGAAGGACCCACGAACATCCCGCCGGCGCTCGAACCTGGCGGGCTGCTCTCCCGTACGCCGTCTCCCACGCACACGCCCCGCCCGACCATTACCATTGAAACCCTCGATCCCAGTCTGAATACGCCATCCGCCCGCCTCTTTCAGTTCGTTCAGCGTTCCACCGACCAACTGGTGTGGGGAGGCGATTGCGACGGCGACCGCTCGATCCTGTTCGTTGCCAATGTAACGCCGGTGCGCCGATTGCGTTATGTGCTTTTATATTACCGTCTGCAGGACAAATTCAGCGGACGCAATTCCGGCTGGATGGGCGGCGCCATCATGCGCGACAACGATCAGGGAAAATATTTCTACAAACTCGAACTTTATCAAATCACCGGCTATGACGAATACGAAGACGCCTGGCTTCAATATCAACTGGTGGCATCCACCGCCGCGCTGGATGTGCTGAGCCGAACCGTGGTGGATCATACCAGTGTTTCGATCACGCGCTGCTCCGCCCTGGGGCGGTGAAAAGACGGTGACCTTGAGGCATGTCCGCATACGATAGGATTCTTTATGAAAAAGACCATCCCGCTCCTTCTGTTGATTGCCCTGTTTCTGACCGGATGCGCCGGCTTTGAAATGCCGGATCTTGCCAGTCTGCTGGCTACGCCGAGCCCGATTGTGCCGGAGGATACTGCCACGCCTCGCCCAACCGTCACGCTAATCCCCACGCGGGATTTGTTCGCCACACTGACCAGCACGCCTGTCACCTTCACGCCCGGCGTCACGACCCCCCAGCCGGATGAGGGTCCTACCCCCACCCGCACGCCGCGCCCGACATTTTCTCCGCCGCTTAACGACCCGAGCAATCAGGGAATTTTCACCCGCGCGGAAGGATTTCAGGGTATTCTCTATTCCGGCAATGTCATCTATTGGAACAAAGGTCCCTGCATGCCGCGTAATGTGCGCATCACCGCTTATGTGGAAAACCTCGAAGAGACCGACAAAGTCCTCCTGTTCCTCCGCTTGCGCGAAAAAAAGAACACCTTGAATATCACCGATTGGGTGGGAGCCACCATGCTTTACGATGAAGCCAAGGGCGCCTTTACCTATAACATCCGCACATTCAATATTCGAAAATACTACCTCTTCAAGGATGCCTGGCTGGAATATCAACTCGTGGCAATTACCGAAAATCTCGAAGTGCTTGGACGTACCCAGGTCTTCGAGCGCAATATCTCCCTGACGAAGTGCATTCCGGTCCCGTGACCTTCCCGCCCGACCTCCTCCCGCTTCTTCTGCGGACCTCGAAACTTGCCGCGCTCACCGGAGCCGGCGTCTCCCAGGAAAGCGGTCTCCGCACCTTTCGTGACGCACAGTCCGGTCTCTGGGCGCAATACAAGCCCGAAGATCTTGCCTCCCCACAAGCCTTTGCCCGCGACCCCAAACTGGTCTGGGACTGGTACGCCTGGCGGCGTGAAGCCGTCAAAGCCGTGAGACCGAACGCCGGTCACTATGCTCTGGTCGAGATCGAAAAGCGGATTCCCCAATTCACCCTCATCACCCAAAATGTGGACGGCTTGCATCGTTTTGCCGGAAGTAAAAACGTGCTCGAACTGCACGGAAACATCCAGCGCGTACGCTGTTCGGAGTGCTACACCTTCGCCGAAACCTGGGGCGACGACAGCGAGTCTGTGCCAAAGTGCGAGGTCTGCGGCGGGCTGCTTCGTCCGGATGTCGTCTGGTTTGGCGAGGCGCTTCCGCGCGATTCACTCGAAGCGGCGGTGGAAGCGGCGCGGACGTGTGAGGTCTTCTTCTCTGTTGGCACGTCGGGTGTTGTCCAGCCCGCCGCGTCGCTGGCGTATGCCGCCCGCAACCGCGGGGCGGTGGTCGTAGAAATCAACCTCGAACCGACGCCGCTCACACCCAAAGCCGATTTCTTTTTGCAGGGCAAATCGGGGGAGATTTTGCCCGCGCTGGTCAAAGCCGTGTGGGGATGAAAACGGCGCAAGGCTTTTGCCCTGCGCCGCTGTTTTAGAGAACGCCTTCTACGCGCTTTTCAACACCACACCGCTGCGCGGCGGGATGGTGAACCACAACCGCCCCTCCCGAATGGCAACCTCAGACGCTTCCCCAAATACCGCTTTGGGAACTTTCCCCGCCTCATACGTGACGTGAATCTGCTGAGGCGTTTCAGACACATTCAACCCCACGACGAGCGTTTTCCCGTCGAGCGAGCGGGAGAAGGCATACGTGCCGTTTGCCGACCAGAGTCTTTTGTAGTCGCCGCGCCGCAGGGCAGGGTTCTTCTTCCGCAGGGCAGCCAGTTCCTTGACGTATTCGCGCAGGTTTGTATCCCAGCGGCTCTCCTCCCAGGGGAAGGAGCGGCGGCAGTCGGGGTCGTGTTCGCCTTCCATGCCAATTTCATCGCCGTAATAGATGCACGGCGCGCCGGGGTAGGCAAACAGGAACAACCATGCCAGTTTGAGCGCCGCCTTGTCGCCGCGCACGCAGGAGAGGAAGCGCGGCGTATCGTGGCTGTCGAGCAGATTCAACTGGGCGTAGGTGATGTCTTTTTTGTACAGCCCCAGGTTATGGTCAATGCGGTTGGCAAACTCGTGCGCGTCAATGGAATGACGAATGCCGTGATAGTTGCTTTGCTGGTGCAACACCCTCAAATCGAGATTGCCGTTCGAGAAGAAGGCAATGACCGGTTTGGTCACGTCGTAATTCATGATGGCGTCGAACTGATCGCCCTGCAGCCAGCGCTGCGACTCGTGCCAGATCTCCCCGACGATATACGCCTCAGGGTTGATCTTGCGCACGCGCTGGCGGAACTCCTGCCAGAAGGAGTCGTCGTCAATCTCGGTCGGCACATCCAGCCGCCATCCGTCGGCGCCGAATTTGATCCAATGCTCGGCGACATCGAAGAGGAATTCGCGCACGGCAGGGGTGTTGGTGTTGAACTTGGGCAGGGCGGGCAGGTTCCACCAGGCGCCGTAGCCGATGGCGGTCAGGCTGGGTTCGCCGTGACTCAACGCCTTCTGTTCCTGCGGACCGGGGTACGCGCCCCAATGCTTCTTCCTGCTCAGGCGTTCCGGGTCGAAGTGGAACCAGTCCCGGTAGGGCGAGCCGTCTCCGCATTCGAGCACGTGATGGAATTGCCAGAAGCCGCGCGAGGCGTGGTTGAACACGCCGTCCAAAATAACGCGAATGTTCGTCTTGTGCGCCTTGTCCAATAAAACGCGGAAGGCGTCGTTTCCTCCCAGTAACGGGTCAACCGTGTAATAGTCAAAGGCGTGATAACGGTGATTCGAAGCGGAGGCAAAGATCGGGTTGAGATAAAGAGCCGTGATTCCCAAATCCTTGAGATAGTCGAGACGGTCGGCGATGCCGTACAGGTCGCCTCCCTTGAAGCCGTGCGGGGTGGGGGGCGAATCCCAGGGCTCGAAGGGGAGGTTTCGGGCGGGATTGCATTCGCTTTTGGCGAAACGGTCTGGAAAGATTTGGTAGAAGATGGCGTCCTGTACCCAGTCTGGTGCGGTGATGGTCATGAAGTTACCTCGAAGTTGAATTGGAGGGTGATTCTAACTTGTTTCGTCCAGGTTGACAGTGGTTGTAACATTCCCGGAATGATGATTTCGAGAAGCCTGTTCTTGACGGATTTTTTCTCAGAGAGTGTTTTATCAATCGCCGTTCACGACAGGTAAACACGGATGAACACCGATTGCTCGGCTAAAACCCGGCACATTTGTCTGTGTTCATCTGCGGTTAAAAACGAATTTCAAAACACGCTCTCAGCCCAGGAGGAACTGCAGGGGTATTTCGACCCGCGCCCGCCACGCCGCTTCGTTGTGATCCGCGCCGTCGAATTTGCGAGTCAGCCAGTTGACGTTTTCCGCATAGCCGCGCCTGTGCAGGTGAGTGTCCATGTTCGTTTGATAGGGTTCGTACAGGGCGTCGAGTCCCATTGTGCCGTAATCGAAATACAACTTGTGGGTTTGCGGGTCGGGCAGGGACTTTGCCATTTCGTTCACGAGTTCGTGTTCGCCTGCGGGCCAGTTTGTCGAGACGCACCCCGCGCCGTAAAACACTTCGGGATATTCGCTGATGGCGTACAATGTGATCAGTCCGCCCATGCTCGAGCCCATGACGAACGTGTCCCGCTGGTTGGGCAATGTGCGAAAGTTCGCATCCACGAACGGTTTGATCTCCTCCACCAGAAACTTCAAATACGCATCTGACACAGGTTCGCCGCCCGCGCGGTTGATGAACGCCTCGTGATGGATTCGTAAGGCGTTCGATTCATACGGTCTTTGCGGCATGTATTCGCGCCAGCGGATGCCGCTGTTCCACACGCCAACCACGATCACGCTCGGAATCTTTTTCGCTTCAACCAGCCGCGTCACGGCTTTATCCATTTCCCACGCCGCGCCGCCGATGGACGAGACCGGCTCGAACAGGTTCTGCCCATCATGCATGTAGATGACAGGATGGCGGGCCTCGGTGTCTTCGTACCCAGGCGGACACCACACATCCACATTGCGCGCGGCGACGAATTTGGATTCGAAAGCCCCGAATCGTTTCAAGGATCCGACGAGGGTCATTTGATGATCGCTCCGCTGAACGGGGGGAGGATGATCCACTTCTTTCCCGCCTCAACCTGAATCTGAATCCCGGAATGGGTGCCCAGCAGGAGGTTTGACTCTGCCGCATCCAGTTCGAGTTCAGCCATTTTCTCCGAGATATTCAGCGCGCACAGGATGCTTCCGTTCCCGTCCGCGCGGCGATAGGCGAGGACTTCCTCGGTGACGAAGATATTTTCACGCCTCCCATATCGCAAAGCGGATTCGTTCTTTCGTATCTTGATGAGTTCTCGATAGAACTCGAACAGGTCCCGATTTTGATCGTCGCCCCAGGGCATGGGCATGCGCGCCTCTTCGTGGATGGCGCGCCCGTGCTGCATGACGTCGGCAGGCTGGGAGAGTCCGACTTCCGTGCCGTAGTAGATGATGGGCGCCCCAGCCAGCGTGAACTGACACATCGCCGCGAGTTTGAGCCGCCCCACGTCGTTGTGCGCGACCCACAAAAAGCGATTCATGTCGTGGTTGTCGAGGAAGGACGGGCGCGAGAAGGAATCGGGGAAGTAGGCTTCGTGTCGGTCAAGGAATTCCGCGAATTGTTTCGCGCTCCACTTGCCGAAGGCGAAGGTTTTGCGCAAGCCCTCCAATAACATGAAGTCGAGTGTGCCGTCCATGCCGCCCTCGAAGGCGAGTTGCGAGTCGGGCGGATCCACGGCTTCGCCGAAGGTCCACGAATCGGGCTGGGTCGTGCGCGTGACGCGGCGGAAGTCCGCGTAGAAATCGGGAGTCGGACCGATGCAGTAGTCCACGCGGAAGCCGTCCACGCCGAATTCCAGCCAGTATTTCGCGGCGTCGAGCACGTGCTGGCGGGCGGGTGCATAACGCAGGTTGATCTGCGGCAGGGTCTTCACGCCGAAGAAGGTCTTGTATTTATCGGGGTACTGCTCGAAGGTGTACCACCTTACGTAGGGACTGTTCGGGTCGCGTTGTGCCTCGAGGAAGGTGGGATGCTGGTTCGACCAGTGGTTGGGAACGAAATCCATCAGGATGCGGATACCGCGCGCGTGCGCCTGCTCGATGAGTTCCCTGAAATCCTCTGCATCGCCGAGGCGCGGGTTGATTTCGAAAAAACTGGTCGCGTCGTAGCCGTGATAACTGGGGCTGGAAAAGATCGGCGTGAACCACAGGCAGTTGATGCCGAGTTCTGCGAGGTAATCCAGTTTTTGGATAACGCCATTGAGCGTGCCGTTGCATTTGAGCGAAGGTTTGGGTTCGATGAAGGGAAAGTTGGCAGCAGGGCTGAAGAAACGGTCGGCGAAGATTTGGTAGATGACGGCGTCCTTTGTCCAGGCGGGAGGCGGATCGTCGTCCACGTAGAAGGCGTAATACGCGCCCTCGTCTGCCAAGGTTTCCTCCGCATTCCCGCCGGCCGCAACGCGATAGCGAACGACGGTTCCCGCTTCTTGCGCGGGAATCTCGCCGCGAAAGGTGCGGACGTAGCCCCACAGAAAGGTGTTCCACTCGGATGCGATGGGCGTGAGCGGAATTGCAAACCCGTTCGACGCGATTCCATTGTGACCTTCGGGGTCTGAGCCGTCGTTCGTCCAGTAGACCCAGGCGCGGTTGTAAGGGTGGTTGGGTCCGAGGGTGAGGAAAATTTGGGTGGGCTGACCCGGTTGAGGGTCGCGCGGGAGGCGTTTGTGGGCGTGGGTGACGCCGCTGAGGGTCTCCCGCAGGTGCCTGAGGCGGGATTCGTCGGTGGCGAGGGTTCCGAAGATGAAGTCTTCCATGGAGGGTTCCTTGAGTGTGATGTGGTTGGTGTGCGATGGTGCAAAGCGGCGTACAAGAACGCCTGTTACGCATGGATTAGGGGACGTTCTCTAACGTGCCCTTTGGCGTTAGAGAACGCGGAGTACGCTATGGCGAGTACGCTATGGAGTGAGTTGGATGATAAAGATGCTGTACGGCGGTAGTTCGGGCAGCGGAACGTAGCCGTCGAAGCCGCCTTTGTCGTTGGCGGTGAGCGGGGCAGGGGTGGATGAATCGAGCAGGGATGCGGCGGTGTATGAACCGGCGAGCGGTCCGCTGGTGAGGTCGAGTTTATAGTCGGTGAGGGGGGTGTTGCCGATGTGGAGGAGGACGAGCAGGGTTTCGTCCCTGGTGACGCGCAGGTAGGAGAGGATTTTGTTCGAGTTGGATTCTGCCACGTAGGTTTTGCCGACGCGCAGGGCGGGATGGGTGTTGCGGAGTTGGATGAGCGTGCGGTAATGTTCGAGCAGGGAGCCGCTTGCGCCGGTTTGAGCGGCAACATTGACGAAGGGGAAGTCGGAGTTGACGCGCTGCCAGGGTCTGCCGGTGGTGAAGCCGGCGTTGGGGGAAGCGTCCCATTGCATGGGGGTGCGGATGAGTTCGTCGGGTTTGGTGCCGCTCATGCCGATTTCTTCGCCGTAGTAGATGAACGGAATGCCCGGTGCGGTGAGCAGGATGCCCGCGGCGAGTTTGGCGCGCTGTTCTTTGTCGGCGCCGAGCTGGTTCATGACGCGCGGCATGTCGTGGTTGGTGATGAAGTTGGCGTTGTCCTGTTCGGGGAAGTCGCGCAGGGTGGTTTGCAGGACGAAGCGCAGGCTGGAGACATTGCCTTCGTTGAGTTTGAGCATGGCGGCGGAGAGGTCGAAGTTGAAGGCGGAGTCGAGCTCGCGGTTGGTTTCGGTGTATTTTTTGACATTGGCGTTGTCGGTCCACGCTTCGCCGACGGAAAACGCCTGCGGGTCGAGACCGCGATAGTACTGCCCCCATTCCTCGAGGAAGACATGATTTGCCTTCGAGTCAGCCAGTTGATCGCCTTCCACCACGTAGCGGACGGCGTCGAGACGAAAGCCGTCCACGCCGACCTCTTCCAGCCAGAAGGAAGTGATTTTCTTGAACTCCTCGCGCACGGCGGGGTTTTCGTAGTTCAGGTCGGGCATCTGGTCCCAGAAGATGGCGTAGTAGTACAGTCCGTTACTGGCGCGATGCCAAGCTTTGGCGCCCCAGGGACCGGGGGTTCCGGGGTCGGTTTCGCTCCACACGTACCAGTCGTGATAGGGGTTACCGGGCGTGAGTGCCTGCTGGAACCAGGGGTGTTTGGTCGAGGTGTGGTTCATGACGAAGTCAATGATGACTTTGATGCCGCGCTTGTGCGCCTCTTCGAGCAGGCGTTCGAAGTCGTCCAGGGTGCCGTAATCGGGGTTGACGGCGTAGTAATCGGTCACGTCGTAGCCGTGGTAGGAGGGCGAGGGGTGGATGGGCATGAGCCAGATGCCGCGGATGCCCAGGCTTTCGAGGTAATCCAGTTTCTCCGTGATGCCGTTGAAATCGCCGATGCCGTCGCCGTCGCTGTCGTAGAACGAGCGGACGAAAATCTCATAGAAGACCGTATCGTTCCACCAGGGGAAACCGTCTGTGCCGGCGTAGGGATCGGGCGTGGGGGGGAGGGTCGGAGGGGACGCAGTGGGAGGCGGAGTCGGCGAGGCGCAACCCATCGGCAGGGAGATGAGCAGGAGGAACGGGATAAGTCTGGATAGAATCTTCATCCTTGGGGAAACCTTTTCTGCATTCAAACCGCCTGCGGTTCAAACCTACTACGGGACGGCTGATGCTGATTCAATGTTCTTGATATTCCCGCCGACGGGCAGCCCGCTGGGGACGGAGGCGGGGATGGTGTGGCTCAAATCCAGCGCGGAGGGCGAGGTGAGCGAGTCGAGAAAGGCGAGCAGCAGGCGCATTTCTTCGTCTGTAAGTTGGACGCCTTCGCTGGGGTTGACGGGCGTGTACCACTTGAGGATGGCGGCGAGGGTTTCGGGCTGGTTCTGGCAGGTATCTTGGAGCAGGTCGGGTAACTGGCTGGGGTCGTAGTTTTGCAGGCTGGTTTGCGGGTCGAAGTGGTGGCGGACGGTCGCCTCGAGCGTGGTGAACGCGCCGTTGTGCATCCACGGACCGGTGATGGCAACGTTGCGGAGCGGCGGTGTGCGGAAGGCGAAACGGTCGCAGTCGTTGCCGGTTTCGCGGGCGCGCCCAAGGTCGAGGGGCTGTTCGCGTCCTTTGCCGTCGCCAATCTGCGGCACGGCGAGGTTGTGGAATTTCTGGTCGGTGAGCAAGCCTGTGGAGTGACAGGCTGCGCAGCCTGCCTCCCCGTAGAAGAGCAGCGCGCCCTGTTTGGCGTCGTCTGAAAGGGCAGATTGGTCGCCGCGAATGTAGCGGTCGAAGGGGGCGTCTTCGAAGGTGAAGACGGCGGTTTCGTAGGCGGCGATGGCATTGGCGGCATGCTGGAAGCCGAGTTCGTCGAGCGGGATTTCAGGGTAGGCGGTGCGGAACAAGTCCACGTAGGCGGGGATTGTCAGCAGGCGCGCCATCAGCGCCTCCCACACGGGTTGGGATTTGTAATCCACGATGACCGCCAGTTCGTTGGGCTGACCGAAGATGTCCACGTCTCCGCGGTAGCCGCGCATTTCGTCGCGCGAGAGGACGGGGAACAGGGCTTGTGCGGCGAGGACGCTGTCGAGTCCGTCCGGGAGGCGGTCGGAGGCTGGGGTGTGGAATCCGGGTTCAGGTCCACGCGAGACGCGCCCGTCCCAGAAGAGCGTTGTCCATTCGGTGTATCCGAGGTTGTAGAGCGGGGTGGCGTTGCGCGGGACGAGTTCGCGGGCTGTCCCCATTTGCCGCGCTTTGCCCAGTCCAAAGCCGCTTGTGCCGATGGAGACGGGGAGGTTGTCGCCCGTGCCGAGGGTGGGGTGGTGGCAGGTGGCGCAGGAGGTGTCGCGGTTGCCGCTCAGTTCGGGGTCCCAGAAGAGCGCTTCGCCGAGCCTGACGAGTTCGGGGGAGGGCGCGGGCGGGTTGGTGGGGGGGTGGACGCCAGCCGCCTCCATCAGGCGGGAGAGTTTCACATCGGGGTCGTTGGTAATTGGTAATTGGAGAGTGGTGATTTTGAAGGTGCGGAGATATTCAAGGAAGGACGGCTTGGCGATTTTGGCGACGGGGGCGGCGGGGAGGGGCTGGAGCGCCGTTTCGCCGTATTGGATTTTGTACCGCTGGTCGGCTTTGACGCTTGGGATGACTTGTTCCTCGCCATTGCTCCAGCGGATGCGGACTTCTGCGCTTCGCTCTCCGCCGAGACCGAAATACTGGACGAGGTCATTTCCCGCCATGACGCTGGAGCCGAGGATGACCTCCTGCATTTGCGTTCCGCTGCGCGTGGTGACGTAGATGCGGGAGCCGACCGCGTCGCGGTTGATGGGCGCGGCGCCGACGAGTTGGATGGCGAGCCAGTGGTTGTCGGAGGTCTGTCCCTGCTGGTTTTTGTAGAGGCGGTAGCCTTCGTCGAGGTTGCCGACGAGGAGGTCCACCCAGCCATCGTGGTCGTAGTCGGCGTAGGCGACGCCGATGCTCATGCGGACGTCGGTCGCTTCGTTGCGGCAGGCGACGGGTGTGAAGGTTCCGTCGGCGTTGTTGCGGAAGAGCCGGTTGGCGGCGATGTCTTTGTGGTCGGCGGTGTCGGCGATGGCGAGGTAGAGGTCGCGCCAGCCGTCGTTGTCGTAGTCGAGGAAGACTGCGCCCCAGCCGATGCCGATGGGGAAGTCCACGCCCGCCTGCCCGGCGACGTTCTGAAAAGTGCCGTCGCCCTGGTTTTGCAGCAGTTCCATGGGTCCGACGTTGGAGTAGTAGTAGTCCATGTCGCCGTCGTTGTCGTAGTCGCCGGCGGCGAGCCCCATGCCGAAGACTCTGGAATCGGCGTTTGCTTCTTTTGCGACCTGCGTGAAGCACCAGCCGTTACAGCCGGCGCCGTCGTTGCGCCAGAGTTTGTTGCCGATGGGGTTGATGAATTCGTCGTTGACGAGGTAGAGGTCGAGGTCGCCGTCGTTGTCGTAGTCGGTGAAGCTGGCGATGAAGCCGGCGCCGGTCACGCCGCCTTTGAGCAGGTCGGTGACTTCGGTGAAGGTGCCGTTGCCGTTGTTGTGGTAGAGGCGATCGGGTTCGCCGTCGAACTGGCGTCCGCATTTGGGGTAGCAGGACCAGTTGGCGATGTAGAGGTCGAGGAAGCCGTCGTTGTCGTAGTCGCCCCACGAGGCAGATTTGCTGTTGCGGTCGTCCGTGATGCCTGCCTGTTGGGAGACGTCCACGAAGCCTTTGCCCTGCTGGTTGTGGAAGAGGTGATCCTGCCCCCAGTTGACGACGAGCAGGTCTTTCCAGCCGTCGTTGTCGTAGTCGGCGAAGGTCGCGCCCTGAGAATAGGCGTTTGGGAGGGCAACCTGGTCGGTCAGGTTCGAGACGTTGAACGTCCCGTCGCCGTTGTTGCGGTAGAGCGTGTTTTTGCCGATGGGGTCGGTGACGTACAGGTCAATCCAGCCGTCGTTGTCGTAGTCGCCCCACGCGATTCCCGCCGACATTTCGATGCCCGCGACGCGGTTGTTCACGATGCCCGCCTGCCGGCTGACATCTGTAAAGACGGGCGGTTGTTCGTCTGGCGGCTGAGAGGCATAGCGCAGATAGCCCTGTCTGAGGAACAGGGCTATCGAGAGTATCGCCAGGCTTACAACGGCGAAGAGGCGGCGCATTCTATCCTTTGACCGCGCCTTGCGTCAGCCCGCCGACGATCTGGTCTTGCAAAGCAAGGTAGATGATCATGATGGGCAGGGCGCCGATCAATGCGCCGGCGGCAAAGACGCCCCACTTCTGGTCGAACTGACCGGAGGTGAAGATCTGCAAGCCGACCATGAGGGTGTACTGGTTGACGTCATTGAGCAGGATGCGGGCAAGGATGAAGTCGCCGTAGGTGCCAATGAAGGAGAGGATGCCAATGACCACGAGGATGGGGCGCAGGAGCGGCAGGATGAGATTCCAGAAGATTTGCCAGTGAGAGGCGCCGTCCACCATGCCGGATTCGTCAATGTCACGCGGGATGGTATCGAGGAAGCCTTTCATCAGCCAGATGTTCATGCCCATCGAGCCACCCAGGTACACCATGATAAGTCCGGCGTGTGTGTTCAATCCCAGTCTGGGGATGATCTCCCCTGTCTGGAAGATTAGCACGTAGATTGCCACGAGCGCCAGCAGGTTCGGGAAGACCTGGATGAGCAGGATGCCTTTGAGCATGGTAACGCGTCCCTTGAAGCGCATGCGCGAGAAGGCGTATGCCGCCATGGTCGTGATCATCAGGCTGAGGATGGTGGAGATGCCCGAAATTTTTACCGAGTTCCAGATCCATTTCTCGAAAACCAGGTCGCCAAACTTATAGTTTGGGTCTTTGCTGAACAGTCGCTGGTAGTTTTGGAGGCTGGCGTTGCTGGGGATGAGTGAGGTCTGCGTTGCGAGGGATTGCGACGGGTCGAAGGAGGCAGAGACGATCCACAGCACGGGGAAAATGGAAAAGACGATCAGGATGACCGCAATGACCAGCCGTATGGCAATACTGAAGCGTTTCTGGAATTTCTGCGAAGAGCGCAGACTGTCGAAGGTTTGAGAGATGCTAGGCATTTTCGCTCGCCTCCTCCCACATATTGGTGAAACGGTATTGGAACAGGGTAATGGCGCCTACGATGAAAAACACCACGATGGAGATGGAGGAAGCCAAGCCATATTGCACGCCGCGCCCGCCGCTCTCGAACGCCAGTTTATAGACGTAACTGATCAGGATGTCGGTGTAACCTGCCTGGGTGGCGGCGCCCGGAATGGGGGGACCGCCCGCGATGAACAGGTAGATCAGGTTGAAGTTGTTGAAGTTGTACACGTACGACGCGATCAGAAGCGGCCCCACGGCAATCAACAGCAGGGGCAGGGTGATGCGGCGAAATCTTTGCCAACTGGTCGCGCCGTCAATCATTGCCGCTTCGTAAATATCCGAGGGAATGGATTGCAGGGCGCCGCTGGAGACCAGCATCATGTAGGGGTAACCGAGCCACAGGTTCACGAGCAGAATGGCAACCTGCGCCCAAAAGGGTTCGGTTGTCCAGCGTGGAGCCGTTCCAATCAGGTCATTCAGGATTTTGTTGATGATGCCAAATTCTGAGTTCAGCAAGCCGCGCCAGATGATGATGCTGATCAAGCCGGGGATGGTGTAGGGGATGATGAGCAGGGAGCGGATGATTCGCTTGAAGGGGAACTCGGGGTCGTTGAACATGATGGCGATGGCAAGACCCAGCGCAAAGGTCGAAAGAACGCTGACCGTCGGGAAGATAAAGTTCCAGGTGACGATCTGAGCCAGAGGTCCGCGCAGAGCCGGGCTGGTCAGAAAATCCCTGAAGTTTTTGAGGCCTACCACCGTGCGGAAGCCGGGCGAGATGGTCTTGCCAGTGCGGGAGGTGAAAGTTCCTTCCACGTTGTAATAAATCTCGCCATTGGATTGATCTACCACAGTGTCGGTGGCTGGGTCGTATTTGAAGCGGATTTGCAGTTCGGCGGCTTCGCTGGGGTTGCGAATCTGGATGACCTGGTCGCCCTCCAGCCCAAACTTGATGTTGGGAAGGTCTTTGTCGGATGCGGCAAGCAACGTGTTGAGGCGCTGGTAGCCCTCGAGGGAGACGGGAATGCCTTTACTGTCGGCTTCGCCGATGCCGGGGTCGCCGGGTTTGGCAGGCAGGATTTCTTCACCGGGTTTCGCCAGAAAGGTCTCGCCGTCCGGATTGATCAGCCACAGGGCGTATTCGCCGGCTTCGTTGCGGAAGGCTGTCCATGTATACGCCTTTCCACCTTCAGGCAAAAAGACTTGTTTCTCGATGAGCGGAATTGCCTGTTCTTTGGTGAGGAGGTGACCATCGCCATAGTTGGTGAATGCCACATACACGGTAAAAACCATCGGGTAAATGGTAAAAAGGATGAGGAAACCAAGCCCGAACGCCATCCACCGCAGGGGGTATGCCTGCGGAAGCAGGAAGATGACGTTAAACATGACGGCAATGATTCCAATCACCACCACTAACTGGTCGAAGCCTTTCGATAGTGCGTTTTGGATGAACCAGACGGCTCCGGCGTCGAAAGCGACGAGCAGAATGATACGGGTCAATTTGGACAGAAATGACTCCTCGGTCATCCCCGACCTTTTCTTTGGCTTTCCCGGCATGGCTTGACTCATGGGGGACCTCCTTGTGCAAGGTGGATGGCGTAGCGGATAAAGAAAAGGGCTGAGAGACAGATGTCTGTCCCTCAGCCCATACGAACCTATTTAACGATGATCTCGAGCAGTTTGGTTTCGGGGTTGAAGACGAATTCCACGGTGCCGTCGGCGGCAAGCGAGAACTTGTAGTTGTCGCCATTTTCCTTGCCGTCCACACCGTAGTTGAGCGTCCAGCCGCCGTCGAGGGCAACTTTGGCTTCGTAGTCGCCAGCCTTCAGGTTGAAGGGACCGCTGCGGTACAAGCCGTCATCGCCCTTGGTCATGAAGGTGCCTTCACAGTCGGGCTGCCAGTCGCCGGGGCATCCAGCCTGAGCCTGATAGGAGCCCGGTACGTTGATCATGCCGGCGAACTTGTTGGCGATGATGGCGCGGATCTTGGCGGCGCCTTCCTTCATGGCGGTTTCAGCATCCTGTTTGCCGTCGCGGGCGAGCACAACCGAATCGTTCCAGTTGCCCCACACCGAACCCATGGCGGGGATGGCGGGCATCATGGTGGCGTTTTTACCAGCCTCGGCAAATGCCTTGAGGTCGGGGTCGTCAACCTTTTCCAGGGCGGGCAGGTAGGCGGGCGGGCGCTGACCGACTTCATACAGTTTGAGCATGACGTCTTCGGTGGCAATGAATTCGTTCAGGAACGCCTGGGCAAGCAGAACGTTCTCGCTCTGCGCGTTGATGAAGAAGCCCTGCGTGCCGGCGAACGGATAGCCGCCGCTGGGGAAGTTGGTGATGGCGTAGGGGACGCCGGATTCTTTGATGCGGCTCAATGCCCAGGGCCCGGCCATGATGAACGGGGTCTTGCCGGTTTCGAACAAGGCGTGATTGTTTGCCCAGTCCCAGTCAGCGGGCAGGTCGCCGGCGGCAACACCGTCAGCCAGCCATTTGACGCCTTCGATCATGCCGGGGCTGTCCACGCCGAGATCTTCGGGGTTCCAGTCACCGTTGGGGAGTTTGCCAAAGATGTAACCGCCGAAGGAGGTGAAGAGCGGGTAGGCATCGTAGGTGGTGCCGGTGACCGACATCACATACTCTACTTTGCCTTCCGCCTTGAGGGCGCGGCCGATCTCCAGAACTTCATCCCAGGTGGCGGGAGGAGTCGGGACCAGGTCTTTGTTGTAGAAGAACGCCATGTTTTCGGTGGCGTAGGGCATGCAGTACAGTTTGCCGTCGAACGTACAGGCTTGCAGTGCCACAGGGGCAAAGTCATCCTTCTTGTCACCGAGGTCAACTTCTGCGAGCAAACCGTTGGCGACGAGAGTGCCAGCCTGGTCGTGAGCGATCACGATGATGTCGGGACCTTCGCCCAGAGGGGCAGCGACCTGAAAGTCATCGCGGATGGAGGACTTCAGCTCAACCACGAGTTCGAGGTTGTAGGCAGCGAGGACTTCGTCAGCCAGATCCTGGAGAATCGGGGCGCGGGTGTCGTCAGCCCAGATGCGCAAGGTGCCTGAGGGCGCCACAGGGAGGGCAGTGGGTTCGGGTGCCTGTGTTGGAGCGGGTGCCTGTGTCGGTTCCGTCACAGGCGCTTCGGTGGTGGCTGTATTGCCGCCGCAGGCGGAAAGCACGAAGGCTGATATCAGCAACAGGCTGAACAGCAGACTTAATTTGGTTTTCATTACTTCTTCTCCTTGTAGAAATTTAGGATATTTTCGCTATTTTCAGGCTGCAGTTTCGGTTGGGTCAATTATAAGGGCATCACCTCCTTGAAAGGGGATTAATTCACTTCGAAGGGTTCCATGAGGACGGCTTTGGAAGTCGAATTTCTGTTTTCGGCGGCGGCATGGATGGCGACGTTCACGGCTTGAACGATAGCGCCCATCAACACCGAGCGGCGTCCCAGCATGGCGGCGGTGATGCGCACGCCCTGTTCGGAGGCGCGCATTGCCCGTTCGCGCACAGCCTGCCGTATCGGCGTTGTAAGCATGTCGCCAACTTGTGCAACCCCGCCGCCGATGATGACCACACTTGGGTTGAACAGGTTGATCAATCCCGCGATGGCAATGCCGATGTATGTGCCTGACCGTCTCAGGATTTCCTGCGCGTGAAGATCGCCCCGCCGGGCGGCTTCCGCCACTTCGAGCGCGGTGATTTTTTCCGCTGGAAGGTCGGCGAGCAAGGTTCTCTTCCCTGATTTTGCGAGAGCCTGTCCCTGTTTGGCGATGGCGTGTCCTCCGGCAAACGCTTCCAGACAGCCATGATTTCCGCAATTGCAGAGGGGTCCGTTTTCGTCAATGGTCAAGTGACCGATTTCCCCCGCCGCGCCGGTGGTTCCCCCGTAGATTTGCTTGTTGAGGATCAAGCCTGCGCCGACGCCGCTTCCCACCTTGATGTAAGCAATATTTTTCTCGCCGCGTCCCGCTCCATATGCCCATTCGCCCAACGCACCCAGTTCGGCGTCATTGTTGAGTGTGACCGGACAATTCCAAATCTTTTCCAGGCTTGCGCGAATGGGGTAACGATCCCACCCCGGCATGATGGGCGGAGCAACCACCATGCCGGCTTCTGTGATCACGGGGCCCGGTACTCCCACGCCAACAGCGGAAAGGTGTGCAGTGGTCAGCCCTTCCTGTTCGAGCATGCGGTGCAGAATCTGTTCCGCCTTGGCAAGGCAGATCTCGGGTCCGTCTTTGATGTCCAGTGGGCTTTCCATTTCCCGATGGATAATGGCGGCGAAATCAGCCAGCGCCACCGTCATGTGTGTCGCGCCCATATCAATGGCGCCAACCAATCCGCCTTTTGGATTGATTGCGAGCACGATCGGCGGGCGTCCGCTGGGCGCCGAGCGGCTTTCCGCTTCCTGCACGACATTGCTTTCCAGAAGTTCCTTCACAATGAGGCTTACGGCGGCTCTTGTCAATCCCATTTGGTCGGCGAGGTCGGTCCGCGAGATTCCGTCACCGGAAAATCGGATTAAATCAAGAGCGGCATGTTTGTTAAAGCTCTTGACATTGTAATCAGCGGGAAGCCAAAAAAACGTGCTCACTATACCCTTTGCGGTTATAAATCTCGGCACATAATAGCACACACTGAATATTTTTTCAAGTAGTTTAACAAATGGTTGGGAGGGGTTGGAATTGAAAATCGGCATCCCATTCAATGGGATGCCGATTAGGTGGGTTGGGGCAAAAATTTGCCGGGTTATCGAATGGCTTCCTCGGTGGCGGCGTCGAAGATGTGGAAGGAGTCCATGTCGAACGCCACCTGAGCCTGTTGACCGACGCGCAGTTTCGAGCGTGGGTCGACACGGGAGACAAAAGTGTTCTTGCCGCTCACGAGGTACAGGAAGATCTCGTTGCCCATCAACTCCGTCACGTCCACTTTGACCGAAACTTTTTCGGCGTCGATGTTCGGCGGGATGAAGTCCGCGTCGTGAATGTTTTCCGGGCGGATGCCGAAGATGATGTCTTTGCCGGCGTGCGATTCGTACGGCTTGGCACGGCTGGCGGGAATCGGCACGACAAAATCGCCGGTGTCCACCAGCAATTTTCCGCCGTCCTTGCGGAGCTTGCCGGCGAAGAAATTCATGGCAGGGGAGCCAATGAATCCAGCCACGAACAGATTGTTCGGCTTATCGTACAAATTCTGAGGCGTATCGAGTTGTTGCAGTACGCCTTTGTTGATGACGGCGATACGAGTTGCCATGGTCATGGCTTCGATCTGGTCATGAGTCACGTAGATGAAGGTGGTTTGCAGACGCTGGTGCAATTTGCTGATCTCGGCGCGCATTGCCACGCGCAGTTTGGCATCCAGGTTTGAAAGCGGCTCGTCGAACAGGAAGACCTTCGGCTCACGCACGATGGCGCGTCCCACCGCCACGCGCTGGCGCTGACCGCCGGAAAGCTGGCGCGGTTTGCGATCCAGAAGGTCGCGTATGCCGAGGATGTCTGCCGCTTCGTTCACGCGGCGCTTGATCTCCTCCTTCGGCACCTTGCGGAGTTTCAAGCCGAATGCCATATTGTCATAGACGGATAGGTGAGGATACAGGGCGTAGGATTGAAAGACCATGGCTATGTCACGATCTTTCGGGGCGACATCGTTCACGACGCGATCGCCGATCAAAATTTCGCCGTCGGAGATTTCCTCCAACCCGGCGAGACAACGAAGAGCCGTCGTTTTGCCGCAGCCTGACGGACCGACCAGAACCAGAAATTCCTTGTCGGCAACATCAATGTTCAGGTTGTTGACGGCGGTTACGTCTCCAAACCGTTTGTAGACGTTTCTAAAAGTAACGCTTGCCATGGGTCTTTCCTCCGTTTCGTGGGAATGTAGTGCCCGAATTATACCCCCAACCGGCAAAAGTCAATATGATGACAGGCGTGAATTTTGATGACAGGAATCCGCTTCGGACCCGATCAAGCTTGTCTCCGCCGTGCCGAACTTGCGTCCCGGCTGAGGATTGGTTCACCATCCATATGCCCAGCGGAATGGTCTTTGATTGCGGCATGTTCGAATCCTTCGAGTTGGCAATGGGTTTATCCATTATAATAACGCCCCGGAGGCATGTATTCATGGAAATTACTTGGTACGGACATTCCTGTTTCAGACTCGCCGAACGAAATTACGCCACCGTGGTGACCGACCCCTACGACGAAAAGGCAATCGGGTACGATGTATTGAAACTCAAAGCGGATATTGTAACCGTGAGCCACGACGCGCCCGGCCATAGCCATATTGACGCGGTCAAAGGCGTATCGCATGTCATTGACGGCGCAGGCGAATTTGAAATCGGCGGGGTCTTCATCACCGGCGTCTCCACCGACGGAACGGCGGGCGGCAAAAAGCGCAAAGACGCCTCGAGCCGCAATACCATCTACGTCTTCGATTACGACGGCATTACCGTTGCGCATCTTGGCGATCTGCAACAGGTTCCGACTCAGTCTGAAATCGAATCGCTTGGCACGATCAACGTGGCGCTTATCCCGGTGGGAGGCGGAGGTGGGTTGAACGCCGCCAAAGCCGCGGAGGTCGTCAGTTTGATCGAGCCGAATATCGTTATCCCCATGCATTACGCCACTCCCGCCGTCAAGGTGTCTCTTGAGTCTCTGAATAAATTCATCAAAGAAATGGGGCTTTCGAAGCCCGAAACGCAGCCATCCTTGAAGGTGACGCGCAGCGGTCTCCCGGAGGAAACCCGGGTTGTCGTGCTGGACTACCAAAAGAGTTGAACATGCCAGTCAAAGTCTTGATGACCTGGGATATTGCCGCCGAACGCGATCAGGAATATTTTGAATTCGTCATCGGCGAATTCATTCCGGGCGTTCAGCGGCTGGGCTTGCAGCCGGCTGAGGCTTGGGCAACGATCTATGGCTCGTATCCGCAGATTCAGGTCGGTCTGGTCGCGGCGGATGCGGCCGAGGCGCACCGCATCCTTAAGTCGGAGGATTGGAAATTTCTCCAGGATCGGTTGTTTGGATATGTGAAGAATTTTTCCTACAAGGTTGTCCCGGCGCGCAGCGGATTTCAATTCTGAAGCATGGATCACGGAGACCAAACCACGGTCTCCGTGATTTTGATTTAATTGTTCGTCTTTTCAGCCACGCAAGATTCACCTGCGCGTGCAAGGTCTACGGATGCTGCGATATGAGCGAACAGCCTTCCATCGGTCCATCATGCCACCTGCCTCGCTTCAAACCCGACTGTTGAATTGGTACCGCAAAAACAAGCGGATTTTCCCCTGGCGCGATCGCGCCGACGCCTATGCGGTGTGGGTTTCGGAGATTATGCTCCAGCAAACGCGCACGGAGACGGTTGTTCCCTATTTCGAAAACTGGATGCGGTTGTTTCCGTCGGTTGCCGCATTGGCGCGGGCATCTGAGGGCGAAGTGTTGCGAGCGTGGGAGGGACTCGGTTATTACAGCCGCGCCCGTAATCTTCATAAGGCGGCAAAAATCGTTTTGGAGAGGTGTGGCGGAACGCTCCCGGAAGATGCGACTGAATTGATCAAATTACCGGGAATTGGGCGTTACACCGCGGGGGCAATCGCCTCGATCGCTTTCGGCAAGGATGAGCCCGCATTGGACGGGAATCTCAAGCGCGTCTATGCCCGTCTGTTCGATCTGAACGAGCCTGTCAACACCCCCGGCGGCGAACGAGTCTTATGGGATGTCGCCCGCAGAAACCTGCCGTGGGGACGGGCGGGCGATTTCAATCAGGCGCTCATGGACCTTGGCGCAACGATCTGCCTGCCCAAAAAGCCGCGGTGTTCGCTTTGCCCTGTGGCGGATTTGTGCGCGGCGCGAAGGAATGGGGTGGAAACTCTCCGCCCGGTGAAGAAGGCAGGAAAGCCTGCGCCTGGTTTTGTCCATGCGGCAGGGGTGATTGTGCGAAGAGGAAGGGTGTTGCTGGCAAAACGTCCATTGGGCGGCTTGCTCGGAGGAATGTGGGAATTTCCGAATGGGCGCGTGGAAGGCGATCCGGCTGAGGAGTTGGCAAAGGCTCTTTGGACGGGATACGGGTTGAAGGTCCGAAGAAGGGATGCGGCAGGCGTTGTCCGCCATGCGTATACTCATTTTACGTTGACGGTTCATGTCTTTCTCTGCGACTTGTCGGTCAAGCCGCGCAGCGACCATCTGAAGTGGGTCCGTTGGGCAGATCTGGACGTCTATCCGATGGGCAAGGCAGACCGCATGGTTGCCAGGATGGCCGAAACGATGGTTGTATCCTTGAATGCTCGATGAGTTTGGCGTAGAATACATCAAATCTTGAAAGGAAGGGTTAAATTATGGCAGAGCAACGCGAAACCCCAAAAAGAGGACCCGACCCAACCATCGTAGCCGCCATTATCGGCGTGGCTGGAACGATCATCGTGACGTTGATTTCAGTGTATGCGAACCGGCAGCCGCCGCCTACGCCGACGATCACTCCCATTGTCGTGACGGCGACTTCCATGCCCACATCTGCCCTTCCTACGGATACGCCTTTGCCGCAGGAACCTACTTTGACGTCCCTGCCGCCAACCGATACGCCTGCCCCGACCGAAACCTTTACTCCGGTTCCGCCTGTCGCCCTGGGGGCGGATTGGCCACAGGGGTGCATCAGTACGCTTTGGCGGGCGTATCCGGCGGAGATTGTGCCTACCGATAAAGGCAACGGTTGCTGGCAGGAGCCGGTGGGGAAGTTCACTGCGGATGGAGGGGGCTTGTTCATTGCGGGGAATCGCGCTCAGCGCGGGACGCCCGACCTGGAGGGTTTGTTTGCCCTGATGCCGGAAAGCGGAGAGGTGACATTCAAGGTACGTTTGCGCAAGGCGAATGGCGTTGATTTCATTGCGGGGATTTTTACCGATGCCAATCTTGAGAGCCCCGCGTTCGTCCTTTCGATTCCGGGGGATGGCAACGTGAGCAAACTGCGCATCGTGCAAAAAGACAACCTTGCAGGTTATAACACCATCACGGGAACCGCCCTGCTTGATCAGGGCGACGGTTATTCGATCACGTTTAATTTCAGCGAGGCCAACATCGGGGCGAAGGTCAATCCGTTTGTGTTCGTATTCGATTCGATCCCCATACCGTCTCTTCAAAAGTGGCTCTTTATCGGTTATAAAAGCGGGGAGGGCGCCTACGAAGTGGATGTTATCGTTTCGAATTTTACTGTCAAGTGATCGGGCGCGAAAGCCCCGAATTGAAACCTCCATCCGCTCATTTTTGCCAACGATGCAACAAGCCGACCCGGTTGAGCGGGTCGGCTTGTTGTTGCCTGGTAGGGCGAAGATCGTTTGCCGGTGAAAGCCCGGTTCGGTTGCCGGTTGAGCCTTCACCCTGGGAACGATCGCATCTATCCCTTACTCAGCGTCACCAGCACCATCGGACGGCGTTTGGTGTATTCGTACAGATAGGATTTGACCGTGTTGGCGATGTCTTTTTCGTTGTCCCAGCCGCCGTCGTTGACCACGTCCATGATGTGCCGGCGGACTTCGGGGAGCAGTTCCTCCGCTTCCTCCTGTGAGACAAAGCCGCGCGTGATGATTTCCGGTTCGTGCAACAGTTTACCGTTGAGTTTGTCCACGCTGATGTCAATCAGGAAGATGCCGTTGCGCGCCAATTGCTCGCGCTCGCGCATGACGCTGAAATCCACCTCGCCGATGGACTGCCCGTCCACAAACACGTAACCGCCGGGGATGCGCTCGCCAAGTTTGATGTTCCTGCCGGAGAGTTCCACAATCTGCCCGTTCTCCACTATAAGGACATTCTCTTTCGGAATGCCCACCTCCATCGCCAGTTGACCGTGACGCTTCAACTGACGCAGTTCGCCGTGGATGGGGATGAAATACTTCGGCTTGATCATATTGAGCAGGAGTTTCAACTCCTCCTGGCTGGCGTGACCGGAGACATGAATCGGCAGAATGGAATCGTAGATGACGTTTGCGCCGCGCCGCAGGAGACGGTTGATGGTCTTGCTGATGGTCTCCTCGTTGCCGGGGATGGGATGCGAGGACAACACCACCGTATCGTTCGGCTTCAAATCGAACTGACGGTTCGTCCCTGCCGAAAGCCGTCCCACAATGGACGACGGCTCTCCCTGCGAGCCTGTGCACATAATGGTGACCTTGTGATCCTGCATTTGCAAAGCCTGGTCAATCGGCACGAGCAGTTCGTCGGGGATGTCGAGATACCCCAGTTTGCGGGCGATTTTCACGTTGTCAATCATACTGGTGCCAGCCAGCGCCATTTTGCGTCCATGCTTTTTAGTGGCGTCCGCCACCTGCTGTACGCGTGAAATCAGCGACGCGAATGTCGCTACAATGACGCGTCCCGGCGCCTCGCTGAACACTCTATCGAAGGCGGGACCGATAATCCGTTCGGAGGGCGTCCAACCGGGGCGTTCGGAGTTGGTCGAATCAGCCAGTAAAATGTCCACGCCGCGTTTCGAAAATTCAGCCAGTTTGGCAAAGTCGGTGGGCCAGCCGTCCACCGGAGTCTGGTCGAACTTGAAGTCGCTCATGTGGACGACGAGACCGGCAGGGGAGGTGATGCCCAGCCCCACCGCGTCGGGGATGGAATGGCAGATGTGGAAGAACTCCACCTCGAACGGTCCAATCTTTGCCGAATCGCCCGCCTCGATGGTGTTAAGTTGAACCAAGCCTGAAGCGTTGTTGCGCGCTAGCTTGACCTCGATCAAGCCGCGAGTCAAGGATGTGGCGTAGAGGGGGGCGGGAATTTCCCGCACGAGGTGGTGAATCGCCCCAATGTGGTCTTCGTGTCCGTGCGTGATGACAATTCCCGCCACTTTATCGGCTTTATCGAGCAAATATTCGAAATCGGGGATGATGTAATCAATCCCCATCATGTCGTTGTGCGGGAACATGATGCCTGCATCCACAACCAAAATCTGGTTTTGGAATTCGTAGGCGGTCATATTTTTGCCCACCTCCCCCACTCCCCCCAGGGGAATGATTTTCAATTTTCCGTGCTTACTCATTGGTTGTTTTATCCTTTGGTTTGTTTAAGTAATTTTTATCCGCCTTTGGCGGTTAAGATCGTGTTTGAATGAAAAGACCTCCGCTGACTTGCTCGCGAAGGTCTAGCCGTACCATTTGCGATTGCCCTTATCAATAAACGCTGTTCAAGTATCGTGAAAGTCAAACCTGATGAATAATAGTATAGCAGGGCGGGAATGATTTGTAAAGCGCGCGCGTACCCTTGTCAACAGCGGGGCTTGTAATATACTCGCAAGAAAACTTGTCAAGGAGCCGACATGATCAACCGCGGAGAAGATAAGCCTCCCTCTCGTCCCATGAAAAGATACTGGAAGGTCGCTGTCGTTGCCAATATCAAAGACGACAGCAAACCCCGTCCTGAGGGCGTCCCGCCCGACGCTTTTGCCGACTTCGACCATATCGAGACCGTGGATGCGATTCGCGCCGCCATCGAAACGGATGGACACCAAACGGTTTTTCTCCATGCCGATGCCGATCTGCCCTATACCCTTCGCGAGGTCAAACCCGACATTTGCTTCAACATTGCTGAAGGTCTGGGCGGTGACGCTCGTGAAGCGCAGGTGCCGGCATTGCTCGAACTCCTGCGCATCCCCTACACCGGCTCGCGCGTCCTCACCAATGGTATTTCCCTCGATAAGACCCTTACCAAACGTATCTGGCGTGACCGGCGTCTGCCTGTTGCTCCTTTTCAGGAATTTACAGCCGGCGATGAGCCGCTTCGACCTGAATTGAAATTTCCTCTGTTTGTCAAACCCGCCCGCGAAGGGACCGGCATGGGAGTGGACCTCAAAGCCATCGTCAAAAACGAAAAGGAAATGCGCGAAAGAATCCTTTATATCATCAACACCTATCAGCAGCCGGCGCTTGTCGAAACCTTCCTGCCGGGGCGCGAATTCACCGTCGGCATCCTTGGCAGGGCAGATGCCAAACTCTACTCCCGCCATCCCGAATGGTATGAAAAAGACGGCTTCCACCGCTTCCCTGTCCTCGAATTGGATAGTTCGCGGTCCGTCACGCCCAATGTGTATAGCCAGGCATCGAAATCCAAGGAGGTTGGCGAGGAGGGCGCGCCGGATTACGTCTGCCCTGCCAATCTCGACCCTGAACTCGAAAGAAAGCTCAAACATTTTGCCCTGCGCGCCCATCAACTCTTGTACGCGCTGGATGTCTCCCGTACCGACATCCGCCTTGATGAGGAGGGAAACCCGCGTCTGCTCGAGATCAACACTTTGCCCGGTCTCACCCCCGATTATAGCGACCTCTGTCTGCAAGCCAAAGCCGAAGGCATCCGCTACGAAGACCTGATCCTCGAAATTCTCTACCTCGGCGCTTCGCGCTGGGGGATGGTGGCGCCGCGGGAACTGCCTCCCTCGCATTCCGCCAAAAAATAAGCCGTCGCTTGCGCCGGACAAGCCCTGTCAGCGGGGCTTGTTTTGCTTAAATACTGATATTACGCGGTTTATCGTAGTCCGATTGCTCTGCTGCAAGTACGTTTGTCCTGCTTTTGCCCTCACTCCTTGCCCCTCTCCCGAAGTTGGGAGGGGATGGGGAGAGGGCGAATACGGATAATTATGAGATTTGCCATTGCTTGCAACAGGACGTAGCCTGATATTCATGTCGCTTGATGGTGCGAGATAAATTTCGCGCTACCCCATAAGGCGAGTAAAATCAACATAAAATCTTCACAATTACCCGATGGTGTTTTGACAATCTGGCTATATACTCTTTCCATAAGCCACAGCGTACATGAACCTGAGCGAAAATTCGCGTACGCCCGCAGCACAAGAGACGCTCCCCGGCGTCGGTTACCACGCAGTAAATAGAAGGTCTATATGGCAAAAACGATCATGGTTGTAGACGATGAAAAGCGGCTGGTTTCCCTCGTTGAAAGTTATCTCACGCAGGAAGGCTACCGCGTGGTCCCCGCCTACAATGGCGCCGAAGCACTCACCGTTGCGCAAAAGGAAAAGCCCGATCTCATCATCCTCGATGTGATGATGCCCGAAATGGACGGCTACGAATTCATGCGCCGCCACCGCGCCGAAGCAAACACCCCCATCATCCTGCTCACCGCCCGCGTGGATGACGAAGAAAAGGTCATCGGTCTGGAGGTGGGCGCGGACGACTACATCACCAAACCCTTCCGCCCGCGCGAACTGATGGCGCGCGTCAAAGCCGTGCTGCGCCGCGTTGGAGAACGGGAACCCGCCGCAAAGGTCCTGAAAGCTGCGGATATCATCCTCGATCGCGAGGGTCGCACCGTCAAAGTCGGAGAACGCTTCGTGGACCTCACCCCCTCCGAATTCGACATCCTGACCGCGCTCATGTCCTACCCCGGGCGCGTCTATTCCCGCCTCGACCTGCTCGACATCATCCAGGGCGTGCGCTACGAAGGCTACGAACGCACCATAGATACCCACATCAAAAACTTGCGCGGAAAGATTGAGGACGATCCGCGTGCGCCGAAATATATTGAAACCGTGTACGGTGTGGGCTACCGTTTCAAGAGAGTGTGAGTCCATGCGCTCCATTTCCACCAAACTTATCATCGCCTTCCTCAGCATCGGCATCGTCAGCGTCGCCATCATTTTCCTCACCGCCCGCTGGAATACCCGCCAGGAATTCATCCGCTTCCTCGCCGACCAGAACCAAAGCGCCGTCGTCACCAAACTGACAGTGTACTACCAGCAAAACGGCTCCTGGGAAGGGGCGGACTTCATCTTTATTCAGGAGTACAACCGCCCCATGCCCGGCATGGGGCAGGGACCCCGCATGGAAATGAGACTTCCCTATCTGCTGGCAGATAAAGACGGCTACGTCATCGTCCCAAATGGCAGGTTCAAGGCCGGTCAGAAACTATCACATGAACAACTTGAGTTAGGCACAGCCATCATCGAAAACGGCAAGGTTATTGGCATCCTCATTCCGGTTGGCAGCGCCTTTCAAGGCACACCCCGTGAACTCGAATTCATCGAGCGCACCAACCGCACCCTGTTCTATGGCGCGCTGATCGGCGCAATCATCGCCCTGTTTTTGGGCATCTTCCTCTCGCGCACCATCACCCGCCCCATCCGAGAACTGACCCGCGCCACCCATGCCATCTCCGAAGGCGACCTCTCGCAGCAGGTCCCCGTCCGCACCAACGACGAACTCGGCGAACTCGCCCGCGCCTTCAACAAGATGAGCGCCGAACTCTCACGCTCGGTCAACGCCCGCAAACAAATGACCGCCGACATTGCCCACGAACTGCGCACCCCGCTCAGCCTCATCCTCGGTCACGCCGAAGCGGTTCACGATGGCGTCCTTCCGCCGACAAAGGAAAACTTCGAAATCATCCGCGAAGAAGCCGCCCGCCTCGAACACCTGGTGGAAGACCTGCGCACCCTCTCCCTCGCCGACGCCGGCGAACTCTCCATCCAGCCTCAACCCATCGAACCCGACCGCCTGCTGCGCGAAGTGACCTCCCTGTATCAATACCAGGCACAAAAGAAAAACATCTCCCTCCAACTGGATGCCGCCCCGCCTCTCCCTCCGCTCGAGGTTGATCCCGGACGAATGACTCAAGTCCTCACGAACATCCTGGACAATGCCCTGCGCCACACCCCCGAAGGCGGATACATCACCCTCTCCGCAAAACAGACGGGCGGGCGGGTCGAACTCGCCGTACAGGATAGCGGACCCGGTCTGCCCAAGGCAGAGACCGAGCGCATCTTCGAACGCTTCTACCGCGCCGACGCCTCCCGCCGACGCGACGACGGCGGCTCGGGGCTGGGGCTGGCGATAGCGAAGTCCATTGTTCAGGCGCACAATGGGCAGGTTTGGGCGGAGTCGGAACCGGGCAAGGGACTGAAGATCGTCATCTCCCTGCCGATCCGCTTCCCGTCAGATAAGTAGCAGCATCCCCTCGAATATCAGGATTTCACGAAAGCGCGTAACAGAGCATGATTTACTGAATACGAAAAATCGGAAGCAGAGGTCTGCTTCCGATTTTTTTCTAACTTGCCGCCACAGTCCGTCGGCGCTTACGAGCCACGCTCTTCGGCAAAACAATCAGCGTAACCACCACTGCGATGACACCCACATTTTTGATCAGACCGAACATCCAGCCTCCCCCGCCTTCGCGCCCTTCGTGACGGTCACCATCAAACTGTCCCTCGCGGAACGGTGGTCGTCTGCCTGCCTCGAACTGCGGCGCGGCGCTGGCAGAGCCGCCTGAATTGACCGCCGCATACGTGACGCCCATGACAATTGCCATGACCGCCAGAATGATCAGGATACGTCCCAGCGTTTTCATGCCGTCACATCCTTTCTGCGGCGGAAGGAAACCAGCCTGCCCAGCGGCTTGAAGATATATCGCTTAAAGGTGTCCACCACCCAGCCCCAATGCAAAGCCGTATGCAAGCCAAGCAGCAGCAAAAACAGATTAGCGGTCATATCATGCAGCTCGCGCCAGGCAAAATTGCGCGGCAGTTCAATGCCCAGCGTCGGAAATACCGCTTCCGAGATCATGAACCCCGAAAGCATCATGACCGAGCCATCAATGAACAACAGCCAGTTGAGAATATAGTTGATACGGGTTTGCAAATTCACCCTGCCAAGGAAACGGCGGGAAATCTGCACAATCCAATCCCAACTCAACAGCAAATGGACGATAAGCGCCGCAAGCGCTGCGGTCGCCAGCCACTCATGCACAGCAATGCCGCTCGAGCGCGGGTCCATAGCGATAAGAAAGGCGAAAAAAATAACCAGGTCAACAGTGAGTTTGATGCGGGTCAAATTTTTGGACGAAGACTGTAATTCAGACATAGAAACTCCCGATTGAATATTTCGGCGGATTTTAACCACAGCGCAAACATGATGGTGGCGAAATTGCGTCTAAATTGTGAAGATATTGCGAAGAAAGCATTAATTTTATTCTCACCCAATCGCCATACATTCCCCACACTTTTCACACAGAGCGCTGACAACCGAATGATAAAGTATCTGTGCAAGCACCCCAACATTTACTTTGGAACAACCGTTATGAAAACAAGGAGTCTGTTATGAAAAAAGTATTGCTCACCATCCTGGCTGTAATCGTGATCGTCGGCGCGCTGGCAGGCGTTGGCTTTGCAGGCTACCGCATCGGCTACGTTCAAGGCGCCGCAGCCAACGGCAACGCCCCCTTCTTCGCTCGCCCCGACCGCATGAACCCGAACATGCCCGGCTTCCGCCGAGACTTCGGCATGTGGAGACAGCCCTACCACGCCCCCATGATGGGAGGCGGTGGATTCGGCTTCAGCTTCTTCACCCCCTTCCGCTTCCTGTGGAACATTGCCGTCCTCGCCCTCATCATCTGGTTCGTATACTGGTTGTTCACCCAAAGCGGATGGCGCATCACCCGTCAGACAAACAGCGAATCCCCTGCCGCCAAAACAGACCTGTAAAAATTCACCCCTTTACCACATCTAAAATCTAAAACCGCACAAGACCCTGCCGCCAAGGGTCTTGTGATTATAAGGAGAGAATCATGGACTTTCTCAACAGGCTGATCATTGCACTTACAGAGGTACATCCCACCCACCCCATGTTTGTCCACTTCCCCATTGCGCTGACCGGCGCCGCATTTCTGTTCATCCTGCTCGCCTGGTGGCGAAACAGTGCCGCGCTCGAAGGAGCCGCCTTTGCCAACATCGCGCTTGCCGCCGTCAGCACGATCGCCGCAGGCGTCACCGGCTATATGGACAACCTCAAAAACTACGTCGGTGACGCACCCAACGCTGGCGCAAAAATCATCCTGGCAATTTTGCTCTTCCTCCTTACCGCAGGGATTAGTCTTTTCCGCTACCGCAACCCCGATCTCTTCCAAAAAAGCAACCGCCTGCTCTACGCCGGCGCCTACGGATTGAGTTTTGCCATCGCGCTTGTCCTTGCCTTCCTGGGCGGCGTCATCCTCTATGGTTTCTAGGAGAACCCCCTTCATGAAAACAAAACTGCTCATCATCATCCTCATCGCAGGACTCCTCACCGCCTGCGGGACTCAACCGACAGAACCCCCCGCCTCACCCCTGACCGAGAAATCTGCTCCCACCACCCAAGCCACCGCCTCCCTCCCCGCCGCCACCGACACAGCCGTCCTGCCGACCGCCCCCCCCACGCAGGAACCGGCAACCGCCACGGCTGAACCGGCCGTCTCTACCACTGTCAGTTTTGCCAAAGATATTATGCCAATCCTGAAAAGCCGGTGCCTGAACTGTCACGGCGGCGACAGGCTTGAGGAAGGTTTGAGTTTCAAATCCTATGCGGAACTTATGGCTGGCTCGGATAACGGTTTTGTCGTCATCCCGGGAAATGCAGACGGCAGTTTGATGGTCGAAATGGTGGTCAGCCAGGAAATGCCCAAGCGTGGACCGAAATTGACGCCTCCGCAAGTGCAACTGATCATTACATGGATCAACGAAGGCGCATTGGACAACTAAGTAGTCGGTCGAAAATCATTCGGCGCGCAAGAGAACGCCGACTGTGCCAATGGATTTCTAAAACCATACGACCGATTACATAACAGCCCTCCAAACAAGACAAAAAAGCATGCCAGCCGCACGCGCTGGCATGCTTTTAATTTCTGGTATAATGCCCGTCGCTCTTTGGAGAGGTCGCGTAGCCCGGTTTAGCGCGCACGCCTGGAGAGCGTGTTTCCCGAAAGGGAACGCGGGTTCAAATCCCGCCCTCTCCGCTCAAAACGCCTCATGGCATGGGGCGTTTTTTGATTGAATGAACGCACTGCCATTACAGGGGACGTTCGGCGAATCGGGCGCATCTGTGCTGAGGTGGTCAAAACAATGGAATGTATGGTACATTGTGGACGTGACAGCCGAGTCATCGTCTTGCATTCGACAAGACTTTGCGACTCGATCGGTTATTCGATCAGGCTAAAAAAACCTTTTGATGGAGGAAAATACTCATGCGCATGAAAGATAAAGTGGTGCTCGTCACCGGCGGCGCGGCGGGGATTGGAAAAGCCACCGCTTTGCGGTTTGCAGAAGAGGGGGCGAAGGTTGTCGTTTGTGATGTGAACGAAGCGGCTGGGCAGGATACGGTCAAACTGCTCGGAACGGAGGCGTCATTCTACAAGGTCAATGTGGCGAATCGTGAAGAAGTCCAAAAATGGGTGGAGGAGACAATCGCTCGATATGGGCGAATTGACGTGTTGATCAACAACGCCGGAATCCTGCGCGATGGGCAACTGGTCAAGGTCAAGGACGGACTGCTTGTTGGTCAAATGTCCGAGGCGGATTTTGATCTTGTGATTTCGGTCAATCTCAAAGGTGTGTTCAATTGTACGCAGGCGGTCGCGCCCCACATGATCCGGCAGGGAGGCGGCGTCATTCTCAATGCCACCTCCATCGTTGGATTGGACGGCAACTTCGGGCAGACGAATTATGTCGCCTCCAAGGCGGGCATCGTCGGCATGACGAAGGTCTGGGCGCGTGAACTTGGCCGGTATGGCATTCGAGTCAACGCGATTGCCCCGGGTTTTACCTCCACCGAGATCCTCGCCTCCATGCCAGAAAAGATCATCGAGAGCATGAAAGCCCGCATCCCGCTGGGGCGTATGGGCGAACCGCGCGACATTGCCAATGCCTATCTGTTCCTCGCGTCCGATGAGGCGTCCTTCATCACTGGCGAAACCCTGCGTGTGGACGGCGGCATCGTGGTGGGAACCTGATCCGGTAAAGCCCTCGCAAACCTTGTTGCCCGGGCGGGTATGCCTTTTGGGCGCGTCGTGCCCCATCTGGAAATCGCCGACCACTTAAGGACTGTGTGATGAAAAAAAGACAAATAGACATCTTGTATAAGCCAGCCGACGTTAGAGAACGTCTCTTGAGCGAAGGCGTCATGCGCGCCCTCTGACGCACTTGTGCAAGAGGTCTCATAATTCCTGTTGCCTGCCTGGTGTTGATTTTACTTCTTGCGGCTTGTGGGGCTGAATCCACGCCTGAGCCGATGGTCATGCCAGCCGCATACGCTCCGACCATTTTCGAACCCCGGGTTGAAGGAACCGTGGGACAGGATCGTCTCAATGACCCGCGCCCAAATATCATCTTTATCCTGACCGACGACCAGCCGTATGAGACTGTTCAATTTATGCCCACGGTGCGGGATATCCTGATGAAAGACGGTGTGAATTTCGAAAATGCGTTCATTACAACGCCTTTATGTTGTCCCAGCCGTTCGAGCATACTGACCGGTGAATACGCCCATAATCACAAGGTGTATACCAATAGCGCGCCCCGGGGCGGCGCCACAATATTTGTTGACGATGCCACCATTGGCACCTGGATGCAAGCGGCAGGGTACAGTACCGGCTATTTCGGCAAATATCTGAGTGACTACGATGGCTTGAACCCGGTCGGATACGTTCCTCCCGGATGGACGGAATGGGGCGCATTCTGGGGAAGGAACCTTGCCGATGACGATACCGGGTCGGATTCGTTCTACCAAAATTACAGTGTGTCCGAAAACGGGCTTGATTGTTGAGTATACGCAGGAGAATGCCCTGTTCGGCACGGATTTCGTCACACAACAATCCATTGACTTTATCGCGGCGAACCGGGATATACCCTTCTTTCTATTTGTTGGTTACTACAGTCCGCACTCACCCTATAAATGGGCAGACCGTCATCATGAACAATTCCGGGCGAATTCGTCTTTGCCTGTCCCTCCGCCCTACCGTCCGCCAAATTTTCTGGAGGACGACATGAACGACAAGCCGGAATATTTGCAAAAGTTCAGCGAAATTACCGCCGAGGACGCTGATATTGCCTATAAACAGATCCTGCGCTCGCTTCTTTCCGTGGACGATGGGATTGCCTCGATCCTGAACGCGCTCGACAAAACAGGACTCGCCCGAAATACGATCATCATTTTCATGACGGACAACAGCATTGCCGTCGGTAACCATGGACTCTGGCTTTCGAAAAACTGTCCGTACGAGGAATGCATACGCACCCCTTTCATCGTATATGCGCCGGGCATGTTTTCCGCGCGGACCGACCCGCGCATCGTTGCCAACATCGATCTGGCGCCAACAGTTCTGGACTTGGCAGGCGCGGTCGTGCCTGCCAGCGTGGACGGGATGAGCCTCCTCCCGTTGTTATCCGAATCGAACGCGCCGTGGCGGGAAAGTATTCTCATAGAACATTGGACTACTGAAGAAGGGATAGGGGCGAGAATCCCCGAATTTTTTGCGGTGCGAACAAGCGAGTGGAAATACGTGGAGTATTCGTCGGGGGAAACGGAATTGTACGACCTGAAGAACGACCCGTTCGAGTTGAATAACCTTGCGGGTGATCCGCAATATCGGGCACTGATGGAAACCCTGAAGATCGAATTGGCCGCGCTGAAAGCGCAGTAAACACAACGGGGATTCACGAAGAATACATCAAAAATCAGCCGGTCCACTACATGCAACCGGCTGATTTCCTTCTCTTGTTCGTAGTGGGCGCACAGGGACTCGAACCCCGGACCTCTACTGTGTGATAGTAGCGCTCTAACCAACTGAGCTATGCGCCCAAGCGACGCGGATTATAGCCGAGATAAACCCGTTCTGCAAGTGAAAATTTATGAAGCCTGGCAGAACTTCTACGGCGCAGGCAAAACGTTCCACGGGTTGACAAAGGCGGACGTCGTGCGAATCTCGAAATGCAGATGGGGACCGCTCGAACGACCGGTGGAACCGATAGCGCCAATATACTCGCCCTGTCCGACCGACTGACCGCAAACGACATTGATGGCGCTCAAATGCGCATACAGCGATTGAAACCCGCCGCCGTGATCCACCATGATCATGTTGCCGTAGCCGTAATTATTCCAGCCGGCGTAGACGATCACGCCCGCGTCGGTCGCATACACCGGCTCTCCCAGTTCGCCGTCAATGTCAATGCCCCAGTGATTGGTATCCGGCGAAAAATCGTAGCCCGAAAGATAATGCCTGTTGGCGGGCCAGATGAACGTGCCGAAACCGACCGCCCCACCGTTGACGGGATCGCACGCACCCTCGCCGAGAACGCGCGCCGAAGCGGGATTTTCACGCGTCACGCCCAACGGCGCGCTCCATGAGATAAAGTCCCGTCTGCCGTTTGGAATGATCAGCCAGGTTCCCGGTTTGATATTGGGATTGGCGAGATCGCCAATCGTTGCCATGTCCAAATGGTTGGCGGGGTAATTGATGATATCCTCCGGATTCACCCCGTAATATTTTGCAACGCCGTTTAAGCCCTCCCCTTGTTGCCACTCGTGATAGGTCCCATTGACGGGCAGAATGTTCAACTCCTGCCCGGGTTGCAAGGCATGGGGATTGTCCAGAAGTACGTAATAATTGCCCCAAAGTATCGTTTCCGGCTTCAAGCCGAACTTCTCTGCAATGCCAAAGACCGAATCGCCCTCCAGCACCGTGTATTTGATGACCTCTTGTCGGGGGCGGGACGGGATGATGGTATGTTCCTGTGCAAGGCGCGGGACGCCGCCAAACGGGTCAACAACCTCCACCATCGGCGCGCCGCCTCCTGCCGCCCCGATCGTTGGCGCGGTTACCTGCGCGATGGATTCCTTCTCCGACACTGCCGCTACAGTGGATGAACGAATCAGCCATACCGCCACCGCCAGCAATACCGCCGACAAGATGGCGGTGCCGGTTCGTAGCATGATCTCTCCCAGACCCAATTGAACAAAAAATTCGAAAAATCTTGTTAAAACGCCGCGATTATGATCTTCGCTCATCGGACTATGATCTCCACGAATCATCATAACATGTGTGAAAAACAGGCGTCAATCTGCCTGTCCTTACGCTAACCTGCCATTAACCCGCCGATTGGGATGCGCTTTGTACGGTCAGCCGAATTGCCAGAATACCGATCAAACACACGGTTCCTCCCGCAATAATGGTGATGGGAACATTCCAGGTCTGTGCCATCCAGCCGATGACGACACTTCCAAAGGGAGCCACGCCCTGCAACGCCCAGAAGTATACGCTGAACACGCGTCCCCGCAGGCTGTCGGGCACTTCCACCTGAATCATCGTATTCATTGTCACCAACTGGGTGACTGTGCCCCAGCCCACAAAGACCAGCAGGATCAGGGCAAGGTTGACATCCCTGACGAACCCCAGCGCGATGATGGGCAACACAAAGGAAGCCTGCCCAAGCAGCAACATTTTTTGTTTGTTTGTGGATGATAGGTAAGCGGCGAGAAACGCGGCGGTCAATGCGCCCACGCCCTGGGCGGCATATAGACTGCTCGTGCGTGTGGCGATGATCGCTTCCGTATCCAGTGCAGTTTTCAGCACATCGCGCGCCACGGCGGGAATCTGTTGGATCAGCGGGATGCCGAAGAACCCCACCAGCGCCGCGGACAGGATGACCGACATGGTGACCGCACTGTTCCGAATATAAGTAATGCCTTCCTTGAATTCGGTCTTCAAGTCGTTTTGACCATTTGGTTTCTTTTCGACCTTGAAGCGCGTTCTGGCGGCGAGCAGTCCCGCAATCACAAACAAAAAACTGAGTCCGTTTGCAAGGAAAACGCTCCCTTCATTGCCGGTGGCGGAGATCAACCCTGCCGCGAGAATTGGACCCAGTACACGCCCGGTGTTGAAGGCTGTGGTTTGCAAGGCAATGGCGCTGGGCAAAGCCTCACGCCCGGCAAGTTCGATCAACATGGATTGACGCGCCGTCACCTCGATGGAGACCGCCGACCCGAAGAAAAATGCCAGCCCGACAATGTGCCAGATTTCGATTCGGTTCGTGAACGCCAGAAAGGCAAGCCCAAACGCCTGCAGGGACATGAGGGCTTGAAAAAGAATCACTGTCCGGCGTTTATCCCATCGTTCAACGAGCACACCGGCAGGCAGGGCAAATAGCAGGGTGGGAAGTGTATTGGAAAACCCGATCCATCCCAGGTCCAGCGGGCGTCCCGAGATGCGGTAGGCAAGGTAGGGCAAGGCGGTGGATTGCGCCCAGGTGCCGATGACCGAGACGAGTTGACCGATGACGAACAGGACGAAGTCGCGCGAAGACAGCGCGGGAAAACGTTCGATGAGTTTGACTCGAAGGCGGTTCACGGCGGAAGCGGTTCGCTGGCGCTACGCCGGAACGATGAGTTGCGGCGTGTCGTTTTCGGGCTTGTTGACCAGCGGCGAGACGGGGTGGGCGGACATGGCTTCGGCGGGGTAGGGCTTGAGGAGGGCGAGCAGGTTTTCGGGCGTTTGAGGCGAAGCCTCCAGCCACCTGTCGTAGTCGCGCGGATGCAGAATGACCGGCATGCGGTCATGCAGGGATGCCATCAGTTCGTTCGGTTCGGTTGTGATGATGGTGCAGGTTTTGACGCTCGAGCCGTCGGGGCTTTCCCATGTGTCCCACAAGCCGGCGAACGCAAAGGGACGGCGGTCCTGCATGTAAATGTAGTAGGGCGTTTTGGTTTTTTTGCCGGCGTTGGTCTTCCACTCATAGAAGCCGTCTGCGAGAATCAGACAGCGTTTGTATTTGAAAGAGCCGCGAAAGGAGGGTTTTTCCGCGACGGTTTCGCCGCGCGCGTTGATGAGCCGTTTGCCGATGGCGGGGTCCTTTGCCCACATGGGTATCAAGCCCCAAATGAAAAACTCCGCCATGTTCATGCCGTCGTTTGGGATTGCCAGTATCGGCTGGGAGGGCGCAATATTGAAACGCGGGGCGAAGTTCGCTGGAAAGGTGTAGTTGCCGAAGGTTTCCTGAAAGTCTGCGGGGTCAACCGCAAGGGTAAATCGTCCGCACATGCTGGGTCACTCCTTTGATTGCGGTGTGGGAAGTGAAAAATGGAATGCGGCGCCTTTGCCTTTTTCTGATTCTACCCAAATACGCCCATTATGCACTTCGATGATTCGTTTGACCAATGATAACCCAACCCCGCTTCCGGGTGTGTGCATGTCGAGTTTGTTGAATAAGCCGAAGATGTGTTCGTGGTATTGCGCCTCGATCCCGATGCCGTTGTCGCGTACGTGGAAGACGGGAAAACCGTGTTTGTCCAGTCCGCTCATGCCGATTTCGATTCGCGGTCTGACGTTCGATTTCGAATATTTTACGGCGTTTTCCAGCAGGTTTTGAACGACTTCAACCAGGCGTATTCGGTCGCCGTATACGGCGGGGAGGTCCCGTTGAATTTCGAGAATCACGTTGTGTTCGTCGAGAACGCCGCGGACGCGATCCACGGCTTCGTTGACAATCTCTCCGAAAGGAATGTTTTCGGGCTGGTTGATTATGCGTCCAATCCGCGAGAGTTCCAGGAGGTCATTGAGCAGCGTCTGCATTTTTCGGGTGGCGGCTGAAATCTTGCGGATGTTGCCTGTGACCCGCTCGGTTCTGCCGTTGGTGATGTCGTCTTCGAGAAAGCCCAGGAACCCGGTGATGGTGACCAGAGGCGATTTGAGATCGTGTGAGACCGTGTAGGTGAAGCGTTCCAGTTCGGCGTTCTTGTTTTCGAGTTCGACAATGAGCGCGCGGCGCTGTTCCAGTTCCGCCTGGAGCGCGGCGTTCAGGCGCGAATTCTCGATAGCCAAGCCTGCGTACCCGGCAAACAATCGCAGGGCTTCCAGTTGGGGGGAGGTGAAAGGCCGGCTGGAAGGAAGATTATCCACGGTGATGATCGCGACGGGTTTCTCTCCTGCCCATGCCGATACCGCCGCAAAATCCCGAACGCTGTGCATTTCGTGTCCTTCCGGTATGTCGAATTCGCCCCCGAAGTTGTCGGTATAGAACAAGCCATCGGGTTGTTCGAGGGCGCGCATGAAGGAGGTGGGTTTTTCGTGGTGCAGCGAACGCCGGTAATCCCATTCCTCAACCATATGCCCGTCATTATCCGTGCCCAGCGTCCCGTGGATGGTGTTGGTCTCCTCGTCGTATAAAAAGATCGCCAGCCGATCGAAACCGATGACATCGTGAACGCCGCGCCAGATTTGTTCCAGCGTGACTCTCATTTCCTTGACCTGGGTGACTTGTTGTCCGAGCAGAATGACCTTCTCGAGCATGGCGCGGCGGCTGGATTCGTTTTCCTCCGCCCGTTTTTGCTGTTCCAATTCGTGTTTCAAGGCTTCGTTCAGGCGCGAGTTTTCGATGGCAAGACCGGCGTATCCGGCAAACAGGCGCAGCGCTTCCAGTTGTACGTCGGTGATGCGGCGTTGCGAGAGCAATTGATCCACGCAGATGACGGCGACCGGTTTCTCCCCTGCCCATGCGGCAACCGCGGCGAAATCTTTGACGCCATACATCTCATGCCCTTTTGGGATATTGTTTTCCTCATCGTACTGATGGGTCAAAAACAACCCGTCCGGTTTGTCCAATACGGTCTTGAAAGCGGTCTGCTCGGCGATGGGAAACCAGATGCCGGAGGTGTCTTCCATTTCTCCGTTCACAGAGGTACCGATCATGCTGTCCATGGAATGCCGTTCCGGGTTGTACAAGAAAACCGCCATTCGGTCGAAACCCAGAACATCGTGAACGCCATGCCAGATCTTCTTCAGCGTATCTGACAGGTTTGTCATACCTGTCACTTGCTTGCCGAGTTCCAGAGTTTTTTCGAGGTACTCGCGCCGTTTTGCCTCGCGTTCCTCGGACAGTTTTTGTCTTGTGACGTCGCGCGAGATGCTCATGATCCCCACGACGCGCCCGTCTGAGTCCCGAACCGGCAGTTTTGACACGGAAAACCAGCGCAGCTCGCCGCTCCCGGTGGGTCTATACTCCAGCCGGTGGACGATCGGTTCCCCGCCTGCCAGGATTTGCCTTTCCTCCTCCTGAAAATGCCGCGCCATTTCGGGGGGATGGAAATCGAAGTCGCTTTTACCGACGGCATCGCTGGGATGGAAGAGATTCCAGGAATCTGCCTGTGCTCTGTTGATCCGCAGAATGCGGGAGTGAACGTCTTTCAGATGAATGATATCCGGGATGTTATCCAGAAAGATTTGCAGAAGGTCGCGTTCCTGGGTCAGCGCCTCTTCCGCCTGTTTTTGTTCTGTAATGTCCTGCACGGCGCCGACAATCCCAGCCAGACGATTGTTCCCGTCGTCCCATACCGGGTGGGCATACACACGCACCCAGGCAATCTCGCGGTTCTTTTTAAAGGTGCGCACTTCGGTGATTGCCGATTCGTTCCGCGACAATTTCTCGAATGCCGCCTCATCCCTTTGCACATCCTCCGGGTGAAGATGCCCTTGCCAGCCTCCCGTGGCGACGTATTCGTTGAAGGTGTAACCGGTCATTTGTTCGAACGCTCCCGCCACCCAATTCAAGTACATTTTCCCTTCCAGGTCGAGTGCGGTCGAAAATGTGTAATCGGAACTGACTTGCGAAATCAGGCGATAGCGTTCCTCGCTGGACCGCGCGCGAGCCAGTGCATACCGCATCGCGCGGGACCCGAGGTACTGAAGCACTGCGCCGACCGGAAACAAAACCAGGCTGACGATCCATGTCGTGAGCGGCGTATTTTCACCGATGGGTCTGAAACCGCCCCGCAATTCCCATGCGACCATGACTGCTCCCGCCGCGAGCGAAAGGACCGTGAAGACCAGGGCGCCGCGTCCGCCCAGCAGAATGCCCGCGATGGTGATGACAATGACATACCCGATCAGGTACGCCTCGCCCCGCACTCCCCTGCCTGTGACGGCGATCGCCGTAAAGAGCATCCAAAAAGCGCCCGCCTGCATGACAGACACCGCCTTCACATGACCGCGCTGCAATATGAACAGCAGCAGGATGTTGATGGCTTCGCCTACGCCAATCAGGATCAATGAGCGGTGCAGGATTTCGTTCGGCAAGGAAAAGGAATAGGCAACAAAGGGAAGCGGCGCGCAGATCAGCGTCCATCCAATGATATGGAGAAGATATGCCTGTTGGGTTTTTGCCTCATCGTCGAATACAGGCGGGGCGGTTAGTCGCTTCAGGAAATTCATTTCTTCAACCTTCTAAAATCACCTTCGCGCAGGGTCACGCCGACGGCGTCCAAATGCTCGAGAAACGCCTGCGCGTATTTGCGGCTCGTCTTGAACAGGTCGCGAACCTCCGCCAGGGAGATCCTTCCCCTCGCTTCGATTGCCCGGCGAATTTCGGTCAACATGAAGTCATACTCCCGCTTTCGGAAAATCACATCGGGTGAGATCGCAATGAACTCTCCCAATTCGATCAGCGCGGAGACCACTTCATCCCCTGCCTCTGCCTGGCATTCCTTCATCCCTGGCGGACTGAAAGGAGTCTCCTCGAACCTGCGCATCAATGCCCGGACTTTGACCTGCCCCTGTCCATCGAAGCGGATTTCATGTCCGGGTTTCGAAACGAAGGAAGATTGCTCGGCGGCCAGGTTTTCGGCGACGAGTCTCTTGTACAAGGCATTGAAGACACGCGGCGTCAGTTTGAGCCTGCTCTTCAATTCCTCACGAGGGATGCCGCGCCTTAACGGATGCTCTTGGTGATAGGTCTCGATCAGCGTAAGCGCCCGATCGCGCAGCGCGTTCCAACGGGGAAGGGATACTGCCAGCAAATCGCTGGTGATCGCCGGTTCGCCATTCTCGAGAATCATCAGTTTGCCGGTTTCAAGCAACTCCTTGAACGCCGCCTTCGCTTTCGTCTCCTCCAGGCGAGACTGGCGAATCATCTCCCTGATCGGTGCAACATTCATCGCCATTGCCGCCTCGAACAGCACGTCGGCGGGGGAACCCTGCGCCAGCGCTTCGAGCGATTCCAGGACGGATCCATCGAAGCGTTTGTGCCGCCCCTTTGGCGCGTGGTCCACGATCACGCCTCCTCCCAGCGTCTCGCCGGGGGAGGGGCGGCGCAGGATGTACCGGTCGCCGCGCACAGCGACAACCGGATTGCGCAACTCCAATTGAATCCAGCCTTCTTGACCGGGCTGGATGGCATCTGTTCCGAGCAGGCGCAGGGTTCCGAGCGTTTCGGACGCCCCGATGAAAAATTTGACCTCCTGTCCATGACGAATCGGCGAAGACACATCCTTGAGCAATCGGAGATGAGCGTCCAATCTGCGGGAAGGCAGGTATTGACCGGGCTGTGCGAGAACATCTCCGCGGCGGATCTGTTCTGTGTCAATGCCCGAAATGTTTACAGCCGTGCGCGAGCCCGGCACGGCTGTATCCTCCCTTTTCTTATGGGTCTGCAATCCGCGGATTCTTCCTCGCAGCCCTTTCGGTAAAATCTCGATCTCGTCGCCCGTTGAAAGATGCCCGTCGCTCAATGTCCCGGTGACGATGGTTCCAAACCCGCTCATTGTGAAGACGCGGTCAATGGGCAGGCGCGGACGATTCAAATCGGGACGAGCGGGCTTGTTTTCGAAGAGCGTTTCAAGGCGGGCAACAAGTTCATCGAGTCCCGTTTGGGTTCGGGCAGAAACGCGCACGATGGGAGCATCATGTAAAACAGTGCCGGCGGCGGCGGCGCGAATATCCGCTTCGATGAGATCAAGCCACGCCGGATCTGAGGCGAGGTCGGTTTTCGTCAAGGCGATCAGACCGGCGGGAATCTGCAACAGATTCAGGATCGCAAGATGTTCTTTTGTCTGCGGCATGACGCCCTCGTCTGCCGCGATGACAAAAAGGGTGGCGTCAATTCCGCCGACACCCGCCAGCATATTTTCGATAAAATCGCGATGCCCCGGTACATCCACGATGCCGATTTCCTCGCCGTTTGGCAGGGTCATCCAGGCGAAGCCAAGCTCGATGGTCATCTCGCGTGCCTGTTCCTCTTTGAGACGGTCGGGATGTGTGCCTGTGAGCGCCGCGATGAGAGTGGATTTTCCGTGATCCACATGACCTGCCGTGCCGATAACGCGCATGATTTCCTCGTTAAACAATCGCCAAGACACGGAGACACCGAGAAAGAAAATCCCTGTGTTGCCGTGTCTCGGTCATTTTGATTTTGGCTTTTTGTTTGATCTCCTGCATCCGCCAGCCGACGTTCGAGAACGTCTCTTACGCGGGCGTATTGTGTGCTTTCCCCTGGCAACGCCCGCCCGGGCAGGGTGGCGCGCGTCTGCAAGAGGTCTATTTTTTCGTTTTCTTGGTTGTTTTTCCGTGTCCCATGATGCGTTGGTAGGAGGAAAGCCACTCATGGGCGACGTTCATCAGTTCCTGCAGTTGTTGTTCGGTGGTGTCTGCAGTCTGGTGTAATTGATCCTGGGTTGCCTGCAAGGATTCATCCAGCGTGGCGAGACGGTCTTCCAGTTTTTGAATGGATTTGCGAATATCCTTGCCGCCTTCGTCCTGCGAGAGGGTGTAGCCCGTCCAGCGTTTCTGATCGTCGGCTTTGAATGTGACCCACTCCTGCCGCAGGCGGTCTTCGGCAAGACGCTGCATTTCGGTGACTTCGTTGATGCGCCGTTCGAGTTTGGCGTTGAGTTCGTTGTAGGTTTCTTGGGCGCGCTTCGCGGATCGTAAAGTCTCTTCGAGCGCGAGGGACTGCGTCTCGAGCTTTTCCACTTGTTTTTCGAATTCCGCGTAACTTTGACTCCATTCTTTGTAAGCGCGTTCGCGGTCCAGGTGGGCGATGGATTGTTTTTCGATGAATTCAGCCTGCGCGGCTTTGCGTTCCGCTTCGGAGACCAGCAGTTCCTTGAAGCGATTCTCAAGATGTCGGACGCTGTCTGCGCCGGCGTCGGCTTTGGTGCGCGCCTCATCAATCCGTATGCGGAGGGCGGTCAATTCGCCTTGCAGATCGGCAATGCGTTTCATGTCCTGCTTGCGGTTTTCGTCGAAGACGCGTTGCGCGCGGATCGCGTCTTCCGCGATATGTTTGACCTCCTCGAGAGGGGGTTTTAACTGATCGATTTCCAGCTGCAGGCGGTTCTCTGCGCTGGCGCGGCTCTTGAGTTCGCGTTTGATGGGCGCGATTTCGGTCAGCGCCTTCTTGAGTTTTTCGATTTCCTTGTGAAAAGGTTCGAGGTCTTTATGCCGTTGGGCGAGCCATTCTTTTTCGCGCTTCTGGTATTTTTGGTCCAATTCCTCGAGAGCATTTTTTGCCTCCTCCCGTTGTTTCGCCAGGATGGTTTCGAATTGTTCCACGCGCGCGGTTGTGGAAGTCAGAGCCGCAATCTGTTTTTCGAGCGGTTTAATCTGTTTTGTCACGGTATCCAGATTCGCTTGGTATGCGGCGATACGCTCCTCCAGTTCGATGATGGCGGCTTTATCCTTGCGGTGTTCTTCATCCAGCCATTGCAGGCGTTTGACGATCTGTTCAAAATCCATGTTGCCTCCGGCGAATTTCTTGAATAACGTGGGTATTATAACCTCAACGCCAGGGAGCCTTTCCGCGGATGGGCATTCGTGAAATTGTCATTTTCGACGAAGTATATTAATGGATAGTGTCTCATAACCGCTCTGCTCGGATAAGGTCCAATGCTTGAAAAGCGGTTTTTTCGGGCATAAACCGGCGCTGGAGGATACCGTTTCACTGACCGAGGTGTTCGAACATGGCGGGTAGATCCGCGAGGAAGAATTGAACGGCTTGCGGAAACAAGCCCAGGATGAACAGCCCGATTATTCCCAGCCCGAGCATCAGCGCTTGCAACCAGTTTTCGTTGGCCTCCCAGCCTGCGTACTCGTCTGCCATGCTGAGGACAGCCAGCATGCGGAAGGACGCGGCAAACAGGCTGATGACGCCGACTCCCATCCAGAAGGCGCCGGTAAGCGAAACGCGTGCCAGGGCATCCCATAGCGCCAGCCTGGCTGGGAATCCGCCCAAAAGCGGAAAGCCGCTGGTGGAAAGCGATGCCAGCGCCAGTCCCGCCCCCGCAATGGGTGCTATTCTCAACATGCCGCGCACGTCACTGAAGCGCATTGATTTCGAGCGCTCTTTGAGGATGGTGAGCGCCAGAGACCAGACTGCAAGACCCAGCGCGCGCGCCGGAAAGAGCAGGAATAAAATGGGAATTCCCACCCGGGAGTCCAGGCTGAGGGCAAGCAGGGCAAAACCCGTCTCGGCGATGGAACCGTATGCCATGATCCGCCCGATATGATTTTGAAATGCCGCCCAAAGTCCGCCCGTCGCGAGCATCAGCAACCCGGAAAAACGCAGGGCGGTGACGAATTGGGGGGAGGTGCGCAGCCAGGAATAGCGGTCAATAAAACCGACCCCGAACACCAGCGTAGCGGTGGGAAGGATCCAGAGGAGAAAACCAACGGTGAAAGGCGGCGATTCCTCCAAAAGCATGGGAATCCAGTTGTACAACGGAAAGACCGCCAACAGGAAGGCAAAACCCAGTCCCAGGACTGCGGCGGATTGCGCGGCGAGAGTCAGGTTACCCGGGCTGGCTTCCACACCCGCCAACAGCCAGCCGGATGTGAGGATACACGGCATGGCAAGCGTTTGATAGATTAGAAAGCGGATGATGCCCTTGCCGGGCGGTTTATCAATGCTCGTCACCAATGGAACCGCCAAAAGGACGGCTGTTTCGATGAACAGTGCGGCAAACAGGAAGGGTTCCACGGCGATGGACGCGACCATCAGCGCCGTGACAAGCAACCCCAACGGGACGAAACGCAAAGCCGATTTGGATGCCTCTGCGCCGAAGAACCACAATGAGGTCGCTCCATAGATCAAAGCCAGGAGCGGACCTTCCTGAGGGTTGATGACCAATTGCCTGCCGAGAATGTTGAGCGACGATTCGATTCTGAGCGAGAGGGTGCCAAGCCTTAATGCCTGTTCCATGGGAACGAATTGCGCCGCAACTGCCAGCAGGACGGTAAAGACGCCGCCGATCAAACTCAGGGCGCGTTGATTTCGGAGGGGCATCAGCAGGATGGCGAAAATCGCGGGCGTCAGAATCCAGATCGTTGGAGCGTTCATATCGTCTCCGCCTGGTTTTCTTCTTTTGCGGATGCGATCATCAGGTAAGAGCCCGTCAGAGCAAGCCCGAGAGTAATCGTGGCCAGTAGCGCCGCGACCAGAATCGAGTTTTCGACGGCGGCGTACAAGACCTCGAAGCCGGCCAGTACGGTCATCAAGCCGATTGTCACGCGCAAAGGTTGATCGGTCACACCGAGGTGGATGAGCCCCATGCCGATCAACAGCATGCCCCCGGCGGAAACGATCATGCCTGCATTTGCCATCAGACTGTCTACAAAGGGGGCGCCGGTTCCGGCGATCAAAAGGACGATGCCGGCGGCAACCAGGCGGAAGAAACGCCCCTGCGGCAGCGTCTCCGGGCGTTCCTCCTCGAGGCTCGAATGTGTCATGCCCAAGATGGCGGCGCCCATCCAGCCTGCAATGACTTTGACGGTTGCCATGCCGAGCGGCAGGTGCTGCAGGGCAAGGAGGAAAACACCCGCGTATTGGGCGGACAGAAATGCGATCAGCCAGCGCCATTTGCGCGCCAGCAGAATCCCGGTGGAGGTGGCGACGAGCAGCAGAATGACGATTTGTGAAAGGAACGGTGTCATGGCATCAGGGCGCGGCTTGGGAGAAAATCGAAATGAATAAAACCAAAAAGAGCAAGGTCCACATGATGCCGCTCTCACCTTCCAATACGTTCGAGAAGGCATTCAAAAGTCTTCTGACCGCGCGATATGCCGTCCAAATCGTTCGGTATATGATATCCGGCTGGGTTGAATCGGTGGTGCGCACCCAATGGGCGCGCACCGGATTGAGCAGGCGTACGCGCGGAATGAGCCACAGTACGCCGACCATCAGGAACGCAGCGGTGACTCCGAGCGCCCAATTGCCAATTTGAAGCGTTCCCTCCCAGCCGAAAAAGCCGAGCAGCAGGATGGTCAGCAGGATGACATACACGCCAAGCGGGTAGACATTTTTTGCCCAAATGGGTTGATTCTCGAAGGATGTGCGCGCCGCGGAGCGCTGACTTTGGCGATGATAACCTGCCAGTAACATTGCCTGCGCCGCTACCAAAAACGGAACGATATATCCATGGGTTCCCGAAGGATTGACCCAGCCGGAGGCGGTCAGCGAGAATGGCAGGGCGGAAATGCCCCAAAGACCAACCAGCAGTCCCGTCTCGAGCCATCTGCTTTTTGCAGAGGCGAGGAACAACACGCCTCCGCAAAGGATCAACGCGCAACTCCAGGCTGTGGCGCCGATTGGGTTGCCGCGCAGGGCGGAAGCGACCGCCAGCGAACCCAGCCCGATCAACCAGTAGGGACGCCCGGCAAGTTCGTCGGGCGCGCGTAACCACATCCACGCGCCATAAAGCGCGGCAGCCGCCACCAGGAGCGTCAAAACCGGCGTGATGGATGAGGAGACGCTGTCGGGCGGGATGCGTGCCAACAAGATCAGGCTCGAACCGGACGAGATCATCCGCAGGGCTGTACCAAAGCCTCTCCTGAAGGAGGATTCGCTTGCATACGGCAGATGGATCGGAAGCACGCCCAACCGGAGCGCGGAGGCAATGATGAGATAGATGCCCGCGCGCGGCGGGGGAGATGAAAAATCCAGGACGAAACCCTCCGAGGCGCTGACCATGTTTGCCCACAGCAGGATCAGGATTCCGGTTACGCGTGAAGCGAAAGATATCACCACGCGTTCGCTCAAGCGCGGATTTTCCACGAACCGCATTTGTGAGGTCATTTCGGTCAGGTCTATTGCCGCCCAGAGCAGGACAAGCGTCAGAGGGTTGTCGGCGGTCACGGCCAGCACCCCCAAGCCGGTCAACGTCAGCACGCCGATCCAACTGAGTGGGCTGGGAAAGTTATCGCGGGCGACAGAGGTTATGATCACCGCCAGGCAAATGGTCGTGACGCTGAGCGCGAAAGCCCATGCAATGCCATCCGCAAGGAAGAGCGGCGATTGACGGAAGACGCTTTCGGGTTGCCACAGGGGGAGCGCCACACTTGCCGGCATTCCCGTCTGCCAGAAGAAAACGCTTATCCAGGCGAGGAACGCTCCGCCGGTTGCCGTCAGCCATGCGAACCGAAAATCGGGAAGCATAAACCGGAGAGTCAGCAGAAACAGCGCGGTCAGCAAGAGTAATCCGACGGTGATGAAGATGAACATGTTGGGGCAATTTTATCAGTACTTCGACAGCGCGGCGCGGACGTTTCGCAGCCCCGGGATGTGCAGGCGCGTTTGATTGTTGTACAATCCACCCATGTGTCCACGCCTGGTGATGGCTGTATGCGTTCTGTTCCTTCTCTCCGGATGTTCCATCGCGGCGGATGAAGCCTCTGCGGTTGGAATTTCCTCCCCGACCCCTTTTCGACCTTTACAGGAAGGCGCCCCCGACTCACTTTATGCCGGCGCGGCGCCGACGCCCTTCTCCCTGCCGACAGTGACTCTGCCAACCTCCATCCCCACCGCGACGTTGATTCCCACTGTGCCGCCGACCGCCACACTGCCGCCCGTGATCAACCCGCTCACGGGTCTGCCGCAAGCCGATCCGTCTTTGCTCGAGCGCAGGCCGATGGCGATCAAGGTTGCGAATTACCCGCGTTATGTTCGCCCGCAGTCGGGGTTGACGCTTGCCGACCAGGTTTTCGAATATTACATCGAGGGCGGTTTGACGCGGTTCATCGCCATTTTCTACGGAAACAACTCTGAATGGGTGGGACCCGTCCGGTCGGGGCGCTTCTTCGATGAACATATCGTCCGCATGTACCAGGCGTATCTCATGTTCAAATTCGCCGATCAACGCGTGCTGGAGTATTTCAAGACGACCGACATTGCGGAATTTCTCGCCGTTCCCGAGATTGGTTCGTGTCCCCCTTACCGGCTCATGTCCTCGCGCAGCGTCGAAGAGTACAATAATTATTACTTCAATACCTTCCTGTGGGATGACTGCGTTGCAAAGAACAACCTGCCCGCCGACAAACCCCGCCTGCGCGGCGACTTCCAGTTGGAGCCGCCGCAGGAAATCAGCCTGGAAGCGATACGGATTTACACGTATTTTTCCGAGTATTCCTACAATTATTGGGAATACATCCCCGATTCGCAGGAATATGTACGCTATCAGGAGAAACAAGATACGCGGGATGGCAGAGAGGAAGCGTATGCACCTTTGTGGGATAACGTTACGGGGCTGCATGTCCACGCTTCAAATGTGGTCGTTCTGTTCGCCTATCATGAGTTTGCCAATCCCTATCAGGAGGACGACGAGGTCTACCATATTGACATGACCGGATCGGGGGAGGCATATGTCTTTCGCAATGGGTTGGGTTTCCCTGCCAAGTGGGTGCGTATTGCGAAGGATCAGCCGCTTCTGTTGATGACCGCATCTGGAACGCCGATTCCGCTGCATCCCGGGATAACGTTTTACGAGGTCATCGGCGCAAATTCGTATGCCTCCCAGGGCGAAGGCGAATGGTTCTTTCACCACACGACACCGTGAGATGGGATACAATAGATTCACTTCCATTCCGAGCGGAGCAAAGCGCCATCGAAGGACCGACTCCCTCACCGAGGTGTTATGACTCTGGATCCCGCATTCGTCAGCAACTTGTTTCTTGTTTTGACCGGCTTTGGCGGCGCGTTCCTTGCCGCGTTGTGGGTCGCGCTCATTGTGTGGGCGTACCGCGATATCCGCGCCCGTGCCCGCGATCCGCTTGTACACGCGCTCGCTACTCTGCTGGTGGCTGTGCTCAATCTGCCGGGGGTTCTCGTCTACCTCATTCTGCGCCCGCCGCGGACGCTCGAAGAGGATTATCAAAAGACTCTCGAAGAGGAGGCGTTGCTTCAGGCTTTGGAGGATCTTCCGCTTTGCCCGGGTTGCGAGCGGCGGGTCAAGGACGACTGGCAGGTCTGCCCGAATTGTCATACCAAACTCAAAAAGAACTGCGAAAACTGCGACAAACTGATGGAACTGCCGTGGAATATTTGCCCCTATTGCGGTACGCCCGCCGCGGGAATGCGCCGCGACGCCGCCACCAGCGTGGACGAGGCATTGCGGGGTTTGAAATTAGAAGAAGATGGGCAGGAAGCGCCAGCGGAATCATAGGCCGGTGGCGTCACGGCTTGCCGGGGTCTTTGAGGTGATTGATGAAAATAAACTCTTTCAGCCTGCGCCATCTTTCCATGCCTTTGGTCGCGCCGTTCGAGACCTCGTTTGGGCGCGAGACGCAGCGGGAATGTATTCTTGTCACCCTGAACGCGGACGGTTTGACCGGCTACGGGGAGTGCGTCGCTTCGCGCGAACCGGGTTACAACTACGAGACGACCGGCACTGCCTGGCATATCCTCAAGGATTTTATTGCGCCGCTCCTCCTCGGGCAGGATGTGACCGACGCGCTCGATTTTCAGCGCCGTGTGGAGCGCATCCGCGGGCATCATCTCGCCAAAGCCGGCGTGGAGATGGCTCTTTGGGACCTGCTTGGCAAGCGGGACGGTAAATCGCTGCGCGAAATGTTCGGCGGGGTGCGGGAAAAGGTCGAAGTGGGGGTTTCGATTGGGATTCAGGAAACCGCCTCGGCACTGGTGCGAACCGTCGAGTCCTATCTGGCGCAGGGCTATCGCCGCGTCAAGATCAAAATCAAGCCGGGACGCGAAGTCGAAGAGACGACCGCTGTCCGCAAGGCATTTCCCGATTTGCGCCTGCAGGTGGATGCGAACTCGGCGTACACGCTGGAGACCGCCGCCGTGCTCAAACCGCTCGACGATCTGAACCTGCTGTTGATCGAACAGCCTCTGTTCGAAGATGACATCTGGGATCATCGCAAACTGCAGGCGCAGTTCAAAACGGCGATCTGCCTGGACGAGAGCATTGTCACGCCGCGCCACGCGCGGTATGCGGTCGAAATGAAAGCCTGCCGCAACATCAATATCAAGCCTGCGCGGGTGGGCGGACTGAGCCAGGGCATTTTGATTCATGATTATTGCCGCGAGCGGAATCTTCCGGTCTGGTGCGGCGGGATGCTGGAGACGGGTGTCGGACGCGCCTCGAATTTGGCGATTGCCTCTCTGCCGGGCTACGTCCTGCCGGGCGACATCTCCGCCTCCGACCGTTACTATCATCGTGATATCACGAACGAGCATTTTGTGTTGAACGCCGACAGCACGATCACCGTTCCCGATAAAGCCGGGTTGGGTGTGACCATTGACGAAGACGCATTGAAGGAGTTTACGCTGGCGTCCATAACCCTGTCGCGTTGAGACCTGTTCAGGAGTTAACCATGACCATCCATGATATTTCCCTCACGATTTCAGCCGACCTTCCCGTCTGGCCCGGCGACCCGGGTCTCGAACTCGAACGATTCGAATCCATGGACAGCGGGGCGCACGCCAACGTGACGCGCATCAGTTCCAGCGTTCACCTTGGCACCCATGTGGACGCGCCGCATCACTTTCTCAACGATGGGCGTACGGTCGAGTCGCTTCCGCTCGAGGTGTTGACGGGCCCCTGTTACGTGCTGCAGTTGCCGGATGGGGTGGATGCGATCACCTCCGAAGTGCTGGAACGTTCCGAGATCACACCGGATATGAAACGCATCCTGTTTGGGACGAGTAATTCCCATCTCTGGGCAAAGGGTGTAAGGGATTTTCGAACCGATTTCGTCGCCATTACGGAAGACGGCGCCCAATGGCTTGTGGATCGCGGCGTGCAACTCGTGGGCGTGGATTATTTATCCGTAGCACCCTACGGCGATTCCGAACCGACGCATAGAATTTTGCTCGGGGCGGGGGTGGTGGTGCTGGAGGGGTTGAATCTTTCGAACGTAATGCGCGGTTTTTACGACCTGTATTGCCTGCCCCTCAAAATCGCCGGTTCGGACGGCGCGCCCGCCCGCGCGATTCTGATTCAGACATGAAGTTAAAACGGTCACATTCCCGCTTGAAAGGGTAAGATTCTCCCATCGATCATTGAGGTCGTGTCCCGCGCCATGGGTTTGCGGCTAGGCGGTCGAAAGAATTCGATCTTCGATCGGTCTCTTGTCGGGAAGCCTTCGGGGCATTCCATGTAATGTATAAGCGGAGGATCATATGAACGATGGACAAAGGATCATGGGGATGACGCGAATGCAAGTTGGTATTGTGGCTGGCATGGCAGGGGCATTGATCCTGTTGTTGTGCGCCGGCGGCTGGCTTGTGTTGCGAGGAAACCCGCTGGCGGCAAAGGCGCCAAACTGGACGCCAACCCACGCGCCGACCGTTACTCCTGTCGTTGTCGTTACCCCCACGGTCAACCCCACCATCACCCCGACCCCGATTCCTTACGAGCAATTGATTCCTGCCGGCTGGAAGCACTATCAAACACCGCTGGTCGAAATCTGGCTCCCTGATAATTTCAAACTGGCGGACAAGAAAACAAAGAATATCACCGCCGGTTTTGCGCGAAACGAATTGTTGATTACCGAAATTCCCAGCAAGTCATCCGCCTATACCATGCTGGTGAGCGTTTCCTACGACCTGATGACGGGCGATTCGCTGGATGCGTTCCTGGAAGCCAAAATCCCCACCCTGCCTTATCAGGCGCGGGTTGCCGATCGCCGCATGGCTTACGTCAACACGGTCGAAGCCAGACGGATCGTCGTGGAATTCAAGATCAATAACATTGACTATAACGATTTAATCTATGTGTTTTTGGATGGTTCGACGGTTTGGTACGTGGAATATGTGGCGCAGATCAACGAATTCTTTGAAAATCTTCCCGTTTTCGAGGAAAGCATCAAAACCTTTCGAGTGGTACGGTATTGATCGTGACCCCCCAACGATTGATGTATGGATTACCTCAATCGAAATAAAGATTCAAGTCCGAACAGTCGAAGCGATTGCCGCAGTTGGGGCAGACGACCTTGCAATTCTTTTCGTACATCTCGCTGCCGCAGCGGTCGCACGTGTAGAGGGATTTCCCTGCCTGCCATTTTACCGGTTTCAACAAAGCCGGATCGAACTCCCCGATTCGTTCGGGACCGAGTCTCTTAAGCGCCTCGACGACCTTTTCGGCATCCCTGCGTAATTGCCCGATATGGACTCCCTTGCAGACGGCGGGTAATCCTTCCAGCCATTTTCGGCTGCGCTCATATACTTTGAGCGCGCCGGCGTAATTTCCGCGCTGGATGTGCAGATACGCGACAGCCATCTGCAGGATGCCCCGGTAAAGTTTCTTCGCTTCACCTTCCTCGGCGTTCCACGCGTACTCGAGCGCCTCATGCGCCTCGAAATATTCCCCTGCGTTGAAATGACGCAGTCCCTCGCGGGCTTGCGAATGCAACGTGCCGATACAGCCGCTCATGGAGGGAAGTATATCATTGGAGCCTCCTGCAAAAGTTCAGAGCCGCATCCTCCTTGGGAGGGGTTCGAATACCCCGTCCCAATGGTACAATGTTCCGCATTCCTATGTGGTCCCTGTTCGAAAAGAAACCCTGGATATTGACGCTGTCCGTCCTTGCGGTGGGGGCGGTGACGGCGCTTGCTGCGGGCTTGGGCAAGGTTCCATTCCATGAAGCCCGCCCGCTCTTGCAAGCTCCCGCCGGGGGAATGACCTTCGACGCCGGCGCGCTTGTCGAAACGTGGCGTGAGATTCCGCTCTACCTGCAGGCTGGCGTGTGGATTTTGATCATCATCCTGACCGCCCTGATCGGCTCATTGCTTTCGCCCGAAAATCGCAAACGGCTGCTCAAGGCGATCTTCCGCATCGCCGTGACGTATTGGTTGCTGTACTTTCTCTTTACAAAATACGGCGACCAACTTGCCGTCCGCGCCTTCGATTTTTTAACTCCCCATTCGCCTCTTCCCGCCTCCGGCGGCGTCGAACCGCCGCCTGTCTTTACACCCACCGAAAGCATGTTTTGGATCTCGT